>NZ_JBIAQL010000001.1:0-594797 GCF_042889045.1 Streptomyces sp. NPDC002701
CCCTGTAAGGGGTGGAGCTGACCGGTACTAATAGGCCGAGGGCTTGTCCTCAGTTGCTCGCGTCCACTGTGTTGGTTCTGAAACCACGAACAACCCCGCACCCCTGTCGTTTGGCCACGGGGGGTGTGGTGCGGCTGTTTGAATCAGAGTTTCATAGTGTTTCGGTGGTCATAGCGTGAGGGAAACGCCCGGTTACATTCCGAACCCGGAAGCTAAGCCTTACAGCGCCGATGGTACTGCAGGGGGGACCCTGTGGGAGAGTAGGACGCCGCCGAACAATTTGTATGAGAAAGCCCCCGCACTTCGGTGCGGGGGCTTTTTTGTGTTGTGGGTGGCTCCTCATTGGGAGGTGGGCTGTTGACAGCCGGCCGCCCGTTCAGAGCCGGCCTGCTGCCTTCAAAGCCAGATATGCGTCCGCCAGAGCCGGCGGCAGGTCGTCCGGTGTCGCGTCGACGACAGTGACGCCATGGCGTGTCAGCTGTTCGGCCGTGCGGTGGCGTTCCGCCTGGGCCTGCGCCGCGGCGGCCGCCTCGTACACCGCGTCGGTGTTGCCCCGGGCCTTGGCCATGCGCGCTATGTGCGGGTCGGAGACCGAGGCGACCAGGACCGTGTGGCGCTGGGTGAGGCGGGAGAGTACCGGGAGCAGGCCCTCCTCGATGGGGGCGGCGTCCAGGGTCGTGAAGAGCACGATCAATGAGCGACGCGGTGCCGTGCGGAGCGCGGTGGAGGTGAGGCCGCGGGCGTCCGTCTCGACCAGCTCCGGTTCGAGATGTGCCATGACGTCGACCAGTGAGGGAAGGACGTCGCCCGCGGCTCGTCCCTGTACCAGGGCGCGTACCCGGCGGTCGTAGGCGAGCAGGTCGACCCGGTCGCCGGCGCGGGAGGCGAGAGCTGCCAGGAGGAGAGCCGCGTCCATGGAGGCGTCCAGGCGGGGGGCGTCTCCGACGCGGCCCGCCGCCGTGCGGCCCGTGTCGAGGATCAGGAGGATGTGCCGGTCGCGCTCGGGACGCCAGGTGCGTACCGCGACCCTCGACTGACGGGCCGTGGCACGCCAGTCGATCGAGCGGGTGTCGTCACCGGGGACGTAGTCGCGGAGGCTGTCGAACTCGGTTCCCTCACCTCGGGTCAGGACGCTGGTGCGGCCGTCGAGTTCGCGCAGGCGGGCCAGTTTCGAGGGCAGGTGCTTGCGGCTGGTGAAGGGGGGCAGGACGCGTACCGTCCACGGGACCGCGTGGTTGCCCTGGCGGGCGAGCAGGCCGAGGGGGCCGTACGAGCGGACGGTGACGCGGTCCGCGCGGCGGTCGCCGCGGCGGGTGGGGCGCAGGCGGGTCGTGACGCGTCGGCGTTCTCCGGCCGGAACCGTCACCTGGTGGCGTGACTGGGTGACCTCCGTGCCGGGTTGCCAGCTGCTCGGGGGCCAGGCGTCGCGGACGCGGGCGCGCAGGGGGCGCCCCGACGGGTTGGTGACGGTGAGCGTGACGTCGGCGGTCTCGCCGAGGCGTACGGAGGTGGCGCCGGAGCGGGTCAGGCCGAGGCGGCGTACCGGTGCTGCCAGGGCGAAGTCGCAGGCGCAGGCGAGGGCCAAGGGGGCGTTGACGGCGAGGATGCCCGCCCAGCTGGGCTCCAGGATGCCCACAGGGAGGGTGCCGAGGGCCGCCAGGAGGGCCGCGCGGCCGGTGAGGGCCATCAGCGGGGGACGGGGACGTGGGAGAGGATCGCGTTGATGACCGAGTCGGCCGTCACGCCCTCCATCTCGGCTTCGGGCCGGAGCTGGACGCGGTGGCGGAGGGTCGGCAGCGCGAGGGCCTTCACGTCGTCGGGGATGACGTAGTCGCGGCCGGTCAGCCAGGCCCAGGCGCGGGCGGTGGACAGGAGCGCCGTCGCGCCGCGGGGGGAGACACCGAGGGTGAGGGACGGCGATTCGCGGGTGGCGCGACAGATGTCCACCACGTAGCCGGTGATCTCGGGGGAGACGGCGGTCTTGGCGACGGCCGCGCGGGCGGCTTCGAGGTCGGCCGGGCCCGCCACGGGGCGTACGCCGGCGGCGCGCAGGTCGCGCGGGTTGAAGCCCTCGGCGTGGCGGGTCAGGACGCCGATCTCGTCCTGGCGGGACGGGAGAGGGATCGTCAGCTTGAGGAGGAAACGGTCCAGCTGGGCTTCGGGCAGGGGGTACGTGCCCTCGTACTCGACCGGGTTCTGTGTCGCGGCGACCAGGAACGGCTCGGGGAGCGGGCGGGGGGTGCCGTCGACCGTGACCTGGCGTTCCTCCATGGCTTCCAGGAGGGACGACTGGGTCTTCGGCGGGGTGCGGTTGATCTCGTCGGCGAGGAGGAGGTTGGTGAAGACCGGTCCTGGCTGGAAGGAGAACTCCGCGGTGCGGGCGTCGTAGACGAGGGATCCCGTGATGTCGCTCGGCATCAGGTCGGGGGTGAACTGGACGCGCTTGGTGTCGAGTTCCAGCGCGGACGCGAGGGCGCGTACGAGCAGGGTCTTGGCCACGCCGGGGACTCCTTCGAGGAGGACGTGTCCACGGCAGAGGAGGGCGACGACGAGACCGGTCACGGCGGGGTCCTGGCCGACCACGGCTTTGGCGATCTCGGCGCGCAGGGCTTCCAGGGAGGCGCGGGCGGTGTCCGCGTCCCCGGTGTTCCCGGCGTTGTCAGTGGTCGGGGCCATCATGGACGGCGTACCTCTCTTTCGAGGGCGTCGAGTTGGTCGGTGAGGGCGATGAGGGCCGCGTCGTCGCGGGGCGGCGGCCCGAAGAGGAGAGCGTGCAGGGGCTGTCCTTCCCGGCGGAGCCGGGCGGACAGGGCGGGGAGCAGGGCTTCGGGCGCGTGCGCCTGGGCGGGGGACACACCGAGGAGGGGGGCCAGGCGGGTGCGGGTGGTGGAGCGCAGCGCTCCCGCGGCGCGGTCGCGGGCGTCGGCCTTGCGGTAGAGGCGGGCGCGGCCTTCGACGGTCTCGGAGGCGCGGATCGCGACGGGGAGCCGTTCGGGGACGAGGGGGCCGAGGCGGCGGGCGCGCCAGAGGGCGGCCAGGAGTGCGGCGATGAAGAGCTGCAGCGTGCCCCAGAGCCAGCCGGAGGGGACCAGGTCGAGGAAGCCGCGCTCGCCGGCGTCGGCGGCCGAGTCGTCGGAGAGCGAGGGGAGGTACCAGACCACATGGGGGCGGGAGCCGAGCAGTTGGAGGGCGAGGGAGGCGTTGCCCTGCTCGTCGAGCCGGTTGTTCTGGAGGATGTCGGGGGCGCCGAGGACGACGGTGTCGCCGTTGCCTTCGGCCGCCGGTATGCGCAGCAGGGTGGGCAGGCCCTCGCTGGGGTAGCAGGAGTCGGCGGCGGGCGCGTCCGTCGTGTAGCGCAGGCCGCCGGTGTCCGCGGTGCCGGCGCGCCGGGCGGCGGGCAGGGCGCAGGCGGGTGCGAGCGCGGAGTCGTCACTGGGCACGGGGGCGGCGTCGACGCCGGGCGCGAGGGTGCCGACGGAGGGGGCGCCGGGGGCGACGAGGACGGCGCGGGCGCCGGAGTTCCCGAACGCGGTGTGCAGGCGGTCCTGCTGGCGGTCGGTCAGCAGGTCGGGGCGGGCGACCAGGAGCGTCGTGTCGGGGCCTGCCGCGGTGCCGGCCTCGGCCAGGTCGGTGACCACGCGCGTGGTCACGCCCCGGTCGGCGAGCAGTTCGGCGACGGCGCGGCTGCCGTAGGGGTCGGCGGAGCGCGGGTCGAGGCTGCCGTGCTGGGTGCCGGAGCGTACGACGGCGATGGCGACGGCGGCCAGCAGGAGGATCACGAGTGCGAGCAGGATTCCGCGCGAGCGGGTCCACACCTGGCGCGCGGTGGGCGAGGCCGAGGTGGACGGCTGGGGGGCCGTAGGTGGGGCGGTGGTGGTCTCGGAGGTCATTCGGCGGCCCCTTGGTGGGCACTGTGGGCCGTGCGGGGGCTGCTGTTCGCGAGGACCGGCTTGGTGCGTTCCAGGTCCTGGTCGAGTTGTGCGAGGCGGTGGTACGTCTCCGGTCCGGCCGTTCGTCCGCCGTACGTGACGTCGTCGAAGTCGCGTGCCGCGGCGCGCAGCCGGTCCGTGTGGGCGGGGAGTGTGCGGCCCGCTTCGGCGGCGGCCTCGTCGGCGGTGCGTCCGGGGCGGGGGTCGAGCAGGGCGCGTTCCTCCAGGGAGCGGACGACCGCGCGCATGCGTTCCTGGACGGCCCTGTTCCAGTGGTTCCGGGCCGCGTGCGCCTCGGCGGCCGCGCGGTGTTCGGCGGCGCTGCGCGGCCGGTCGTCGAAGAGGGGGACGGCCGACGTGGGGGTTCGGCGGGGGGAGCCCAGGCGCCACCAGAGGGCGCCGACGAGTGCGGCGGCCGTCAGGACGATGACCAGGAGGCCGAGTCCGCCTCCCGGGGTCGCCGTGGAGGCGGCGCCGAGCAGTTTGTCGATCCATTCCCAGAAGGCGTTCAGGGCTCGCTGGAGCAGGTTCGGGTCGTTCTCGTGGTACATCCGCTTGGACAGCTCGCGCCGGGCGGCCTCCCGCGCGGGATCGCGCGGGACGGTCACCGGTGGTTCGCCGTCGGCGCGTGGCAGCGCCAGTACCGCTGTGAGCACTCCCCCCGCCGGACTCACTCCGTCAGCTCCCCGGGGTCGGTCCGGGGGTGCCGGAGCCGTAGTCCTGGACGCCGGCCGCGCGGGCCAGGTCGAGGTCGAGGGCTTCGCGGCGGATGCGCTGGTCGATGTAGAGGAGCACGGTGACCCCGGCGGTGATCGGGAAGGTGAGCATGGAGCCGATCACCGAGCCGATGCCGCTCACGATGAGGAACGTCCAGCCGAGGTCGCTGGTGCTGCTCTCGAGGAAGCTGCTGACGCCGTCGCCGCTGAGCGCGGAGGCGAGGAAGGTGAACGGGATCACGATGATCGACGCGATGATGTTCGCGATGATCGTGGCGAGGAGCTGGATGCCGAAGACGCGCCACCAGGAGCCGCGGACCAGCTTCGCGGAGCGGCTCAGGGATTTGAGGACGCCCTGCTTCTCCAGCATCAGGGCCGGCGAGGCCAGCGAGAAGCGAATCATCAGCCAGAGCGCGACGACGGCCGCGGCCAGGCCGCCGAGGACGGCGAGGGCGATGGCGCCGTCGCCGCCGCCGGCGAGGCCGACGAGGAGGCCGGGCAGTACGCCCACGCCGGCGATGGCGACCGCGATGAGCGGGAGCAGGAAGGTCAGACCGACGAGCTTGAGCAGCTGGGGCCGGGCGTCGTGCCATGCCTCGGCGGTGGTCACCGACTTGCCGAGGACGGCGCGGCTGGTCACGGTCGTGAGCAGGGCCGTGGCGACGATCGTGCCGAGCAGGGTGATGAGGACGACGACGCCGGAGTTCAGGAGGGTCTCGCCCAGGGCGCGGGTCAGTTCCCCGGCGGTGGCGCTGGGGTCGTCGAGGGTTTCGGCGGTGGCGCTGTCGTCCAGGACGAAGCCCTGGAGGAGGATCACGCCGATCTGCGTGAGGACCGCGACGGTCAGCGAGATGCCGAGGACCGTGCGCCAGTGCGTCCGCATGGTCGACACCGCGCCGTCGAGGATCTCGCCGACGCCGAGCGGGCGCAGCGGGATCACGCCGGGCTTGGCCGCGGGCGGGGGACCTCCCCAGCCGCCTCCCCAGCCGGGATGGCCGCCCGGGCCGTAGCCGCCGTGGCCCGGGCCGCCGGCAGGCGGGCCGCCCCAGCCGGGGCCGGTGGGCGGCGGGCCCCAG
Organism: Streptomyces sp. NPDC002701; assembly: GCF_042889045.1. Classification (NCBI taxonomy): domain Bacteria; kingdom Bacillati; phylum Actinomycetota; class Actinomycetes; order Kitasatosporales; family Streptomycetaceae; genus Streptomyces; species Streptomyces sp. NPDC002701. The sequence continues at coordinate 5,722 of NZ_JBIAQL010000001.1, forward strand.
CCGGGGCCGGGCGGGGGTGGTGGCGGGGCCTGCGGCGGGGCGCCCTGTGGGCCGCCGCCGGGCGAGGGCCACTGGGCGGGCGGGGGCTGCTCCTTGGACCACTTCGAGCCCGGGCCGCCGGACGGGGCCGGGCCGGGCTGCGCCGGCTCGCTCGCGGGCTCCGGAGGACGGGGCTGATCCTCGGGCCGGGCAGGGCCGGGGGTCGCCGGGTCCTGTCCGTTCTGCCCGTCGGAGGGGGCAGATCCGGGCGATGCCCAGCCCGGAGTGTCGTTCATCGTCGCTCCTTCACGGTGCCCGTCCGCGGTCGCGGCGGCAGGTTGGCAGCCATCGTGCCACGGTGTTGCCGGGAAGTGACCGGCCGCACTATCAGCTGCACACCTTCAATTGTCTGCCCTGTACGGGGCAGACTGAGTGAATGGCTGATCAGTACGCGCAATTCCGCGAGGACAACCGGCCCATCGAGTTCCCTGCGATTCGCTGGGACGAGCCGCCGGAGGGGCCCGTGGTGGTCCTCCTCGACCAGACGAGGCTGCCCGCCGAAGAGGTCGAGCTGGTGTGCACGGACGCGCCCGCGCTGGTGGAGGCGATCCGTTCGCTGGCCGTGCGCGGGGCACCGCTGCTCGGTATCGCGGGGGCGTACGGGGTCGCGCTCGCCGCGGCCCGGGGTTTCGACGTCCGCGACGCCGCGGCCTCGCTGTCGAGTGCGAGGCCCACCGCGGTGAATCTCGGGTACGGGGTCCGCCGGGCCCAGGAGGCGCACCTCGCCGTGCTGCGGGCCGGGGGCGACGAGCAGCAGGCCGCCGCGGCCGCGCTGGCTGCCGCGCGGGCGCTGCACAGGGAGGATGCCGAGGCCAGCAGGCGTATGGCCGTGCACGGGCTGACGCTGCTGGACGAGCTGCTGCCGGGCGGGAACCACCGCATTCTCACGCACTGCAACACCGGGGCGCTGGTGTCCGGCGGAGAGGGCACGGCGTTCGCGGTGGCGCTCGCGGCGCACCGGGCGGGGCGGCTGCGCAGGCTGTGGGTGGACGAGACGCGTCCGTTGCTGCAGGGTGCTCGCCTGACCTCCTATGAGGCGGCGCGGGCCGGAATGGCGTACACCTTGCTCACGGACAACGCTGCCGGGTCACTGTTCTCGGCGGGAGAGGTGGATGCGGTGCTCATCGGTGCGGACCGCATCGCCGCCGACGGTTCGGTGGCGAACAAGGTGGGGAGCTATCCGCTCGCGGTGCTGGCCAAGTACCACCATGTGCCGTTCATCGTGGTGGCGCCGTTGACGACGGTGGACCCGGACACTCCGAACGGAGCATCGATCGAGGTCGAGCAGCGTGCCGGTCATGAAGTGACGGAGATCACAGCTCCGCTGGTGCCCGTGGCGGGAGTCGAGGCGGGCGGTGGGATTCCGGTGGCACCCCTGGGGACCCAGGCGTACAACCCGGCGTTCGACGTGACGCCGCCCGAGTTGGTGACGGCGATCGTCACCGAGGAGGGCGCCGTGTCGCCCGTGACGGCAGAGGCGCTCGCGGAGCTGTGTGACAGGTCACGCCAGGTAACGATTTAGTTAATGGGATGATGTCGTTTATGAAGGGACGAGTCCTTGTCGTCGATGACGACACCGCACTGGCCGAGATGCTCGGCATTGTGTTGCGTGGTGAAGGTTTTGAGCCGTCTTTCGTAGCCGACGGCGACAAGGCGCTGGCCGCTTTCCGTGAGAGCAAGCCCGACCTGGTGCTCCTGGACCTGATGCTTCCCGGCCGGGACGGCATCGAGGTGTGCCGCCTGATCAGGGCGGAGTCCGGGGTACCGATCGTGATGCTGACCGCGAAGAGCGACACCGTCGATGTCGTGGTCGGCCTGGAGTCGGGCGCGGACGACTACATCGTGAAGCCGTTCAAGCCGAAGGAGCTGGTGGCGCGGATCCGGGCCAGGCTGCGCAGGTCCGAGGAGCCGGCGCCCGAGCAGCTCGCGATCGGCGATCTGGTCATCGACGTGGCCGGTCACTCCGTGAAGCGGGACGGCGCCTCGATCGCGCTCACGCCGCTGGAGTTCGACCTGCTGGTGGCGCTGGCCCGCAAGCCGTGGCAGGTGTTCACGCGTGAGGTGCTCCTGGAGCAGGTGTGGGGCTACCGGCACGCGGCGGACACCCGTCTGGTGAACGTGCATGTGCAGCGGCTGCGTTCCAAGGTCGAGAAGGACCCGGAGCGGCCGGAGATCGTGGTGACCGTCCGTGGCGTCGGTTACAAGGCCGGACCGAGCTGACATGTCCCGGGACAGTGCCGCTTCGGCGCCCGGCGAGCCGGGGGTCCGGCCGGGGCGGCCTGTCGGGCGGAAGATGACGGGCTCCCGCTGGGGACGGTTCGTCGAGGGCGGACTGCTGCAGGGCGGAGTCCAGGGCAGCAGCCCGGTCCTGCGGCTGTTCATGCGCTGGGTGCGCCGGCCGCTGCTGCCCGTCATGCGGCTGTGGCGGCGCAACATCCAGCTGAAGGTCGTCGTGACGACCCTGCTGATGTCGCTGGGCGTCGTCCTGCTGCTGGGTTTCGTCGTGATCGGGCAGGTGCGCAACGGCCTGCTGGACGCCAAGGTGAAGGCTTCCCAGAGCCAGGCCACGGGCGGGTTCACGGTCGCCAAACAGGAGGCCGACAACGCGATGGGCGCGGGCGGGGACGACCGCTCGGGCCCGGGCGACAACCCTGTCCAGAACGTCAGCGGGTGGATGAGTTCCCTCGTCGAGTCGCTCTCCAGCGGTGGCCAGGGCGCGTTCAGCGTGGTCACCCTCGGCACCACCTCGGCCGACAGCGACAGCAGGGGTCTCGGACCGCGTGCCTCGGGATACGTCGACCCGAGCCTCAGCGTGCCGGAGGACCTGCGGGAGCGGGTGGACGGCGGCACGGGCGCGGCCCAGAGCTATACGCGGATCGTCTACACCAACCGCCAGGAGTCCCAGCCCGCGCTGATCATCGGCACCCGGATCAACGACCCCAAGGGCGACCCCTACCAGCTGTACTACCTGTTCCCGCTCACGCAGGAGGAGAAGTCGCTCAGCCTGGTGAAGGGGACGCTCGCGACGGCGGGGCTGTTCGTCGTGGTGCTGCTCGGGGCGATCGCCTGGCTCGTGGTGCGCCAGGTCGTCACGCCCGTGCGGATGGCCGCCGGGATCGCCGAGCGGCTGTCCGCCGGACGCCTCCAGGAGCGGATGAAGGTCACCGGTGAGGACGACATCGCCCGGCTCGGTGAGGCTTTCAACAAGATGGCGCAGAACCTGCAGCTGAAGATCCAGCAGTTGGAGGACCTGTCGCGGATGCAGCGGCGGTTCGTGTCCGACGTGTCGCACGAGCTGCGTACGCCGCTGACGACCGTCCGGATGGCCGCCGACGTCATCCATGACGCGCGCGTGGACTTCGATCCGATGACCGCCAGGTCGGCCGAGCTGCTCGCCGACCAGCTGGACCGGTTCGAGACGCTGCTGGCGGATCTGCTGGAGATCAGCCGGTTCGACGCGGGTGCGGCGGCCCTGGAGGCCGAGCCGATAGACCTGCGGGAAGTCGTCCGCAGGGTGATCAGCGGGGCCGAGCCGCTCGCCGAGCGCAAGGGCACCCGCATGCGGGTCGTCGGGGACCAGCAGCCGGTGGTCGCCGAGGCGGACGCCCGGCGGGTGGAGCGGGTGCTGCGCAATCTCGTGGTCAACGCCGTGGAGCACGGCGAGGGCAGGGACGTCGTGGTCAAGCTCGCGTCCGCGGGCGGCGCGGTGGCGGTCGCGGTGCGCGACTACGGAGTGGGGCTCAAGCCCGGCGAGGCCACCCGGGTGTTCAGCCGCTTCTGGCGGGCCGACCCGGCACGCGCGCGTACCACCGGCGGTACGGGCCTCGGCCTGTCCATCGCCCTGGAGGACGCGCGGTTGCACGGCGGCTGGCTGCAGGCGTGGGGCGAGCCGGGCGGCGGCTCGCAGTTCCGGCTGACGCTGCCGCGCACGGCGGACGAGCCGCTGCGGGGCTCGCCGATACCGCTGGAGCCCAAGGACTCGCGGCGCAACCGCGGACTGAACGACGCGGGGCTGCCCCTGGGCGGCACCCAGAAGCTGGCCACCGTGCCGGCGCAGCCCACCGAGCGAGTCGTGCCGCCGATGCCGGCGCGTGCCCCCAAGGTGGCGGGCGCGGTGGATCCGGCGGCGCTGCCCGGCAACGGCGCGCGCGTGGTGCCCCGGCCCGCCGCGGACGCCCGTGGACCGGCCGCGGAAGCCGAGGAGACGCCGTCCGAGGACGGTCCGGGAACCGGCGGGCAGCCGGACCAGCTGAAGCAGGGGGAGGGGTCTCGTGGGCGCTGACCGCGATCGGGGCGGCCGTCGGCGTCCGGCGCACATGATGGTGTACGCCGCCTGCGGAACCGTCCTGCTGGCCGGATGCGCGTCGATGCCGGACGGCGGGGACCTGCGCGATGTGGAGGCGTCCCAGCGGCCGGACGCGCAGGTGCGGGTCTTCGCGATGCCGCCGCGGGAGAACGCGCAGCCCGAGGAGATCGTCCAGGGCTTCCTGGAAGCGCTGACCAGTGACGACCCGGAGTTCGAGACGGCCCGCAAGTACCTGACCGACAAGGCGTCGAAGGAGTGGCGTCCGAACGAGTCGACGACGGTGCTCGCGGACGGACCCAACACCGTGGCGCAGCACAGCGGCAGCAGGGAGGCGACCGGTGACTACGCCTACTCGCTGATCGGCACGAAGGTCGCCACCGTGGACTCGCAGTTCGCCTACGAGCCCGCCGAGGGGGCGTACGACAAGACCGTGCACCTCACCGAGCACAAGGAGGCGGACGGTTCCAAGGAGTGGCGCATCGACGCCCTGCCGCCCGGCCTGGTGATGGGGATGTCCGACTTCCAGCGCAACTACGAGTCCGTCAACAAGTACTACTTCGCTCTGAACGCCGACGGCGGGGGCGAGGACCAGCTGGCAGCGGTCGCCGACCCCGTCTACGTACGGGAGCAGGTCGACCCGGTGACGCAGATGGTCCGCTCGGTCCTCAAGGGGCCCACGCGCTGGCTGGAGCCGGTGGTCAGATCGAGCTTCCCCACCGGTACGGCGCTCAAGAAGGGCGTCAGGTCGCTGACGCCGGACGACCAGAACCGGCTGAAGGTGCCGTTGAACGGCAGGGCCGACCGGGTCGGGCAGTCCGTGTGCAGGGAGATGGCCGCCCAGATCCTGTTCACGCTCCAGAACCTGACGCCCACGGGCATCGACGAGGTGGAGCTGCAGCGTTCGGACGGCACACAGTCGTGCGTGCTCAGGGGCGACCGTGCCGAGATCTACGTGGCGCACGGCCCGGCCAGGCGTGCCGAGTACGAGTACTTCATCGACGGCGAGAAGCGGCTGGTGCGGATACCGGGGGCCGGCAGCGAGCAGCAGCCGGAGCCGGTGCCGGGGGCGCTCGGCGACGGTGGCAAGGAACTGCGGGCGGCCGCCGTCTCGCGGGACGAGGACACCGCGGCCGGGGTGTCGCTCGACGGACGCTCGCTGTACGTCGGTTCGCTGGCGTCGGGCGGTTCGCTCGGCGAGGCCGTGCTGCGCAGTTCGGCCACGTCCCAGGACGACGGGCTGACGACTCCCAGCTGGGACGCGAGCGGCGACCTGTGGGTGGCCGACCGCGGTCCGAAGGACTCCCGGCTCCTCCTGCTGAAGGAGGGCGGGGGTGACCCCCTGGAGGTGGCGACACCCGGCCTGGAGGGGCGGATCGAGGCGGTGCGCGTGGCGGCGGACGGCGTGCGGATCGCTCTGATGGTGCGTGACGACGAGCGGACGTCGCTGCTCATGGGGCGGATCGAACGGGCGGACGCGAAGGGCGCGGGCGCCAGCAGTGGTGTGGCGATCCGTGAACTGCGGTCCGTGGCACCGCAGTTGGAGGAGGTCACGGCCATGTCCTGGGCCGGTGACAGCCGCCTGGTGGTGGTCGGGCGCGAGGCGCGAGGCGTGCAGCAGATCCAGTACGTCCAGGTGGACGGGTCCACGCCGGTCGGGCCGGCTCCGTCGGCGCTGACCGGTGTGAAGGAGATCGCCGCCTCCGAGGACGAGCGGCTGCCGCTGGTGGCGCACTCCGAGGACGGGATCGTGCGGCTGTCCAGCGGTTCGCAGTGGCAGACCGTGGTCAAGAAGGGGATGTCGCCGGTCTATCCGGGCTGAGTTTCCGTACGGCGCGCCCCGCCTCCCTCGTGTGGGTGACAACGCGGGAGGACGTGCCGGGAGTTGTCCACAGGTAGTTGTCCACAGGGGTGGCCCGGGCGCTGCGGCATTGGCACAGTGGTGGGCATGCGGGGGTGGTGGCAGGACCTCACCGACCTGGTGCTTCCGGCCGAGTGCGGAGGCTGTGGACGGCCTCGCACGGTGCTCTGCCCGGAGTGCCGTGCCGCCCTGACGGGGGCCGTACCGAGCCGTGTGCGACCGGAGCCGGAGCCGCCGGGGCTGCCGGTGGTGCACGCGGCGGCTCCGTACGAGGACCAGGTGCGGGCGGCGCTCCTGGCCCACAAGGAACGGGGGGCGTTGACGCTCGCCGGGCCGCTGGGAGCGGCGCTGGCGGGGGCTGTGCGGGCGGGGCTCGGACCGGGAGCCGACGCGGACGCGGCAAGTTTTCAGGCTCCGGTGCTGCTGGTTCCGGTGCCGTCGGCGCGGCGGGCGGTGCGGGCGCGGGGGCATGACCCGGCGCGGCGGATCGCGCTCGCGGCGGCTGCTGAGCTGCGGCGCACCGGGAGGCGGGCCCGGGTGCTCGCCGTGCTGCGGCAGCGGCGTGCCGTGGCCGACCAGTCGGGGCTGGACTCGCGGCAGCGGCTGGACAATCTCGCCGGTGCCCTGGAGGTGGCGCCGGGAGGTGCGCGGCTGCTGGCCGGGGGCCGTCCGGGCCGCGGCGTGGGCGACGGGATGGGCGGCGGTACGGGCGGTGAGTTGGACGGCGGGCGGATCGTGCTCGTCGACGACCTGATGACGACGGGCGCCTCCCTGGCCGAGGCGGCGCGGGCCCTGAGGGCCGTTCTCCCGGAAAAGGACGGATTCTACGGGCGGGTAACACGGAGAACGACGCAGGAAGGGGCGAGACGGGCGACGACGGCAGGTGTAGGCCGACGAGAAGCGGTCAGGGAAAAGAGAGGCGCGAACAGCGCGGAAGGCTGGGTCGGCGCGGCGGTGGTCGCGGCGTCTCCAGCTTCTTTCGAAATAAACCGGAACTGACAGAGAAGTTGCGTCGTTGCAGGTAGTGAGAGGTTCCATTCGCTGGAATGGAGGTACACCGCAGTAGAGGGTGACGACATCCGCCCAGGCGAGATATGTTCGGTTGTGAGGGAATGGCGGACGCCGATCCCTGCATATCGGAATGCCGCGCCGTGGGATTTCTCCATTCACCCGCGCCGGTGGGGTGGAGATCTTGCCCGCGGGGGAGGAGGAGGTGGAAGTCACCGAGTCCGAGGCTCCGGGACGCGCTGGAGCCAGGTGCAAGAGGGAGATGCTCCGCCGTCGATGCGGAGCGACCCGGGAACGGAGTTCTGCGTGGACATCGTCGTCAAGGGCCGCAAGACCGAGGTGCCCGAGCGGTTCCGCAAGCACGTGGCCGAGAAGCTGAAGCTGGAGAAGATCCAGAAGCTCGATGGCAAAGTGATCAGTCTCGACGTCGAGGTGTCCAAGGAGCCGAACCCCCGCCAGGCCGACCGCTCAGACCGGGTGGAGATCACACTCCACTCGCGCGGTCCGGTGATCCGGGCGGAGGCGGCGGCGAGCGACGCGTACGCGGCGCTGGACCTGGCGGCGGACAAGCTGGAGGCGCGACTGCGCAAGCAGCACGACAAGCGCTACACCCGCCGCGGCGCCCGCAGGATCTCGGCCGCGGAGGTCGCCGACCACGTCCCGGACGCGGCGACCCTGGACGGCAACGGCGACGTCGTGCACGAAGAGGAGACCGACGCGGTACCGGTCAAGAAGATCGGCCCGCTCGAGGTCAAGGGCGACGGGCCGCTGGTCGTCCGCGAGAAGACCCACGTCGCGTCCCCGATGACCCTCGACCAGGCGCTCTACGAGATGGAACTGGTCGGGCACGACTTCTACCTGTTCGTCGACTCCGAGACCAAGGAACCGAGTGTCGTCTACCGGCGGCACGCGTACGACTACGGCGTCATCCACCTCAGCACGGACCCGATGGTCGCCGAGGCGGAGCACGCCCCGCCCGGTGGGGCGCTGGGCGGCTGACTCACCGGGTGAGCTCCCCCGGCCGGCGGCCGGGGGACCCCCGGACGGTGCCCCTGGAGTGCTCGTGCGCCCCCAGGGGCACCGGTGTGCGACCCATTGGTGCCCCGCTCTGTCATCCCGTTGTCGTCCGGGCATGAAATCATGGCCGCACCGGCCTCAACCGGTGGGCCGTCGCGCTGGGTTGGCGGCGGCACAGGAACACAGGCCACGGCCTTCAGGGGGAGGAACCATGGCGGACAGCTTCGGACCGATGCGTGACGGGGATGCCGACGACGGCGTCGTCGGCATGGGCCCGGACGGCGGCCCCCCGCGCAAGGAGCCCATCCGGGTCCTGGTCGTGGACGACCACGCCCTCTTCCGTCGCGGCCTGGAGATCGTGCTCGCCGCCGAGGAGGACATCCAGGTCATCGGGGAGGCGGGGGACGGTGCCGAAGCGGTCGACAAGGCTGCCGACCTGCTGCCCGACATCGTGCTGATGGACGTCCGGATGCCCAAGCGCGGCGGGATCGAGGCGTGCACCTCCATCAAGGAGGTCGCCCCCAGCGCCAAGATCATCATGCTGACGATCAGCGACGAGGAAGCCGACCTCTACGACGCGATCAAGGCGGGGGCCACGGGGTATCTCCTGAAGGAGATCTCTACGGACGAAGTGGCCACGGCGATTCGCGCGGTGGCCGATGGGCAGTCGCAGATCAGCCCTTCGATGGCTTCGAAGCTGCTCACCGAGTTCAAGTCGATGATCCAGCGCACGGACGAGCGGCGGCTGGTGCCCGCGCCCCGGCTCACCGATCGTGAGCTGGAGGTTCTGAAGCTGGTGGCGACCGGAATGAACAACCGGGACATCGCCAAGGAGTTGTTCATCTCGGAGAACACCGTGAAGAACCATGTGCGGAACATCCTGGAGAAGTTGCAGTTGCACTCCAGGATGGAGGCCGTGGTGTATGCGATGCGGGAGAAGATTCTCGAGATTCGCTGAGGTTGGTTTCGCCGCGCGGAGGGGCTGGGGGGCGTCGGGTGAGTGTCACGGTGCCGGTGCGTCGTGGCTGATCGCGCAGTTCCCCGCGCCCCTGAGAAGCCCTGCGGGCTTCTGCGCCGTTCTCCCCGCGCCCCTGGGGAGTGCTGCGGGCTTCTGCGCCGTTCCCCGCGCCCCTCAAGGGGGCTAGAGGGACTTGTTCAGGGTTGTTGTCAGGGTGTCGCGTAGGAGTGGGGTGTTGGCTCGGTCCACTCGGATGGTTGTGCAGTTTACCCAGGTGGCTGCCTCCAGGAGGGCCTGGGCTACCGCGGGGACGGACTTGGGGCTGTCCAGGGTGACCTGCTTGGCGACCAGGGTGGTGCCCTCGCGGGACGGGTCCACGCGGCCGACCAGCCGGCCGCCCGCCAGCACCGGCATGGCGAAGTAGCCGTACACCCGCTTCGGTTTGGGCACGTATGCCTCCAGGCGGTGGGTGAAGCCGAAGATCCGCTCCGTGCGCGCCCGGTCCCAGACCAGCGAGTCGAACGGCGACAGGAGCGTGGTGCGGTGGCGGCCGCGCGGGGTCGTCTCCAGCGCCTCGGGGTCCGCCCAGGCCGGCTTCCCCCAGCCCTGCACCGTGACCGGGACCAGACCGGAGTCCGCGATCACCGCGTCGACCTGGTCGTTCCTGAGGCGGTGGTAGTCGGCGATGTCCGCGCGGGTGCCGACGCCCAGGGAGCGGCCCGCGAGCCGTACCAGGCGGCGCAGGCACTCGGTGTCGTCCAGGTCGTCGTGCAGCAACGCCTCCGGGATCGCCCGCTCGGCCAGGTCGTACACCCGCTTCCAGCCGCGCCGCTCCGTGCACACCACCTCGCCGTACATCAGCGCACGCTCCACGGCGACCTTGGTGCCCGACCAGTCCCACCACTCACTGGTCTTCTTCGCGCCGCCCAAGTCGGTGGCGGTGAGCGGGCCTTCGGCTCTCAACTGCTTGATGACCTGGTCGTACGTGCCGTCCGGCAGTGCGTGGTTCCAGTGCGGGCGGGCGCGGTAGGCGCGGCGGCGGAAGGCGAAGTGCGGCCACTCCTCCACGGGCAGGATGCAGGCCGCGTGCGACCAGTACTCGAAGGCGTGGGGCCGGGGCGGAGCCGTGCCGACGGGGGCCGGCGTCCAGTACGCCTCGTCGACCGTCCTGCGGCCGACGGCGCCGAGCCTGGCGTACGGGACGAGCTCGTGGGAGCGGGCCAGGACGGAGATGGTGTCGAGCTGGACCGCGCCGAGGTGCCGGAGAACGCCCCGGACGCCGCCTCTGCGGTCGGGGGCTCCGAGGAACCCCTGCGCGCGCAGGGCGATCCGACGGGCCTCGTCGGCGGAGAGTTCGGCGGTCGGGCGCGGCAGACTCGTCATGGTCCGCACGATAGGCGCTGCCACTGACAATCGGCCCCCACCTGGGCGGTTCGGTGAGGAGGGGCGGAGGGCCGGGTCAGGTCTGGTCCGGCGCCGGAAGGTACGGCGCCGTCGACGGCAGCCCGAGGTCCGACGGCAGCAGGGAGCCGATCCAGCAGTCGCGGCGCACGCCCTTGTTGTTGATGCCGGAGCGCAGGACCCCCTCGACGGTGAACCCGGCGCGTTCGGCGACCGCGCGGGAGCCCGTGTTGCCCACCTCGGCGCGCCACTCCACGCGGTCCAGGGAGCGCTGGGTGAACGCCCAGCGGGAGGCGGTGAGGGCCGCTTCGGTGATGTAGCCGTGGCCCCGGTGTTCCTTCGTCGCCCAGAAACCGATCTCGCCGACTCCCAGGGCGCGCATCGTGAGGGCGAGCATGCCGGCGAGTTCGCCGCCGACGGGCAGGAAGACACCGAAGGTGAACATCGAGCAGTCCGCCCACCCGTCGGGCACCATCTGCTCGGTGAAGGCCGTGGCGTGCTCGCGCAGATAGGGCGACGGGATCGTGGTCCAGCGCTGGATGTCGGGATCCTGGACGGCGTCGAACACGGCGTCGGTGTCGTGCGCTCCCACCGAGCGCAGCAGGAGTCGTCCGGAGGTCAGTGTGACGGGGTCCATCGGCCGATTCTGCTCGGGCTTCGGTACGGAAGCCATCACTTTCGCGCGCTGTGAGGGCGCCGTCACCTTTCGTGGCGCCCGCGCGGCACCTTCGGCATCCCCCGCCCGTTGTCTCAGTGGCTGTCCCATGCAGACCTCCCGACGCGGCGGGGTCCTCGCTTACGATGGCCGTTGCTCAAGCTGTGATTTGAATCTGCCATTGAAACCGACCGTCCCAGGCCCGACCGGCAAGGAGACAAACCCCCGTGTCCGTCCTCTCGAAGATCATGCGTGCAGGCGAAGGAAAGATCCTGCGCAAGCTGCACCGCATCGCGGACCAGGTCAACTCCATCGAAGAGGACTTCGTTGACCTCTCCGACGCCGAGCTGCGAGCCCTGACCGATGAGTACAAGCAGCGGTACGCCGACGGCGAGAGCCTCGACGACCTGCTGCCCGAGGCGTTCGCGACCGTCCGCGAGGCCGCCAAGCGCGTCCTCGGCCAGCGCCACTACGACGTGCAGATGATGGGCGGCGCCGCCCTCCACCTCGGCTACGTCGCCGAGATGAAGACCGGTGAGGGCAAGACCCTGGTCGGCACGCTGCCCGCGTATCTGAACGCCCTGTCCGGCAGCGGCGTCCACCTCATCACGGTCAACGACTACCTGGCCGAGCGCGACTCCGAGATGATGGGCCGCGTCCACAAATTCCTGGGCCTGTCCGTCGGCTGCATCCTGGCCAACATGACGCCGGCCCAGCGCCGCGAGCAGTACGCCTGCGACATCACGTACGGCACGAACAACGAGTTCGGCTTCGACTACCTGCGCGACAACATGGCGTGGTCCCAGGAAGAACTGGTGCAGCGCGGCCACAACTACGCGATCGTCGACGAGGTCGACTCGATCCTCGTCGACGAGGCCCGTACGCCGCTGATCATCTCCGGCCCCGCCGACCAGGCCACCAAGTGGTACGGCGACTTCGCCAAGCTGGTCACACGCCTGAAGAAGGGCGAGGCGGGCAACACCCTCAAGGGCATCGAGGAGACCGGCGACTACGAGGTCGACGAGAAGAAGCGCACCGTCGCCATCCACGAGTCCGGTGTCGCCAAGGTCGAGGACTGGCTCGGCATCGACAACCTCTACGAGTCGGTGAACACGCCTCTGGTGGGCTACCTGAACAACGCCATCAAGGCGAAGGAGCTCTTCAAGAAGGACAAGGACTACGTCGTCATCGACGGCGAGGTCATGATCGTCGACGAGCACACCGGCCGTATCCTCGCCGGCCGCCGTTACAACGAGGGCATGCACCAGGCGATCGAGGCGAAGGAAGGGGTGGACATCAAGGACGAGAACCAGACGCTCGCCACGATCACCCTCCAGAACTTCTTCCGCCTCTACAAGCGTCACGACCAGGACGGCAAGGAGCTTCCCGGCCTCTCCGGCATGACCGGTACGGCGATGACCGAGGCGGCCGAGTTCCACCAGATCTACAAGCTCGGCGTCGTCCCCATCCCGACCAACCGGCCGATGGTCCGCAAGGACCAGTCCGACCTGATCTACCGCACCGAGGTCGCGAAGTTCGAGGCGGTCGTCGACGACATCGCCGAGAAGCACGAGAAGGGCCAGCCGATCCTCGTCGGCACCACCTCGGTCGAGAAGTCCGAGTACCTCTCGCAGCAGCTCAGCAAGCGCGGCATCCAGCACGAGGTGCTGAACGCGAAGCAGCACGACCGCGAGGCCCCGATCATCGCCCAGGCCGGCCGCAAGGGCGCCGTCACCGTCGCCACGAACATGGCCGGCCGTGGTACGGACATCAAGCTCGGCGGTAACCCCGACGACCTCGCCGAGGCGGAGCTGCGCCAGCGTGGCCTCGACCCCGAGGAGCACATCGAGGAGTGGGCCGCGGCGCTGCCGGCCGCCCTGGAGCGGGCCGAGAAGGCCGTGCAGGCGGAGTTCGAAGAGGTCAAGGACCTCGGCGGGCTGTACGTCCTGGGTACCGAGCGGCACGAGTCGCGCCGTATCGACAACCAGCTGCGCGGTCGTTCCGGCCGTCAGGGCGACCCGGGCGAGTCCCGTTTCTACCTCTCCCTCGGTGACGATCTGATGCGGCTCTTCAAGGCGCAGATGGTCGAGCGCGTCATGTCGATGGCGAACGTCCCGGACGACGTGCCGATCGAGAACAAGATGGTCACCCGCGCCATCGCGTCCGCGCAGTCGCAGGTCGAGACGCAGAACTTCGAGACCCGGAAGAACGTCCTCAAGTACGACGAGGTCCTCAACCGGCAGCGCGAGGTCATCTACGGAGAGCGTCGCCGCGTCCTGGAGGGCGAGGACCTGCAGGAGCAGATCCAGCACTTCATGAACGACACGATCGACGCGTACATCGACGCGGAGACCGCGGAGGGCTTCGCCGAGGAGTGGGACCTCGACCGGCTGTGGGGCGCCTTCAAGCAGCTCTACCCGGTGAAGGTCACCGTCGAGGAGCTGGAGGAGGCGGCCGGTGACCGTGCCGGTCTGACCGCCGAGTTCATCTCCGAGTCCATCAAGGACGACATCAACGAGCAGTACGCGGCCCGTGAGGAGCAGCTCGGCTCCGAGATCATGCGTGAGCTGGAGCGCCGGGTCGTGCTGTCGGTCCTGGACCGCAAGTGGCGCGAGCACCTCTACGAGATGGACTACCTCCAGGAGGGCATCGGCCTGCGGGCGATGGCCCAGAAGGACCCGTTGGTCGAGTACCAGCGTGAGGGCTTCGACATGTTCACCGCCATGATGGACGGCATCAAGGAAGAGTCCGTCGGCTACCTGTTCAACCTGGAGGTCCAGGTCGAGCAGCAGGTCGAGGAGGTGCCGGTCGAGGACGCGAAGCCCTCGCTCGACAAGCGGGACGCCGTCCCGGCGGGTGCGGGTTCCGGGAGTGGCGGTGGCGCGCGGCCGGAGATCCGGGCCAAGGGGCTCGATGCTCCGCAGCGGCCGGACCGGCTGCACTTCTCGGCGCCCACCGTCGATGGTGAGGGTGGTGTCGTCGAGGGTGACTTCGCCACGGACGACGAGCCGGTGCGGTCCGAGTCGGATGGGCTCACTCGGGCCGAGCGGCGTAAGCAGCAGAAGGGCGGGCGGCGTCGCAAGAAGTGACGGTTCGCTCCGCGGGTTGAGCGGTTGAGCGGTTGAGCGGTTGAGTGGTTGTTGTGGGAGGGCCGGGCGCTTGGGCGCCCGGCCCTTTGTGCGTGTCGCCTGCCGGTTGCCTTCAGCCGTCGGCGGGTGTGATTTCGGGTGCGGGGCCGTGGGGGCTTGTCGCGCAGTTCCCCGCGCCCCTGACGGGGCCGGAGTGTGCCGGCGGGTGCGCAGTTCCCCGCGCCCCTGACGGGGCGCCCTGGCGGGCGCGCTGGCGGGGCGCCCTGGTGGGTCAGAGGTCGGGGGTGGGGGGCATGCGGGTGCCGCCCAGTTCTACTGCTGTGCAGCGCCAGCGGAGGTCCTGGCCCTGTTCCAGGCGGAATGCCATCGCGCGGAGCTGGTCGCCGGCGCCGATGCGGGCGAATGCCTCGACGGCGCCCGAGCGCGGGATGTAGTAGCCGATGTCCCGGACCACCGGGCGGGTGCCGCGGGTGCGCAGGGGGCCGCGTTCGGCGAGCCAGGCCAGCTCGTCGTACGCGCGGCCCGCGGTGTGCCGCAGCATGGAGTGCACAGGGCGCCGGCCGCTCAGGACCTCGACGAGCCGCTCCGCGAACAGGTCGGTGGGGCGCGGCCCGCGGGGCGTGGCGGGCGCGCTCCCGCCCGGGCGGCGCGAGTCGTGGCGGACGGGCGGGCGGCTGCCCGGGGTGCGCCTCGTCCTGGTCATCACCTTGTTCACGACTAAGCCCCGTTCGGTCGGACCGGCCATGCCTCTACCGGTCGGTAACTTTCTGTTGGGGATCTTGTACGAGGCCGGAGCGGGCGGCCGCAAGCGGGACGGGCGGGCACTCGGGCCGCCGGAATGTTCACCTATCAGGGTGAGGGGGGAGGGCAGGAGGCTTGGCGCGAACGGGACGTACCGGGTGACGGGTGGGACGGGGGTGGACGTCCCCAGAGGGGTGGGCGCGGACTCGAAAGGGGACGCCCGCACGTATCCTGAGAGCCTCCAGGAGGTGCGGAACCCGCCCTCGGAACGCCTCTACGAAAGCGGCCCGGCCATGCGCGTCTACGTCCCCCTGACCCTCTCCGGTCTCGCCGAGGCGTACAAGACGGGTGAGCTCGGCCCGGGACCCCTCGTCGCGTACGCCGTCACGCCCGCGCTGCGCGAGTGGTACCTCTCCGACGACATCGAGGAACTGGAGTACGCGGCACTGAACCGGGCCGCGCTCGCCTCCCTGCGGCTGGTCGCGCTCGACCCCGCCGCCCCGCGTCGCCGGGTCGTCGTCGCCGTCGACGTGCCGGACGGTGCCGCGGTCGCCGACCCCGGCCAGGGGCTCGACCCGGCGTCCCTCGGGGAGGTGCGGGTCGGCTCGGCCGTGGCGCTGGCCAGGGCCGCCGCCGTGCACGTCGACGCGGACGAGGCCGGCGCGGACGTGACGGCGGCGGCGGACGCGCTGGGCGCGGCGGACCGGGGCGACGACGACGCGCAGTTCGTCGTGGACGGGGCCGAGGACCACGAGCTGCTCTGGTTCGCCACGCAGGAGATCCCGAACCTGGTGGGTCTCGGCGACTGACGCGCGGGGCGGGCGCCGAGTCAGCGCGCGCGAAGTTCGTATGAGGCGTTGTCAGTGGGGTTGGGTACTTTTTGGATATGGGGATGCACGGAGCGACACATATCGTCTGGGACTGGAACGGGACGCTGTTCCATGACAACGCGGCCATCATCGGTGCGACGAACGCGGCCTTCACCGAGCTGGGCATACCGCCGATCACGCTGGAGCGGTACCGCGAGCTGTACTGCGTACCCGTACCGA
Source organism: Streptomyces sp. NPDC002701 (assembly GCF_042889045.1). Taxonomy (NCBI): domain Bacteria; kingdom Bacillati; phylum Actinomycetota; class Actinomycetes; order Kitasatosporales; family Streptomycetaceae; genus Streptomyces; species Streptomyces sp. NPDC002701. Next base: position 21,843 of record NZ_JBIAQL010000001.1, read on the forward strand.
AATTCTACGAGCGCCTGATCGGGCGGCTGCCGACGGACGAGGAGTGGGAGGTCATGGACGTGATCTTCCAGCGCTACTACGCGGAGCACCGGGTGGGCTGCGGGCTCACCGACGGGGTGCCCGGACTGCTCGCCGAGTGGGTGTCGGCCGGGCGGAGCCAGTCGATCCTGAGCATGTACGGGCACGAGGAACTCGTGCCGCTGGTGCGCGGGTTCGGTATCGAGCCGCACTTCCTGCGGGTCGACGGCCGGACGGGACCGTCCGGCGGGAGCAAGGCGGAGCACATGGTGCGCCATCTGCAGGCCCTGGCGGGCGTGGACCCCGCCCGCACGGTGGTGATCGGGGACGCGACGGACGACGCCATAGCGGCGCGGCACGTCGGCGCGAAGGCCGTGCTCTACACGGGGGGCTCGCACAGCCGGGCCAGTCTCGAAGGCGTCGGGGTGCCGGTGGTGGACACCCTGGCGGAGGCCGTGACGGTGGCCGAGTGGCTGGCGGCCTGAGCGCCGCCGCGCGCCCCTGCGATCCGCGTGCTGCCTGCGATCCGTGCGCCTCTTGGGGAGCCCGCGAGCGCGAACTGTGCAGAGTGTCAAAAAGGTGACCCCTCTTTTGTACACAAACGGCTCGTGACGCGGCCCCCCGCAGGGGCGATAGGTTGGGCACGTGATCAGCGCGATACGTCGCGGGGGCATCGCCGCCCCTGCCCTGCGCCCGGAAGACACGGACCACATCCGTGACCGGGCGGTCGCTGGTCCCCACGGGCGGGCAGCCGCGGAACAGGCACCGAGAGCAGCATCACAGCCTCCGGAGCCGCCAAGAATGGCCGATAACGCCCCGCCAATCTCTCATCGCGGCATAGCGTCGGATCAGACCGGACACCCCGCGTCGCGGCGCTACGTCACTTCATGTTCAACGACGTCACGCAACGGCGCGCGACAGGAGCCAGAGGACAATGCAGACCAAGCTGGACGAAGCCAAGGCCGAGCTGCTCGAACGGGCCGCCCGGGTAGCTGAGAACAGCCCGGTCGGGGGGCACCTACCGACCGGGACGACGGACGAGAGCACCCCTGACCGGGACACACTGCTCACGTTCCTCCAGCGCTACTACCTGCACACCGCCCCGGAGGACCTCACCGACCGTGACCCGGTCGATGTCTTCGGGGCCGCCGTCTCGCACCACCGGCTGGCCGAGAACCGCCCACAGGGCACGGCCAACGTCAGAGTCCACACCCCGACCGTCGAGGAGAACGGCTGGACCTGCAGCCACAGTGTCGTCGAGGTCGTGACCGACGACATGCCCTTCCTCGTCGACTCCGTGACCAACGAGCTGTCCCGGCAGGGCCGCGGCATCCATGTGGTCATCCACCCGCAGTTCGTCGTGCGGCGCGACCTCACCGGCAAGCTCCTCGAGGTCCTGGAGACCCGGCCCACCGGGGAACTCCCGCACGACGCCTCCATCGAGTCCTGGATCCACGTCGAGATCGACCGCGAGACCGACCGCGCCGATCTGAAGCAGATCACCGCCGATCTGCTGCGTGTCCTGTCCGACGCCCGTGAGGCCGTCGAGGACTGGGAGAAGATGCGCGACTCGGCGCTGCGCATCGCCGAGGAACTGCCCAGCGAGCCCACCGCCGACGACCTGCGCGACCAGGACGTGGAGGAGGCCCGCGAACTGCTGCGCTGGCTCGCGGACGACCACTTCACCTTCCTGGGGTACCGGGAGTACGAGCTGCACGACGACGACTCGCTGGCCGCCGTGCCCGGGACCGGGCTCGGCATCCTGCGGTCCGACCCGCAGCAGGGGGACAACGAGGACCACCCGGTCAGCCCGTCCTTCGAGCGGCTGCCCGCCGACGCCCGCGCGAAGGCCCGCGAGCACAAGATCCTCGTCCTGACCAAGGCGAACAGCCGCGCCACCGTGCACCGGCCGTCCTACCTCGACTACGTCGGCGTGAAGAAGTTCGACGCCGAGGGCAACGTCGTCGGGGAGCGGCGCTTCCTGGGGCTGTTCTCCTCCGCGGCGTACACCGAGTCCGTCCGCCGTGTGCCCGTCATCCGCCGCAAGGTCGCGGAGGTCCTGCGGGGCGCCGGGTTCTCGCCCAACAGCCACGACGGCCGCGACCTCCTCCAGATTCTCGAGACGTACCCGCGCGACGAGCTCTTCCAGACGCCGCCCGACGAACTGCGGGCCATCGTCACGTCCGTCCTCTACCTCCAGGAGCGGCGGCGGCTGCGCCTCTACCTGCGTCAGGACGAGTACGGGCGCTACTACTCGGCGCTCGTCTACCTCCCGCGCGACCGCTACACCACCGGCGTGCGCCTGCGGATCATCGATATCCTGAAGGAGGAACTGGGCGGCACCAGCGTCGACTTCACCGCCTGGAACACCGAGTCGATCCTCTCCCGGCTGCACTTCGTGGTCCGGGTCCCGCAGGGCACCGAACTGCCGCAGCTCAGCGACGCCGACAAGGAGCGCATCGAGGCGCGCCTGGTCGAGGCCGCCCGCTCCTGGGCCGACGGCTTCGCCGAGGCACTGAACGCGGAGTGCGGCGAGGAGCGCGCCGCCGAACTGCTGCGCCGCTACGGGAACGTCATCCCCGAGGGCTACAAGGCCGACCACAACCCGCGCACGGCGGTCGCGGACCTGGTCCGCCTGGAGGAGCTCGGCGACGGCAAGGACTTCGATCTCAGCCTGTACGAGCCGGTCGGCGCCGCTCCCGGCGAGCGCCGCTTCAAGATCTACCGCATCGGCGAGTCGGTCTCCCTCTCCGCCGTCCTGCCGGTCCTCACCCGGCTCGGCGTCGAGGTCACCGACGAGCGGCCCTACGAACTGCGCTGCCCGGACCGCGCGTCCGCGTGGATCTACGACTTCGGCCTGCGGCTGCCCAAGTCGGCGGGCGGCAACGGCGACCACCTCGGCGACGACGGCCGCGAGCGGTTCCAGGAAGCCTTCGCGGCGACCTGGACCGGGCGCGCCGAGAACGACGGCTTCAACTCCCTCGTCCTGAGCGCCGGGCTGAACTGGCGGCAGGCGGTCGTGCTGCGCGCGTACGCCAAGTACCTGCGGCAGGCCGGCTCGAAGTTCAGCCAGGACTACATGGAGGACACCCTCCGCAGCAACGTCCACACCACCCGGCTGCTCGTCTCGCTCTTCGAGGCACGCATGTCGCCGGACCGCCAGCGGGCGGGCACGGAGCTGACCGACGCCCTCCTCGAGGAGCTGGACGCCGCCCTCGACCAGGTGGCCAGCCTCGACGAGGACCGGATCCTGCGCTCCTTCCTCACCGTCATCAAGGCGACCCTGCGCACGAACTTCTTCCAGGAGGCGGGCGGCGGCGTACCGCACGACTACGTCTCCATGAAGTTCGACCCGCAGGCCATCCCCGACCTGCCGGCCCCGCGGCCGGCGTACGAGATCTGGGTGTACTCGCCGCGGGTCGAGGGCGTGCACCTGCGGTTCGGCAAGGTCGCGCGCGGCGGTCTGCGCTGGTCCGACCGGCGGGAGGACTTCCGCACGGAGATCCTCGGGCTGGTCAAGGCGCAGATGGTCAAGAACACCGTCATCGTGCCCGTCGGCGCCAAGGGCGGGTTCGTCGCCAAGCAGCTCCCCGACCCGGCCGTGGACCGCGACGCCTGGATGGCCGAGGGTGTCCGCAGCTACAAGACCTTCATCTCGGCGCTGCTCGACATCACCGACAACATGGTGGCCGGCGAGGTCGTACCGCCCGCCGACGTCGTACGGCACGACGAGGACGACACGTACCTCGTGGTCGCCGCCGACAAGGGCACGGCGACGTTCTCGGACATCGCCAACGGAGTGGCCGAGTCGTACAACTTCTGGCTCGGGGACGCCTTCGCGTCCGGCGGTTCGGCCGGCTACGACCACAAGAAGATGGGCATCACCGCCCGCGGCGCCTGGGAGTCGGTGAAACGCCACTTCCAGGAGCTGGGCGTCGACACCCAGAGCGAGGACTTCACGGTCGTCGGCGTGGGCGACATGAGCGGTGACGTGTTCGGCAACGGAATGCTGCTCTCCGAGCACATCCGCCTGGTCGCCGCCTTCGACCACCGGCACATCTTCATCGACCCGCGCCCGGACGCGGCGAGGTCGTACGCCGAGCGCCGCCGGCTCTTCGAGCTGCCGCGCTCGTCCTGGGCCGACTACGACAAGGAACTGCTGTCCCAGGGCGGCGGCATCTTCCCCCGTACGGCCAAGGCCATCCAGCTCAACAGCCACATCCGTGAGGCGCTCGGCATCGAGGGCACCATCGGCAAGATGACCCCCGCCGACCTGATGCGCGCGATCCTGACGGCCCCGGTGGACCTGCTGTGGAACGGCGGCATCGGTACGTACGTGAAGGCGTCCACCGAGACGCATGCCGACGTCGGCGACAAGGCCAACGACGCCATCCGCGTGGACGGCGCCGACCTGCGGGTCAAGGTCGTCGGCGAGGGCGGCAACCTCGGCCTCACCCAGCTCGGGCGGATCGAGTTCGCGCAGACCGGCGGCAAGGTCAACACCGACGCCATCGACAACAGCGCGGGCGTGGACACCTCCGACCACGAGGTGAACATCAAGATCCTGCTCAACACGGTCGTCCGGGACGGCGACATGACCGTCAAGCAGCGCAACAAGCTGCTCGCCGAGATGACGGACGAGGTCGGCACCCTGGTCCTGCGCAACAACTACGCGCAGAACACCGCGCTCGCCAACGCGCTCGCCCAGTCGCCGAGCATGCTGCACGCCCAGCACCGCTATCTGCGGCACCTGGTGCGGGCCGGCCACCTCGACCGGGCGCTGGAGTTCATGCCCACCGAGCGGCAGATCAAGGAGCGGCTCAGCGCCGGGCACGGGCTGACCCAGCCGGAGACGGCCGTCCTCCTCGCGTACACGAAGATCACCGTCTCCGACGAACTGCTGCGCACCTCGCTGCCCGACGACGAGTACCTGCGGAGCCTGCTCCACTCGTACTTCCCGACCGCGCTGGGCCGGCAGTTCGCCGCGCAGATCGACAACCACCCGCTGCGCCGCGAGATCGTCACGACCGTGCTGGTCAACGACACGGTCAACACCGGTGGCACGAGCTTCCTGCACCGGCTGCGGGAAGAGACCGGGGCGTCGCTGGAGGAGATCGTCAGGGCGCAGACCGCCGCCCGCGCGATCTTCAACTCCAGTGCCGTGTGGGACGCCGTCGAGGCCCTCGACAACACGGTCGACGCGGGTGTCCAGACCCGGATCCGGCTGCACTCGCGCCGGCTCGTCGAGCGCGGTACGCGGTGGCTGCTCAACAACCGGCCGCAGCCGATCCAGCTCGCCGAGACGATCGACTTCTTCCGTGACCGGGTCACCCGGGTCTGGGCCGAGCTGCCCAACCTGCTGCGGGGTGCCGATCTGGAGTGGTACCAGCAGATCTACGACGAGCTGACCGGAGCCGGGGTGCCGGACGAGCTCGCGCAGCGGGTGGCCGGGTTCTCGTCCGCCTTCCCCACGCTCGACATCGTCGCGGTGGGCGACCGCATGGACAAGGATCCGATGGGGGTCGCGGAGGTCTACTACGACCTCGCCGACCGCCTGCGGATCACCCAGCTCATGGACCGGATCATCGAGCTGCCGCGGGCGGACCGGTGGCAGTCCATGGCGCGGGCGTCCATCCGAGAGGACCTGTACGCGGCGCACGCGGCTCTGACCGCGGACGTGCTCGCCGTGGGGAACGGGTCCTCCACGCCTGAGCAGCGGTTCAAGGCGTGGGAGGAGAAGAACGTGGCGATTCTTGCTCGGGCGCGGACGACGCTGGAGGAGATTCAGGGGTCGGAGTCCTTCGACCTGGCGAATCTCTCGGTGGCGATGCGGACGATGCGGACGATGTTGCGGACGCATTCCTAGCGTCCCGCCGTGGTGAGGGGCACCCCCGGTGGTCGGGGGTGCCCCTCTCGGTTTTCGCCCCCGCCGCCCCGACCCTCCCCCACTCTCGGCTTCGCTCGAGCGGGGGCACCCCAATCGACAGGGCTCGGGGGCCACCCCCCCAACCCCCGGTCCTCAACCGCCGGACGGGCTGAAATGCTTTCAGCCCGTCCGGCGTTCGAGGACGAGCGCGCAGCGCGATTGCGGGGGTCTGGGGGCGGCAGCCCCCAGGGTCGGGACGGGAAGGGGCGGCGGGGGCGAGAACCCGGGCGGCCCATCCCCCCGTGCCATGACCCTAAAAGGGTACTTAGGGTAAATGGGATGAGCGAGGATCTGTCCCAGGGTGTGGTGCCGGCGGTGTCCGTCGTCGTGATCGTCTACAACGACGAGGCGCGGCTGGCCACAGCCGTGGAGTCCGTGCTGGGCCAGACCCTCCGCAGCGTGGAGGTCGTCATCGTCGACGACCGCAGCACCGACGGCTCGTACGACGTGGCGCAGGGACTGGCCGCCCGCCACCCCGGCCGCGTCAGCGCCCACCGCCTGGACGAGAACAGCGGCGGGTGCGGAGCGCCCCGCAATCACGGCATCAGGCAGGCCCGCGGCACCTACGTCCTCTTCCTCGACAGCGACGACGTACTGGAACGCAACGCCTGCCGGAACATGCTGGAGGCGGCCGAGACCACCGGCGCCGACCTCGTCTCCGGACTGTGCGTACGGGTCCACGTCGACTCGCGTGCCCGCAAGGAGGTCAAGTGGTACCCCTGGCTCTACACCCGCACGCGCACCCTGGATTCGGTCTCCGAGCTCCCTGACCTGCTGGTCTTCGACACCCTGTCGACCAACAAGTGCTATCGCCGAGAGTTCCTGATCGAGCAGGGGCTCGAGTTCCCCGTCGGGATCCACTACGAGGACCTGCTCTTCTCCGCGCAGGCGTATGCGGCGGCCCGCCGCATCACCCTGATCCCGAACCGCGTCTACGACTGGAACGTCGTGGACAGGGCCGCGACGAAGTCGATCAGCAACCGGCGCGCCGAGATCGCCAACTTCGCGCACCGTATGGAGATCCACCGACGGGTCGACCGGCTGCTCGTCGACCGGGGGCTTGCGGAGCTCAAGTTCTGCAAGGACGTCAAGTTCCTCAAGCACGACCTGGTGCTGCACCTGCGCGACCTGCCGTTCCGGGACGCCTCCTACCGGGAGGAGTTCGCCGGGATCGCCCGCGCGTACCTGGAGTCCATCGATTGGGCCGCCTTCGACGAGGTGGAACCCATCCACGCCATCTGCGCCTACCTGCTGCGCGAGAGCGACTGGGACAACCTCCTGCCGGCCGTGGACACGCTCACCAACCGCGACAAGATCTCCGCACCCCTCGTCGAGCGCGACGGCCGCGTCTACTGGTGTGCCCAGCACCTCGACGGCGCCCTCGGCCGGCAGGTCCTCGACGTCACCGCACTCGGCCACCACCTCAAGACCGTCGACAGGATGTTCCTGCGCAACGTCCTGACCCGGTACGAGGAGGACGCCGGCACGGTCCGACTGGCCGGGCGCATCGTCAATCCGCTCGGCGTCGTCCCGCCCGGCGCGCGGCTCACCGGCGAGCTGGAGTTCGCCGCCCGCCGCAAGGGCGTGCGGTTCCAGACCTTCCGCTTCCCCGTCCGCACCCTGCGGCACGAGGGGGAGTCCATCGCCTGGGAGGCGTCGGCCGGCCTCACGCGCGGGCTGCGGCCCCTGGGCATCGTGGACGCCGTGTGGGACGTACGGCTGCGGCTGTACGTCGACGGTGTGCGCACCACCACCCGGATCACCGCCTGCGAACCCGGTCTGGCCGTCGGACGCACGCCCGTCAGGCCCCGGCTCACCCGCCTGGTCGCCGACCGCATCGCGCCCGAGATCTCCGCGCGCGGCCACCTCTCCTTCCGGGTCCTCACCCGCGAGAAGGTGGACGCGCTCGTCGGGCGCGGCGTGCGGGGCGCGCCGGGGCGGCTCGCCAAGTCCACGTACCGCAAGGGCAGGACGGTACGCCGGAAGCTCACCTCCGGCGAGACCAAGATCCGGATCTACCACGAGGTGTTCAGCCGGCTGCCCGTGCGGAAGGGCCTGGTCGTCTTCGAGAGCCATCTGGGCCGCCAGTACAGCGACAGCCCGAAGGCGCTCTACGAGGAGATGCGGCGCCAGGATCTCGACTTCGAGGCCGTGTGGTCGTACACGGGGAGCGGACCGGCCGGTTTCCCGCCCGACGCCACGCTCGTACGCCGCTGGTCGCTGCCCTATCTGAAGGCGCTGGCCCGGGCCGAGTTCTGGGTCGACAACCAGAGTTATCCGCTGAAGCTCACCAAGCGTCCGGAGACCACGTACCTCCAGACCTGGCACGGCTCGGCGCTCAAGCGGATGGGCTTCGACGAACCGGAGTGGAAGCTCAGGCCCCGGCCCGCGCAGGCGGAGCAGCAGCGGGTCCTCGACCGCTTCGACCGGTTCCTGATCCGCTCCGAGCACGACGTACGCACCCTCGCCCGGGCGTTCCGCCTGAAGGAGCGGACGCTGCTGCGCGTCGGCTACCCCCGCAACGACGCACTCGTACGGGCCAGGAAGCGGGAGGAGGAGACCGGCCTGCGGGAGCGCGGACCGCTCGCCGCCGAGCTGGGGATCCCCGACGACCGGACCGTGCTGCTGTACGCGCCCACCTTCCGGCACCAGGGCGGGAAGCAGCGGCGGTTCGAGCTGCCGTTCGACGTGGAGCGGTTCGCCGACGAGTTCGGCGACCGGTACGTCCTCCTCGTGCGCTCGCACTACCTCAACCACGTCGTGCTCCCGCCGTCCGTGCGCGGGCGCGTCCTCGACGTGTCGGCCCACCACGACGTGACCCCGCTGCTCGCGCTCGCCGACGGGCTGATCACCGACTACTCGTCCGTGATGTTCGACTACGCGCTCCTCGGCCGGCCGATGTTCTTCTTCGCGTACGACTACGAGGAGTACGTGCACGAGGGCCGCGGCACCTACTTCGACCTGCTCGAACGGGCGCCGGGCCCGGTCGTGCGCACCGAGGAGGAGCTGTACGCCGCCCTCGCCTCGCTGGACGAGCAGGCGGTGAAGTACGCGGAGGCGCGGGCGGGCTTCGTCGCGGAGTTCGGGGAGTACGACACGGGGACGGCCGCCCAGAGCATCGTCGACCAGTTCTTCGCCCACCGGAGGCGCGCATGAGGCCGGCCGGCACCCCCGATGACGCGGACGCGGTCGCGGACAGGGACGTGAACGCGCACGCGGAGCCGCGGCGGGACGTCTTCTTCGTCTCCAACAGCGTCGACGAGCTGGGTGGTGTGACCAGCTGGTCGCACCAGATGGCCCGCCTCTTCACCGGGCGCGGCCACCGCGTCCACGTCGTCGGCATCACCCCGCCCGCGGTGGCTCAGGACCTCGGCACCGTCCCGTACCCGACGACGACCCTGTACGCCGGACAGCCGCCGAGCCCCGGCCGGGCACGCGAGGCGAGCATCCGCGAGAAGGCCGCGAGGCTGACCGCGCTGTTCGGGGCGGCACGGCCCGGCGCGGTCGTGATCGTCACGCAGGTGTGGGCCATGGAGTGGGTCGCCCGGGCCGACACCCGCGGTCTGACGGTGATCGGGATGAGCCACGAGTCGTTCGCGTACTCCAGGGCGTCCTCGCGCTTCCACCGCGTGCGCAGGTGGTACCGGGACGTCGACCGCATGCTGGCGCTGACCCGCGAGGACGCCGACCTGTGGATCGGGCAGGGCATGAACAACGCGTCGTTCATGCCGAACCCGTTGCCGTTCATGCCGGAGGTGCCGTCGGCCCGCACCGAGAACGTGGTCGTCAGCATCGGCCGGCTGCACGACCAGAAGGGCATCGACATGCTCCTCGACACCTGGGCGGAGATCGCGCCGCGCCACCCCGACTGGCGTCTGCGGATCTACGGCTCCGGGGAGGACGAGGAGATCCTGAAGAAGCAGTGCACGGCTCTCGGGCTCGACGGCTGCGTGGACTGGATGGGCCGCACGGGCGATGTCCCGGCCGCGCTGCGCGGCGGCTCCGTCTTCGCGCAGTCGTCCAGGGGCGAGGGTTTTCCGCTCGCCCTCATGGAGGCCATGGCGACCGCCGTGCCCTGTGCCGCCTTCGACTGCGCGCCCGGGGTCCGTGAGATCGTCCGCGACGGCGAGGACGGGCTTCTCGCCGCCCTGGGCAACACGGGAGAGCTGGCTCGCCGCCTGGACACTCTGATGTCCGACAAGGAGGTGCGGGACCGGATGGGGGACGCGGCTCGCGTCAACATCCGGCGTTATGCGGCGACCGAGATCGTGAACCGGTGGGAGGGGTTGTTCGGGTTCCTCGAACGATGACGCTGCCGGACCGTCGTTGGCTGCGGGTCGGTGGGGGCTTGTCGCGCAGTTCCCCGCGCCCCTTGTGGGGCCTGGGCCCGTCACTGGGTGCGGGCTGGTGGGGGCTTGTCGCGCAGTTCCCCGCGCCCCCTGCGGGGCCCGAGGCGGTTACTTCGCGGTGCCGCCGGTGAACTTCTCGTACTCCTTCAGTACCTCTGTCGTGGGGCCGTCCATCCGTAGTTCCCCTCGTTCCAGCCACAGCACCCGGTCGCACGTGTCCCGGATCGACTTGTTGTTGTGGCTGACCAGGAAGACCGTGCCCGCGCTCTTCCGCAGTTCCCGGATCCGGGCTTCGGACCGCTTCTGGAAGGAGCGGTCCCCCGTGGCGAGGGCCTCGTCGATCATCAGCACGTCATGGTCCTTGGCCGCGGCGATGGAGAACCGCAGCCGCGCGGCCATCCCGGACGAATACGTCCGCATCGGCAGCGTGATGAAGTCGCCCTTCTCGTTGATGCCGGAGAAGTCGACGATCTCCTGGTACCGCTCCCGCACCTGCTCACGGGACATCCCCATGGCCAGCCCGCCGAGGTACACGTTGCGCTCTCCGGTCAGGTCGTTCATCAGCGCCGCGTTGACGCCGAGCAGGGAGGGCTGGCCGTCCGTGTAGATCCGGCCGCGCTCCACCGGCAGCAGACCGGCGACGGCCTTGAGCAGGGTGGACTTGCCCGAGCCGTTCGTGCCGATCAGGCCGATCGCCTCGCCCCGGTACGCGGTGAAGGACACGGACTTCACCGCGTGCACCCTGCGCACCCCCGCCGCCTGTTCGGCCTTCCTCCCGCGCAGGATGCGGTTGAGCGCGGCGGTGGCGCTGCCCCGCCCCACTCCCGTGCCGTTCACGCGGTAGACGATGTCGACACGGTCGGCGACGACGGTGGGGACCCGGTTGGCCCCGGTCCCGCTGCTCTCGGCGATCACGTTCTGCTCAGCCACGGCCGTACGTCTCCTCAGCCTTCCAGAAGTAGATGAACCCGCCCGCACCGGCCAGCAGCGCCCAGCCGACCGCGAGCGCCCAGACGTGAGCGGGCAACTGTCCCGCCCGGAACGTGTCGATCAGCGCGAACCGCATCAGGTCGATGTAGACGGCGGCCGGATTGCACTCCAGCGCGAGCAGCACCGCGCGCGGCATGTCCTGGTGGTCGCTGAGCACCCGGTCGATGCTCCACATGACACCGGAGACGTACATCCAGGTCCGCAGCACGAACGGCATCAGCTGGGCGATGTCGGGCGTCCTCGCCCCCAGTCGGGCCACGACCATCGCCACGCCCGCGTTGAACACGAACTGAAGTGCCAGCGCCGGCGCGGCCAGCAGCCAGGACGGGCCGACGGGCACGCCGAAGAAGAGCAGGATCACGACCAGCGCCGCCATCGAGAACAGCAACTGCTGGAGCTGTTGCAGCGCGTACGACACCGGGAGCGCGGCGCGCGGGAAGTGCAGGGCGCGCACGAGGCCGAGGCTGCCGGAGATCGCCCGGGTGCCCGCCATGATCGAACTCTGCGTGAACGTCCACACGAAAACGCCCGTGACCAGGAACGGAACGTAGTCCGGCACACCGTGGCTGGTGCCCATGAGGACGCCGAAGACGAAGTAGTAGACCGCCGCGTTGAGCAGCGGTGTGGCCACCTGCCAGATCTGGCCGAGCCTCGCCTGGCTGTACTGGGCGGTGAGCTTGGCCGTCGCGAACGCGGTGATGAAGTGCCGGCGCGCCCACAACTGGCGGACGTACGCGGGCAGGGAGGGCCGTGCGCCACTGACCGTGAGGCCGTGACGCGCGGCGAGCGCCGAGGGCGGTGTGTCGAGGGCCTGACTCACATCCGCTGCTTTCACTCGGGAGGGACGGGGGGAGTGCCGTTACCTGCGGTCCGCCCCGACGTGCCACGTCGGGACGGGACCGTATCGTCGTGACGTGAGAGTAGGACGGACCGACGTCGGAACGCAACCGTTTCGTCGTTACGCCCCTATGCTGGTCCGCATGACGACGAACGCCGACGGAACAGCCGGAGCGCAGCCGCAGCCGCGTCGGAGGGCGCCCGCAGGCGCGGCGGTCCTGCGGGAGGACGTGACGGAGGCGATCAGGACGGCCGTCTTCGAGGAACTCGCGGCCGTCGGGTACGCGCGCATGTCCATCGAGGGCATCGCGCGCCGCGCGGGCGTCGGCAAGACCGCGGTCTACCGGCGGTGGCGCTCCAAGCTGCACCTGGTGCTCGACCTGGTCTCCGCGATCGCCGTGCAGGGACTGCCCGCGCCCGACACGGGCACCCTGGAGGGCGACCTGCGCCTGCTGTACGAGGTCACCTCACGCGCTCTGCGTCACCCCGTCGCCTCACAGGTCATCCCCGATCTCCAGGCCGAGGCGGCCCGCAACCCCGAGATCGCGCAAGCCCTGCAGAAGGCCCTGCGTGAGGGGCAGGCGGGCGTCGCGAACGGCATCGTGGCGGCGGCCCGGGCGCGCGGTGAGATCAGTACGGAGATCGACGGCGAACTCGCCCTGGACGTCATCTCGGGACCGCTCTACTGGCGTGCGGTGGTGATCCGTGGACCGAAGCCGCCGGAGGGATATCTGGCGAGTCTGACCCGGGCCACGGCGGCGGCCCTCAAGGCGTTGTAGACGGCCGGGGACTGCCGTTCCACCTGCGGTTCCGCCGTGTCCGCGGCCCGGCTCAGGGCCCCTTCCGGAGGGCGTCCGACCCCCGTAGCGGCCGGATCGTTGTCTTCCACGCCTCACTCTCAGGGCCTCCGGGGGCGCATACTGGAACCACGATGACGAAGCCATCCGCGCCCCGGCGCCACCTGTCCACCAGTCCCTTCAAAGCTCCGGTTGTCCCGGTCGCCAAGCACTTCGCCCTCGGTGACCGTGTTACGCACGACCAGTTCGGCCTGGGCAGGATTGTCGGCGTCGAGGAGGGCATCGCGATGCTCGTCGACTTCGGCTCCCGCCAGGCCCGTATCGTCAGCCCCTACACCCGTATGGACAAGCTCTGACGGACCCCGTCACAGCACTCTCGCCGCGGCCCAGGACCACGTCCGGCCCGCGGCGAGTGCGTTTGCGCAGGTGAGCACGTGAGTACGTGGACACGTGTGTGCGCGAGTACGCGGCCTGCCCAGCTTCGGCCTGCCTAGCTTCGACGTGCTTGCGGATGCAGCCGCAGCCAGCCCTCCCAGGCCGACGTGATCATGTCGTCCAGGCCGTACTTCGCCTTCCAGGCCAGCTCCGCGCCGATGCGGTCGGCGGAGGCGACGACCCGGGCCGGGTCGCCGGCCCGGCGGGGCGAGACCTCCGGGGCGAGCGCGTGGCCGGTGAGCTCGTTGATCCGGTCGATCATCCGGCGGACCGAGACCCCCTCCCCGCGGCCGATGTTGAGGGTCAGGTCGGTGCCGGGGGCCGCCGCGAGCCGCCTCGCGGCCACCACATGGGCCTCCGCCAGGTCGACGACGTGGATGTAGTCGCGGACGCACGTGCCGTCCGGCGTCGCGTAGTCGGCGCCGAAGATCCGCGGAGGCGCGCCCTCCGTGAGCTTCTCGAAGACCATCGGGACGATGTTGAAGACGCCGGCGTCGGCCAGTTCGGGTGTCGCCGTCCCCGCCACGTTGAAGTAGCGCAGGGACGCCGTCGCCAGGCCGTGCGCACGGTTCGTGGCACGCACCAGCCACTCACCGGCGAGCTTGGTCTCGCCGTACGGGTTGATCGGCGCGCACGGCGTCTCCTCGGTGACGAGGTCGACGTCGGGCATGCCGTACACCGCCGCCGAGGACGAGAACACGAAGGACGGCACCGCCGCGGCCGTGACCGCCTGCAGCAGCACCCGCAGCCCTTCGACGTTCTCGCGGTAGTAGTGGAGCGGCAGGTCCACCGACTCGCCCACCTGCTTCTTCGCCGCCAGGTGCACGACACCGGTGACGGCGTGGTCCTTCAGCGCCCGGGCGACCCGTTCCCCGTCCAGGGTCGAGCCGACGACGAGCGGCACCCCGTCCGGGACGCGTTCGGCGATCCCGGTGGACAGGTCGTCGTACACCACCGCCCGTTCGCCCGCCTCGGTCATCGCGCGGACGACGTGCGCCCCGATGTAGCCGGCGCCGCCGGTGATCAGCCAGGTCATGTACGGCCGTCCCCTCGTGTGTCAGTGGTCGCGTATCAGTGAAGCAAACGCCTCATCCTGCGGCTCAGCACGGCCGCCGTCCCGCGCGGACCGGCCGCGGTCCGCAGCGCGAGCGAGCCGGCGTGGGTCGCGTACGGGTGGACGAGGAGCACGCCGTGCCGGGCGCTCGGCACGACCGACCGGCGCAGCAGGCCCGGGCCGGTGCTCGCGTGCGCGGTCGTCTCGCGGCTCGTGCCGTCGTGGAAGCGCAGCCGCAGCCGCAGGTCCCAGGTGCCGGAGCCGAGCGCCGCGAGGTCGACCGGCGCCTCGGCGGTCCAGGTGCGGGCATCGGCGCCGGGTCCGTGGTGGACGGGCTCGGTGGCGTCCGCGGGAGCCGCGGGAACTGCGGGAGCCGCTGGGGTGGTGAGAGCCGCGGGAGCCGCTGGGGTGGCGAGAGCCGCCGGATGCGTGACATCCGCGGGATGCGCGAGAGGTGCGGGATCCGGGTCGGCCGGCAGGAAGGGCGCCGTGAGCGTGAGCCCGGTCGTCCCGTCCTGCCGGTTCACGAACTCGGCGTCCACCGACGCCGGCCCCGCCTCCGTCATCCGCCCGTACAGCTCGTGCAGGCGCAGCCGCAGCCGGGTGCCACGCGCGCGTGGCCGCAGTTCCGCGTCCACGGCCACCGGAAGGAGGCGGACGGGCCGGACCAGGAGGTGTTCCAGGGTGACGCGGGGCAGGCCGGCGGACCAGACCGGGGTGCCGTCCGCGGCGCGCGCGTACGGGGGCCGCAGCCGGGCCGGGCGGGCCGCGACCTCCTTGACGCGGGTGAGGTCGCACGGCTTGTCGGAGGCCAGCACCACCTGTGCGATCACCCGGCCCGGCGCCGGGGCGAGCGCGAAGTCGCCCGCGTCGAACGTCGCCAGGTACGCGCGCGTGAGGGCCCACCACTCCCGCCGGTACGCGGCGCCGCGCAGATCCAGCTCGCGCGCGTACATCCGCAGCGCGTGGTCGAGGAACCGTGCGCGTGAGGCCCGGGCCAGCCGCTTCTCACCGGCGGCGAGCAGGACGTCGTACGCCTGGGCGTGCGCGGTGATCCTGGCCCGCCAGTTGTCGACGCCCGACCGGTCCAGTGAGATCGACAGCCGCCCGGCGCCGCGGCGCACGTGCCAGACGTAGACCGTGTCCGGGATCAGCGCGAGCCGCGGCCGGGCGGCCAGCACGCGCGCGCTGAAGACGAAGTCCTCGTAGGGGAAGTGCCCCTCGGGGAAGCGGATGCCGTGCTCGCGAAGGAAGTCGGTGCGGTACAGCTTGTTGACGCACAGCGTGTCGTGGACCAGCCGGGGGCGCCGCGACGGGTCGGTCACGAGGGCGGTCCTGGCGTACAGCTCGGGCTGCCAGGGCACCTCGCGGCCGGACGGCAGTTCACGGCGGACGCACAGGCCGGCCGTGACCTCGGTGCCGCGCCGGGTGGCCGCGGCCAGCAGCGCGTCCACGGCGCCGGACGGCAGCACGTCGTCGCTGTCGAGGAACATGACGTACGGGGCGGCGGTGGCGGCGATGCCGTCGTTGCGCGGGCTGCCGCAGCCGCCGCTGTTGGCCTCGCGGCGGACGACCCGCAGGCGCGGCTCGTCGAGCGCGAGGCGGTCCAGGAGGCGGGCGCTGTCGTCCGCCGAGCAGTCGTCCACGGCGATCACCTCGTGGACGGCGGGCCCCTGCGCGAGGGCGGAGCGCACCGCGTCCGTCACATGGGCGGCGTCGTCGTACCCGATGACGACGACGGAGACCTGTGAGGGGCGGGTGGCTCCGGCCCGCACGGCGCGTACGGGTTCGACGGCTTCCACGGCTTCCACGGGCTCGACGGCTTTCACGAGGCAAATGGTAGCCAATGTGGGCAATTAGGTGTTGTGGGGTTACTTATGGCGACGAGGAGGCGGGTGGGGCGAGGGGCTCGACGGCCGCGGTGTGGTCACTCGCAGGCCGGGGTCTCCTCCAGGGCCGCAGCGTCCAGCGCCCCGGTGAGCTTGTCGAGACGGGTCTGCAGGTCGTGGATCTCGGCGAGTTCGAAGCCTGTGGCGGCGGCGATCCGGCGCGGTACGCGGAGTGCCCGCTCCCGCAGGGCCGTGCCCTCGTCCGTCGGCCCGACCGCCACGGACCGCTCGTCCATGGCGCTGCGCTCCCGCCGTACGAGACCGGCCGTCTCCAGGCGCTTCAGCAAGGGGGACAGCGTCCCGGAGTCGAGGCGCAGGTGTTCGCCGACCTTCTTCACGGGCAGCTCGCCGTGCTCCCACAGCACCAGCATGACCAGGTACTGGGGGTAGGTGAGCCCCAAGTCCTTCAGGACGACGCGGTAGAGGCCGCCGAACGCGCGGGAGGCGGCGTTCAGGGAGAAGCAGATCTGCTGGTCGAGGCGGAGGAAGTCCTCGTCGCGTGCGGTGCCGCCGGTGGTGGCAGTGGTGGGGGCAACGGGATCGGTGTCGGGTGCGGGCGTCGCGGTCATGCCTCCAGGTTACCTCGGGCGCGTCATTTAGTTGTGCACAATTTAATTGTGTGCTCTACTTGGGTCGTGCGGCGGACCGGAGCACGAACGGGCCGGGGCCCGCAGGCACGACTTCGACTTCCGAGAGGGATGGTTTTCCATGGACGCGCTCTACACCGCCGTAGCCACCGCCACACACGGCCGCGACGGCCGTGCCTACAGCTCCGACGGGCAGCTCGACCTGCAGCTCGGCATTCCGGCGGAGATGGGCGGCAACGGACAGGGCACGAACCCGGAGCAGCTGTTCGCCGCGGGTTACTCGGCCTGTTTCGCCAGCGCGCTCGCGGTCGTGGGGCGGGCGGCGAAGGTCGACGTCAGCGACGCCGCCGTGACCGCGGAGGTGGGGATCGGCAAGCAGGGCGAAGGGTTCGCGCTCGCTGTCACCCTGCGGGTGGAGCTGCCGGAGGGTGTCGACGAGGAGACCGGGCGCAAGCTGGTGGAGCAGGCGCACCAGGTGTGCCCCTACTCCAACGCGACCCGGGGCAACATCCCGGTCGAGCTCGTCATCGAGTAGTTTCCTTCGCCCCCGCCGCCCCTTCCCGTCCCGACCCTGGGGGCTGCGCCCCCAGACCCCCGCTGTCGCGCTGCGCGCTCGTCCTCAGACGCCGGACGGGTTACCTACTGGCAGCCCGTCCGGTGATCGGGGGCCGGGGGTCGAGGTCGGGACGGCCGAGGCGTAGAGCAGCGGCAGGCCCACGACCGGTACCAGCCACAGCATCACCGTCAGCCGTCCGATGACGATGTCGGGGTGCGCGGCGGCGCTCAGCAGACCGGTCCCGGCGGCGCCGAGCAGCAGCACACCGAACGCGGGGAACCGCCGCAGCGCCCCGAACGCGCCCGCCCCCACCCCCACCAGCAACAGCGGTTCGAGCAGTTGCCGCCGCAGCCACTCCAGCCAGAAGTTGACCTCCAGCTGGAGGAACTCCCCCCAGGGCCGTTCCCGGTCGGGGAGCCGGTAGTGATCGGTGAGCAGGTCCTGGAGGCTGTCCGACTCCGACGGATAGCCGAGCAGCCGGGAGAGCAGGACCGTCCCCACGGCCGCCGCCAGCGTCACCTTCAGCAGCGTCTTCACGGCGTCCCCGACCGGCCGCCCCGTCCTCCTGCGGCGGACGCCGATCAGGCAGCACGCCCCGGCGAGACCCACCGCGAGGAACAGCGCCTGCGAGTGCTTCACGGCGAACAGCAGCGCCAGCGACACCGCCACCAGACCGCCGGCCCGCTGCCCGCGCAGTACCAGCGCGCATCCCAGCAGCGCCGCCAGGGTGAGCGCCGTCATGGTGCCCTCGGTCATGGGCCGCATCGCGGTCGCGCCCGTCGGCAGCACGTAGTACAGCGCCTGTCCGGTCAGCGCCGGCACCACCGGTACGCCCACCGTCCGCAGGAGGAGGAACACCAGCACGCCTCCGGCCGCCGCGACGCACACCCCCGCCGCCCACAGCCCCCAGGTCGCCCCGAACAGGGCCACGAACGGCATGAGGAGCAGCGGATATCCGGGCCGCACCTCGAAGATCCGCATGAACCGCTCGCTCATGAACGGCGCGGTCCAGCCGGACGTCTGCCCCGCGTCGAGCCGCTGCCCGAGGCTCCGCTGGTAGTGGCGGCGGCACTCCGCCCGTACGCCCGGCCCCGGGTCGGGGGTCCGGAAGCGCCGCACGTCCACGCTGTGGCGGCGGGATGCCTTCTCGCCCCGGCTCGCGCACAGGTACTCGATGGTCCGTCCCGTCGCCTCCCTCTTGTCCGCGCCGCCCAGACTCAGCGCGTACGACAGGTAGTTGCGGCTGTCGGGGGTGTCCCGGCCGGTGACATTGGCGAGCTGGAGGCAGCCGAACAGGGCGGCCAGGAACAGCACCCACGCGGCGGGTCGAGCGCTCATGAGCGGGTCAGGGCGTCGCTCGGGGCGCCGGGCGCGGGGACCATGGGCGCGCTCATGTCCTCGCCCAGCATCAGCGTCCGTACGACCCGTTCCGCGGCCCGCCCGTCGTCGTACCCGCCGAAGCGGGACCGGAAGGCGGTCCGCAGCCGCGCCGACTCCTCGTCGCGCCAGGCGCCCGACGCGAACAGCCTGGCCAACTCGTCCTCGTCGCGCGTGACATGGCCCGGCGGCCGTTCCGTGACGTCGAAGTACGTACCGCGCGCCGCACGATAGGTGTCCAGGTCGTAGGCGTGCAGGACGATCGGCCGGTCCAGGTGCGCGTAGTCGAACATCAGTGACGAGTAGTCGGTGATGAGCGCGTCGGAGGCGAGCAGCAGGTCCTCGACCGCCGGCTCGTCGGTGACGTCCAGGACGAGCCCGCGCCCGGCCAGGTCCCGCAGGGCGAGCCCGCGTTCGTGGTGCTGGGCCAGCGAGGGGTGCAGCCGGACCGCCAGGACGTGGTCGCCGGGCAGCCCGGCGACCACGCGTTCCAGGTCGCAGGTGGGCGCGTAACCGCCCTGCCGGTGATCGCGGTGGGTCGGCGCGTACAGGATCAGGGTGCTGCCGTCCGGGACGCCGAGGCGCTGCCGTACGGACTCGCGGCGGCCCGGTTCCGGCCGGACCAGGCAGTCGTTGCGGGGGCTGCCCGAGCGCAGGGAGGTGAAGCCGCAGGGGTAGGCGCGGTCCCAGACCAGCTCGGAGTACGGGTCGGCGACCAGGCTGTAGTCCCAGCGGTCGGCCCGCCGCAGCATCTTCGGAACACTGAAACCGCGCCGCGCGCCCGGGTACTTGAGCAGATCGGCGCCCATCGACTTCACCGGGGTGCCCTGGTGGGTGTGGATGTGGACGGCACCCTCCCGCTTCACCAGGTCGTTCGCCCAGTTGACGTTGTTGATGAGGTAACCGGCGCGGGCCGTCACCCTGCGGTAGGCGCGGCTGCCGGGCAGGACGTGCTCGACGCCCGGCGGCAGCGCGTCCACGTGCTCCCTGGCGACCACCCACACGCTCCGGATGTGCGGGGCGATCTCCTGGGCCTTGCGGTGGATCGCGGCCGGGTCGCCGAGGACGCCACGGTGCGAGAAGGCCGAGTACACCGCCAGACCGGGATCGACCGGGCGGCACAGGACCAGGCGCCGGTGCAGCGCGAGCAGCACCCGGCGCAGCCGTCGCCGCCACACCCGCAGGCGCCTGCGCAGACCGGCGCGCCGCACGGCGGCGACGCGGTGCAGTCCGTAGAGGGCGTAGGGGGCCCGGGCGAGCAGCGTGAAGGACGTCCGTGGGACGTTCGCGGCGAGCCGGTGGCCGCCCGGCCGGTAGGCGCGCAGGTCCCGTGCCGCCCGCCGGTGGAACTCGGCCCGCGACGACGGCGGCACGCGGTCCTTCTGGCGCAGGATGAACAGGTAGTGGTCCGCCATGTGGTCGTAGAGGAAACCGCGCCACCGCTCCAGTGCGGGCCGCTCGCCGATGAACCGGAACAGCCGCTCGTACTGCGCGAACACCTCGAAGTGCTCCCGGCTCGGGGTGCGCATCGCGCTGCCCTGGCGGCGCTGCCGGTAGTACACGCAGACCCGGTCGACGAGGGTGATCGTGCGGGCCGTCCACAGCGTCTGGTAGACGATCACCGCGTCCTCGTAGAAGCCGGTGGGGAAGGTGAAACCGCCCTCGCGGAAGAAGTCGAGGCGGTACGCCTTGTTCCACACGACGGTGAACAGGTCCAGCAGTTCCGGGCGTTCGGCGACCGTGAACACCTCGGGGCCCGGCGCGCCGAACACCTCCGCGTCCCGGTTGCGCCGCACCGCGCCGTGCCAGTGGGTGCGCGCGTAGTCGAACAGGACGATGTCCGGCCGGCCGGTGGCGTCGACGCGCTCGGCGATCGCCCGCAGCGTGCCGGGCGTGTAGCTGTCGTCGCTGTCCAGGAAGAGCAGGTACTCGCCCCGGGCCAGCCGCGCCCCGTGGTTGCGGGCCGGGCCGATGCCGCCGTTGACGGGCAGGTGCACCGGCACGACCCGCTCGTCGCGGGCCGCGAACTCGTTGATGATCGCCGGGCTGCCGTCCGGGGAGCGGTCGTCGACGACGATCAGCTCGAAGTCGCCGTACGACTGGTCGAGGACCGACTCCAGGCAGGTGCGCAGGTAGCCCTGCACGTTGTGGACGGGCACGACGATGCTGAAGCGGGGCATGGCACTTCCAGGTCCGGGAACTTGCTGGGCTGTGGGAGGGCGCGACGGCATCAGTGCGCCGGCGTGCGGGGGCGCGACACGGCCGCGGCCGGCACCGGCAGGCGCTCCCGCAGCGGGATCAGCGGCGGCAGCTCCTCCTCGGGCTGCCCCAGCAGCACCCGCCGTACGACCCGTTCGGCGGCCTGTCCGTCGTCGAACGCGCAGAACCGCGCCCGGAAGCGGGACCGCAGCTCCGCGGACCGCTCGTCGCACCACTCGCCCGACGTGAGGACCCGGGCCAGCTCGGTCTGCGTACGGGCGACATGGCCCGGCGGCTCGGCGAGCAGGTCGAAGTAGACGCCCCGGGTGTCCCGGTAGACGTCCCAGTCGTCGGCGTACGTGACGATGGGCCGGTCGAGGTTGGCGTAGTCGAACATGATCGACGAGTAGTCCGTGATGAGCGCGTCCGAGGCGAGACAGACGTCCTCGGTGTCCCGCAGCGAGGTCACGTCGATCAGCCGGCCGTCCGCGACCGCCCGCCGCAGACCGGCGTCGCCGTCGAGGAAGTAGTGCGCCCGCAGCAGCACCACGAACTCCGGTCCGAGCGCGTCGCAGAACCGCGCCAGGTCGAACTGCGCCGACACGTCACGCGGATAGTCCCGGTAGGTCGGCGCGTACAGCAGCGCCACCCGGTCCGCGGGGATGCCGAGCCGGGCCCGGATCGCGGCGACCTCGGCGGGGGCCGCCGTGTAGAAGCGGTCGTTGCGCGGATAGCCGTACTCCAGGTGCTCGAAGGCGCTGGGGTAGGCGCCCGACCAGACCTCCGTGGAGTGGGCGTTGGAGGAGAGGGAGAAGTCCCAGCGGTCCACGCGCTGCATCAGCCGGCCGAAGCTCCCGGTGGCCGCCGCGACGGCCCGGTACTCGATCTGGTCGACGCCCATCCGCTTCAGCGGGGTCCCGTGGTGCGTCTGGACGTGCACCGAGCCGGGGCGCTTGCGCACGGCGTGCTCGAAGTTGACGTTGTTGAAGGTGTACTTCGCCCGCGCCATCACCTCCCAGTACCGCCTGCTCCCGATCACCACGCTCTCCACGTCCCCGGGCATGTGCGGCAGTTCCTTCTCCTTCACCAGGAACACCGGCCGGATGTGCGGGGCGAGTTCGCGTGCCTTGCGGTGGATCGCCGCCGGGTTGCAGGCGTAGCCGCGGCCCCAGTAGGCGGCGAAGACGGCGAGGTTCTCGTCCAGCGGCCTGCGCAGGTACCACCCGTACAGGAGCACGCGGCGGCGCCGCAGCACGGTACGGGCGGCGTACGCCCGTACCCGGGCGGTCCGCCGGCCGAGCGGCAGCAGCGCGCGGAACGCCGTGTACGCGCCCGCCCGCAGCAGCCGCTCCCGCGGTCCCGTGGCGCGGTGGCCCGCCGGGCGGTGCCGCCGGTGGAGCCTGCCCGCGCGGCGGAAGGAGGCCCTGCCGCGGGGGGCGGCGGCCAGCTCGTCGAGGACCTCGGCGAAGAGCTGCCCGAAGAGGGCTCGCAGCCGGTCCTCGGGAAGCCCCTGCGCGGCGGCCCTCTCCAGCACCGGCTCGACCTGGTCGAGGAGCTCCGCGGGCGCGCCGGCCGTCGTGCCGCCGGTGCCCTGCCGGCGCTCGTGACGCCGTACGCAGACCGTGTGCAGCACCTCGGTCCTGCCGGCAGCGAGGGCCACCAGTCCGGCCCACCCGAGGTCCGCGCCCCGGCCCGCGGGGAAGGCGAGCCCGTGGTCGCGGAGGAAGGCGCGGCGGTAGGCGGTGGCCCAGACCGGCAGCCGTACGTCGCCGGGGTCCGCGTCCTCCAGCAGGTCCGTCGTCGGTTCGCCCTCCCACCACGGCACGCGCTCATGGCCGAGGCGCAGACAGTCCACGGCGTCGGCGCCCTCGTCCCCGCCGGCGTCCCGCAACCGCGCGTCGATCGCGGTGAGCGCCTGAGGCGTCAGCACGTCACCTGGGTCCAGGAACAGCACGTACGTTCCCGTGGCCGTCCGCAGTCCGGCGTTCCGGTCGCCGGTGACCGGAACGACCCTGGAGTCCCGCTCGGCGTACTCGGCGGCGAGCAGGCCCGCCGGGGAGTCCGGGGCCCCGCAGACCGGGATCAGCTCGACGTCGGTGAAGGACTGGGCGAGGACCGAGTCGAGAGCCGTGGGGAGCCGCCCCGCGACGTCGTGGACGGTGACGATGATGCTGAAGCGGGGCATGTGGTGCGGTGCTCTTTCTGTCTGTGCTGTGTGGTGCTGCCGTACCGGGACGGGTGAAGGGCCCGGCCGGTACGGCAGCACGTGCGGCCGGGTGGGGCCTGCCGGCCCCGCGCTCCCGTCGGGGCGCTCCCGCCGCCGGTGCGTCAGCGTCCGCGGCGGCGCTTGACCAGCGCCCTCGTGACGATCGGCGGCAGCAGGTCCTTGGCGAGTCTGCGGGCACGGCTGGAGCGGGCGGCCGGAGCGGCCGTGGCGGGGCGGGCGGGCCCGGGCCGGGACGACGCCGTGCGCTGGACCGGTACCGCCGGCGGCGCGGCAGCCGGCGCGGTCTGCGTCTCGGCGGGCGCGGACGGTTCCTCCTCGCCCGCGTACCGCGAGACCGGATGCTTCGGCTCGGTGGCCTTCCTGCCGTCTATGCGGATCATTCCGTGCCCCGCGACCTGCTGCACCTCGTGCCACATGTCGTCACGGCCCGCCAGCCACTCCAGCAGCGCGTCGCGCAGCGGCTCGGGATCGCCCCAGGTGCCGTAGAACTTCGTGCCGGTCACGCATATGGGGTGCAGGCCGAGCGTGGCGACCGCACCCCAGGTGGCGCAGGCGACGCCCGGGCAGTGCTCGGCGCGGTAGTCGTCGAGCACCACCACACCGTCGGGCAGGAGGATGTCCCGCACGGCCTCGATGTCCCCGTACACGTGCTCGTACAGGTGCGAGGCGTCTATGTGCGCGAAACGGCAGCTGTCGTCCGCGACACGGTCGGCGACCACCGACGTCGGGGCCTGGATGACCTCCGGCAGCCGCTCGTGGAACGCGGCGAAGTTGGCCTCGAAGGCGCGCCGGGTGAGCGTCGAGTACGACTTGTTCATCTCCTTGAGGTTGGCGGCGTCCGGCGCGGTCGAGTCGAAGAGGTCGCACACGGTGAAGGCGTCCTCGTCACGCCGGTACGAGGCCATGAAGATCGCGCTCTTGCCCATGTAGGCGCCCAGTTCGAGCAGGTCGCCCCGCTGCGCACGGTCCAGCTGACCGGAGAGGAACCAGTCGAACAGCTGCTGGTCGACGGCACGGAACCAGCCCTTGACCTCCGACAGAGCCTTGGGGCGGGGCAGTTCGGCGGTACCGGTGGTGCTGGAAGTCATGAGTACTCCGTAAACGGCGTCTGAGGATTTCCTGTGCTTGGGGATGGGATCGGAGTGCTTCAGGGTCTGTCAACGACGGGAACGGAAACGCCGGGTGTCGGGACGGTGGCGAGGGGTGAGGACACGTTCCGGTCCGCCGCCGACGGCACCGGACGGCGCTCCTCGGGCGGCACCACCGCGGGCAGTCCGGCCGTCTCACCGAGCACGACACGGCGGACGACCCGCTCGGCGGCCCGCCCGTCGTCATAGGGGCAGAAACGCTCCCGGAAGGCCGCCCGCAGCTGCGCGGAGCGCGAACCGCGCCAGTGGCCGGTCGCGAAGATGTCGATCAGCTCGTCCTCGGTGCGCGCGACCGCGCCGGGCGGGAAGGCCCGCACGTCGAAGTAGGTCCCGCGGGCCGCCTCGTACGCCTCCCGGTCGTCCGTGAGCAGCACGATCGGCCGGTCCAGGCCCGCGTAGTCGAACATCAGCGACGAGTAGTCGGTGACCAGCGCGTCCGAGGCGAGACACAGCGACTCGACGCTCGGATGGTCCGACACGTCGATCAGCCGGCCGCCGCCGCACGCCAGCGGGGCCCGGTACGCGGGGTGCGCGCGGGTCAGCAGGACGAACCGCGGGCCGAGCCGGCGCAGCACCCGCTCCAGGTCGAGCGCGGTGCGCTGGGCGCGGCGGTAGTCGCGGTGCGTCGGCGCGTACAGGACGGCGACCGCGCCCTCGGGGATGCCGAGGGTCTCGCGCAGCCGGGCCACGTCCGCCGCCGTCGCCTGCTGGAAGACGTCGGTGCGCGGCTGGCCGTACTCCAGCATCGTGTAGCCGGCCGGGAAGACGCGCTCCCAGACGAGCGTGGAGTGCCGGTTGCCGGACAGGCAGTAGTCCCACCGGTCGGCGTCGCGCAGCAGCTCGGCGAAGTCGGTGCCCCGGGCCGCCGCCGGACGCTCCTGGAGGTCCAGGCCCATGTGCTTGAGCGGTGTGCCGTGCTGTGTCTGGACCACGACCTGGCCGCGCCGCTTCACCAGCCTGGGGTCGAAGCCGGCGTCGCCGACGAGATACCTGGAGCGGGCGAGGGCCGTCCAGTACGCGGCGGTCCCGGGCGTCAGCGTGCGCGTCCCCGTCGGGACCGTGTGGTGGAACTCGGGGTCCGCGATCCACGCGGTGCGCATGCCCGGCGCGTGCGTGCGGAACGCGGCCTCCAGCGCGCCCGGGTTGCCGCCGTACCCGCGGCCCCCGTGACCCCCGAACACCGCGTGGCCGGCCCGCACGGGCAGTCGGCGCTGGACGCCGTAGTGCAGCCGCAGGGCGGCGGCCCGGACACCGCGGGCCAGCGCCCCGGCGAGCCGCCCCAGACGCCTCTTCAGCCGCGTCGCCGCCCACACGCCGCGGTAGGCGCGATGGCTGCCGAGGCGGACGAGGGCGTGCCGCAGCCGGTTGCGGGGCGGCACGTCCGTGTCGCGTACGCGGTACCGCACGTAGTGCGCGCGGGCCTTGCGGAGGAACGCGGCGCGGGAACCGCGCGGCAGCCGGTCGCGCCTGAGGAACACGGCCGACACGTGGTCGACCATGCGCTGGAACAGGACCGGGCGCCAGCGCGCCAGTTCGGGATGCGCGTCGAGGTGGGCGAAGACCCGGTCGTACTGGTCGAAGATGTCGAAGTGCCGGCTGCTGGTCGTACCGAGGATGTTCCCGCGGCGCCGCTGCCGGTAGTGGACACAGACCCGGTCGAGCGTCGCGATCGTCCCGGCGGCCATCAGGACCGGGTACGTCCAGGGGGTGTCCTCGTAGTAGCCGGGCGGGAACGCGAACTCCTCCCGTTCGACGAACTCCCGGCGGTACGCCTTGTTCCACACGACCATGAGGACGTTCAGCAGCCCCGGGCGGTCGTCGAGGCGGAACGGCGCCGGACCCCCCTCGTCGAGCTGTCCCGCCTGGACGTTGCGGACCGTCTCGCCCGTCCAGAAGGTGCGCGCGTAGTCGTAGACCAGGACGTCCGGATCGCCGGTCTCCTTGATGCGGTCGGCGATCTCCCGCAGCGCGTGCTCGGTGAGGGTGTCGTCGCCGTCCAGGAAGACAAGGTAGTCACCGGTCGCGCACCGCATACCCGCGTTGCGGGCCCGGCCCAGACCCACGTTCTCCTTGAGGTGGACGGCCCGGACCCGGGTGTCGCGGGCCGCGAACTCGTCGATGATCGCACCGCAGGCGTCCGGCGAGCAGTCGTCGACGGCGATCAGCTCGAAGTCGGTGAAGGACTGTTCCAGGACCGATGCCATGCACTCGTGCAGATACGCCTGCACCTGGTAAGCGGGGACGATGACACTGAACCGGGGCAAGAGGCATCCATGGGTCGGCGCGGCCATATTGCCCGGAAACGGCCGAAGGGGTTACGTGGTTACGCCGGATGCGGCATGTGGGGGACCCCGGGGGCGCGCGAAGGGGCGGACCGCGGCCGGTCCGCCCCTCCAAAAGCGCACGCCGGAGGCTACTTCACCGCCCCCGCCATCACGCCGGAAACGAACTGCCGCTGGAACGCGAAGAACACGGCCAGCGGGATCACCATCGAGATGAACGCGCCGGGCGCGAGCGTCTCGATGTTGCCGGAGAACTGCCGGGTCTGCTCGGTCAGCGCGACCGTCAGCGGCCGCGAGTCGGAGTCCGAGAAGATCAGCGCCACCAGCATGTCGTTCCACACCCACAGGAACTGGAAGATGCCGAGCGAGGCGATCGCGGGGCCGCCGAGCGGCAGGATCACGGTCGTGAACAGCCGGGTCTCGCCCGCGCCGTCGAGCCGCGCCGCCTCCAGGAGTTCCCGGGGGATCTCCGCGAAGAAGTTGCGCAGCAGGAAGATGGCGAACGGCAGGCCGAAGCCCACGTGGAAGAGGACCACGCCGAGGACGCTGCCGAAGATCCCCAGATCGCCGAAGAGGTCGGCCAGCGGGATCAGCGCGATCTGGATGGGCACCACCAGCAGGGCCACCACGGCCACGAACCACCAGTCGCGGCCCTTGAAGTCCATCCAGGCGAACGCGTACCCGGCCATCGCGCCGATGACGACGACCAGGACGGTGGCGGGCACCGTGATCAGCACCGTGTTGAGCAGGGCGTCGGTGATCTCCTCCTTGCCCAGCAGCGTCGAATAGCTCTCGGTGGTGAGCTGGGACGGCTTGCCGAAGACGTCCCACCAGCCGGAGTCGGCGATGTCGGTGGGATCACGGAACGACGAGGCGAGCAGCCCGATCGTCGGCGTCACCCAGAGCAGCGCCACCAGGATCAGGAAGACCCGCATCACGCCGCCCGCCGCGCCGCTCGCGAGCCGGGAGCCCAGCGAGCGCCGGGGCGGACCGGTCTCGTCCACGGTCTCGGGGGGCCGGCCGGCCTCCCCGGGTTCCTTCAGAGGTACGGAGGGTGCGGTCACCGTCGGCGCTCCCTTCGCAGTCGGCGGATGTTGACGATCATCACCGGCATCACCAGGAGCAGCAGGACGATGCCGATCGCGCTGCCGAGGCCCTGGTTGTTGCCGCCGCCGAAGGACGCGTTGACCAGTTGCAGGGCCAGCACGTTGGCCTCGTCCTGGCTGGGCTGCGGAGCGATGATGAAGACCAGGTCGAAGATCTTCATCACGTTGATCATCAGGGTGATCAGGACGACGACGAGGACCGGCGCGAGCAGGGGGACGGTGACCCGGCGGAACACCTGCCACTCGTTGGCCCCGTCGACCCGGGCCGCCTCCAGGAGGTTGCGGTCCACGCCGGCCAGTCCCGCCGCGATGAGCACCATCGCGAAGCCCGCCCACATCCAGGCGTACGCCCCGATGATGGCCGGGGTGACCAGGCTCGGGCCGAGCCAGTCGACGCCGTTGTAGGCCGCCGCGAAGTTCGACGCGGGCAGCCGCAGCTGCGCCCCGTCGGCCGAGGCCGGCAGCGTGAACGTACCGTCGTCGCCCGCCTTCGCGGAGGCCACGACCTTGCCGTCCTTCACCGCCTCGACCTCGATGCCGGGCAGTGCCTTCTCGCCCGCGTCGACGGCGCCCTTCTCGCCGCCGCCGCCCAGCTTGAAGTCGAGCCAGACCGTGCCGGAGACCCCGTCGCCCGACGGCTCGGCGGACGTGGCGTCCCCCGGGTCGCCGGGCACCTTGTTCGGCGCGATGCCGACCAGCGGGATCAGGGCGGGCGAGCCCGCGCTCACCGGACCCGTGGAGGTGAAGGAACCCCCGCCGGACGCCTTCAGGTCGCTCTCGGTGGACGGGCGCGCCTTGGGATAGACCGACGACTCGGCGAACGTGTCGTGCACGCCCACCACCACGGCGTTGGCCACGCCCTGGTCGGGGTCGGCCTCGTACACGAGCCGGAAGATGATGCCCGCGGCGAGCATGGAGATCGCCATCGGCATGAAGATGACCAGCTTGAATGCCGTCGACCAGCGCACCCGTTCGGTGAGTACGGCGAAGATCAGGCCGAGGCCGGTGACCAGCGCCGGGGCCACCGCCACCCAGATGGCCGTGTTCTTGACCGCGGTGAACGTGGCGTCGTCGCTGAACAGGTCGCCGTAGTTGCCGAGACCGACGAAGCCCGAACCGTCGGCGTCGTACAGACTGCGCCAGACCGAGTACCCGATGGGGTAGACCACGAGCGCGCCGAGCAGCACGATCGCGGGCAGCAGGAACAGCCCTGCCACCCACCACCGGGTGCCGATCACGCTCTTGCGTTGTCCGGCGGGGGGCACCGGGTTCGCCGCGCCCCCCGCCGTCGCCGTCTGCGAGGCCATGGGCGGCCGTCAGCCCTTGTACGCCTTGGCGGCGGACGTCTCGAGCTGTTGCTGCGTGCCCTCGACGTCCGAGGGGGTCTTCAGGAAGTCCTGCAGCGCCTTCCACTCGCCCGTGCCCTGGGTACCGCCGAAGGCGGCCGGGGACTGGTCGGACATGTCGAAGCGGAAGTCGTCGCCCGCCGCGAGCAGCGCCTTGGCGATGTCCCGCGTCACGTCGTCCCGGTACTTCTTCTGGTCCATCTCCTTGTTGGGGGAGATGAAGCCGCCCTGCTCGGCCCAGATCTCGGCCGCGTCGGTCGACGCCAGGAACGTCAGCAGGGCCTGCGAGCCCTTGTCGTCCTTCAGCGCCACCGCCACGTCGCCGCCGCTGACCACCGGCGACTCGTCGCCGACCGCCGGGAACGGGAAGACCTTGGCGTCCGTGCCGATCTTGGCCTTCGTGTCGGCGTTGATGTTCGCCGCGACGAAGTCGCCCTCGAAGACCATCGCCGCCGGGGTGTCGCCCGAGAAGGTGTTCGTCACCGACTTCGGGAACTCGGTGCGCAGCGCGCCCGCCTTGCCGCCCGCGATCAGGTCGTCCTTGCCCCACAGCTGGGCCAGCGTGGTCAGGGCCTCCTTCACGGAGGGGTCCGTCCACTTGATCTCGTGCTTCGCCAGCTGGTCGTACTTCTCCGGGCCCGCCTGCGAGAGGTAGATGTTCTCGAACCAGTCGGTGAGCGTCCAGCCGTCCTGCCCGCCGATGGACACCGCCGGCGTCCCCGCGTCCGACAGGGTCTGGGCGGTCTGGACGAACTCGTCCCAGGTCTTCGGTTCGGCCGTGATCCCCGCCGCCTCGAACGCCGCCGTGTTGTACCAGACCAGCGACTTGTTGGCGGCCTTCGCGTAGACGCCGTACTGCTTGCCCTCGTACGCGCCCAGGTCCTTCCAGCCGGTGGAGAAGTTCTTGTCGAGCTGCGCCTGCGCCTCGGTGCCCAGCGGCTTCACCCAGCCCTTCTGGGCGAACTGGTGCAGCACACCGACCTGCGGGAGGAACGCCACGCTCGGCGGCTTGCCGCCCTGGATCTTTGTGCCCAGGAACGTGGAGGTGTTGTTGCCGGTCGGTACGTAGCTGACCTCCGCGCCCGTCCGCTTCTCGAACTCGTCGAGGACCTTGGTGAAGTTTTCCTGCTCGGGGCCGGTCCACACGGCCGCCACCTCGAGCTTCTGGCCGTCCAGCTTGGGGAGTTGGACGCTGGGAGCGGCTTTGCTCTCGCCGCCGCCTCCTCCTCCCTCGTCGCCCTTGTCGTCGTCACCGCCGCACGCCGCGAGCGTGAGCGTCATCGCCCCGGCGACGAGGACCGCCGCGGTGCGTGCGGCGCGGCTCCTGCTGTGCGATCCGCTGTACGACCTGATACCGACAATGCTGCTGCGCATGGTCTGCCCCGTTCTCCGTCGAACGCCCGAGCGCTGTTGCGTGCGCTCTGGTCTACGCCCGTCCGCTCGGCATCGGCAAGGGCGCCTGCGCTGTCAAGGGCGTGATCGTAACCGCGTCGTGACGTGGGGACATGGGGTGACGGGGGTGTGTCGTCGGGTGCGGGTTGTTGGTGGCCGGTCGCACCGTTCCCCGCGCCCCTGAAGGGCGGGGCTGCGCCCCGGGGCGGGCGGGTGGTGCTGTCGGGTGCGGGTCGCCGGCGGCCGGTCGCGCAGTTCCCCGCGCCCCTTTCTGGGGTGAGGGTGTGTTGTTGGGTGCGGGTTGTTGGTGGTTGGTTGCGCCGTTTCCCGCGCCCCTTTCGGGGCGGGGTGTCGGTTTACAGGAGGGAGGGGACCTCCGTTGCTGCTACGGAGCGGGCCGCTCGCTCCAGCGCACTGGCCAGCAGTGCCAGGTCCGTCGGGCCGTTGCCCAGCTCGCGGACGGGCCGCCGCGCCGGCGGATCCCCCATCCGCGCCCACTCCAGCGGCACGACCGTCGGCCGCAGCGTCGCCGTACGGGGGATGCGCCCCGTGACCCGCCCGCCCTGGAAGGGCACGGACCACCCGCCCGCCCCACCGAGCCGCCCCCGGCCGGGCGACGGCTCGTCGGGGCCGGCCCCGGGGGCGTCCAGGACGACCCGCAGCCCGGCCCGCCGGGCCAGCTCCGTCTCGTCCGTGCGGGCACCGCCACCGGTCGCCGCCACGAGATGCACCCCGAGCCGCTCACCGTCCCGGGCGACCCCTTCCAGGGCCCGGACGACGGAACCGGCGGCCGGCCGGCCGGGGGAGCCCAGCGCGGGTGCGAGCAGTGCATCCAGGTCGTCGACGATCACGACGAGCCGGGGAAGCGCGGGCCCCGCGTCCGGCCGGGCCCGGGCCGCGGCGGGCCGCAGCCGCAGGGTCGAACTCGACTGCGTGTCGAGATCCGCCGCGCCGGAGGCGGAGCCCGCCGGGCCGCCGGCCTGCGCGCCGGCCCGTCCGCCGGAAGAGGGCTCCGCCGAGCGCTGGGCGACGACCCGGCCCGCCCCGTCCGGCCGGGCGTGCCACTCGGCGAAGTCGAGGCGCCCGAGCAACTCGGCCCGCCGCTTCAGCTCGGCGGACAGGGACTGCGCGAACTCCCGCATCCGCACGGGATCGTGGGCACCCAGGTGCGTCGTGACGTGCGGCAGGTCCGTGCAGACCTGGAGGCCGTCCCCGCGCGCCGCCGCACCACCACCGCCCCCGCCCCCCGTGCCGTCCCGGCCGTCGACCAGCACGATGCCGAGCCGGTCGGGCCGCTCGGCGGCGGCGAGGGACGCCGCGACGGAACGCAGCAGCTCCGTGCGCCCGCTGCCCGACGACCCCTCGATCAGCAGATGCGGACCGTCGTCCGCGGTCGCGAGGTTCACACAGACGGGGCCGCGCGGCCCGGCGCCGAGCACGGCCGTGGCCCGGCCGCCGAGCGCCTCCCGGTCGTCGGCCGCGTCCGCCCACCGCGCCATCAGGGACGCGGGGGTCGCCCTCGCCAGACCCAGCTCGTCCAGCAGCCGCGCGGCCTGCGGCAGCGGCGCCGACACGCGTGTGTGCCGCTCGCCGGCCGTGCCGTCCGCCCGCAACGGCGCGAGCGCCCGCGCGAAACGCTCCGCCCACGCCATGGAGACGGCGTCCACCGCGGCCACCGTGCCGTGGCCGACGGGGCCGCCCGACGTGCCTGACGCGCCGGGCGTGCCCGACGCGCCGTGCGTCTGCGCGCCGGAGGCCACGCGCAGCAGCCGCAGGGCCGTCGCCACGTCACCGCTGAGCAGCGCGACGGCCCCGCACTCGCGGAACGCGGGCGACACCGCGCACGCCGCCTCGTACGTGTCGGCCACCGGCGAGGAGGGCGACGCGGACGGTGTCTCGGCCAGGACGACGACGTGGATCCCGACCCGGGGCCCTTCCGCCGCGAGCCTCGACACGGCTTCCCGTACCCCGGCCGACCCGGGATCGCCGTCCACCACGAGGACGGTGTACGGGCCGGGCCACTCGGTCTCCGCCGGGTCCTCCGACCGCACCCAGGAGGGCCGCTGCGCCCGGCCGGGTGCCTCACCGGTCTGCGTACCGCTGCGGGGGAGCCCCAGGTGTGTGGCGTTGCCGTCGCGGGCGAGGGGGTGGCTGCCGGGGGCGGGCGCGGGGCGGCCACGGTCGGACGCGCCCGCGCTGTCCCGGCCGCCGCGGCCGGTGGCGGACGTCCCCGGGGAGCCCGGGCCGGCGCCCGCCGCGTCCCTCGGGCGGGGCGCGAAGACCCCGCTGTCGTCCGGCGAGCTGCCGCCGGGGCGGGCCCCTCGCCCTCTCTCGACGGCGCGGCCCGTCTCCGTGAGGTGGTCCTCCAGCCGCCGGAGCAGTTCGTCCGTACGCGCGGTCGCCTGTTCGCGGTCGTAGGCGAGGAGGAGGCGGCAGTCCTGGCCGTGGGTGGGACGCAGGTGGGGCAGCCAGCCGAGCCACGACCATTCGGCGGTGCGCTCCTCCAGGGAGCGCGAGCGGTCGGTACTGAGGAGCGTGATCTCCAGCGAGTCGGGGGAGTGCAGCGCGGCGAGCTGCGCCACCACCGCGCGCGCGAGCCCCGAGAGCCGCTCGCGCGGTCCCGCCAGGCCCAGCGCCCCGACCTCCCGCAGCCCGGTGGTCACCGGCACCGCGGGCAGCAGTCCGGAGCCGTCGGGTGCGCCGCGGTCCGCCGTGCCCAGCCGGACCGTGAGTGTCTCCCGGTGCCCGGGCCCGCGCTCCCACAGCCGCGGCCCCGGTCCGAGCGCCGCCAGCAGCAGCGCGGCGGGATCGGGCCACCGCTCCGGCTCGGGCACGCCCAGGGCGACGGGCTCGGCGAACGCCGCCTCGAACGACTCGTACGTGTCGCCCCCGGCCTCGTCGCCCTCGTAGTCGTACGGGTCCTCGCTCCGGGTGCCCGCCAGCCGGCGGGCCCACGCGGAGAGGCCGCGCCTGCGCGCACCGCGCGGCACGGGCGTCCCCCGCAGGGGAGTGCCCTTCCGCTTGCCCTCACCCGGTCCCTGGACGTCGTCCGGACTCTCCTCGGCCGCACCCCCGAGGTCCGCGCGCTCCATCCGGGGCGCCCCGCCCTGCGCGGGCACCACGTGCGGCCCGGCCGGCCGATGCCCCTGGGCCTCGTCCGGGATCCCGCCCTCGGCGGCGCCCCACCCGGCCGTCCCGTAACCGTGATGGGTCTCGGCGGTCGGTGGCGCGACCCGGGAGCCGCCCGGGGAGCCCTCGGGGGACTTCCCGTCACGCGCGCGGGGCACCCTCGCGCCGGCGGGGTCCGCCCCGGCGTCGGCTCCGGTGGCGGCCCGGAAGGCTTCTGAGGCCGCGCCCTCCGCTCCACCGGACGCGGCAGGCTTCCCACCCTGCCCCTGCTCCTGCCCCTGCGCCGGTCCCTGCGTCGATGTCCGGCCGTGCTGAAGTCCTTGCCCCTGTACCTCTGCCTGCGTCTGTGTCCGTGCCCGTGTCTGCGTCTGTGTCTGTGTCTGTGTCTGTCCCGAACGGTCGGGAGCGGGGCGCCGCAGCCCCCGCCCGGGGGCCTCCGGTCCCGCCACCAGCCGTACATGCCCCTCACCGTCGGGTGCGGTCTCCCGGACGTCGGCCGGCTCGCCCGCCGGGGCGAGCCGTAGGGCCGACTCGCCCACCCGCAGCAGCGCCCCCGGCGCGAACCGCACCGGGCGCTCGCCCACGCGCCTGCCGTCCAGCACCGTGCCGTTCGTGGAGCCGAGGTCCGCGACCGAGACGTGGCCGTCCGCCGCGACCGTCACGGCGCAGTGCAGCCGGGAGACGTCGGGGTCGTCCAGAGGTACGTCGGCGTCGGC
The DNA here is from genome assembly GCF_042889045.1 of Streptomyces sp. NPDC002701. Lineage (NCBI taxonomy): Bacteria > Bacillati > Actinomycetota > Actinomycetes > Kitasatosporales > Streptomycetaceae > Streptomyces > Streptomyces sp. NPDC002701. Next base: position 56,203 of record NZ_JBIAQL010000001.1, read on the forward strand.
GGAGCGGCCGACGTCGATCCGGCCGCCGTGCAGCAGATGCACGCCCCCGGCGTCGGGCCCGGCGACCACCCGGAGCTGCGCGGCGGCGGGATCCAGGTCCGGACCCGGCTGTGCGGGGGCGCCCAGGGACAGGACGGCGCCGTCCGTCAGGGGTGGCTCACCCAGCGTGCAGCGCTGCGCGTCGAGCCGCTCCGCCTCCGCGTACAGCACGCCGGGACCCTCGCCCCCGACCGCCGAGGCGAGGCCGGAGGCCACCGCCGCGAGCGCGGTCCCGGCGGGTGCTGTGACCAGCACGTCGCAGGACGCGGGGCGTCCGTCGGGGCGCGTGCCCAGCGGGTCTACGACGGTCAGCCGGATCTGCATCGCCGTCAGCGGTCCCTTCTGTCGCGGGCGCCCGCGACGGGGCTGTTCCGCGGTCCCCCACCGCAGATTCCCCCACCGCGCACGGGCACGTCGGCCAGTACGGACAGCATCCTCGCACCTGCGACTGACAACACGCCCGTCTTCCGCCATCAAGTGATCTTGATTGGTCGGCTCTGCCCGCAAAAGTGCCTGACCGGGGCCTGCTTGGGACCGGTCCCGTCAAGATCCGGCAACCAAAGCACCCGGAGTGAGCGTCTTTCCACCGAACAGCGACGGAACGGACGAGGGAACCGGTACGGGCAGACCCCACGTGACGCACGGGTGGCCGGGGAGGGCGAAACCGCGGCGCGACGACAGCCCGGTGCCGTGCACGGCGGCACTACAGTGGGTCGGAACCACCCGTACCACGGTGGACGGACCAGGCAAGCAAGCAGCAGGGAGCGCATGACGTGCGGCCGGTGGGCAGCAAGTACCTCCTGGAAGAGCCGCTGGGGCGCGGCGCCACGGGCACCGTCTGGCGGGCCAGCCAGCGTGAGGCCGCGGGTGCCGAGGCGGCCGTGCCCGGTCAGCCCGGCGAGACCGTGGCGATCAAGGTCCTCAAGGAGGAGCTCGCAAACGATCCGGACATCGTGATGCGGTTCCTGCGGGAGCGCTCCGTGCTGCTCCGCCTGACCCACCCGAACATCGTGCGTGTACGGGACCTCGTGGTCGAGGGCGATCTGCTGGCGCTCGTCATGGACCTGATCGACGGGCCCGACCTGCACCGCTACCTGCGCGAGAACGGCCCGCTCTCGCCGGTGGCCGCCGCCCTCCTCACCGCCCAGGTCGCCGACGCGCTCGCCGCCAGCCACGCCGACGGCGTCGTGCACCGCGACCTGAAACCGGCGAACGTCCTGCTCCAGCAGCAGGGCGGCCAGATGCACCCGATGCTGACGGACTTCGGCATCGCCCGCCTCGCCGACTCCCCGGGCCTGACCCGCACCCACGAGTTCGTCGGCACGCCCGCGTACGTGGCGCCCGAGTCCGCCGAGGGCCGCCCGCAGACCTCCGCCGTCGACATCTACGGCGCCGGGATCATGCTGTACGAACTGGTCACGGGCCGTCCGCCGTTCGGCGGCGGGTCGGCCCTCGAAGTCCTCCACCAGCATCTGAGCGCCGAGCCGCGCCGCCCCTCCACGGTTCCCGACCCGCTCTGGACCGTCATAGAGCGCTGTCTGCGCAAGAACCCCGACGAACGGCCCAGCGCCGAGAACCTCGCCCGCGGCCTGCGTACGGTCGCCGAGGGCATCGGGGTGCACGCGAACTCTGCGCAGATCGCCGCCGCCGAGGCCGTGGGCGTGCTCCTCGCCCCGGACCCCGCGCCCGCCGCCGTGCCGGGCCTCCCCGGTGCCGCCGACCCCACCCAGGTGCTCCCGCAGGGCGCCGGCGCCTACGACCCGAACGGCGCGACCAGCGTCCTGCCGCACACCGGCGCGGGCGCGAACGCCGCGGACCCCACCGCCGTACTGCCGCACCGCGGCGCGGCGGACCCGACCGCCGTCATGCCGCCGGTGCCGCCGAACCAGCCGGGGGGCGACCCCGAGGACCCGCACCCCTGGCAGAACCAGCTGCGCGCGGCCCGCGACCGCAACGAGGCGACACAGGTCCAGTCGTACCTCGACCCGAGCGAGGACCCGCTGCGGCGCCGTCCGCAGCGGCAGGTCTCCCGGCCGCCCCAGCAGCAGCCGCAACAGCCGCCGCCGCAGCAGCCCCAGCAGCGCCGCCAGCGCCAGCCGCGGAACCAGCAGTCCGGCTACGGCTATCCGCAGGGACAGCAGGGCTATCAGCAGGGGCAGGGGTACGCCCCCCAGCCGCCGCCGGGGCCCCAGCGGTACGCCCCCGCGCCGCAGCAGCCCCAGCAGCCCGCGCCGCGTCCGCCGCGTGAGCCCCGCCAGCCCCGGCAGCGCGGCGCCAACCCGATGAGGATCCCCGGGCTGGGCTGCCTCAAGGGGTGCCTGTTCACGGTCGTCATCCTGTTCGTGGCCGGCTGGCTGGTCTGGGAGCTGAGTCCGCTCCAGGACTGGATCGGGACGAGCAAGGGGTACTGGGACCAGCTGACGGACTGGTTCGGCACCGTCTCCGGATGGGTCGAGGACCTGGGTGGCGGAACCCAGCAGTAGTCGTTTTGGGAGGTTGCTCCCCCCGAAATCCCCAGGACCGCACCATGGTCCTGGGGATTTGTCGACACCTGGGGGGTGATTTCCGTCGCCGAAGTGAAGGTTGGTGCTCCGGGCGCGTAGTTTTGTCGCCAACACGCGCCCGTAGGAGCAGTCTTGGTACGGAAGATCGGCAGCCGGTACACCGCCAACCAGATCCTGGGGCGGGGCAGTGCCGGCACGGTGTGGCTGGGTGAGGGTCCCGAGGGTCCCGTCGCCATCAAGCTGCTGCGCGAGGACCTGGCGTCCGACCAGGAGCTGGTGGGGCGGTTCGTGCAGGAGCGGACGGCCCTGCTGGGCCTCGACCACCCGCACGTCGTCTCCGTCCGGGACCTCGTGGTCGACGGCAACGACCTCGCGCTGGTCATGGACCTCGTCCGCGGCACGGACCTGCGCACCCGGCTCGACCGGGAGCGGCGGCTCGCGCCCGAGGCGGCCGTCGCGATCGTGGCCGACGTCGCCGACGGGCTCGCCGCGGCGCACGCGGCGGGGGTCGTGCACCGGGACGTGAAGCCCGAGAACGTCCTGCTCGACATGCAGGGGCCGCTCGGACCCGGCGGCTCGCACCCCGCGCTGCTGACGGACTTCGGTGTCGCCAAGCTCATCGACTCACCGCGGCGCACCCGGGCGACGAAGATCATCGGTACGCCGGACTACCTGGCCCCCGAGATCATCGAGGGGCTGCCGCCGCGGGCGGCCGTCGACATCTACGCGCTGGCGACCGTGCTGTACGAGCTCCTCGCGGGCTTCACCCCCTTCGGCGGCGGGCATCCGGGGGCGGTGCTGCGGCGGCACGTCACCGAGACCGTCGTTCCGCTGCCCGGTATCCCGGAGGAACTGTGGCAGCTGCTCGTGCAGTGCCTCGCCAAGGCGCCGGCGTCCCGGCTGCGGGCGTCCGAGCTGGGGGAGCGGCTGCGGGAGCAGCTGCCCCTGCTGGCGGGGATGCCGCCGCTCGACGTGGACGAGCCGGACGGGGAGGCGGACGCCGCCGCCGAGGACGCGCCGGCCGAGCCGGAGGCTCCGCGTGAGCGGGTGCGGCGGGGGGCCGTCCCGCTGGTACCGGGGGCCAAGCCGGACTCGAACCGGGACACGCACACGTCGATGCGGGTGCCGGGGCCGGACGAGCTCGCGGGCGGCGCGCTCGGGACGGCCCGTGCGCCGCGGGCGGCGGGGGCGCCCCGGCCGGGGTCCGCGCGGCACCGGTCGTCCGCCCGGCGGCGGCGGATCACGCTCGGGGTGGCGGGGGTGGTGCTCGTCGCCGCGGTCGGGGGCGGGGCGTGGTTCGCCGCCTCGGGCGACGACGGCGGCGGCTCCCCCTCCGACACGAAGAGCTCCGCTCCGCCCACCCCATGACCCGGGGGGCTCCGCCCCCCGCACCCCGCTGCGCAGTTCCCCGCGCCCCTAGGTATCTAGCCCCGGGGGCTCCGCCCCCGCACCCCCGGTGCGCAGTTCCCCGCGACCCTAGGCACCTAGGGGCGCGGGGAACTGCGCGACCAGCCCCCACAGGGCCCGCAGACGCGTACGGAGGCCGGGGCCGGGGCGGAGCCCGGTGTGGGGCCCCGCACACCTACCCGGCCAAGTCGGCGGAGCCGTTACGCTGGGGGGCGTGGCAGTCGTCGATGTATCCGAAGAGCTCAAGTCCCTCTCCTCGACCATGGAGTCGATCGAGGCCGTCCTGGACCTCGACAAGCTGAGGGCAGACATCGCCGTGCTCGAGGAGCAGGCGGCGGCACCGTCCCTGTGGGACGACCCCGAAGCGGCGCAGAAGATCACCAGCAAGCTGAGCCACCTCCAGGCGGAGGTACGCAAGGCCGAGACGCTCCGCGGGCGCATCGACGATCTCAGCGTGCTGTTCGAGATGGCCGAGGAGGAGGACGACCCCGACACCCGTGCCGAGGCCGACACCGAGCTCGTCGCCGTCAAGAAGGCGCTGGACGAGATGGAGGTCCGGACGCTGCTCTCGGGCGAGTACGACTCCCGCGAGGCGCTCGTCAACATCCGCGCCGAGGCCGGCGGCGTCGACGCCGCCGACTTCGCGGAGAAGCTGCAGCGGATGTACCTGCGCTGGGCCGAGCAGCACGGCTACAAGACGGAGGTCTACGAGACCTCGTACGCGGAGGAGGCCGGCATCAAGTCGACCACCTTCGCCGTCCAGGTGCCGTACGCGTACGGGACGCTCTCCGTCGAGCAGGGCACCCACCGGCTCGTCCGGATCTCGCCCTTCGACAACCAGGGCCGCCGCCAGACCTCGTTCGCCGGGGTGGAGGTGCTGCCCGTCGTCGAGAAGACCGACCACGTCGAGATCGACGAGTCCGAGCTGCGCGTGGACGTGTACCGCTCGTCCGGCCCCGGCGGCCAGGGCGTCAACACCACCGACTCCGCGGTACGGCTGACCCACATCCCCACCGGCATCGTCGTCTCCTGCCAGAACGAGCGCTCGCAGATCCAGAACAAGGCGACCGCGATGAACGTCCTCCAGGCCAAGCTCCTCGAGCGGCGCCGCCAGGAGGACCAGGCCAAGATGGACGCGCTCAAGGGCGACGGCGGCAACTCCTGGGGCAACCAGATGCGTTCGTACGTCCTGCACCCGTACCAGATGGTCAAGGACCTCCGCACGGATTGCGAAGTCGGTAACCCCGAGGCCGTTTTCAACGGCGAGATCGACGGATTCCTGGAGGCCGGAATTCGCTGGCGCAAGCAGCAGGAGAAGTAATCGACATTCGCGTACGTCGTTTTGTCGACAGGGCAACTGCGGTCCACCGGGCGGCAGTTGCCCTTTCTGTCGGGCGATGTGTGGGTTTTACATCACACTCACATGACGCTGTGCCGGTCAAAAGAGCCTGATCTGGACATCGCGGTCGCAACGACCTTGACGTCGGTTTGAAAAGTGGGAAAGCTGACGCGCGGCATGCGTATTTGTGGGGCGCGTGTGAACCGGGGGTTCCCCTGAGCCACCCCCGCGGTCGCGGCCCCGGACGCTGCACCACTGACGATGACCTACTGGGGGTAGCAACCAGATGACCAAGAAGACGCGCATCCGGATAGCGCGGATAGCCGCCGGCGCGGTGATCGCCGCCGGAGCTTCGCTGACCGCCGCCGGTGCCGCTTCGGCGCTCGACGTCAGCGCCAACGTGGGCGGTCTGGACGTCGGAGTCGGCATCGACGCCGACGACCCGACCACCCCGCCTCCCACCGAGGAGCCGACGGAGATCCCGACGGAGCCCACCGAGGAGCCGACGGAGGTGCCGACCGAGCCGACCGAGGAGCCGACCGAGCCCACCGAGGAGCCCACCGAGCCCACGGAGGAGCCGACCGAGCCCACCGAGGAGCCCACCGAGGACCCGTCCACCCCGGGCAACGGGAACGGCGGCGGCAACGGCGGGAACGGTGGCAACGACACCAACCCCGACAACGCCGGCTCCAAGCCCGTCGAGCAGGGCGCGGGCAAGGAGAGCCTGACCGACACGGGCTCGGACACCTCCGCCCAGGGCACCGGCGGCGAGCTCGCCGAGACCGGTGCCGCCGAGAACATCACGTTCCTGCTGATCGGCGCCGCCACGATGATCGCCGGCGGCATCGGCTTCCGTGTGCTGCCGCGCGTCATGAACGGCCGCACCGCTGCCTGACCCCGCAAGACGTGAGAAGGGCCCGGAGCCGCCTGCTCCGGGCCCTTCTTCCTGCTCTGCGCGGCTCGTCGTGTGACGTTTGTCTCCCGCGCGGTCGTCTCCTACGCGGTCTGGTGGGCCAGCAGGGCCACCGCCGCGATCAGGACGGCGAGCAGGGCGATCAGCGCCATGGGGTTGAGCCCGCCGAAGGGGCCCTCGTGCTGAAGCCGCTCGCGGTTCGCGCGGCAGACGGGGCAGCGGCCCTCGTTCACGGGCGCGGCACAGTTCGCGCACACCAGCCGGTCGTACGTCATGCGCTCGCCCTCCTTGCACCGGTTCCACGTACACAACGCGCTCGGGAACGGATACGTTCCCCTCCCACTGTGCCAGGTTCCTCCGGAGGGTGCGCGGGTTCCCTTGCAGGGGGCTGTCGGGCGCCCGACGGGGTGCGGCTCCGGGTTCGTGCGCGGCGACGGGCCGGTGGGAGCTTGTCGCGCAGCTCCCGCGCCCCTGCCGGGCGGGTCCGGAACGGGGCCCTCCTTGTATGTGCCCGGTACAAATGCGCACAACCCTTGAGCAACCCGTCTCGGCGACTGCGCCGGTGTACCCGGGTCGCGTAAGGTCACGCTCGTCTAGCTTCGATATCCCCGACGGCCTGTGGTGCATCCGTGATCCGATTCGACAATGTCTCCAAGGTCTACGCCAAGCAGACCCACCCCGCTCTCCGGGATGTCTCCCTGGAGGTCGAGCGCGGAGAGTTCGTGTTCCTGGTGGGCTCCTCCGGCTCCGGAAAGTCCACCTTCCTGCGGCTGATCCTGCGCGAGGAGCGGGCCAGCCAGGGGCAGGTGCACGTGCTCGGCAAGGATCTCGCGCGCATCTCCAACTGGAAGGTGCCGCAGATGCGCCGCCAGCTGGGGACCGTGTTCCAGGACTTCCGTCTGCTGCCCAACAAGACGGTCGCCGAGAACGTCGCCTTCGCGCAGGAAGTGATCGGCAAGTCCAAGGGCGAGATCCGCAAGTCCGTGCCGCAGGTGCTCGACCTCGTCGGCCTCGGCGGCAAGGAGGACCGGATGCCGGGCGAGCTGTCCGGCGGTGAACAGCAGCGGGTGGCGATCGCGAGAGCCTTCGTGAACCGGCCCAAGCTGCTGATCGCGGACGAGCCCACCGGAAACCTGGACCCGCAGACCTCCGTCGGCATCATGAAGCTGCTCGACCGGATCAACCGGACCGGCACCACCGTCGTGATGGCGACGCACGACCAGAACATCGTGGACCAGATGCGCAAGCGCGTCATCGAGCTGGAGAAGGGTCGCCTCGTCCGCGACCAGGCGCGCGGCGTCTACGGCTATCAGCACTGACCGCGACCCCCACGCGTCCGTCCACGGAAAGGCTTGAGAAGACGCCATGCGCGCCCAGTTCGTACTGTCGGAGATCGGTGTCGGTCTCCGCCGCAACCTGACGATGACCTTCGCCGTCATCGTCTCCGTCGCCCTGTCCCTCGCCCTGTTCGGCGGCTCGCTCCTGATGAGCGACCAGGTGAACTCGATGAAGGGCTACTGGTACGACAAGGTCAACGTCTCGATCTTCCTCTGCAACAAGAGCGACGCGGAGTCCGACCCCAACTGCGCCAAGGGGGCGGTCACCAGCGAGCAGAGGAAGCAGATCCAGACCGACCTGGGCAAGATGCCCGCCGTCGACAACGTCACGCACGAGTCCAGCGACGAGGCGTACAAGCACTACAAGGAGCAGTTCGGCGACTCCCCGCTGGCGGCCTCGCTGACCCCGGACCAGATGCAGGAGTCCTTCCGCGTCAAGCTGAAGGACCCGGAGAAGTACCAGGTCATCGCGACCGCCTTCGACGGCCGGGACGGCGTGCAGTCCGTGCAGGACCAGAAGGGCATCCTCGACAACCTCTTCGAGCTGCTCAACGGCATGAACTGGGCGGCGCGGGCGGTGATGGCGATGATGCTCGTCGTCGCGCTGATGCTGATCGTCAACACGGTGCGCGTCTCCGCGTTCAGCCGTCGGCGTGAGACCGGGATCATGCGCCTGGTCGGCGCCTCCGGCTTCTACATCCAGGCGCCGTTCATCATGGAGGCCGCCGTCGCCGGACTCATCGGCGGCGGTGTCGCCTGCGCCTTCCTGCTGATCGCGCGGTACTTCATCATCGACCACGGCCTGGCCCTGTCGGAGAAGCTGAATCTGATCAACTTCATCGGCTGGGACGCCGTTCTCACGAAGCTGCCGCTCATCCTCGCCACCAGCCTTCTGATGCCCGCATTGGCCGCGTTCTTCGCGTTGCGCAAGTACTTGAAGGTGTGACACATGCCAAGAGGGCCGTACCGGGCAACCGCCGGTACGGCCCTTGTCGTTGTCCTAGACTCACCGGCATGTCAGGCCGCGACCTGTTCTGTCAGCCCCGCCGCATCGGCCGCGGGGCGGCCCTGACGTTGGTCTTCGCGAGCGTCCTCGTGGCAGGCGCCGCGACCGGTTCGTTCGACGACTCCGGCCGGAAATCCGCTACCCCGCCGGGCCGTACCGCACAGGCAGGCCACCAGGAGGACGTCGCCGACGCCGCCGCCGAGGCGATGGCCGACGGCAAGTCGCCCGTGGAGGCCGCCGAGCGGGCCGTCAGCCGCAGCGGCGATCGCTGGGGGGCCGTCTACTCGCAGGGCGAGTACGAGGAGTTCGAGGAAGCCCTCGACGGCCAGTACACCGGCGTCGGCCTCTGGGCCCGGCGCGAGCGCGACGGACGGATCGAGGTGACCCGGGTCCAGTCCGGTTCGCCCGCCGCCACCGCCGGTATCCGCCGGGGCGACCGGCTGCGCAGCGTGGACGGCCACCGCGTCGACGGCAGGCCCGTCACGGAGGTCGTCTCCCTGCTGCGGGGCGATGCCACCGACGCCGACGCCGGCACCACCGTGGACCTCGGACTGCAGCGCGGCACACGCGCGTGGAGCGAGACCCTGCGCCGGGCCCGCCTGTCCACCGACTCCGTGAGCGTGCGCGAACTCCCGGGCGGCGTCACCGTGATCAAGGTCGCCGCCTTCACCAAGGGTTCCGGAGACCTCGTACGGACCGCCGTGACGGACGCGCCCGTGGACGACGGGATCGTCCTCGACCTGCGGGGCAACTCCGGCGGCCTGGTCACCGAGGCCGTCACCGCCGCCTCCGCCTTCCTCGACGCCGGCCTGGTGGCCACGTACGACGTGAACGGCGACCAGCGGGCCCTGCACGCCGATCCCGGCGGCGACACCACCAGACCCCTGGTCGCGCTCGTCGACGGCGGCACGATGAGCGCGGCAGAGCTGCTGACGGGCGCTCTGCAGGACCGCGGCCGTGCGGTCGTCGTCGGCTCCAGGACCTTCGGCAAGGGCTCGGTCCAGATGCCGAGCCGGCTGCCCGGCGGCTCGGTCGCCGAGCTGACGGTCGGGCACTACCGCACCCCCTCCGGGCGCAGCGTGGACGCCCGTGGCATCACCCCCGACCTGGAGGTCGAGGAGGGCGCGCTGGAGCGCGCCGCGACCGTGCTCAGCGGGCTCGGGGACCCCTCGTGACCGCCCGCGCGCCGCGCGCGTGACCGGTCGTCCGCCGCCTTCCGTAATCGCCTTTCCCTCCGGGGCCCCTCTAGTGCGAAAATGGCCAGCACTATGAGCAAGGGCATGTACGTACCGAAGGAATCCCAGCCGAAGCAGGGAGGGGGCACCAAGGCCGCCGCCAAGGACGGCAAGCGCAAGATCGTCGCGCAGAACAAGAAGGCCCGGCACGACTACGCGATCATCGACGTCTACGAGGCCGGGCTCGTCCTCACCGGCACCGAGGTGAAGTCGCTGCGCCAGGGGCGTGCCTCGCTCGCCGACGGCTTCGTCCAGATCGACGGGAACGAGGCGTGGCTGCACAACGCCCACATCCCCGAGTACAGCCAGGGCAGTTGGACCAACCACTCCGCGCGCCGCAAGCGCAAGCTGCTGCTGCACCGCGAGGAGATCGACAAGCTGGCGTCGAAGTCCGACGAGACGGGTCACACGATCGTGCCTCTCGTCCTGTACTTCAAGGACGGGCGCGCGAAGGCCGAGATCGCGCTGGCCCGCGGCAAGAAGGAATACGACAAGCGCCAGACCCTGCGCGAGAAGCAGGACCGGCGCGAGTCGGACCGGGCGATCGCGGCGGTCAAGCGCAAGCAGCGCGGCGAGTAGGGCGGCCCGTCGGCCGCCGCGCGGAATACGGTGGCATCCGAGTACGTTGGTCACGTACGATGGCACTGCACCTCACAGCGGGTGCGGGTACCCCTCCTCGGAGGGTTTGAAAAAACAACATGGGGATGATCGGTTTCGACAGCGGCTGTCGAAGCAGGGGAAGCGAGCCGAGGAAGCGGCAATGATCTCGTTAACCATATGTCGCAACCAATAATCGCCAATTCCAAGAGCGATTCCCAGTCCTTCGCCCTCGCTGCTTAATAACCAGTGAGTGAAGGACCCTAAATGGGTGTCAGCCCGGGGGTGTTCCCGACCCGGATCCTGGCATAATCAAGGGAACTAAACCGTCTGACCCGGTCACGGGGTGAGGCGGGAAATCAAACAGTGACTGAGCCCGTCGGAGACTTGTTCGCGTGATCTCCGGGGCTGAGAAAATCTAAGCGAACTGCGCTCGGAGAAGCCCTGATTCTGCACCGTTGGACGCGGGTTCGATTCCCGCCATCTCCACTTTCCCATGTTCAGAGTGAAGAGTGAGAGCGAAGGCCCCACAGCCATAGGCAGTGGGGCCTTCGTCGTGGATGCTGCTGTGGCATGAGACGACTCGCAGACAGCAAGAGATCTCACGGCCCGCGCGGACGCGGGTGGATCTGGGCCGTGGTGCTGGGGATGCTGGCGGCCGGCCTCGGCTGGAGCGCGCCCGCCGGGGCCGACCCCGGGAGCAGCGGGCTGCCGGAGGCCATCGACACCATCCTCGGGGACAGCCGGCTCGAAGGCGGGGTGGCTGGCGTCGTGATCGCCGAAGCCGCCGGCGGGGACGTCCTGTACCAGCGGGCGCCCACCTCGCGGCTGATGCCCGCCTCCAACACCAAGCTGCCCACCTCGGCGGCCGCGATGGAGATCCTCGGACCCGACCACACGTTCACGACGGACGTCCTGACGACCGGCCGCCGGCACGGCACCGTACTGAGCGGCGACCTGTACCTGCGCGGCACCGGTGACCCGACCGCCCTCGCCGAGGACTACGACGCCCTCGCGGCACGGGTCGCCGCGTCGGGCGTCACCCGCGTCGACGGGCGGCTCCTCGCCGACGACACCCGCTTCGACAGCAACCGTCTCGGCCGCTCCTGGGCCGCCGACGACGAGTCCGCGTACTACTCGGCGCAGATCAGCGCGCTCAGCGTCGCGCCGGACACCGACTACGACACCGGCTCGGTGATCGTGCGGGTCGCGCCGGGCCCGGCGGCCGGTACCGCGCCCGAGGTCACCGTCACCCCGCCGACGACCTACGTGGACATCGACGTACGGGCCACGACCGCCGCCGCCGGCGGGACCAACGACCTCACCGTCGAACGGGAACACGGCAGCAACACGATCGTCGTCAGCGGTACGACGCCGGTGGGCGCCTCCGCCACCCAGGAATGGGTGAGCGTGTGGGAGCCCACGGGATACGCCGCCGCCGTCTTCCGCGACGCGCTCACCGCCCACGGGGTGAAGGTGACCGGGCCGACGCGGCTCGGACGCGCCACGCCCGCGGCGGCCCGGCGGCTCGCCTCGCACGCCTCCATGCCGCTGAAGGACCTGCTGGTCCCGTTCATGAAACTGTCGAACAACATGCACGCGGAGGTCCTCGTCAAGGCCATGGGGCGCGAGGTCTCCGATGCGGGGACCTGGAGCGCCGGGCTCGCCGCCGTCAGCGGCTACCTCAAGGGCATCGGCGTCGACACCGGCACACTGCGGCAGGCCGACGGGTCGGGGCTCTCTCGCATGAACAACCTCACCGCCGGGCAGTTCGCCGAACTGCTGCTCGCGGTGCGGTCCGAGCCCTGGTACGCCGACTGGTACACGTCCCTGCCGGTCGCCTGCGACCCCGACCGCTTCGAGGGCGGCACGCTGCGCACCCGGATGTGCGGGACCCCCGCGGCGCTCAACGCCGTGGGCAAGACCGGCTCGTTGACGGGGGCGTCCGCGCTCTCCGGCTACGTGAAGGACGCGGACGGACGGGAACTCGTCTACAGCATCGTGCTCAACAACTACCTCGCCCCGTCCGTGAAACCGCTGGAGGACGCGATCGTGGTGACGCTCGCCCGGTCCACGGCGGACGAGACCGTGACGGTGCAGGCGCCGAGCGCGCGGGCGGCCGAGCGGACCGGCGACCTGGAGTGCTCGTGGCGCAAACCGGCGGTGTGCTGACCGGCCGGACCGCGGTCCAGGGCGCCCGCGGACGCCCTGGACCGACCGCCGCACCGCTCAGCGGACCGTGAACGTCGACAGCCGCATGCCGTCCCCCAGGACCAGGTACACGTCCTGACGCCCCTTCGCGGCGGCCGACAGCGACGCGCTCACCCCGGCGTACGTGTACGGCGACCCCGTCCCGGTCACCGGCGCCGTACCGACGAGCGTCCCGGTGGGGGAGCCGAGCCTGATCTCCACCGTCCCGGCCGCCCCGGCCACCCGTGCGCTGAACTCCGCCCCGCCGGAGCCCAGCCGCGAGTCGGCGAACTTCAGCCAGGCGCCGTCGCGCGAGGCCCCCACCGCGGTGCCCCGCACCGTGGACTCGTCCACCAGGCGCACGCCCTCGTAGTCGTCGAAGTTCTCCGCCCGGGTCGTCCGGGACAGGTCCCGCGCCGGAATCGTCTCGCCCCGCACCGTCAGCGCGGCGCGGCCGCGGATGTCCCCGGAGGACGCGCCCACCAGGACGTCGTACGTCCCGCTCTCCACCACCCACTTCGACCGGGTGACGTCCCAGTGCGCGAGGTCCCGCTCGCGCAGCCCCAGCCGTACGGTCCGCGTCTGGCCGGGCTCCAGCGAGACCCGCCGGAAGGACTCCAGCTGCTTCAGCGGCTGCTTGTCGCGGGACACCCGCTGGTGGGTGTAGAGCTGCACGACCTCGTCGCCCGCGCGGCGGCCCGTGTTCGTCACCGTGACCTCGTATCCGCCGTCCACGCGCCGCACCTGCCCGTAGCGGAAGGAGGAGTACGACAGCCCGTGGCCGAACGCGTAGAGCGGATCGCCCTTGAAGTACTGGTAGGTGCGGTCGTGCTTGATGGTGTCGTACTCCAGGATGGAGGGCAGGTCGGCCTCCGACCGGTACCAGGTCTGGGTGAGCCGCCCCGCCGGGTTCACGTCGCCGAAGAGGACGTCGGCGAGGGCGTTGCCGGTCTCCTGGCCCGCGTGCGTGGTCCACAGGAGCGCCGGAACCTCCCGCTGGAGCGCGCCCAGGGTGGTCGGATAACTGTTCTCGACGACCACGACGGTCCTCGGATTGGCCCTGCGCACCGCCTTCACCAGGGCTTCCTGGGACGGGGCCAGGCCCATGTCCTCGCGGTCGTCGTTCTCGCGCCCGTTGATCGCGGGCATCGAACCGACCACCACGACCGCCGCGTCCTTGCCCCGCACCGCCGCGACGGCCTCCTCGGTGCCGCTGCGGACCACGTCCTTGGCGTAGTGCGCGGCCTGCGCCTTCGCGACCAGGCCGAGGGTGCCGTCGGGGCCCGTCGGGCCGAGGTAGACCGGGTTCGACCACCAGGGCTCGCGGGTCTCGTACCCCGCGTAGCGCAGCAGGTGCGTACCGTCGGCCTGCTCCTCCAGCGCGAACTGCTGCTGGACGAACCAGCCGTTGGGCTGTGTCTGGTCGTTGACGAAGCCCGACCAGTTGTAGCCCACGTACTTCCCGTTCGCCGCCGAGCGCAGGGTCACGATGCCGGCGCCCCAGTCGAACACGTCGAACTGGGCGGCCGTCCCCGTACCGGCGCTCTCCCTCAGGGCCTCGCCGTCGGCGTCCGTCCCCGCCGTCACGTACGCGCCGCTGTCCGTGTTCCGCAGCGAGATCCGGTCGACGCCCTCGCTGCCGGCGACGGGGGCACCGAGCCGTGCGGCGATGCCGTCCTCCGGGGTGACCGCGTACGGGAGCGTGCCCGAGTACCAGTCGGTGTAGAGGGTGTCGGCGAGGGGGCCGACGACGGCCACGTCCTTCGCGGAGTCCTTCAGCGGCAGGGCGCCGCCCGCGTTCTTCAGCAGCACGGCGGCGTCGGCCGCCGCCTTCCGTGCGAGCTTCCGGTGCGCCGGGCTGTTCACCACGGACTTGTCGATGGCTCCGTACTTCCCGCCGCCCGGGTCGAACTCCCCCAGCCGGACCCGGACGTCGAGGACGTGACCGGCCGCCTCGTCGATGTCGGACTCCGCCAACAGGCCGCCGGTCAGCGCCGATGCGAGGGACGTCGTGGTCGGCGCGGAGTTCGTGTCGTCGGTCGTGAAGCTGTCGATGCCCGCCTTCAGCGCGGCCGCGTTCCCCTCGGCGAGGGTGTCGTAGTACTTCTGACTGCCGCTACTGGTCAGATTGTTCGGCGCGTAGGCGTCGGTGACGTTCAGCAGTTCGTGCGAGGACCAGGCGCGCACTTCGTCGAGGGCCGGGTTCACGGTGGCGGGGCGGCCGTTGACGAGGTTGTACGAGGACATCACGCCCGTCGCCGCGCCCGCCTCGATCGCCGGCCGGAACGCCGGCTGCTCGTACTCCTTCAGCACCCGCGGGCGCAGGTCGGACGAGGTGGTCGTGCGGTCGGCCTCGTTGTTGTTGCCGAGGAAGTGCTTGAGCGTGGGGGCCGTCTTCAGATGGCGGGGATCACCGCCGGTCAGACCGGTGCCGTACGCCGTCGCCATCGCGCTCGTCAGGTACGGGTCCTCGGAGTAGCCCTCCTCGTTGCGGCCCCAGCGCGGGTCGCGCAGCGGATTGACCACGGGGGCCCACAGGTTGAGGCCCCAGCCCGCCGGGCGCTCCTGCTGGAAGCCGCGCGCCTCGTCGCCGACCGCCGAGCCGACCCGGCGGACCAGGGCGGGGTCCCAGGTCGACGCCAGCCCCACGGCCTGCGGGAAGACGGTGGCCTCGCCCAGCCAGGCGACCCCGTGCAGCGCCTCGGTGCCGGTCTTGAACGACCGGATGCCGAGGCGCGGGATCGCCGGCTGCCACTGGTGGAGCAGGGAGACCTTTTCGTCGAGGGTGAGCCGCGCGAGGAGGTCGTCGACGCGGCGCTCCACGGGGAGGCGGGGGTCGCGGAAGGGGTACGCGGGGTCGGCGGTGGCGGTGGTCGGCCCGGCGGTGGCCGGTGCGGTGGCGCCGAGGCCGGCGATCAGGGCGAGGGCGAGGACGAGCGTGGTTCTCGGCCTCCTCCCGCTGCTCCTGTTTCTCCTGCTCTTCTTGCCTTTCATGTCATGGCTCCTTCGACTAGGGCCGTGCATGGGGCCTTGCACGAGGGCGCGGTCAGGGCCGTGGCTGTGTGCTCACCCGTACCGTCAGCCGGGGCGGGAGCAGCGTGGCCTGCGGTACGGGCGTGCCGTCCAGCTTCTTCATCAGCAGTTCCACCGAGCCGGCGCCCACCTCGTCGGCCGGTATGGCCACGGAGGTGACGGGCACCCGGACGCGTCCGGCCAGCTCGTCCGGGCAGATCGCGGTGACCGACAGATCGCCCGGGACCCGTAACCCGAGTGCTTCGAACGCGTCGATCAGCGGCTCCAGGACCGGCTCGTTGTGCACCACGACCCCCGTCAGGGCGGGCTGTTCCCGCAGGAGCCGCTCGGCGACCTGGCGGGCCGCCGCGGGCTCCGCCTCGCACGGGTGCACCGAGGAGGCGAGGCCGTTGCGGTGGGCCGCGGCGGTGAAACCCTGGACCACCCGCTGGGCGAACCCGGTCTCCCGGACGTACACCTCGGGCGGTGAGCCCACCAGGGCGACCACTCGGTGTCCGAGCCCCGCCAGGTGCTCGACGCACAGTTCGCCCGCCGCGGCGAAGTCCAGGTCGATGCAGGTCAGCCCGGCGGACTCGGCCGGGAACCCGATCAGCACCGACGGCAGGTCCAGGCCGCGCAGCAGCGGCAGCCGTGCGTCGTGGAGCTGGACGTCCATCACGATCAGCGCGTCCACGAGGGCGGTGTCCGCGACCCGCCGCAGGCCGTCCTCGCCCTCCTCCTGGGTGAGGAGCAGCACGTCGTGGTCGTGGCGGCGCGCGGTCGTCACCACGGACACCGCGAACCGCATCACCACCGGCACGTGGATGCCGGCCCGCAGGGGTACCACCAGCGCCAGTACGTTCGACCGGCTGCTGGCCAGGGCCCGGGCGCCGGCGTGCGGCCGGTAGCCCAGCTCGCGGATGCTGTCCTCGACGCGCTGCCGGGTCTCCTCGGAGATCGGACGCTTGCCGCTCAGCGCGTACGAGACGGTGCTGGGGGAGACCCCGGCGTGCCGGGCCACATCGGTGATCTTCACCATGGTCAGCCCCGCCCCCGGCCCGCGCCGGACTCCGGTTCCGGTTCCGAGCCCGGTTCCAGTTCCAGCGACAGGAACCCCGTCCCCGCCGCCGCCCGTGCGAGCCGGTCGCCCGCCGCGAGCGCCCAGGGTGCCCCCGGACCGCTCGCCGACGCCCGCAGCGTGTCGCCCTCCCGGACGACGGTGAAGGTCACCCCGTCCACGGCCACCGTGACCTGAGCGCCCCGCGCCAGCCCGTAGGCGTGCAGGGTGACCCCGTCCGCGTACGGATAGTCGGGGCGGTCCTCGACCGCGCCCACCGGGATCACCGCGCCGGGCCTGACGAGGAGCGGCACGCTGGAGAAGCCGTGCCGTTCACGCACCCAGCGGGGCCCGGCCACCGTCCGCCCGGTCAGGAAGTGCGTCCAGACGCCCTCCGGCACGTAGTACGACACGTCCCCGTCGTCGGAGAACACCGGCGCGACCAGCAGGTCGGGGCCGAGCATGTACTGCCGCTCCAGATACGCGCACCCGGGATCGTCCGGGAACTCCAGGACCATCGCGCGCATCATCGGCACCCCGCTCGTGTGCGCGGCGCGGGCGGCCTCGTACAGGTACGGCATGAGGCGCAGCTTCAGGCGGGTGAACAGGCGCAGGACGTCCACGGCCTCCTCGTCGAAGAGCCACGGCACCCGGTAGGAGGAGCTGCCGTGCAGCCGGCTGTGCGAGGAGAGCAGGCCGAAGGCGAGCCAGCGCTTGAACAGGGCGGGCGTCGGGGTGCCCTCGAAACCGCCGATGTCGTGGCTCCAGTAGCCGAACCCGGACAGCCCGAGGGAGAGTCCGCCGCGCAGGGACTCGGCCATCGACTCGTACGTCGCCTCGCAGTCGCCGCCCCAGTGCACGGGGAACTTCTGGCTGCCCGCGGTCGCCGAGCGCGCGAAGACCACGGCCTCCGCCTCGCCCCGGTGCTTGCGCAGCACGTCGAAGACCGTCCGGTTGTAGAGGTACGTGTAGTAGTTGTGCATCCGCTCCGGGTCGCCGCCGTCCGCGTACGCCACGTCCAGCGGGACCCGCTCGCCGAAGTCGGTCTTGAAGCAGTCGACGCCCTGCGCGAGCAGCGCCTCCAGCTTCGCCGCGTACCAGTCGCGGGCGGCCGGGCTGGTGAAGTCGACCAGCGCCATGCCCGGCTGCCACAGGTCCCACTGCCAGACGCTGCCGTCCGGCCGCCTCAGCAGGTGCCCGAGCGCCTTGCCCTCCGCGAACAGGGGCGAGCGCTGGGCGATGTACGGGTTGATCCACACGCTGATGTGCAGCCCGCGCTCCTTGAGGCGGGCCAGCATCCCCTCCGGGTCCGGGAAGACCCGCGGGTCCCACTCGAAGTCGCACCAGTTGAACTCGCGCATCCAGAAGCAGTCGAAGTGGAAGACGGAGAGCGGGAGTTCACGGTCCTTCATGCCGTCGATGAACGAGCTGACGGTGGCCTCGTCGTACGACGTGGTGAACGACGTCGACAGCCACAGCCCGAACGACCAGGCGGGCGGCAGCGCCGGCCGGCCGGTGAGCGCCGTGTACTTGCGGATGACGTCCTTCGGGGTGGGCCCGTAGATGACGTAGTACGTCAGCTGCTGGGTCTCGGCGCTGAACTGGACCCGGGACACCGCCTCCGAGCCGACCTCGAACGACACCCGCCCCGGATGGTCGACGAAGACGCCGTAGCCCGCGTCGGTCAGATAGAACGGCACGTTCTTGTACGCCTGTTCGGTGGCCGTGCCCCCGTCGGCGTTCCACATGTCGACGACCTGGCCGTTCTTCACCAGTGGCCCGAACCGCTCGCCGAGCCCGAAGACGTGCGTCCCCACCCCGAGGTCGAGCTGCTCCCGCAGGTAGTGGCCGCCGCTGCCCGCGTCGCGCATGATGCCCATGCCCTTGGGACCGCTGCCGGTGAGGGTGCGGCCGTCGGCGAGGAAGTCCACGTGCCAGGGGCCGGTGCGGCTCACCCGCACCGACAGGGCGCCCGCGGTGAGGGTCGCCGAGTCGTCGTCGTACTCGGCGTGCGCCTGGAACTCCTCCCTGCCGAGTCTGCCGAGCTCGAACCGCGGCCCGCGCGGCTCCTCGCCCTCGAAGTGCGTGAACGTGACGCCGATGACATCGGGCATCGGGGCGTGCGCGCCGATGGTCACGACCGGTCCCTTCAGGAGATCGCCGCGGTGGCGGATGGGCTGGGTCGGCGCGTGGATCTCCAGGGCCCCGGCCCCGGCGGTGACGTCGAGGACCTCGACCGGGTGGGCGGCCGTCACGCCCTTGCGCAGCAGCCAGTAGCCGTCGGTGAACTTCACGCGCACACCCCTTGTCTGTCGGTCATTTGACGGCGCCCACGGCGATACCGCGGGTGAGCGTCCGCTGGAAGACGAGGAAGAAGACGATGGCGGGCAGGACGCCCAGGAGCGCGGCGGCGTTCGTCATCGTGGCGTCCATCAGGCGCTGGCCCTGGAGGACGCCGAGAGCCACCGACACGGTCTGGTTGTCGTTGGAGATCAGCATCACGAGCGGGAGCAGGAACTCGTTCCAGGTCCAGATGAAGAAGAAGACCAGCAGCACGCCGATGGTGGGCCGGCTGACGGGCACCACGATCCGCCACAGCACCTGCCACTTGTTCGCCCCGTCGATCCGGGCGGCCTCGATGATCTCGCGCGGGAACTGCCCGAGGACCGCGGAGAGCAGGTACGTGCCGAACGCCGCCTGGATCACGGTGAAGACGATGATCACGCTCAGCCGGGTGTCGTACAGGCCGGCTTCCTTGCTCAGGTAATAGACGGGATAGACCAGCGCCTCCTGCGGCAGCATGTTGGCCAGCACGAAGAAGGCGAGCACCCAGGTGCGCCCCTTGATCCGCCCGATGCCGATCGCGTACGCGTTGAGCACGGACAGGACGACCGCACCGAGGGCGACCGACCCGCTGATCAGCACGGAGTTCACGAGCTTCTGCCCGAAGTCGACGCGCTCCCAGAAGTCCCGCAGACCGTCGAGGTAGACGCCCTCCGGAAGGCTCAGCGGGCCGTTCGCCGCGTACTCGGCGGGCGACTTCACCGCGTTCACCGCGACGACCAGGAAGGGCAGGACCATGAAGAGGGCGCCGATGACGAGGGCGGCCAGTACGGGGTAGCGGCGGAGGGCGGTCAACGTACGGCTCCCTGTTCGGTGCTCATCGCACGACTCCCTGCTCGGCGTCCTCGGCGCGTGTCTGGAGCTTCAGGCCGGCCAGGGCGAGCACCAGGACGATCACGGTCAGCACGGTGGAGATCGCGGCGCCGTACCCGACCTGCGTCTTCTCGAAGAACGTGGTGAAGGAGAAGTACGACGGCACGTCGGTCGCCCCGCCCGGGCCGCCCTTCGTGAGCACGTACACCGCGCCGAACACCTTGAGCGCGGCGATCGTGCACCACAGCAGGACGACGTAGATCTCCGGTCTGATCTGCGGCAGCGTCACGTGCCGGAACCGCCGCCACCAGCCGGCCCCGTCCAGCTCGGCGGCCTCGTACAGCTGCGGGTCCACGCGTTGCAGTCCCGCCATGAAGACGACGAGCGGGAAGCCGAGCTGCACCCAGACCATCACGCCCATCACGCTGTAGAGCGCGAGGTCGGGATCGCCGAGCCAGTCCTGCTGGAGGCCGCCGAGCCCGACCGCCGCCAGCACCTCGTTCAGCGAACCGTTCTCCGGCGCGAGGATCCAGCTCCACACGATGCCCGCGACCGCGATGGGCAGCACCTGCGGCAGATAGAAACAGGCCCGCAGCACGGCGGCGGTCCTGCTGCCGAAGTGCTTGCCGACGAAGTCGAACAGGGCGGCGGCCAGGACCAGCCCGACGACGGTCGGCACGAGCGCCATCGCGACGACCATGAACAGGCTGTGCCGGAACGACGCCCAGAACTCCGCGTCGGCCATCAGCTCGCGGTAGTTGGCGAGCCCGGACCACTCCGGGCTGCCGACGCCCTGCCAGTCGGTGAAGCTCACGCCCGTGTTCATCAGGAACGGCACGACGACGACCACGAGGAAGGCGAGGGCTCCCGGGAGCAGGAACAGGGCGTACGAGTCGCGGGGCCGGCGCGGTCGCTCCGCCGGGTGACGCGCTTCGACGACCCCTCGGCCCGTGCCCCTGCCTCTTCCCCTGCTTCCCCGGCCGCCCCGTTCGACGGTGACCGTCATCGGTCCTGTACGCCCTTGTCGTACGCGGCCTCCACCGCGTCCAGGTAGGCGTCGGGTTTCGCACTGCCCGTGATCAGCTTCTGCGTCTCGGAGACCAGGACGTCGTAGAAGCCGGGAGCCGGCCAGTCCGGGTAGAACGCCAGGCCGTCCCGCTCGGAGAGGGCGTTGAAGTCGGCGATCAGCGCCTTGGACTGCGGGTCCTTGACGGCGGCGGGATCGGCGGCCACCGGGACGCCGCCGTTGTTGCCCAGGATGTTCTGGATCTTCTCCGACATGGTGATGTCGATGAAGTCGTACGCCAGTTCCTTGTTCTCGGAACCCTTGGGGACCACCCACAGATTGCCGCCCGAGCCGAGCGTCAGGTCCGAGCCCGGCCACAGGAAGGTGCCCCAGTCGAAGGTGCTCTCCTCGGTGAAACGGCCGTACCACCAGCTGCCGGAGAACAGGATCGGGCTCTTGCCCTGGATGAACGAGACCCCGGCGTCCTCGGCCTTCGTACCGGTGGACTTCTTGCTGAGATACCCCTTCTCCACCCAGTCCGCGAAGGTCTCGGCACCGTACGTCCAGGCGGCGTCGTGGAAGTCGGGCCTGCCCTTGTAGAGCTGGTACGAGTCCACCCAGGAGCGGTCGGCCTTCGAGAGCGCCAGCTGGTAGAGGTACTGCTGGGCCACGTATTCGGCGCCCGCGTTGGCGAGGGGGGTGACGCCCTTGTCGACGAACGCGTCCATCGCGGCGGTCAGTTCGTCGAACGTCTTCGGCTCGGCGATCCCGTGCTTCTCGAAGAGGTCCTTGTTGTAGAACACCATTGTGTACTCGGCGTAGTTCGGGATCCCGTACCACTTCCCGGAACCCATCACGCCCTCGGCGTCGTACTGGCTGGTGGTCCGCACACCGGCGCCGATCTTCTTGTCCCAGCCGCGCGCGGTCGCCTCCGCGGACAGATCGGTGAGCAGCCCCTGCTTCGAGAGGTGCCCGACCGTCGCGTTGCCCTTGTTGTACTCCATGAGATCGGGCGCGTCGTCGGAGTTCAGGACCATCGGGGCCGTCTTCTGGATCTGCTCGAAGCCCTTCTCCTCGAACTTCACCTCGACGCCCGGGTGCGTCTTCTCGAACTCCTTGATGGCCGCGTCCCAGGCCATGCCCATGGCGCTGTTGGGCGCCTCGTAGTGCCACAGCTTCAGGGTCTTCCCGTCGGAGGACCCGCTGTCCGAGTCACCGCAGGAGGCCAGCAGCAGGGTGGTGCCCACCACCGCGGCCGCCGTCGCCATCACACGCCTTCGTGCCGTCAACATCCTGTGCCTCCAGGGGAGCCGGATGGATATCGGAACCTCACGCGGTACTCGTCGAACCGATTCGACGAGCGCCGTCGAAGCGCTTCGACGGGGGAAGGTATGGGTGGGCCCGAGGTGAGTCAATGCCTCACACACGATTCGCCCCACCGGGCAGTTCCGCACGGTGCCGCCCGGAGGGGGCTGATCGCGCAGTTCCCCGCGCCCCAAAAACAGCCCGAGCCCCGCCAGGGGGCGCGGGGAACGGCGCGAGCAACCCCCACGGGCGGTCAGCCGACGTGCGGTCGTGCCCCGCCAGGGGCGCGGGGAACGGCGCGAGCAACTCCCACGGGCGGTCAGCCGGCGTGCGGCCTGTTTTTCAGGGGCGCGGGGAACGGCGCGGGCAACCCCCGCGGACGGTCAGTCGGCGTGCGGTCGTGCCCCGTCAGGGGCGCGGGGAGAACAGCCCCGGCCTCGTCTCCGGACGGGTCCTGACGCTGGCGCGCGAACCCGCTTCCGACTGCGAATTGATGACCCGTTTCGAGAGCGGCCTCACGGGCGCCGCGGCCGAGCCGCTCGCCGGACGGCTCGACGCGTCCTTCGGGCGGTTCGCGGGCCTCGCCCCGGCGCTGAGGGCCCGCCCGGAGCAGCAGCCCGTACGGTACGAACCGATGGCCGTCGTGCTGCCCGAGGACCACCCGCTGGCCGCGCTGGACGCCGTACCCCTCGACGCCCTGGCGGGACAGCGGGTGTACGCGGGCGCCGGTAATCCCCGGACGCCGGAGTGGACCGACCTGGTCCGTCAGCTTTTCGAGGGACGCGGGATCGAGGTCGCGGCACCCGCGCCGCTCGCCGTCGGTACCGAGGAGTTCCGAAGGATCATGGCCAAGACACGGACCCCCGTCCTCGCCCTGGTGGACTTTCCGGCCATGCCCGGTTCGACGCTCCGGCCCCTCGTCGACCCCGTTCCGCTGTCACCCGTGTCCTTGGTGTGGCGGAAGGGGTTGACGCATAGAGGAGTTGACGCGTTGCGGGCTGCGGCGGCACGGCTCTCGGCGGACGAGGGATGGCTGGAGCGGCCCTCAGAGGGGTGGATTCCGGCCACAGATGCACTCATCATGATGAGCCGGATCTGACACGCAACCCTCACGCATGGCTCCGTGCGATACATTCGTGGCCCGGGTGCAGTGTGATAAAGGGGGCGCTCGGGCCGGATGGGGGTCCGGTCCGGACGACGACGTGCGAGGATCCGGGTCGCACGCGCCACCCCAGAACGAGTCCCGTGGGGGGATGCACGTGCGCGTGAAAAGTTGGCCAGAAGACGCTCAACCGGGTCGGAACGATTCCGATCAGCCGGATGGGGGCGGGGCCGCCGGGTCGTCCCGCGACGAGACCGGCCAGTCAGTCCGAAATGGCCCTGATCAGCCGTTCCGCAGCGGTTCCGGTGCTGCCGGCGGCTCGGACGCGTCCGACGCCACGGCCGTCCTGGACGAACCCGTCACCTCCGGTACATCCGGTGGTGGCTCCGGTGGCACCTCGGGTTCCTCCGGCGCCGGCGGCCCGTCGGACGGATGGTTCCGCCGGGAGGCCGCCGCGGCCGTACCGCGGCAGAGAGACGACGAACCGACCACCGTCCGGCCGGGCGCCGCACGCTCTGCCGCCGCACGGCCGGGCGGCGCGCGCCAGGACGCCCGGCCCCAGGGCGACGAGCCCACGAGCGCCGGGCGGTCGAACGGCGGTCCGCCGGGCGGCGGGACCCGGAGCGGCGACGACCAGGCCGTCACCAGGCTGGAGACCGGCCGCATAGTCTGGGGCGCCACCGGCGCCACCGACTCCGTACGGCCTGCCGGCCGGGCCGCCTCCGCGGGCACCTCGGACGCCTCCGGACCCTCCGGCTTCGCCGGTCGCACCAGCAACTCGGCGGACCTCTCAGGTGCCGCCGCCGGCACCTCGGCCGGCCCCGCCGGGAATCCGGGCCCCTCCTGGAACCCGGCCGGTTCCGCCGGCAAGGTGGCCGCCTCCTCCGGCTCCGCGTTCGACCCGGACGCCGGACACGACTCCTGGGAGGAGTCCGAGCACCCCGAGCACACCCACGACCCGCACGAGGTCACGGTCCAGCTCGACGGTGTCGGACGGCAGATGGAGGACTGGCTCGTCCAGCAGGCCAAGGGTGCCCCCAGCACCCAGGAGCCCTCGGACCGCCCGGTCTTCGTCGACGAGACGGGCCGCCGCAGCCGCCGCTACCGCAGGATCGGCATGGCGGTCGGACTGGCCTGCGCCGTCTACGCGATGGTCATCCTCGGCACGCTCATGTCGGGCAACTCCAGCGCGCCCTGGCTCCCCGAACTGGGGCAGAAGGACGACGCGCCGGCCGGCCGGGTCGACACCCCGCCCCTGACCGCCGAGTCCGCGGACCCGTCCGGCGAGGCGAGCCCCACGGCGGACACCACCCCGTCCGCCGACACCCCGTCGAGCCGGTCCCCCGGCGCGGAGGTCTCGTCCGACCCGTCGGCGAGCGTCACCGCCCCCGAGCAGAGCGCCGACCCCGAGCCCTCGCCCAGCAGGACCAAGCCGGCCGACCCGAAGCCGACCAAGTCCGACACACCGGACCCGGTCACCTCCTCCCCGGAGGACCCGGAACCGACCGACACCGACCCCTCGCCGGAGCCCTCGGACCCGCCGGGCGCGGGCGACACCGACACCGTCGCGGGGGGCGAGCTCAGCCCTGAGCCGGTCCCCCCGCCGTCGGACCCGACCACCGCTCCCTCGTCCCCGTCGTCCCCGGAGAACGTTCTCTGATGGCACCCCGCACCAACCGCCGTGGCGCAGAGCGGGGCGCCCTCAGGCGCCGCCGCCTGCCCATGCGGTACCTGCTGCCCCTGCTCGTCCTCGTCGCCCTGATGGCGATGCTGATGCTGCGCGGCTTCGTACACAGCGAGATCCTCGCCGACCACCGCGTCCAGTCACCGGCCGCGTCCGACCGCGTGCCCAAGGAGATACTCGAGGGCGGCCCGGTGATCGACACCCGGGACGGCCGCACCGACAGTCTGGACGTCCCGGACCACGAACTGGTCCTGACGTTCGACGACGGCCCGGACCCCGAGTGGACGCCCAAGGTGCTCGACGTCCTCAAGCGGTACGACGCGCACGCCGTCTTCTTCATCACCGGCACCATGGCGTCGCGCCACCCGGACCTCGTCCAGCGCATGGTCGACGAGGGCCACGAGATCGGCCTGCACACCTTCAACCACCCCGACCTGTCGCTGCAGTCCACCAGCCGCATCGACTGGGAGCTGTCGCAGAACCAGCTCGCGCTGGCGGGCGCGGCCGGCATCCGGACCTCGCTGTTCCGGCCGCCGTACTCGTCGTTCGCCCGCGAGATGGACAACAAGTCGTGGCCGGTGACCCAGTACATAGGCAGCCGCGGCTACATCACGGTCGTCAACAACACCGACAGCGAGGACTGGCGCCGGCCCGGCGTCGAGCAGATCATCAGCAACGCCATGCCCAAGGGCGGCAAGGGTGCCGTCGTGCTCATGCACGACTCCGGCGGCGACCGCTCGCAGACCGTGGCCGCGCTCGACCGGTTCGTGTCCGGACTCCAGGACGACGGCTACCGCTTCGACACGCTCACCGCGGCCCTCAAGGCGCCCAGCGCCCACACCGAGGTCTCGGGCCTCGACCTGTGGAAGGGCAAGGCATGGGTCCTCGCGGTCCAGGCATCGGAGAACACCACGTCGGTCCTGGTCGTCGGCCTCGCCGTCATCGGCGGCCTGGTCATCGCCCGCTTCGGGCTGATGCTGCTCCTGTCCGTGCTGCACGCCCGCAAGGTCCGCCGCCGCGGCTTCAGCTGGGGCAGGCCCATCACCGAACCGGTGTCCGTCCTCGTGCCCGCCTACAACGAGGCCAAGTGCATCGAGCAGACGGTCCACTCGCTCGTGGCGAGCGATCACCCCATCGAGGTGATCGTCGTCGACGACGGGTCGAGCGACGGCACCGCGCGCATCGTCGAGAACCTGCACCTGCCGAACGTACGCGTCGTGCGCCAGCTCAACGCCGGCAAGCCCGCGGCCCTCAACAGGGGAGTGGCGAACGCCCGGTACGACCTCATCGTGATGATGGACGGCGACACCGTCTTCGAACCGTCCACCGTGCGCGAACTGGTCCAGCCGTTCGGCGACCCCAGCGTCGGCGCGGTCGCGGGCAACGCGAAGGTCGGCAACCGCGACTCGCTGATCGGCGCCTGGCAGCACATCGAGTACGTGATGGGCTTCAACCTCGACCGCCGTATGTACGACATGCTGAACTGCATGCCGACGATCCCGGGCGCGGTCGGCGCGTTCCGGCGGTCCGCGCTCAAGCGCGTGGGCGGCATGAGCGACGACACGCTCGCCGAGGACACCGACATCACCATGGCGATGCACCGCGACGGCTGGCGGGTCGTGTACGCGGAGAACGCGCGCGCGTGGACCGAGGCCCCCGAGTCCGTCCAGCAGCTGTGGTCCCAGCGCTACCGCTGGTCGTACGGCACGATGCAGGCGATCTGGAAGCACCGCAGGGCGGTCGTCGAACGCGGCCCGTCGGGCCGCTTCGGCCGCGTGGGCCTGCCCCTGGTCTCCCTCTTCATGGTGCTGGCCCCGCTCCTGGCCCCCCTGATCGACGTCTTCCTCCTCTACGGGCTGGTGTTCGGCCCCACCGCGCAGACGATCGTCGCGTGGTTCGGTGTCCTGGTGGTGCAGGCGGTGTGCGCCGCCTACGCGTTCCGGCTGGACAAGGAACGCATGACCCACCTCATCTCCCTCCCGCTCCAGCAGATCCTGTACCGCCAGCTCATGTACGTCGTACTGCTCCAGTCCTGGATCACCGCCCTAACCGGCGGCCGGCTGCGCTGGCAGAAACTCCGCCGCACGGGCGCGGTGGGACTCCCCGGCGCGGCGGGCCCGCCCGCACCGCAGCCGGAGAGGGACCGGAGGCCCGTCGGATGAGCACACCGGCCTCCGGCACTCCGGAAGCGGGTTCAGGCGCAGGTTCGTGGACCGGACAGGACAACGTGATGCACGACTCGTACGGCGGGAACGTCCCCGCGCAGCCCTCGGCACCGGGCGCGGCGCCGCTCGCGGCACCGGGCTTCGGCCTCGGCCCGACGGTGACGACGACGACCGAGGACTTCCCGGCACCGGGGACCGCGGTGCCGGAGGGGACCGCGGCGTCCTCGGCGACCGGGGCTCCGGTCAAGCGCGGCCCCGTCCGTGACCGCTACTTCGACCTGCTCCGCGCGATCGCCCTCTTCCGGGTCGTCCTCTACCACCTCACCGGCTGGGCCTGGCTGCCGCTGGTGTTCCCGTCCATGGGCGTGATGTTCGCGCTGGCCGGCAACCTGATGGCGCGTTCGCTGAAGCGGCCGGCCCCGCAGGTCATCCGCAGCCGTGTCCGCCGGCTGATCCCGCCGATCTGGCTGCTGGGCGCGATCGGTGTCACCGGCATGGTGCTGCAGGGCTGGGGACCGGACGAGGACGGCCACCCGGGCTGGTGGCTGCTCCACCTCACGTTCTGGATCCTGCCCGTCAGCGATCCGCCGTACGCGGAGGGCCTGCCCGGCATCCACGGCTTCATCGGCGACAACTGGGCCGCGGACCTCGCGGGCCCGCTCTGGTACGTCCGCGCGTACCTCTGGTACGTCCTGCTGTCACCCTTCCTGCTGCGGGCCCTGCGCGCGCTGCCGCTGGCGACGATCGCGGCACCGATCGTGCTGTCGGCCGCCTTCCAGCTCGAATACCTCTCCCTCCCCGGGGAGCGGATCCCCTCGGCGCTCACCGACTTCAGCACCTTCGGCGCCTGCTGGATCATCGGCATGGCCCACCAGGAGGGCATCCTGCAGCGCCTCCCGCGCTACGTGATCCCCTCGGTGGCGCCGGGTATCGCCCTGGCCGGCCTCTGGTACGCCACGAACCAGAACTTCTCCGAGGGCCACGACCTGGACAGCATCCCGCTGGCCCAGGCCCTCTGGTCCTGCGGAACCGTGCTGCTCCTGCTGCACTTCAGCCCGTCGTGGTCGCAGTGGCCGCGCCGGCTGCGCCGCTGGGACAAGCCGGTCACACTCCTCAACTCCCGTGCCGTGACGATCTACCTCTGGCACAACACGTGCATCCTCATCGCGGCGACGCAGTGGGACCGCCTGTGGAGCATCGACGTGCTGTCGGAGAACTACTCCTGGCTCCTGGAGAGCCCCTGGCCGGTCCTGGTCCTCACCTGGGTCCTGATCGGGCTCTGCGTCCTCGCCTTCGGCTGGGCGGAGGACCTGGCGGCCAAGCGCCGCCCGCAACTGTGGCCGACGGACGCGAGGAAGCCGGCCCACTCCGGCCCCCGTCCGGGCCCGGGAGCCGGCTCCGGCCCACGCTCGAAGGGGCGGTCGCGAGCCAGGGCGGGGTAGTCCTGCGGGCGCCCGCCGCGAAGTCCGCCGACGTTCCAGTTCTGCCACGAGCTCCGCGCTGCGGCGGTTGGCTCTGGTGCCGTCTCCCGTGCCCTGGGTAGCGTGGCTGCGCTCAGGACGCCCTCGCCCCACCGGGAGACAACTGTGAACCGCCGTCCCAGCCTGCTAGCTGCGATCACGCTGACCGCCGCCGCGGCCTTGTCGCTGTCCGCCTGCGGTGGCGGCGACAGCGCCGATTCGAAGGACAACGACAAGATCGCGGGCGCCGACACGGGCCCGGAGAAGTCGGCTTCACCGACGGCGACGGACGCGGCTGCCGCCGGGCGCCCGAAGATCGAGCTGCCGTCGGACATCATCGACAAGTACGAGGACTGGACGACCGGCGACGACGTGAAGGACGCCGTCCTCGCGGACACCGCGGCGCGCATCGACGCGACGAACGACGCCATCGTCCGAGGTGACACGAGCGCTCCCGGCCTTCCCTTCTACTACCGGGACAAGGCACTGAACGGCGCGGTGGAGTGGGTTCAGGAGTACCGGGACGCCAATCTCTCGTTCACCGGGACCACCCGCTACTACGACCCGAAGGTCACCCTGTCCGGTGCCACTACGGCTGCAGTTGTCTACTGCGCGGACGAGAGCAAGGGATTCAACAAGAACCGCAAGACGGGCAAGGTCGACAGGACTCCTTCGGATGACAGCCCGTACGTGCTCTACAACACGCGTCTGGAGAAGAGCGAGAAGGGCGTGTGGCAGACCACAGTTCTGATTTCGAAGCGGGGGGACAAGACGTGCGCTGGATAAAAGGGAAGGGCAGAGCGTTGGCCCTGAGCGCGGCAGTGGCCGTCTGGGTTTCCGCGCTGCCGGGTACCGCGGTGGCATACGGACCCGGTGACGGTCAGGGCAGTGGCACCACGGGGCCGTCCGGCAACAGCGACGGCAAAGGCACCCTCTCCGCCACGGCGGGTGCCGTCGTCTTCGACCGTTCCAAGAACGGCTCCGGGAAGTCGGCCGGCCCCGTCACCTCCTCCGCGTCGAACTGGACCCCGCCCGCCTGCTATTACGCCCCGAAGTACACCCCGGAGCAGTTGGAGAAGTATCTGAAGCCGATCTGGGAGGCAGGTTCGACGGGGTACGAGTGGGACGCCGAGCAGCGGAAGAAGTTCGAGGGCGGCGGCGAGTACAAGGACTTCAACAAGGCCAAGACCGGCAAGGGCTACTTCTGGGACTCCTACGTCACCGAGGGCCGGGAAGGCGACCCCGGCGCGCTCGACTGCACGAAGGACATCTTCTGGGTGGACACGGGTGACGCTCCGCCGCCCGAGATCGAGAACGCCATCACACCCGAGATGCTGGCCCAGCTCGCGTACGCCGAGATCCGCGTGCCGTCGACCAAGGTCGAACTGGCCCCGGACGGCCCCACGAAGGTGAACCTGCCGACGTGGGCGTGGCTGGACGCGGCGGAGTTCAAGCCGGTCTCGGTGACGGCGTCCGTCCCCCTGCTGCAGATTGAGGCGACGACCACGGCCGAGCCGATCTCGCTGAAGATCGAGCCGGGCACGGCCGACGCGACGACGTATCCCGCGTCCGGTGTGTGCGAGCTGAACGGCGACCGGATCGGTGAGGCGTACGCGAAGGGCAAGTCCGACGAGACCCCGCCGTGCGGCGTGAAGTACCTGCGTTCGTCGGGCGACGACTCGTACCAGTTGCAGGCCACGATCACCTGGAAGATCAGTTGGACCGGCACCGGCGTGAACGCCGAACAGCCGCTGCCGGACGGTGAGTTCGGGGGCGACCAGGCAGTGATCGTCCAGGAGATCCAGTCCATCAACCGCTGACCGGTCCGGCGGGAAGTACAGCGCTCAGGGGATCCGCCTCGTGTGAACGGCGGATCCCTGGGCGCTGGCCACGTGTGATGGACCGGCTCCGCCCCGCCGGGACGGCCGCGCACATGCAACTTTCGAGTGAAAGCGGACGTGCGTCGAGGGCGGGCTGCACGTGGTCCCCGGAGCGCAGGGCCGTCAATTCCTGTCCAAGCCGGGCATCGTGACCGGTCCGGTCACGATGCGAAACAACTAACGTCGCCCCTCTGCAACCGTGCAGGCAGAGGGGGAGCCGAGACGCGTGGCGGAGCGACTGGCGGTCGACGGTGATGAGCTCGGGCGCTTCATGAAGAGCCTGAACAATTCGGCGGATTCACTCAAGGGCGTCCGCCGGGCGTTGTCGGAGGCGACCGTCTCGGGACTCGGGACCGACGATCTCGACACCGCGTGCGAGGAGTTCCAGACGGAGTGGAAGTACGGCTCCGAGGAGATCGGCAAGCAGACCGAGGACCTCGCCGAGATCATCGGCAAGAGCCGGGACAGTTACCGCGAGGTCGACAAGGCGCTCGAAGAGGCTTTGAGGAAGGCCGGCGGCAGCGGTCCGGGTGGGGGCGGGAAGTGAGTGTGACCCCCGGTCTCGAACCGTCGGCTCTGCCAGAGTCCAGATCCGCCGAGGACGCGCCCTTGCCGCAGGGTCTGAAGTCCTCGCCGCGGATGGCCAACCCGGATTATCCGCACCTGGGTTTTCATCCCGTGCCGGGCAGTACGGAGACGGTGAGCGGGCTGCACAGGAAGCTCACCGGGTGCGCGAAGGCGCTTGAGGACACGCGTGAGCTGGTCGGCAGGCTGATGGAGGGGAGTTACTGGAAGGGCGATGCGGCGGTCGCCTTCCGGGAGCAGATCGACGGCGGCCCACTGCCGCTCAATCTGAGGAACGCCGCGCGTTCCCTCCGCAAGGCCGCCAAGCAGTTGAGCCTGTGGGAGGGCGAGCTCGACGAGTTCCAGCGGCGGGCGAAGCGGTTGGAGGGGGAGGCGAAGGACGCGCGTGACGTCGTTGCCGCCGCCAGGGGCAGGGCGACGACGGCGGGCGACGACCCGGCCCTGGCGAAGAAGGGCACGGCCCATGACGACGCCAAGAAGGCGTTGACGCGCGCCAACACGGCCGTGGACGAGGCGGAAGCCGACCTCAAGAAGATCCTGAGCAGAGCGCGAAGCCTCGCAGAGGAACACGAACGACAGGCGCAGTACCGGGCAGGCAAGATCCGAGACGCGACAAGAAAGCTGGCCCCACACGAGCCGGGCCAACTGGACAAGGCCCTGAACTGGCTCGGCGAGAACCTCCCGGACATTCTCAGTGGAGTGGCTGCGGTGGTCGGACTGGTGGCTTTGCTCGTCCTGTCGGGTGGGACGGCTGCTGGGGTGCTACTACTCGTCGCGGCCACTTTGAGTGCTACGGCATTGGCCACGCGTTTGCTTGGAGACCCAGCGATGCGCGCCTCACTTCGAGATGGATTGACCAAAGGTGAGTTCGACACCGACTTCTGGAGCAATCTCGTGACGGCCGGTGGCGATGTCCTTGGCGTGCTTCCAGGCATCGGAGCCGCGGGCAAAGGTGCTGCGGCTGCTGTACGAGTCACTGGTCAGGCGGGAGGATTCGCCGCTTACGGCCAACGAGCCGGTACTTTCGGTGCCGTAAGTATGGAGTATGCGAGATCCATCTCAACCCTGGACAACTCTCTCCTGCAATTCACCGTCCGGGGCGCACGGGCCGAGCAGACCATCCGGTCGGTAGAGCTGACTTCTGCGTCAGTCGGAGTGGCCACTGCGGGATTCGGTCTGGTCATGAAGGCCGTGGATGCCGACGACGATGGGATCAAGGACGGCTCCGTGGCCGGAATCGACGGCGCGAGGCTCGGCATTGACGGTGGCGCGCTTCTCAACATCGCCCGACATGTTTTCTGAGCCCCAGGCATAGAGAGAGCTCTTTCATGCATCCCACCGACTACTCGACAGCTTGGAATCATCCGCCGACCCGAAGGGCTTGTCATCAGCACATGATTATGATCGTCGTGCGGTTGATCGGGTGGATTGCTGTCTGGTTCGCATCCCTCTCTCTCATCGTGACGACGCCCTCCTGGGTTGCTTGGATCTTTCTTCTCGTCCTCGTATACGCGACCTTCCGTGCTGCTCTTCAACTCGCTTTTTTCAGCCCGTCCCTGTACATCACACGTGTCCTCCAGCAGTACCCCTGGCAGTTCCTCACAGACGTCCCCCGTGGGCGAAACAAGCATCCGCAGGTCCAAGAAGACGAGATGTGGTTCGAGTTCCCCAACCCTGAGAAGCCAGAGGAACAAGTCCCTCTCCTCTTCCTGGCGAACATGCGTACCTTCTGGTGGATGAGGCGATTCGGTACCACCCGCACCAAGCCGGAGCTGAAAGCCCAGATCGAACCTCTCTGGTTCGCCGGTGACCCCCGCTTCATCGCTGTCGTCGCCGCTACCGGCCGGGGAGGCGAGGCCCCGAAGCGGCTGCACCTCCTCTACCAGCGGACAGCCACCGGTCGCCGCGGAATCCCCCCGACCGACTGGAACGCCAGCCCCGCCGCCCTCGAACGTGCCCGCCGTGCCGGCGCTCACGTGCCCGACTCGTCGCCTCAGTGACAGCGCCGACGCCGAGGCTCGCGTACCGGACAGGAGCTCATGACTGCCACGCCCCACCTCGCCGTGGACGATTCCGCCAAGGACCCCCACGCCGACATCTGGTTCGCCGAACCCGCGGCCTACACCCCGCTTCCTCTCGACCTGCTGCTCGCCGCGCCGGGCTCCCCGGCCGCCGAAGAGCTGCGTGTCGCCTTCGCCCCGTTCCTCGAAGCGGCACCCGATGACGTGACCCGTCAGCGGTTCGTCGCTCAAGTAGCTGAAGGGCAGCGTCTGCTGGCCACGCTGCGCGAAGTCGGTACGGTGCACTGCTCCGTCGGTCTGCACCGGGACGACATCGGTGACCTGGACGGCAACGGCAACGGGCAGCCTCTGCTGTCCTTCTTCACTCTCTCCTGGCGTGACACGGCCGTGGCGTCACGCGCCGCCACAGCAGCCCGCGCGGTGGCTTCTGCCGAAGGCCACACGGGCATCGAGTACCACGAACTGTCCTGCGGCCCCGCCACCCTCAGCGAGACCGTGCGTATGCCGTCAGCCGGCAGTGGGCTTCCCGCGCAGGCGCTCCTTCAGGTCCATGCCCACCTGCCGCACCCGGACTGCAAGCGTCTGGTCGTTCTCACGTTGAGTACGACAGCCGTTGTCCATCGCGGGTACTACCGCGCGATTCTCCGGCAGATCGCCGAGTCGGTCAGCTTCGACAACCCGTTTATCGGGTGACCGACGTCCTCGGCGACGAAGCTTTCAGGCTGCGTATCAGGTCGTGCAGGCGTGGGCGGGTTGTCATGAGGACGGTTTCGGGGTCGTCGCTCTCGCGAAGGTGGACCTGGCCCGTAGGGGTGGCCGCCACATGGACGCAATTGGCTGCCTCGGCGCTGTACGACGACTTCTGCCAGGTGAGATCGGGCATGAGGGCTCCTCAGAGATCCTGTGCGATGCGCTGGATGAGGTCTCGAGACTTCGGCTCGGGCAGGGCCCGTGATTCCATGCGGTCCAGAACCGAGCGATAGCGCTCCAACTGCGCGTCCGCGTCCAGGAACTCGCAGCCATGGTCGGTGTCCAGGACGACAGTGTCGAGTCCTGGGGTCGGTCCCACGGCACAGGTGATGGGCTGGCCGGACGCCGGGAACCCCGCTTGCCCGAACGGGATCACCAAGATGGTGATTGTGGGCTGCTCGCTCATCTCCAGCAGGTAATCGAGTTGTGCGCGGCTTATCTCGGGGCCGCCGAATCCCATACGCAGTGCTGCCTCGTGCACGATAGCCGTGTATGGGGTCCTGATTCCCTCGAAGAGAACGGCCTGGCGCTTCACGCGGTGGGAGACGCGGTGCTCGATCTCGTACGGCCGCAGTGGTGGAACAGCTTCCCGCATCGTGGCGCGGGCATGTTCAGTGGTCTGCAGCAGGCCGGGCATGTGGATCGTGACGGCCACGCGGAGCGCATGGGCATGATGCTCCAGCTCGGCCAGATCCAGTAGGCCGGAGGGGAGTACATCGCTGTACTCCTCCCACCATCCGCGTGTCCGCCGACCGGTCATGGCGGCGAGAGCGTCGACGAGTCGTTCGTCCGCGCAGTCGTACGCGCGTGCCAGGGCGTGGACTCGGTCGGCGCTGAGGGAGCTGCGGCCGGTCTCGATCATGCTGACGCGGCCCTGGTTGACGCCGAGCAGTGCGGCGGCGCCAGTGACGGTCAGACCGGCCCGCTCGCGGAGTTTGCGCAGTTCGGCGCCCATACGCCGCTGGCGAAGAGTTGGAGTGCTGGTGGGCGGCAAGACGCCTCCTTCCGGCCGCGTCGCGGCGCTCGGGTACCCCACACGAGGGAATAGGAGATGATTTTGGGCGAACTGGGAGATGTATCTCCCGAGCTGCACTAGCTTGAGACAGTACCGCCAACTGCCCCGCCCCCAAGCCGGAAGCGCACCCCGCCAGGCACTGCCACCGCACGGCGCCGGCGTTGAGCGAGCCCGAATCTCTTCATCCCCCTCTTCTTCCCCCACCCTTCCTCCTGGAGGCACGCATGGTCACCGTAGCCCTGCCCGACACCTGGACGTACGCCCTTCGGCTGCCCCATGACCCCCGTGCCGCACGTGTCGCACGTATGACCGTGCGAGCCGCGTTGACCGGGCACGGAATGGCCGAAACCCTCGACGACGTCGAGCTGTTGACGTCCGAGTTGGTCACCAACGCGTACCGGCACACGAAGGGGCCCGCCTCGCTGCGGCTGACCGCGTTGGGAGACGGGCGGTTGCGTGTGGGGGTGTGGGACAGCAGCCCGCACGTCCCGGCGCCCTTCGACGAGCCTCCCGGGGCCGGCGCCGGCGTCCGGCCCGCTCCGCCGGACGCCGAAGGAGGGCGAGGGCTGTTGCTGCTGCGGCAGTGCGCGAACTCCTGGGGCGGCTGGTCCCTCGGCGACGGCCTGCCCGGACGCGGCGGCGCCGGGAAGCTGCTGTGGTTCGAGGTCCGGGGCCAGGGCTAGAGCCAGGGCCGCGGCCCCTGAACTCAGCCCCGGCCCTGGATCCACGGCCGCGGTCAGGCCAAGTGAAAAGTCTCCCCCCGCCGAAAACCCTCACCGCACCCCCCACCCCCACGTGAGAGCAACGTTCCAACGTGGTCACCCACAGCCACAGGGTGGAAACGCGTCGTCCCTACCTTCGAGAACAGCACCCGGAGAGATCGCGGAGAGATCACGGAAAGATCGTGGAGGCGTGAGATGACAGCCCCGAGCAGCAGCATCGCACCGCGCAAGGGAGGCCGCTGGATCGAGCAGTGGGACCCGGAGGACGAGGTGTTCTGGAAGGAGACGGGGGAGAAGATCGCCCGGCGCAATCTGCTCTTCTCCGTGCTCTCCGAGCACATCGGGTTCTCGATCTGGACCCTCTGGTCGGTCATGGTGCTCTTCATGGGGCCCGAGTACGGTCTGACCCCCGCCGACAAGTTCTTCATCATCTCGATGGCCACGCTGGTCGGCGCCATCGTCCGCGTGCCGTACACCTTCGCGGTCGCCCGGTTCGGCGGCCGGAACTGGACCATCATCGCCGCGAGCATGCTCCTCGTCCCGACGATCGCCGCCTTCGCGGTGATGGAGCCGGGCACGTCCTTCGGGACCTTCCTCGTGTGCGCCATGCTCGCCGGGGTGGGCGGAGGGAACTTCGCCTCCTCCATGACCAACATCAACTCCTTCTTCCCCCTGCGGAAGAAAGGGTGGGCGCTCGGGCTGAACGCCGGCGGCGGCAACATCGGCGTCCCCGTCGTGCAGCTCGTCGGGCTCGCCGTCATCGGGGCGAGCGGCGGACCGCGCCTGCTGCTCGGGATCTACATCCCGCTCATCGTCGTCGCAGCGGTCCTCGGCGCCCTCTACATGGACAACATCACGTCCGTGAAGAACGACACCGGCGCCGCCCGCGAGGCCGTCAAGGACCCGCACACCTGGATCATGTCCCTCCTCTACATCGGGACGTTCGGGTCGTTCATCGGGTACAGCTTCGCGTTCGGGCTCGTGCTGCAGACACAGTTCGGGCGTACGCCGCTGGAGTCGGCGTACGTCACCTTCATCGGACCGCTGCTCGGCTCGCTGATCCGGCCCGTGGGCGGCTGGCTCGCGGACAAGTACGGCGGCGCCCGCATCACCCTGTGGAACTTCGTCGGCATGGGCGCCGCGACCGCCGTCATCGTGGTCGCCTCCATGGAGAAGTCACTGGCCCTGTTCACCACCGCGTTCATCGTGCTCTTCGTGCTGACCGGGCTCGGCAACGGCTCCACGTACAAGATGATCCCCGGCATCTTCCAGGCCAAGGCCACGGCCCTCGGGCTGACGGGGGAGGAGGCCGCGTCGTACGGGCGGCGGCTGTCGGGGGCCTCGATGGGGCTCATCGGTGCCGTGGGCGCGGTCGGCGGGCTCGGGATCAACCTGGCGTTCCGGCAGTCGTTCCTGACGGTCGGGTCCGGCACCGGAGCCTTCCTCGCCTTCCTCGCCTTCTACGGCGTCTGCTTCGCGGTCACCTGGGCCGTATACCTTCGCCGCCCGGCGACCGCCGCGTCGCCCGCCGCCGTCGCATCGGACGCATCGGAGGCGAAGCCGCAGCTCAGCTATGCCGAGGTGTGACGTAACACGGGCGACATCAAGCGGAACCGAGCCTGTCACGCATGATTGACAGGCTCGGTCGTCCGTCGTGAGGCGGGCACGGGGCGTACAGAGGACGCCCCCGAAGGCCCGGAGACCTGGGACGGGTAGCCGGGTACTCCGAACAGCAGGACGCCCCAACCCAGAGGGTGACGCGGACGAACACCACTCGAGCGGGACGAGAGCCATCCATGTACGAGCAACCGCAACAGCAACCCGACCGATCGCAGCAGCACCCCGACCTACCGGAGCAGCACCCCGACGGACCGGTACAGCCATCGGACCAGCCGGTGCGGCAACCAGACCACCAGCCGGTGCGGCAGGAGGACCGGCAGGATCACGGGCCGCTGGCCGGGTTCACGGTCGGAGTGACCGCCGCCCGGCGCGCCGACGAACTCGGCGCGCTGCTCCAGCGCCGCGGCGCCGCCGTCCTGCACGCCCCCGCCCTGCGCATCGTGCCCCTCGCCGACGACAGCGAACTGCTCGCGGCGACCAAGCAGCTCCTCGACCAGGCCCCGGACATCGTGGTCGCCACCACCGCGATCGGATTCCGCGGCTGGGTCGAGGCCGCCGACGGATGGGGACTGGGGGAGCAACTGCTCGACGTGCTGCGCCGGGTCGAACTGCTCGCCCGTGGACCCAAGGTCAAAGGTGCCGTACGTGCCCAGGGGCTGACCGAGGAATGGTCCCCGTCCTCCGAATCCATGGCCGAGGTGCTCGACCGGCTGCTGGACGAAGGGGTCGAGGGGCGCCGGATCGCGGTCCAGTTGCACGGCGAGCCGCTGCCCGGCTTCGTCGAGTCGCTGCGGGCCGCGGGCGCGGAGGTCGTCGGCGTTCCCGTCTACCGGTGGATGCCTCCCGAGGACATCGGGCCCATGGACCGGCTGCTCGACGCCACGGTCACCCGCGGAGTGGACGCGCTGACGTTCACCAGCGCCCCGGCCGCCGCCTCGCTGCTGGGCCGCGCCGAGGACCGCGGGCTGCTGCCCGAACTCCTCGCCGCCCTCACCCACGACGTGCTGCCCGCCTGCGTCGGCCCGGTCACCGCGCTGCCTCTGCAGGCCAGGGGCATCGACACGGTCCAGCCGGAACGATTCCGGCTCGGCCCCCTCGTACAGGTGCTGTGCAAGGAACTGCCGTCCCGGGCGCGGACGTTGCCGGTCGCCGGGCACCGGGTGGAGATCCGGGGCCACGCGGTGCTGGTGGACGACGCGCTGCGGCCCGTACCGCCCGCCGGTATGTCGCTGCTGCGCGCCCTGTCCCGGCGGCCCGGCTGGGTGGTCGCCCGGGCCGAGCTGCTGCGGGCCCTGCCCGGCACGGGCAAGGACGAGCACGCCGTGGAGACCGCGATGGCCCGGCTGCGTACGGCGCTGGGCACACCCAAGCTCATCCAGACCGTCGTCAAGCGCGGCTACCGGCTGGCCCTCGACCCGGCCGCCGACACCAAGTACGCCGACGCCTGATCCTGATCCTGCCGCTGCCGCTGCCGCTGCCCCTGAGCCCGGCCGTGCCAGCCCGGCCGAGCCCGCCCTGTCGCGCCCCAGGCCGGCCGCGCCCCAAGTCCCGGCGCCCGCGTGGCCGGCGCGCGCCGACCACGCGCGCCCGACCCGCGCCGGCGGGTACGCGGTGGCGTGGGGCTTCCCGCCGCGCGCGGGGGAGGGCACTGTAGGGGGTACGGGCCCGGCGCGGCCCCCGCACGGACTCCCACCTCGCTCCACGCACCCTCACGCACCCGCACCCTCATCTCGCTCCACGCACCCTCACCGACCCCTCCTGGCGGCAACCCCAAGGCGGTGACAGGCACATGGCACTGGGCACGGCCACGGCCCCGTACGAGCTGCGGTTCGACTCCGGGCGGATCTGTCTCGACCTCCTCGCGACCACGCACCCGGAGGAACGGCTCGACTCGGCCGAGCCGTTGCGGGCCTGGATCACCGGGTCCGGACTCGTCCCGGCGGGCACGCCGCTCGCGTCGGCCGACTCCTCCTGGATCGCGGGCTTCCGCGAACTCCGGGGCCATGTCGGCCACTTGGTGCGCGGGGAGCCGGCCCGGGACGCGCGGCCCTTCGCCCTCGCGCTGGACCGGGTCAACGAACTCGCCCGCACCGCACCGCCCGTCCCCGCCGCGGTGTGGGACCCGGGCGGGTCCCTCGTGCGCGCGCTGTGCTCCCCGCCCACCTGCGCGGAGCTCCTCGCGGCGGTCGCCCGCGACACCGTGGAACTCCTCACGGACCCGGTGGCCCGGGCGGGAATCCGCCAGTGTGAGGGAGACAACTGCCCGATCGTGTACCTGGATACGTCCAGAGGGCGTCGTCGCAGGTGGTGCTCCAGTGAGGTGTGCGGAAACCGCGAACGGGTGGCCAGACACCGGCGCAGAGCAGCCCTCGCACGGGCTTAGGATCCTCGATGGATCCCCCGTGAACGACTTGTGGAGCACATGAGGAGACAGAATCCTCAGCTCTCCCACAAAGAATTCCATTCACTTTGAACAGCGCAACGCCCGCGCCCGTATCCGGAGATGAGCGACCGACTGGGGGATCCCCCGGACACCGGAGGTAGGCGTGCGCAAGGATTCCGCCGTGGCCGATGAACGATCGCCGAGGGCCCGACATCGCATGTCCCAGCCCTCGGAACCCGACGAGGAGCTGATGCGTGCGCTGTACCGGGAACACGCGGGGCCCCTGCTCGCCTATGTGCTGCGGCTGGTCGCCGGGGACCGGCAGCGGGCGGAGGACGTCGTACAGGAGACGCTCATCCGTGCCTGGAAGAACGCCGGTCAGCTCAACCGAGCGACCGGTTCGGTACGCCCCTGGCTGGTGACGGTCGCCCGGCGCATCGTCATCGACGGGCACCGCAGCCGGCAGGCCCGGCCGCAGGAGGTGGACCCGTCGCCGCTGGAGGTCATTCCCGCGGAGGACGAGATCGACAAGGCGTTGTGGCTGATGACACTCTCTGACGCGCTCGACGACCTGACCCCCGCCCACCGGGAGGTACTGGTCGAGACGTACTTCAAGGGGCGTACCGTAAACGAGGCCGCCGAGACGCTGGGGATACCCAGCGGCACGGTGCGCTCACGGGTGTTCTATGCCCTGCGTTCGATGAAGCTCGCACTGGAGGAGCGGGGGGTGACGGCATGAGCACATACGGGGGATACGGAACGGGTAGTCCTGGTTCCATGCAAAGTTCGCAAGGGCAGGGCGATCTGCACGAGACGGTGGGTGCCTATGCGCTGGGCATCCTCGAC
Source organism: Streptomyces sp. NPDC002701 (assembly GCF_042889045.1). Taxonomy (NCBI): domain Bacteria; kingdom Bacillati; phylum Actinomycetota; class Actinomycetes; order Kitasatosporales; family Streptomycetaceae; genus Streptomyces; species Streptomyces sp. NPDC002701. The sequence goes on from NZ_JBIAQL010000001.1 coordinate 96,539, forward strand.
GACGCCGAAGCAACCGCTTTCGAAGAGCACCTCGCGACCTGCGAGTGGTGCGCGCAGCAGCTCGACGAGCTCGCGGGCATGGAGCCGATGCTCGCCGCCCTCGCGGATCTGCCGGGTACCCGCGGCACACCCGCCATCGGCGAGACGCTGGCCGTCCGGCCGAGCCCACGGCTCGCGGACCGGCTGGTCGACGAGGTGGCCGAGCGCCGCGCCAAGAAGCGCCGGCGCGGCTTCTACCTGGTCGCGGCCGCCGCCGCGCTGATCATCGGCGGCCCGGTCACCGCGATCGCCGTCACCGGGGGTGAAACGACTCAGCAGGCCGGGAAGCCGCTGCAGTCCGTCAGCCCCGCCAAGCAGGTGTTCACCGACATGAAGGACAAGGTCCGGGCCACGGACCCGAGCACGCAGGTCAGCGCCGCGGTCGGCATGGAGAGCAAGCCCTACGGCACCGGGCTGGCCCTGGAGCTGAAGAACGTCAAGGGCCCGCAGAAGTGCTCCCTCATCGCCGTGGGCAAGAACGGCGAGCGGGAGACGGCGACGACCTGGACCGTCCCGAAGTGGGGCTACGGCATCAAGGACGCCGCCACCGAGCTGGCCAGGAACCCGCTCTACCTCCAGGGCGCCGTCGCGATGAACAGCGCCGACATCGACCACTTCGAGGTCGTCACCTTCGACGGCAAGAAGCTCACCGAGGTCGACGTGTAGGTGGATCACGAGCGGAAACGTAGCCCGCCGGGCTTCCCTTCGCGTACGGTTGACGGCTGCCATGCACGTCAGAAGGGGGCCCGGTGGCCGCTCAGGTTCAGCAGGAAATGGCGCTCGATCCGGTAGGCGACTCCGTGCGCGACCGCGAGCTCGGCGTCGAACAGGAACACCTGGACCGGGTGTACCAGCGTCTCGAGGAGAAGATCAACGAGGCGGAGTTCCTGATGAACGACGCCGCCCAGCGCGGCCAGGTCGGTACACCGGGAGCACTCGCGGAGCGTGACGCGCAGGTGTTCCGGGCGGGGATCCACCTCAACCGGCTGAACAACGAGTTCGAGGACTTCCTCTTCGGACGGATCGACCTCCTCCTCGGCAAGGACGGCAAGAAGGGCCCGGACGGCGCGTACACGGCGGTCGAACCCGCCGAGGGCGCCGTCCGCCCCGACAACACCGCCGACATCGCGGAGACCCTCCACATCGGCCGGATCGGCGTCCTCGACGCGGAGTACGCGCCGCTGGTCATCGACTGGCGGGCCCCGGCGGCCGCGCCGTTCTACCGCTCCACACCGGTCGACCCCGGCCGGGTCGTACGCCGCCGGGTCATCCGCTCCAAGGGCCGCAAGGTCCTCGGGGTCGAGGACGACCTGATGCGCCCGGAGCTGAAGGCCACCCTCGCCGGGAACGAACTGGCGGTGATCGGCGACGGCGCCCTGATGGCCGCGCTCGGCCAGGCCCGCAGCCACACCATGCGGGACATCGTCGCGTCCATCCAGGCCGAGCAGGACCAGGTCATCCGGGCGCCCGCCGCGTCCGTGACCTACGTCGAGGGCGGCCCCGGCACCGGCAAGACCGCCGTCGCCCTGCACCGGGCCGCCTACCTGCTCTACCAGGACCGCAGGAGGTACGCGGGCGGCATCCTGATCGTCTCGCCCACACCGCTGCTGGTCGCGTACACCGAAGGCGTCCTGCCGTCCCTCGGCGAGGAGGGCCAGGTCGCCATCCGCGCGGTCGGCTCCCTGGTCGACGGCGCGGAGGCCACGCAGTACGACGCACCGGCGGTGGCCCGGGCCAAGGGGTCCCACCGGATGCTGAAGGTGCTGCGGAAGGCGGCCCGCGGGGCCCTGGAGACGTCGGGCGCCCCCGGCCGGCGGCCCGGCTCCGGGCGGACCGCCCCCGCCGCGTCCGGCGGCCCCGAACAGCTCGCGTTCGGCGACGAGGGCGCGGGCGAGAACGAGGACGAGGACCAGCAGGGCGGCGGATCCGGTACGCGGGTCCCGGCCGCCACGCCCACCCGCCTCCGTGTCGTCGCCTTCGGGCGCCGGCTGGAGCTGGAGGCGCCCGAACTGGACCGCATCCGGCAGAGCGCGCTCTCCGGCACCGCCCCCGTGAACCTGCTGCGCCCGCGGGCCCGCAAACTGCTGCTCGACGCCCTCTGGTCGCGCTCCGGCGCCGGCAGCCGGCACACCGACCCCGAGCTGGCCGCCGAACTGCGCTCGTCGTTCGACGAGGACGTCAGCTCCGAGGACACCTTCATCGCGTTCCTCGACGCCTGGTGGCCCGAGCTGACCCCGCGTGCCGTACTGGCCGCCATGTCCGACGAACGGCGGCTCGGGCGCTGGGCGCGGCGGATCCTCAACCCCGGCGAGGTACGGCGGGTGGCCCGCTCCCTCAAGCGGGACGGGCTCTCCGTGCACGACGTGGCCATGCTCGACGAACTGGAGGCGATCGTCGGCACCCCGGTCCGCCCCCGCAGGAAGCGCGACCTCGACCCGCTCGACCAGCTGACGGGCCTGGAGGAGCTCATGCCCCAGCGCGAGGAGACACAGCGCGAGCGGGCCGAACGGCTGGCCCAGGAGCGTACGGAGTACGCGCACGTCATCGTCGACGAGGCGCAGGACCTCACGCCCATGCAGTGGCGCATGATCGGCCGCCGCGGCCGGCACGCCACCTGGACCGTGGTCGGCGATCCCGCCCAGTCGTCCTGGTCGGACCCGGACGAGGCCGCCGAGGCCCGTGACGAGGCCCTCGGCAGCCGCCCGCGCCGCCGCTTCACGCTCACCGTGAACTACCGCAACCCGGCCGAGATCGCCGAGCTCGCCGCCAAGGTCCTGGCGCTCGCCATGCCCGGCTCCGAGTCCCCCTCCGCGGTGCGCTCCACGGGCGTACGGCCGCGCTTCGTGACCGCGGTGAACGGCCAGGAGGCCCGGCAGAGCGCCGTCGCCCGGGACTCCCTGGCCAAGACCGTGCGGGAGGAGGCCGCCCGGCTGCTCGACCAGGTCGACGGCACGGTCGGCGTCGTCGTCGCCATGAACCGCCGGGCCGAGGCCGCACGGTGGCTCGCCGGACTCGGGGAGCGCGTGGTGGCCCTCGGCAGCCTGGAGGCCAAGGGCCTGGAGTACGACGCCACGGTGGTCGTCTCGCCCGCGGAGATCGCCGACGAGTCGCCGGCCGGGCTGCGCGTGCTGTACGTGGCGCTGACCCGGGCGACGCAGCAGCTCACCATCGTCTCGGTGGCCCGTGACGAGCCGGACGCGGACGGCGTACCGGATCTCCTGCGGGACTGAGTCTCCTGCGGGACCGAGCGCGTGACGGTCCCGGTGGACCCGCCCCCGGTGAACCGACGGGGCCGTCCTCGTGAAGCTTCCCGGTGAACTCACGGTGCGGGAATTGCCTTACGGGGATCGTTTGTTACCGTTGACAGTGACACCGGCCCGATCCAAGCCCCCGGGCCCAACCTTCGTCGCTACGAGCGACCACTTGCCGCGAGGCGAGCATGGCGGGTCGGTGTCACTGAACGTCCGCGGCACGTGCCGCTGTACGAAAGAGGTCCACGTCACCCGGTGACGTGGACCTCTTTCGTGGTCCCGTTTCGTGGTCCCGCCGTCGGCCCGTCGTCGTCCTGTCATGAACAAAAGGTTCGCAACCCGGGGCGGCTACCACGTACTCCGCGGTAGGTGCGACGATCGGACGGCAAACCCGCGAAGCAGCAGTACTCGCAGCACTCGCAGTACTTCGGTGAAAGCAGAGGAAGTCGGCCATGGCAACGGCGCCCAGCGTCTCCTACTCGATCACGGTCCGGTTGGAGGTGCCCGCGAGCGGAACCGCGGTCTCCCAGATCACCAACGCCGTGGAGTCCAGCGGGGGCTCGGTGACCGGCCTCGACGTGACGGCCTCGGGCCACGAGAAGCTCCGTATCGACGTCACCATCGCGGCGTCGTCCACCGCGCACTCGGAAGAGATCGTCGAGCGGCTGCGCGGCATCGAGGACGTCACGCTCGGCAAGGTCTCCGACCGTACGTTCCTGATGCACCTCGGCGGCAAGATCGAGATGGCGTCCAAGCACCCCATCCGCAACCGTGACGACCTCTCGATGATCTACACGCCCGGGGTGGCCCGGGTGTGCATGGCGATCGCCGAGAACCCCGAGGACGCCCGCCGCCTCACCATCAAGCGCAACTCCGTGGCGGTCGTCACGGACGGCTCGGCCGTGCTCGGCCTCGGCAACATCGGCCCCAAGGCCGCCCTGCCGGTGATGGAGGGCAAGGCCGCCCTCTTCAAGCGCTTCGCGGGCATCGACGCCTGGCCGCTGTGCCTGGACACGCAGGACACCGACGCGATCGTGGAGATCGTCAAGGCGATCGCCCCCGGCTTCGCCGGCATCAACCTCGAGGACATCTCGGCCCCGCGCTGCTTCGAGATCGAGGCCCGGCTGCGCGAGGCCCTCGACATCCCCGTCTTCCACGACGACCAGCACGGCACCGCCATCGTCGTGCTCGCGGCCCTCAAGAACGCGCTGCGCGTGACCGGCAGGGCGATCGGGGACATCCGCGTCGTCATGTCGGGCGCGGGAGCGGCCGGTACGGCGATCCTGAAGCTGCTGCTCGCCGCCGGTGTCAAGCACGCCGTCGTGGCGGACATCCACGGCGTGGTGCACGCGGGCCGCGAGGACCTGGTGGAGGCCGCCGCCGACTCGCCGCTGCGGTGGATCGCCGACAACACCAACCCCGAGGGCGTCACGGGGACGCTCAAGCAGGCCGTGCGCGGCGCGGACGTCTTCATCGGCGTCTCGGCCCCGAACGTGCTGGACGGCGACGACGTGGCCGCCATGGCCGACGACGCGATCGTCTTCGCGCTCGCGAACCCCGACCCTGAGGTCGACCCGGCGATCGCCCGGCAGACCGCCGCCGTGGTGGCCACCGGCCGCTCGGACTTCCCGAACCAGATCAACAACGTGCTGGTCTTCCCGGGCGTCTTCCGTGGACTCCTGGACGCCCAGTCCCGCACGGTCAACACGGAGATGATGCTTGCGGCCGCAACGGCGCTGGCGGATGTGGTGACCGAGGACGAACTCAACCCGAACTACATCATTCCCAGCGTCTTCAACGACAAGGTCGCGGGGGCGGTGGCGGGGGCGGTTCGCAACGCGGCGAAGGCGGCCGGCGTCACGGTCTGACGGCCGTGCCACCCTTCCGGGGCTGCCGCCCCGGGCCCCGCGGCGGGCTGGTGGTCGTCCGGTGCGGGTCCGGGGGGGGGCTTGTCGCGCAGTTCCCCGCGCCCCTAAGAGCGGGGCTGCGCCCCGGCTTCCGGATTCCTGTGGTGGAAACAGGTAGGAATAGGGGGCGTGGGGTGGGGAAAGCGGCCTAATGGGTGGCAACTGTGATGGTTGCCACCCGGTGTCTGTCCCGGCGCGTCGCCGGACACGCGGCCTCGGCCCGCCTCTAGGGTGGCGCCCATGGCTGAATCCCCGCGGACCCACCAGGGCCTCACCGGCCCTGCGGTCCGCTGCCGGGAGTGGACGGAGCGTCACCATTTCGAGGCCGTGGCGCTTTTCGTGTGACTCCCAGGGGTGCCGGATTGGCTTTCCCGCCGCAGGTGGGGGCAGGATGCGTCTTCGGGCGCGAGGGTCCGGCCACGGACCCGGGTCCGGGGACCGCCGAGGACCCTGGCAGCATCGGCTTGACGTGCCCGAGATGCGGCTCCGCCGCGTGGCACGCCTCAACGGCAAGAAGAACACGGGAGTAACGACATGAACCGCAGTGAGCTGGTGGCCGCCCTGGCCGACCGTGCCGAGGTGACCCGCAAGGACGCCGACGCCGTTCTGGCCGCCTTCGCCGAGACCGTCGGCGAGATCGTCGCCAAGGGCGACGAGAAGGTCACCATCCCCGGCTTCCTGACCTTCGAGCGCACCCACCGTGCCGCTCGCACCGCGCGCAACCCGCAGACCGGCGACCCGATCCAGATCCCGGCCGGCTACAGCGTGAAGGTCTCCGCGGGCAGCAAGCTCAAGGAAGCCGCCAAGGGCAAGTAGCCTTCCGGTAGGTCCCGCGGGGACGTACGAGGCTGAGCAACGCCAATGGGGCGGTCACCCGAGTCGGGTGACCGCCCCATCGCGTACGTACCGCGAGCGAGCCGTGGGCCGTGAGCCGTCGGTCGCGGACCGTCAGCCGAGCGCCTTGCCCGGCAGTTCGACCTTCGCGCCCAGTTCGACCAGCTTCTCCATGAAGTTCTCGTAGCCGCGGTTGATCAGGTCGATGCCGTGGACGCGGGACGTGCCCTGGGCCGCCAGCGCCGCGATGAGGTACGAGAAACCGCCGCGCAGGTCGGGGATGACCAGGTCGGCGCCCTGGAGCTTCGTGGGGCCGGACACGACCGCGGAGTGCAGGAAGTTGCGCTGGCCGAAACGGCAGCGGGAGCCGCCCAGGCACTCGCGGTAGAGCTGGATGTGCGCGCCCATCTGGTTCAGCGCCGACGTGAAGCCGAGCCGGGACTCGTACACCGTCTCGTGGACGATGGACAGGCCCGTGGCCTGCGTGAGGGCGACGACCAGGGGCTGCTGCCAGTCCGTCTGGAAGCCCGGGTGGACGTCCGTCTCCAGCGCGATCGACTTGAGCTGGCTGCCGGGGTGCCAGAAGCGGATGCCCTCGTCGTCGATCTCGAAGGCACCGCCCACCTTCCGGTAGGTGTTCAGGAACGTCATCATCGAGCGCTGCTGGGCGCCGCGGACGTAGATGTTGCCCTCGGTCGCCAGCGCCGCGGACGCCCACGAGGCGGCCTCCAGACGGTCCGGCAGAGCCGCGTGGGTGTAGCCGCCGAGCTTGTCGACGCCCGTGACGCGGATGGTGCGGTCGGTGTCCATCGCGATGATCGCGCCCATTTTCTGCAGGACGCAGATCAGGTCCTCGATCTCCGGCTCGACCGCCGCGTTCGAGAGCTCCGTGACGCCCTCCGCGAGGACGGCGGTCAGCAGCACCTGCTCGGTCGCGCCGACCGACGGGTACGGCAGCTGGATCTTCGTGCCGCGCAGCCGCTGCGGAGCCTCCAGGTACTGCCCGTCCGCGCGCTTCTCGATCGTCGCGCCGAACTGCCGCAGCACCTCGAAGTGGAAGTCGATCGGCCGGCCGCCGATGTCGCAGCCGCCCAGACCCGGGATGAACGCGTGCCCGAGGCGGTGCAGCAGCGGACCGCACAGGAGGATCGGGATACGCGACGAACCCGCGTGCGCGTCGATGTCCGCGACGTTGGCGCTCTCCACGTGCGACGGGTCCATGATGAGCTCGCCCGGCTCCTCGCCCGGCCGGACCGTCACCCCGTGCAGCTGCAGCAGGCCGCGCACGACCCGCACGTCACGGATGTCCGGGACGTTGCGCAGCCGGCTCGGAGCACTGCCGAGCAGCGCGGCGACCATGGCCTTCGGTACGAGGTTCTTCGCACCGCGGACACGGATCTCGCCCTCGAGCGGGGTTCCGCCGTGGACAAGGAGTACGTCGTCTGAGCCGTTGACGGTCATGTATCTCGCGTTCCGGTTGGTGGGACAGGGGCGAAGAAGCAAGCGTAATGGCCGCCCACCCCCCTTGAGTAAGCCCGAGGGGTCCTCAGGGACGTCATAGCTTTGCCACAACACGAACCGTGCCTAATCGGGCACGCCGGGTCACCGGTGGCGGCCGTGCGCTCCACCTGCTCCCGTGAGCCCTGAGCTGCATTCACCCCGGTACGGGTATTGGCTCCCCCCGCGCGGGGAAGATGCGAGATCATGTCTGGCATGACCGAGGTGTCCTCGCTCACAGGGCGGCTGCTCGTGGCCACACCCGCCCTGGCGGACCCCAACTTCGACCGCGCGGTGGTGCTGCTCCTCGACCACGACGAGGAGGGCTCGCTGGGCGTCGTCCTCAACCGCCCCACGCCGGTGGACGTGGGCGACATCCTCGCGGGCTGGGCGGACCTCGCGGTGGAGCCCGGGGTGGTGTTCCAGGGCGGACCGGTCTCGCTGGACTCGGCGCTGGGGGTCGCGGTGATCCCGGGCGGCGCCTCCGGGGAGCGCGCGCCGCTCGGCTGGCGCCGGGTGCACGGCGCGATAGGGCTCGTGGACCTGGAGGCGCCGCCGGAGCTGCTGGCCTCGGCGCTCGGCTCGCTCAGGATCTTCGCGGGGTACGCCGGCTGGGGCCCCGGTCAACTCGAGGACGAACTCGTCGAGGGCGCCTGGTACGTCGTCGAGTCCGAGCCCGGTGACGTGTCCTCGCCCGCTCCGGAACGGCTGTGGCGCGAGGTGCTGCGCCGTCAGCGCAACGAGCTGGCGATGGTGGCCACGTACCCGGACGACCCTTCGCTCAACTGATGCCCCCCACCTTCAGTACTCTTGCGTTTATGAGCACTCTTGAGCCTGAGACCCAGCCCCAGCGAGGCACTGGGACGGGGACCCTCGTAGAGCCGACGCCGCAGACGTCGCACGGCGACGGGGACCACGAGCGCTTCGCCCATTACGTCCAGAAGGACAAGATCATGGCGAGCGCGCTCGACGGCACGCCCGTCGTCGCGCTCTGCGGCAAGGTGTGGGTCCCGGGCCGGGACCCGAAGAAGTACCCCGTGTGTCCCATGTGCAAGGAGATCTACGAGTCCATGGGCTCCGGCGGCGACGACGGCAAGGGCAAGGGCGGCGACAAGTAGCGTCCCCGGTGGCCTCACGGGCCCGCCGCGCCCCGCGACGCCGTGGGGGTGCGGTGCGCCGCGTGGACGCAGGACGGCCGCGGTGCCCCGGTGCGGGGTGCCGCGGCCGAGTCGTGTGCGCTCTCGCCGTATCCGGGGCCTTTGTCCCGACGGGCCGTTGCATGGAGTGCTTCAGCCGGTCACAGACTGGTTGAGACCTCTTGTGGGCATGTTCATGTACTCCATAGCCTCCCGTGTGTTGTGCAGCGCAAAACCACCATTGCACGTGCTGCAACGCGCCCCCGGAGGACGCCCTCATGAAGCTCGCCCAGCTCTCTGCCCGAATGGCCGCCCCGATCGCCGCGCTCGTCGTCGCCGGACTCACGGCGACCGCCTGCGCACCGGAGTCCTCCGACAACTCCGGTGGCAAGGACGAGAAGAGCGGCACCCTGCGCGTGTGGCTCTTCCAGGAGGTCGGCAACGCGCCGAAGGAGAAGGTCGTCGACCGGGTCGTCACCGCCTTCGAGAAGTCCCACGAGGGCACGAAGGTCGACGTCCAGTACATCCCCGTCGAGACCCGCGCCGAGAAGATCAAGGCCGCCTTCAACGACCCCAAGAGCGCGCCCGACCTCATCGAGTACGGCAACACGGACACCGCCGGCTACGTCAAGGACGGCGGGCTCGCGGACGTCACCGAGGAGTTCACGGACTGGAGCGAGTCCAAGGACACCGACCCGACCGCCAAGCAGTCCGTCACGGTCGACGGCAAGATCTATGGCGCCCCGTACTTCGTCGGCGTCCGCGCCCTCTACTACCGCACCGACATCTTCGACGAGCTGGGCCTCGACGTACCGAAGACGCAGGACGAGCTGATCAGCACGGCCAAGGAGATCCGGCAGGCCAAGCCGGACCTGTACGGCCTCGCGGTCGGCGGCGCGTACACCTACGGCGCGATGCCGTTCATCTGGGCCAACGGCGGCGAGATAGCCCAGGGCAAGGGCGGCTCGTACGCCTCGACGATCGACGCGCCGCAGGCCCAGAAGGGCATCAAGGCGTACACCTCGCTCTTCGGCGACGACAACTGTCCGGCCGACAAGTGCGCGGGCATGGGCGGCAACGACACCGTCACGGCGTTCGCCTCCGGCAAGGCCGGCATGGCCATCGGCGGCGACTTCAGCCACGCGGCGATCGAGGCGGGCAAGGTCAAGGGCAAGTACGCCGTCGTACCGCTGCCGGGGGTGAAGTCGGGTGACATCGCTCCCGCGTTCGCGGGCGGCAACAACCTCGGCGTACTGAACAGCACTTCGCACCGCACGCTCGCCGTCGACCTGATGGAGCAGCTCGCGGGGAAGAAGACACAGGGGGCGCTGTTCGACGCGATGGGCTTCCTGCCGACGTTCACGGACGTGCGCCAGGACGTGGCGAAGCGTGAGCCGTTCGTCGAGCCCTTCGTGAAGACCCTCGGCGCCGGCGCCAAGTTCGTCCCGGCCTCGCCCGCCTGGTCGCAGATCGACGCGTCCCTGGTCCTGCCGACGATGTTCCAGGAGGTCGTCAGCGGACGCAAGAACGTGGCGGCCGCCTCCAAGGACGCGGCCAAGAAGATGAACGCCGCGTTCAGCTCCGCGGGATGAGCGGGGTGCTCCGCAGGATGAGCCGGATGACGAACCGTGGCCTGCCGGGACCCGTCCCGCCGCCCGGCGCCGAGCGGACACCCGCGGCGGCCGGCCGGCCCGGGATGGCGGGAACACCGCCCGGCCTCCCGGAATCCGACCAGGCCACCGCCTCCGGACCGGGTGCCGCCTCCGGGCCGGCCGCCGCGTCCTGGCCGGGTGCCCCTGGGCCGGCTGCTCCCGAGCCGGGTGCCTCTGGGCCGGCTGCTCCCGGACCGGGCGTCTCTGGGTCGGCTGTCTCTGGGGCGGCTGTTCCCGGGCCGGGTGTCTCAGGGCTGGCTGTCCCCGGACCGGGTGCCAGTGGACCCGGTGTCTCTGGACCGGGTGCCACTGGACCCGGTGTCTCTGGACCGGCTGTTCCCGGGGTGGCCTTGTCGGTTGCGGCGGCGGGACGGCCGGCCGCCGGGACCGAGCCGGTGAAGAGCGCGACGTCCGGGGCCGCACGTCAAGGGCCCCGGGCGGGCCGCGGTGGCGGCGGGCCGGGGCGCAGGTCCCCGCTCGCCCGCGGCGGCTGGACGCCCTGGCTCTACCTCGCCCCCGCGCTCGTCGTCATTGGCGGGCTGCTCGTCTACCCCGTCTACCAGCTCGGGCTGATCTCCTTCCTGGAGTACACGCAGGCCCAGGTCAGCGGCGGGGAGCCGACGACCTTCCAGGGCTTCGGGAACTACGCGACGCTCTTCCGGGACGAGCAGTTCTGGCAGGTGCTGCTGGCCACCGTGGTGTTCGCGGCGGCGTGTGTCGTGTCGACCCTGGCGGTCGGCTGCGCGCTCGCCGTCCTCCTGACACGTGTCCGTGCCGTGCCGCGACTCGCCCTGATGCTGGCCGCGCTCGGCGCGTGGGCGACCCCCGCGGTCACCGGGTCGACGGTGTGGCTGCTGCTGTTCGACCCCGACTTCGGGCCGGTCAACCGGGTCCTGGGACTCGGCGACCACTCCTGGACGTACGACCGCTTCAGCGCCTTCGCCCTGGTCCTGCTCGAAGTGGTGTGGTGCTCCTTCCCGTTCGTGATGGTCACGGTGTACGCCGGTATCCGCGCCGTGCCCTCCGAGGTCCTGGAGGCCGCCTCCCTCGACGGCGCCTCCCAGTGGCGGATCTGGCGCTCGGTGCTGGCGCCGATGCTCCGCCCGATCCTCGTCGTCGTCACCATCCAGTCGGTGATCTGGGACTTCAAGGTCTTCACGCAGATCTACGTGATGACGAACGGCGGCGGTATCGCCGGCCAGAACCTCGTCCTGAACGTGTACGCCTACCAAAAAGCCTTCGCGTCCTCCCAGTACAGCCTCGGGTCGGCGATCGGAGTGGTGATGCTGCTGATCCTGCTGGCGGTCACGCTCGTCTATCTGAGGCTGCTGCGAAGGCAGGGGGAAGAACTGTGAGTTCGGTGACGTCCGGTCATTCCGTGACAGCGGCGAGTTCCGCGAAAACCCCTTCTCCCGCACGCTCCACCCGGCCCCCGGGATTCGTACGACATCTCGTACGCCGTTCCGTGCGGCGGCCCTGGCGGCTCGCCGCGGAGATCTCGGCGCTGCTGGTGGCGGCGGTCGTCGCATTTCCCCTCTACTGGATGGTGCTCAGCGCCTTCAAACCGGCCGGGGAGATCGAGTCGACCAGCCCGCGGCCCTGGACGCTCTCCCCCTCACTGGATTCCTTCCGGCGCGTCTTCGGGCAGCAGGAATTCGGCCGGTACTTTCTCAACAGCCTGATCGTGGCGGTCACCGTGGTCGCCGTCTCGGCGCTCATCGCGTTTCTCGCGGCGACCGCCGTGACCCGATTCCGCTTCCGTTTCCGCACCACCCTGCTGATCATGTTCCTGATCGCGCAGATGGTGCCCATCGAGGCGCTGACGATTCCCCTCTTCTTCCAGATGCGGGACTTCGGGCAGCTCAACACCCTGGGCGCGCTGATCCTGCCCCACATCGCCTTCTCGCTGCCCTTCGCGATCTGGATGTTGCGGGGATTCGTGAAGGCCGTTCCCGAGGCGCTGGAGGAAGCCGCCTACATCGACGGGGCGAGCCGCACCCGGTTCCTGTGGCAGATCCTTTTCCCGCTGGTCCTTCCGGGACTCGTCGCCACCAGCGTGTTCTCCTTCATCTCCGCCTGGAACGACTTCCTGTTCGCCAAGTCCTTCATCATCAGCGACACCTCGCAGTCGACGCTGCCGATGGCCCTCCTCGTCTTCTACAAGCCCGACGACCCGGACTGGGGCGGCGTGATGGCCGGATCCACGGTGATGACGATCCCGGTGCTGATCTTCTTCGTACTCGTGCAGCGGCGCCTGGTCTCCGGACTGGGCGGCGCGGTGAAGGACTGACGTGAACGACGCGACACGTGAGAGCCCGGCGTCGCCCGGCGTGATCCCGGCGCCCCGCTCCGTACGGGAGTCCGCGCGCCCGGGCGTCCCGCTCGGCGCGGACACCACCCTGTGGGGCGGGCCCGGCACGGGCACCGCCGAACGCTGGCTGCGCCACACCCTCGGCCCCGCCCTCGGACTTCCGCTGCCACCGGGCGCCGACAGGGCGCGGGGCGCGCGGAACACCCCGGACCGCGTGCGGCTGCTCATCGACGAGTCCCTGCGGCCGGAGGCGTACGTACTCGACGCCGACGCCGAACGGGGCGTCGAGATCAGGGGCGGTGACCCGGCCGGAGTGTTCTGGGGCGCGCAGACACTGCGTCAGCTCATTGGCCCGGACGCCTTCCGGCGCGCTCCCGTCCGCCCGGGAGCCACCCACACCGTCCCGCACCTGACCATCGAGGACGCCCCCCGATTCGGCTGGCGCGGCTGCATGCTCGACGTCTCGCGGCACTTCATGCCGAAGGACGGCGTCCTGCGCCATCTCGACCTGATGGCCGCGCACAAGCTGAACGTCTTCCACTTCCACCTCACGGACGACCAGGGCTGGCGCATCGAGATCAAGCGGTATCCGAAGCTCACGGAGACCGGGTCATGGCGGGCGCGCACCAAATTCGGCCATCGGGCCTCGCCGTTGTGGGAGGAGAAGCCGCACGGGGGCTTCTACACGCAGGACGACATCCGCGAGATCGTCGCGTACGCCGCCGAGCGGCATATCTCGGTCGTCCCCGAAATCGACATCCCAGGGCACTCGCAGGCGGCCATCGCCGCATATCCGGAACTCGGCAACGCCGATGTCGTCGACACGCTCTCCCTCTCCGTCTGGGACACCTGGGGCGTCTCGAAAAACGTACTCGCCCCCACTGACAACGCCCTCCGTTTCTACGAGGGCGTCTTCGAGGAACTCCTCGGCCTGTTCCCCTCGGAGTTCATCCACGTCGGCGGCGACGAGTGCGCCAAGGACCAGTGGCAGGCGTCCCCCTCCGCACAGGCACGGATCAGCGAACTGGGCCTCGCGGACGAGGACGGGCTGCAGTCCTGGTTCATCCGCCACTTCGACCACTGGCTCACCGCGCGAGGACGCAGGCTGATCGGCTGGGACGAGATCCTGGAGGGCGGGCTCGCCCCCGGCGCCGCCGTCTCCTCGTGGCGCGGCTACCGGGGCGGCATCACGGCCGCGCGGGCGGGCCACGACGTCGTCATGTGCCCCGAGCAGCAGGTCTACCTGGACCACCGCCAGGCCGACGGCCCGGACGAGCCGGTGCCCATCGGTTTCGTGCGGACCCTGGAGGACGTCTACCGTTTCGAGCCCGTACCCCCGGAGTTGACGCCCGCTCAGGCGCGGCACGTGCTCGGTACCCAGGCCAACCTGTGGACCGAGGTGATGGAGGACCGGGCCCGCGTGGACTACCAGGCGTTCCCGCGGCTCGTGGCCCTCGCGGAGGTCGCCTGGAGCACCCTGCCGGCGCCCGCGGAACGCGACTTCGCCGACTTCGAGCGGCGGATGACCGCCCACTACCCGCGACTTGACGCCCTGGGGGTCGCCTACCGGCCACCCGCCGGGCCGTTGCCGTGGCAGCGGCGCCCCGGAGTGCTCGGACGCCCGATCGAGGGACCGCCCCCGAACGTGTGAGGCCGCTCTCGGAGGGTGTCGCCCGACGCGGCCGGCTGGGACGGTGGCCCCTGCGGAGAAAGGACCCCAATGGACATCGAAAACTGTCAATTCACGCTGACGGGCGATGTGGTGCGAAAACGGACCATCCGCTGATGGCGGGTAGGAATGCCTCCTAGCGGACCCCCGCGTCGGGGAACGGGGAAGATGTGCCAGAGTTGCCACGTCCGCCCTGTCAGCACGTACCGTACGGCAACACAGGTGGGACCAGGTGGGGCAGCGGGAAGGGGCAGCCGGTTTGACCACGCACGCACCGCAGGCGGCGCAGGCCGTGACGCTGCCCGCCTCACTCGACGAGGCCGTGGCGGCGCTGGCCGCCATGCCCGCCGCCGTTCCCGTGGCCGGCGGCACCGACCTCATGGCCGCCGTCAACTCCGGGCAGCTCAGGCCCGCCGCGCTCGTCGGCCTCGGCCGGATCAGCGAGATCCGCGGCTGGCAGTACCAGGACGGCCACGCGCTCCTCGGCGCGGGCCTCACGCACGCCCGTATGGGGCGTCCCGACTTCGCCGCGCTCATCCCCGCCCTCGCGGCCGCCGCGCGGGCCGCGGGACCACCGCAGATCCGCAACGCGGGCACCCTGGGCGGCAACATCGCCTCGGCGAGCCCCACCGGGGACGCGCTTCCGGTGCTGGCCGCCCTGGAGGCGACCCTCATCGTCGCAGGCCCGGGCGGCGCCCGCCGCGAGATCCCCGTCTCGCACCTGCTCGCGGGCATGGAGATGCTCCGCGGCGGTGAACTCATCGGCTACGTGCGCGTGCCGCTGCTGCACGCGCCGCAGGTCTTCCTGAAGGCGACCGGACGGACCGGCCCCGGGCGCGCCATCGCGTCCGTGTCGCTCGTCCTGGACCCCGCCCGGCGCGGAGTGCGGTGCGCCGTGGGTGCCATAGCGCCCATGCCGCTGCGGCCCCTGGACGCCGAGCAGTGGGTCGCCTCGCTGATCGACTGGGACAACAACCGCGCGATCGTGCCCGAGGCGCTGGCCGCCTTCGGGGAGTACGTCGCCGCGGCCTGCATCCCCGATCCGGCCCCCGCCGAGGACGGCTCCGTACCGCCGCTGCCGCCCGCCGTACTGCACCTGCGGCGCACCGTCGCCGCGCTGGCCCGACGAGCACTGGGGAGGGCACTGTCGTGACCGACGACCAGCACGGAGAGGGCACGCCCCAGGCGGGGAGCCGCTGGGACCCGCTGCCCCAGGGCGACTACGACGACGGCGCCACCGCCTTCGTCGAGCTCCCCGAAGGCGGCATCGACGCCCTCCTCGCGGACTCACCGCTCGCCGCGCCCGGCCACGGCTACGTACCGCCGCAGATCACGGTGACGCCCGCCCCGGGCGCCGACACCGACCCGTCCACCGGCTCCTGGGCCCTGCCGCCCGAGGCGGCCGGCCCCGGGCAGCCGGGAGACGTGCGGTGGCCCGACCCGAACGCCCTGCCCGAGGAGCACCGGGAGCCCGCCCAGGACTCCTTCGCGTACCGGCCGGGCACCACGGGCCAGTGGACCTTCGACCAGCCCGCACAGGACGGCCAGGGCGGTCAGGGCGCGCCCGGACACGACGTGACCGGGCAGTGGTCCATTCCGGTCGCCGACGGGGACCTGCCGGACGAGTCCGGCGAGTTCACCACGTCCGCGCTGGTCGAGCAGTGGGGCGGCGGGAACCCGCCCGCCACGCTGCCGGGCGGGGCGGCGGCGCCCTGGGCCGACGAGCCCTGGGCCCAGCAGCCCGCCGACGGGACCGCGCCCCGGGACGGGCACGGCGGCCCCGGGCAGCCCTCCGCGGGACACGGCGCCGCCGAGATCATCGACGTCTCCGGAGAGCACGCCGACGAGATCGCCGTCTCCGTGGAGCGCGATCCGGGGCACGACGAGCCGGCCCCGGCCCGCCACGACCACCAGGAGCAAGGCCGCGGGGAGTTCGCGGACGGCTCCGAGGACGCGCCGGAAGCGGCCGCTTCGCAGGAGCCGGACGAACAGGGCGCGGACGCCACGGACACCGGCGCCGACGGGGAACCCGCCGACGACTCCCAGGGCGTCCCGCCGCACAACGACCACCCCCTCGCCTCGTACGTCCTGCGGGTGAACGGCGTCGAACGGCCCGTGACCGACGCCTGGATCGGTGAATCCCTGCTGTACGTACTGCGCGAGCGGCTCGGCCTCGCGGGCGCCAAGGACGGCTGCTCGCAGGGCGAGTGCGGCGCCTGCAACGTGCAGGTGGACGGGCGGCTCGTGGCGTCCTGCCTGGTGCCCGGCGTGACCGCGGCCGGCAGCGAGGTCCGCACCGTCGAAGGGCTCGCCGCCGACGGGCAGCCCTCGGACGTCCAGCGGGCGCTCGCCAAGTGCGGCGCCGTCCAGTGCGGCTTCTGCGTCCCCGGCATGGCCATGACCGTCCACGACCTCCTTGAGGGCAATCCGGCACCGACCGAGCTGGAGACCCGCCAGGCGCTGTGCGGCAACCTGTGCCGCTGCTCCGGCTACCGGGGCGTCCTGGACGCCGTACGCGACGTCGTGGCCGAGCGCGAGGCCCACACGGCCGCGGAGAGCGCCGGGGACGGCGACGAGGCCCGTATCCCGCACCAGGCGGGCCCCGGCGCCGGAGGCGTCAATCCGTCCGCGTTCGAGCCCCACCAGCCCCACGAGCAGCCGTACGGCCAGGACGGAGGCCAGGCGTGAGCAACGACACCGCCACCGCGACCACCGCGCAGCCCGGTGCCGCTCCGGAGCCGCCCCCGCACGGCCTCGGCGTGTCCCTGCCGTCCGCGGAGGCCCGCGCCAAGACGGAGGGCACCTTCCCGTACGCGGCGGACCTGTGGGCCGAGGGACTGCTGTGGGCGGCCGTCCTGAGATCGCCGCACCCGCACGCGCGCATCCTGTCCGTCGACACCACCCACGCGCGCGAGATGCCCGGCGTACGGGCCGTCATCACCCACGAGGACGTGCCCGGAACCGCGCTCCTGGGCCGCGGCAGGCCCGACCGTCCGGTGTTCGCCTCCGAGGTCGTACGCCACCACGGAGAGGCCATCGCGGCCGTCGCCGCTGACCACCCCGACACCGCGCGCATGGCCGCCGCCGCCGTCATCGTCGAGTACGAGGTCCTCGACCCGGTGACCGACCCGGAGCAGGCGTTCGAGGCCGAACCCCTGCACCCGGACGGCAACCTCATCCGCCACATCCCGCTGCGCCACGGCGACCCGGACGCGGCCGGTGACATCGTCGTCGAGGGCCTGTACCGCATCGGCCGCCAGGACCCGGCCCCGATCGGCGCCGAGGCCGGACTCGCCGTGCCCCGCCCCGACGGCGGCGTCGAGCTCTACGTGGCGTCCACCGACCCGCACACCGACCGGGACACGGCCGCCGCCTGCTACGGCCTGGAACCCGAACGCGTGAAGGTCGTCGTCACCGGCGTGCCCGGCGCCACCGCCGACCGCGAGGACCAGGGCTTCCAGCTCCCCCTGGGCCTGCTCGCCCTGAAGACGGGATGTCCGGTCAAACTGACCGCGACGCGCGAAGAATCCTTCCTCGGACACGTCCACCGGCACCCCACGCTGCTGCGCTACCGCCACCACGCGGACGCCGAGGGCAGACTGATCAAGGTCGAGGCGCAGATCCTCCTCGACGCGGGCGCGTACGCGGACACCTCCTCGGAGGCGCTCGCCGCCGCCGTCTCCTTCGCCTGCGGCCCGTACGTCGTCCCGAACGCCTTCATCGAGGGCTGGGCCGTGCGCACCAACAACCCGCCCTCCGGGCACGTGCGCGGCGAGGGCGCCATGCAGGTGTGCGCCGCCTACGAGGCCCAGATGGACAAGCTGGCGAAGAAGCTCGGCGTCGACCCGGCCGAGCTGCGCCTGCGCAATGTGCTGGCTACGGGGGACGTGCTTCCCACCGGCCAGACGGTCACCTGCCCGGCCCCCGTCGCCGAACTGCTCCAAGCCGTCCAGGACTTCCCGCTGCCCGCCCTCCCCAAGGACACCCCCGAGGACGAGTGGCTGCTCCCGGGCGGCCCCGAGGGCGCCGGCGAACCGGGCGCCGTGCGGCGCGGCGTCGGCTACGCCCTGGGCATGGTCCACATGCTCGGCGCCGAGGGCACCGACGAGGTCTCGACGGCCACCGTGAAGGTCCACGACGGCATCGCCACCGTGCTCTGCGCGGCCGTGGAGACCGGCCAGGGTTTCACCACGCTGGCCCGGCAGATCGTCCAGGAGACGCTCGGCATCGAAGAGGTCCACGTGGCCTCCGTGGACACCGACCAGCCCCCCGCGGGCCCCAGCGCCCGCGGCCGGCACACCTGGGTGTCGGGCGGCGCCGTCGAACGGGCCGCCAAGATGGTCCGTACGCAGCTGCTGCAGCCCCTCGCGCACAAGTTCGGGATGTCCACCGAGCTGCTCCAGATCACCGACGGCAAGATCACCTCGTACGACGGCGTGCTGTCGACGACCGTCACCGAGGCGATGGACGGCAAGGAGCTGTGGGCGACCGCGCAGTGCCGTCCGCACCCGACCGAGCCGCTGGACGGCGCCGGCCAGGGCGACGCCTTCGTGGGGCTGGCCTTCTGCGCGATCCGCGCGGTCGTCGACGTCGACATCGAGCTCGGCTCGGTACGCGTGGTGGAACTGGCGCTCGCCCAGGACGTGGGCCGCGTGCTGAACCCCGCGCAGATCACCGCCCGGATCGAGGCCGGTGTCACGCAGGGCATCGGCGCCGCCCTCACGGAGAACCTGCGCACCGCGCGCGGACTGGTGCGCCACCCGGACCTCACCGGGTACTCGCTGCCGACCGCCCTCGACGCCCCCGACATCCGCATCGTCAAGCTCGTCGAGGAGCGCGACGTGGTCGCGCCCTTCGGAGCCAAGGCCGTCAGCGCGGTGCCGGTCGTCACGTCCCCCGCGGCGGTCGCGTCCGCGGTACGGGCGGCGACGGGGCGCCCGGTCAACAGGCTGCCGATAAGGCCGCAGGCGGCCGTGGTGACGGCGACACAGTGACGCGCCGCGATGCTTGACGGCGTGGTCCTGATCACCGGCATCATGGCCGCCGGGAAGTCCACGGTGGCGCAGGCGCTCGCCGAGCGGCTCCCGCGGGCGGCGCACGTACGGGGTGACGTGTTCCGCCGGATGATCGTCAGCGGCCGCGCGGAGTACGAGCCCGGAGCCGGCCCGCAGAGCGACGCGGAGACGCAGCTTCGGCTGCGGTACCGCCTGTCGGCGGCGACGGCGGACGCGTACGCGCAGGCCGGCTTCACGGCGGTCGTGCAGGACGTGGTCCTGGGCGAGAACCTGACGGCGTACACCGAACTCGTACGGACCCGGCCCCTGTACGTCGTCGTGCTGGCGCCCAGCGCGGGCGCGGTGGCGCAGCGGGAGGCCGGACGGGACAAGACGGGGTACGGCGCGTGGACGGTCGAGCAACTCGACGGCGGCCTGCGTGCCGGCACCCCACGCCTCGGGCTGTGGCTGGACACCTCCGAGCTGACCGTGGACCGGACGGTGGACGCCGTCCTGGCGGGCCGGGAACGGGCCCGGATCCGCTGAGAACCCGCAGGTCAGGGCGGTCTCGGGGCGTTGTCAGTGGTGCCGGGTAGTGTTCTCGGCAGTGGGGGAGGACCGCTGGGCGGCGGGCCGGTTTCCGGTGTTCTGCGCGTATCCGTTCTGCGCGTGTCCGGACGTCGGCGTGTGCGTGCCGCCCGGCCCGGTCCTGCCGGGGGACTGCGGACGACGACGCGCGGGGGAACGATGAGCACGACGGACACCGGCACCAAGACGATCACTCTGCCCGGGGAAGCCCTGGATCCGTACGTCACGCACCCACCGACCCGGCACTGGCTGACGGGCCCCGGACTGCCCACAGACAGCGGCCTGTTCACCTTCGAGGCGCTGCGGGAGGACGGGCACGGGGTCGGGCCGCGCACGGTGGCGGCATCGACCGGGAACCCGGCCGGCCTCGCCGCGGACCTGCGCGACCACCTGGTGATCGGCGCGCTGCGGGACCCCGCCGGCCTGGAGACGGAGTCGATCCTGCTCGACGGAGCGACGGGCGAGGTGTCCACGTCCTGCCTCTTCGACGACCGCCCCGACCTGATGGAGCGCCTCCCGCTCGCACCCTCGCTCGCGGCGCTCACGGACTTCGCGGCCGCGACGGAGGAGATGGCCGCCAGGCGCGGCCGGTTCGCGTCCTACGAGGGCCGGTTCGGGCCGAAGGCGGTCAAGGGGATGACGCGGCACCTGCTCGCGCTGTTCGAGGAGGGCGCCGACGGCGAGGTTCCGCCGTTCTGGCGGATGGCCGCGCTGATCCGCCCGCTGGCCCTCGTCGCGGGCCCGCCCGCCGACGCGGCGCTGGCCCTCGACCTGCCGGGCCGCCTGCTGGACGAGGAGTTCGGGCAGGGCCGTGTCGTGCGCTTCGAGGACGTCGACTTCCCCGCGGCGCTGGCGCACGAGCCGACCCGGCGCTTCCTGCGCGAGACGGGCCTGCCCGAGGACGGCGTCCTGTTCCACCTGGACACGGACGTACCGCTGCCGACACTCGCCGAGTACTACGAGGACGAGCGCCCGGACGTGTTCACGGCCGACCAACTGCCCGCGCACAGCGACCGCCTGATCCGCCTCGGCCACCTGATCGAGGACAACAGCCTGGTCGTCGACGGGACGACGGGCGCGATCCTCGACTGGAGAGAGCCCGACGCCACGCTGTACGCCCTCAACACGGACGTCTCCACCCTGGCCTTCACCCTGTGGCTGCTCCACCGCGAGAGAACGATCGACGAGTCCCTCTCCCACGAACTGACCGAGGACGCCTACGACCACCTGGCCACGACGATGACGCAGACCCTGGCGACGGTCGACCCGACGGTCAGCACCCCGCGGGGCGAATGGCACTACTGGACCCAGATGTTCCAGGACGAGGCGGGCGGCGTGCTCTGACCCCGGCCCGCCCGTCCCACGACGCGGGGCCGGCCACCGAAAGGCGACCGACCCCGATCCGGACAGAGGCCGTGGCGGGAATCGAACCCACGTGCCTCGCTTTGCAGGCGAGTCCCTAAGCCACTCGGGCACACGGCCGAACTCGGTCCGGTGTTCCGGACTCGATGTGTCGACCGTAGGGGGCGGGCAGGGCGGGGCCAAGGGGGCCGCGTGGGATGCAACGGGACTGCCATACCGCGTTCACAAAGGAAGGGGGAGGGGCGATGGTCGTACGACCAAGGTCTCAGTCCTGGACCGTCTCCCGACAGGGGTCATCGAGGGTCGTGCCCCTTACGCTGGCGGAATGACCTCCCTTGAACCGGGCGACACCGGTGTCTCCGCCACCCCCGGCGCACCGGGCGGGGCCGTCGCGCCGGACGGCGTCCTCAGCCGTTCCCACCGGGCGCTGAGCATCGGCATCGTCTCCGTCGTGCTGCTGATCGCCTTCGAGGCGACGGCCGTCGGGACGGCCATGCCCGTCGCGGCGCGGGAGCTCGACGGGATTTCGCTGTACGCGTTCGCCTTCTCCGGGTACTTCACGACCAGCCTGTTCGGCATGGTCCTCGCCGGGCAGTGGTCGGACCGGGCGGGCCCGCTGGGCTCGCTCACCGCGGGGATGGGGGCGTTCGCGGCGGGGCTGCTGCTCTCCGGGACGGCCGGGACCATGTGGCTGTTCATCCTGGGCCGGGCCGTCCAGGGTCTCGGCGGCGGCCTGGTGATCGTCGCGCTGTACGTGGTCGTGGGACGCGCCTATCCGGAACGGCTGCGGCCGGCGATCATGGCGGCGTTCGCGGCGAGCTGGGTGGTCCCGTCCGTCGTCGGTCCCCTCGCCGCCGGCGCGGTGACCGAGCACCTCGGCTGGCGCTGGGTCTTCGTCGGCGTACCCGTGCTGGTCGTCCTGCCGCTGGCCCTCGCGCTCCCGCAGATACGGCGGCGGGCGTCCGGACCGGAGGACGGGACCCTCGCCGCGCCCTTCGACCGGCGGCGCATCCGGCTGGCCCTCGGCATCTCCGCGGGCGCGGGCCTCCTGCAGTACGCCGCCCAGGACCTGCGGTGGCTGTCCCTGGTCCCGGGCGTGGCGGGGGCGGCGCTGCTCGTCCCGGCGGTGCTCGGGCTGCTGCCGCGCGGCACCTACCTGGCGGCGCGCGGGCTGCCGTCCGTGGTGCTGCTGCGCGGTGTGGCCGCCGGATCCTTCATCGCCGCGGAGTCGTTCGTGCCGCTGATGCTGGTCACCGAGCGCGGGCTGTCCCCGACGATGGCCGGGTTCTCGCTGGCGGCGGGCGGGGCCACCTGGGCGCTGGGCTCCTTCGTGCAGGCGAGGGCGCGCGTGGAGCCGTACCGGGAGCGGCTGATGATGCTGGGCATGGTGCTGACCGCGGCCGCCATAGCCGCCGCGCCGAGCGTGCTGATCGACGGGGTGCCGGTGTGGACGGTGGCGGTGGCCTGGGCGTTCGGCTGCTTCGGGATGGGCCTGGTGATCTCCTCCAGCAGCGTCCTGCTGCTCAAGCTCTCCGCGCCGGGCCAGGCCGGCAACAACTCCGCCGCCCTCCAGATATCCGACGGCCTCTCCAACGTCGTCCTGCTCGCCGCGGGCGGGGCGGCCTTCGCGGCGCTGGGCGGCGGCACGGTCGCCCATGCGGCCACGCAGGCGTCCGGCGGCCACCCGGCCGCCTTCGTGGCGGTGTTCCTGCCGATGTCGGGGGTGGCGCTGGCGGGGGCGTGGGTGACCACGCGGCTGCGACCCGCCTGATGTCTTCGGTACCACCATGGCCCCCGTTTCGGTACCATGGTGGTATGGCTATGAACCTTCGTCTGCGCGACGACCAGCAGGAGGCGCTCAAGCTGCGTGCCGAAGAGGAGGGGCGCAGCATGCACGCCATAGTGCTTCAGGCGATCGACCGGTATCTGGAGCAGGAGGCGGACCGGGCGACCGTGCGCCGTCTGGGGGCCAGATACGCGGCAGGTCACGCCGACCTGTTGCGGAGGCTGGGGGAGTAGATGAAGTACCTCACGGTCCAGGAGGTCCTGGACCTGGCGGAGCTGGCGTGCGGGGAGCAGACGCAGGTTGCCGTGCGTGACCTGGGTCTGCTCAGCTCGGCCGTTCACCGCCCCCGGTCGCAGATGTTCGGTGTCGAGGCGTACACGGACCTCTTCGAAAAGGCGGCGGCACTTCTTCAGTCGCTTGCCGTGAACCGTCCTCTGGTGGACGGCAACAAGCGTACGGCGTGGATGTCGACGGTCGTCTTCCTCGACTTCAACGGCACCGAGATGCTCGACGTCGACCAGGACGAGGCGTACAAGCTCGTCATCGAGGTGGCCTCCGGCGACCTGGAGGACGTGCGGATGATCGCGCTGCGCCTGCGAGGGCTGCACTCGGCGATGTGAGCTGAGTCCCATCCGGTGTCGGCCCCGCGTCGTCCGCGCGTTGACGTTCGTGGGGCGCCGGTAGGGTGGCCCGGTTGTCATACCCAGCCGACACGTCATACGTAGCCGAGCCGCTCGACCACCCCCGGAGACCGTGACTACCGCCCGCCCGTCGCCCACCGCCACCGCCACTGGAGGGCCCCTCGTGCCCGCCTCCCCCGTCGCAGGTGCCACCTCCTCGCACCACCTGTCGCCCGCGTTTCCCGGGCGGGCCCCCTGGGGCACCGCCAACAAGCTGCGTGCCTGGCAGCAGGGGGCGATGGAGCGGTACCTCCAGGAGCAGCCGCGTGACTTCCTCGCCGTCGCCACGCCCGGCGCCGGCAAGACGACCTTCGCGCTGACCCTCGCCTCGTGGCTGCTGCACCACCACGTCGTGCAGCAGGTGACCGTCGTCGCACCGACCGAGCACCTGAAGAAGCAGTGGGCGGAGGCGGCCGCGCGGATAGGCATCAAGCTGGACCCCGAGTACAGCGCGGGCCCGCTCAGCAAGGAGTATCAGGGCGTCGCCGTGACCTACGCCGGCGTCGGCGTGCGGCCCATGCTGCACCGCAACCGCTCCGAACAGCGCAAGACCCTCGTCATCCTCGACGAGATCCACCACGCCGGTGACTCCAAGTCCTGGGGCGAGGCGTGCCTGGAGGCGTTCGAGCCCGCCACCCGCCGACTCGCCCTCACCGGGACGCCGTTCCGCTCCGACACCAACCCCATCCCCTTCGTCGCGTACGAGGAGGGCAACGACGGGATCCGCCGGTCCGCCGCCGACTACACCTACGGCTACGGCTCCGCCCTCGGCGACGGTGTCGTGCGGCCCGTCATCTTCCTCTCCTACAGCGGCAACATGCGGTGGCGTACGAAGGCGGGGGACGAGATCGCCGCCCGCCTCGGCGAGCCGATGACCAAGGACGCCGTCAGCCAGGCATGGCGTACCGCCCTCGACCCGCGCGGCGAGTGGATGCCCAGCGTGCTGCGGGCCGCGGACCGGCGGCTCACCGAGGTGCGCAAGGGCATCCCGGACGCGGGTGCCCTCGTCATCGCCTCCGACCAGGACTCGGCCCGCGCCTACGCCAAGCTCATCCGTGAGATCACCGGCACCAAGGCCACCCTCGTCCTCTCCGACGACACGGGCGCCTCCCAGCGGATCGACGAGTTCAGCCACAGCGACGACCGCTGGATGGTCGCCGTCCGCATGGTGTCCGAAGGCGTCGACGTGCCCCGCCTCGCGGTGGGCGTGTACGCGACCACCATCTCGACCCCGCTCTTCTTCGCGCAGGCCGTCGGCCGTTTCGTACGGTCCCGGCGACGTGGCGAGACCGCCTCCGTCTTCCTGCCGACCGTCCCCGACCTCCTCACCTTCGCCAACGAGATGGAGGTCGAGCGCGACCACGCCCTCGACAAGCCCAAGAAGCAGGGCGAGGAGGACCCGTACGCCGAATCCGAGAAGGAGATGGAGGAGGCGAACAAGGAGCAGGACGAGGACACCGGCGAGCAGGAGCAGTTCTCCTTCGAGGCGCTCGAGTCCGAGGCCGTCTTCGACCGGGTCCTCTACGACGGCGCCGAGTTCGGCATGCAGGCCCACCCGGGGAGCGAGGAGGAGCAGGACTACCTCGGCATCCCGGGGCTCCTCGAACCCGACCAGGTCCAGCTCCTGCTCCAGAAGCGGCAGGCCCGGCAGATCGCGCACAGCCGCAAGAAGCCGGACGACGAGGCCGACCTGCTCGAACTGCCCGCCGAGCGCCGTCCCGTGGTCTCCCACAAGGAGATGATGGAACTGCGCAAGAAGCTCAACACCATGGTCGGCGCGTACGTCCACCAGAGCGGCAAGCCGCACGGCGTGATCCACACCGAGCTGCGGCGCGTGTGCGGAGGACCGCCGAGTGCGGAGGCGACCGCCGGGCAGCTGCGCCAGCGGATCGAGAAGGTCCAGGAGTGGGCCACCCGCATGCGGTGACGTCCGCCCGTCTCCCGCGGGGACGCCCCCTTCCGAGCGCCGGTGCCGTCGCGGTACCGGCGCTCGCGTGTGTGCGCGCTCCGTACCGGTGTGGTGCACGCCGGACGGCCGCGCCGCGCACTTCCGGCCAAAGGTGGATCAAACCCTGGGTAACCGGAAGCGGTCCGTACCTGCTCATGACCGGATTCTGGACGGAGCCTTCCGCTGAGCGAACCGGCTCGCTACTGTCCCGCTACGCACACGCCCCGTGGCAGCGCCGCCGCGGAGCGCAGCCGGTGCCCGCCCGGGAGTGCCCGGGACGCTGCCGACCGGCGGCCTCTGACGCGCGTCGCCGACGGGACCGGTGACGTATCCGCCGCGTAGGGGGCCGCCGACTCTCACCACTAAGGAGTGGGCGTCGTGACCGCGGAGACCTCTCAGACGCTCGACCGGGGACTGCGCGTCCTCAAGCTGCTCGCCGACACCGACCACGGTCTGACCGTCACCGAGCTGTCCAACAAACTCGGAGTCAACCGGACCGTCGTGTACCGGTTGCTCGCCACGCTGGAGCAGCACGCCCTCGTCCGCCGTGACCTCGGCGGCCGTGCCCGGGTCGGGCTGGGGGTGCTGCGGCTCGGCCGCCAGGTGCATCCGCTGGTCCGCGAGGCCGCGCTGCCCGCGCTGCGGTCGCTGGCCGAGGACATCGGGGCGACCGCCCATCTCACCCTGGTCGACGGTACGGAGGCGCTCGCCGTCGCCGTGGTCGAGCCGACGTGGACGGACTACCACGTGGCCTATCGCGCCGGGTTCCGGCACCCGCTGGAACGGGGGGCGGCGGGCAAGGCGATCCTTGCCGCGCGGGCCGGGGCCCCGGACGGGCCCGGGTACACCCTTACGCACGGGGAGCTGGAGGCCGGGGCGAGTGGGGCCGCGGCGGCGTTGGTCGGGGTGACCGGGGTGGAGGGGAGTGTGGGGGTGGTGATGCTGGCGGATGCTGTGCCGGAGCGGGTGGGGCCGCGGGTCGTTGACGCGGCGCGGGAGGTTGCCGACGCGTTGCGGTGACCTCGGTCGACTGGTCGCGCCGTTCCCCGCGCCCCTGAAGGATTGCGCAGTTCCCCGCGCCCCTAGGGGACTGCGCCGTTCCCCGCGCCCCTCAAAAGCTGTGCCGTTCCCCGTGCCCCTGAAGGGAAAGACTGTGCCGTTCCCCGTGCGCCTTGAAAGGGCTGGTGCTTGGAGTGGGGTGGGTGGGCGTTAGATTGAACTCGTGTTCTCTTGGTTCTCTCGTCTCTCGCGGTCTCAGGCCGTTGCCGGCTGCGCGCTGCCCGTCGTGGCGCTGCTCGCCGTGGCGGTGTTCGTGCCGTTGCCGTTCTCGTTGGCTCAGCCCGGGATGACCGCGGACGTCCTCGGGGAGAACAGGGGCGACCCGGTGATCACGATCTCCGGTGCGAAGGCCCGGGAGACGAGCGGGCAGTTGCGGATGACGACCATCGAGGCGACCGGACCGGACGCGGACGTCGGCCTCGGTGACGTGCTCGACGGCTGGTTCCGTACGGACCGTGCGGTGATGCCGCGCGACTCGGTCTACCCCAACGGGGACAGCGTCAAGGAGATCGAGAAGTACAACGCCGAGGAGATGAGGAAGTCCCAGGACACCGCCACCGCGGCGGCCCTGAACCACCTCGGCGAGCAGTCGGACGGCATCGAGGTCTCCCTGAAACTCGCCGACGTGGGCGGTCCGAGCGCCGGGCTCCTCTTCTCCCTCGGCATCGTCGACAAGCTGGACGGCGACGGCAGCGGCGGTGATCTCACGGGCGGCAAAGTCATCGCGGGCACGGGAACGATCGACGCCGACGGGAAGGTCGGCGCGGTCGGGGGAGTGGCCCTCAAGACCCAGGCCGCCCGCCGCGACGGCGCGACGGTCTTCCTGGTCCCGAAGGCGGAGTGCGCGGACGCGCAGTCGGAGCTGCCGAAAGGGCTCCGCCTCATCCCGGTGACGACCCTGAAGGGCGCGGTCAGCTCGTTGGTGGCGCTGGAGAAGGGCAAGGGGCCGGTCCCCTCCTGCTGAGCTCGGTCCTGCCGCCGGAAGCTCAGCCCTCCTTCACGAACCCCTCCTCCTTCATCCAGTCCAGTGCCACCGCGTGCGGATCCTCGCCGTCGACGTCGACCCGGGCGTTCAGCTCCTGGGCCACCTCGTTGTCCAGCCGCTCGGTGATCGGGGCCAGGACGCCGGCGATCGCCGGATACTTCTTCAGGGTCTCCGTGTTGATCTGGGGAGCCGCGTTGTAGTTGGGGAAGAACTTCTTGTCGTCCGCCATCACCGCGAGGTTCATGGACTTGATGCGTCCGTCGGTGGTGAAGACCTCCCCGTAGGTGCAACTCCCCTTGGACACCTGGGTGTAGATGATCCCGGTGTCCATCTGCGTGATGTTCCCGGCGGGCAGTTCCATCCCGTACGCCCTCTCCATGCCCGGCATCCCGTCCGCCCGGTTGGCGAACTCGCTCTCCAGGCAGACCGTGACGGCCCTCGGGTCCTTCTTCGCGAGGGCGGCCACGTCGGAGAGCGTCCTCGTGCCGTGCTTCTTGAAGTTGGCCTGGTTCATGGCGAGCGCGTAGGTGTTGTTCAGCTTCGACGGCGCCAGCCAGGTCAGCCCGTTCTTCCGGTCGGCGTCGCGCACGGCCTCCCACTGCTTCTTCGGGTCCGCAATGGGCTCGCTGTTGCCCAGGTAGGTGATCCAGGCGGTGCCCGTGTACTCGTAACCGGCGTCCGCGTCCCCGTTCTTGACCGCTTCCCGGGAGCCGATGGACCCCTGGATGCCCGTGCGGTCGAGAACCTCGGCGCCGGCCGCCTGGAAGGCGATGCCCATGATCGCGCCGAGGACGAGCTGCTCGGTGAACTCCTTGGAGGTCACGGTGAGATCGGCGCCCTCGAGCGGCCGCCCCTGCCCGACCGATCCCGGCTTCACGTCGTCGACCATGGGCGACCCGCTGGTCAGCCCGCACCCGGAGACCACCACCAGCAGGGCCAGCACCGCCGGCGGACCCGTAATCCGTCGTCTCATGAGCCCGCCTCCAGCCCACGCGGACTGAGCAACAGCTCGGCCAGTGACGCCAGCCAGTCGACGAGCAGCGCCAGCGCGACGGTCAGGATCGACCCGAGGACCAGTACCGGCATCCGCTGGTTGGTGATCCCGGTCGTGATCAGTACCCCGAGGCCGCCGCCCCCGCCGAACGTGGCGAGCGTCGCCGTACCCACGTTCAGGACGAGCGCGGTACGGACGCCCGCGAGGATGAGCGGTACGGCGAGGGGGAGTTCGACGCGGCCCAGTACGCCCAGCGGTGACATGCCGATGCCCCGGGCCGCCTCCAGGAGCGTCGGGTCGTTCGCCTTCAGCCCCGCGATCGTGTTCGACAGGACCGGCAGGACGGCGTACGCGATGATGCCGATCAGCGCCGCCCGGCGCCCGATGCCCAGCCAGATCACCAGCAGGGCCAGCAGGCCGATCGCGGGCGTCGCCTGCCCCATGTTGGCGAAGGTCATGACGATCGGGGTGGCTCTGCGGAAGGCGCCGCGGGTCAGCACGACACCCAGCGGGATCGCGATGACGAGCACGAAGAACGTGGAGATCACGGTCAGCTCCACGTGCTGCCGCAGCGCCTTCCACACCTGCCCGTTCGAGAGGGCGTTCTCGGAGAGCGGGTCCAGGTCCGCCTGCTGGAACCAGACCCAGGTGGCGAGCAGCCCGACGACGAGCACAGCAGGCAGGAAGGTCAGCTTCCGCCAGCCGAACCTGGGCGCCCGCGGCGGGGCGGCGGCTGAGGCGAGGTCCCCTTCGAAAGCGGCCTCCCGCCCGGCCTCGGGACCGGCATCGGCGGAGCCGCGGGCGTCGCCTTCGGACCCCGTACGCACGCGCCGGACATCCGCGCGGTCACCACCGCCGCCGCCCTTACGGCCGCCCCCGTCGCCATTACGTCGGTTCCCGGAGCCCGAGCCCGAGCCGGGGCCAGGGCCGGGGCCGGAGCGGAAGCCGGAGCCGGGAGTGCTCACGCCTTCCCCTCCCCACCGCGGCCGCCCGCCGCAGCACCGCGACCGCCACCCGCAGCCCCCTTCCCCTTCTCCTCCCCCTCCTGCTCATGCCGGGTCTGCTCGGTGCGTGCCTCCTCCAGCTCGTGCTGGTGCTCCATCGCGTCGAGCCGGTCGGCCTCCAGCATCTCGTGCACGGAGTTCATCAGCGTCTCCATGTCCACCACGCCGGTGTACTCGCCGCGCCGCCCGGTCACCACGACCCGCCCCGCGTTGTCCGTGAGCACGGCCTCCAGCGCGTCCCGCAGTGTTGCGTCCCGGGTCACGGTGTCGTTCACCAACGTGCCGGCCCTGGCCAGCGAGCCCCGGGCGCGCATCAGATCCCCGCGGCGCAGCCACTTGTAGGGCCGCCCCCGCCGGTCGAGCAGCAGGATCTCGTTGGTACCGCTCGCCCTGATCTTGTTGAAGATCTCCTGCAGCGGATCGTCGACGGTCACGGTCGGGTAGTCGGTGATCTCCACATCCCGTACGCGCGTCAGGTTCAGCCGCTTCAGGGCGGCGCCGGCGCCCACGAACCCGGACACGAAGTCGTCGGCGGGGTTGGTGAGGATGGCCTCCGGGGTGTCGAACTGCGCGATGTGCGACCGCTCCCGCAGTACCGCGATCCGGTCGCCGAGCTTGATGGCCTCGTCGAAGTCGTGCGTGACGAAGACGATGGTCTTGTGCAACTCGTGCTGCAGCCGGATCAGCTCGTCCTGCAGATGATCACGCGTGATGGGATCGACGGCACCGAACGGCTCGTCCATCAACAACACGGGCGGATCGGCGGCCAACGCCCGAGCCACCCCCACCCGCTGCTGCTGCCCACCGGACAGCTGCCGCGGATACCGGCCGTGGAACTCGCCCGCGTCGAGCCCCACCAGATCCAGCATCTCCTCGATCCGGTCCGCGACCCGCGCCTTCGACCAGCCGACCATCTTCGGCACGAGCCCGATGTTCTGGGCGACGGTCATGTGCGGGAAGAGCCCCGAGGACTGGATGGCGTACCCGATCTTGCGGCGCAGTTTCACGGGGTCCATGTGGGTGACGTCCTCGCCGCCGATGCGGATCCGCCCGCCGGAGGGCTCGATCAGCCGGTTGATCATCTTCAGGGTGGTGGACTTCCCGCACCCGGAGGGCCCCACGAAGACGACCAGCTCACCGGCGTTGATCTCCATGTTGACGCTGTCGACGGCGGGATCGGCGCTTCCCGCGTACCGCTTGGTGAGGTTCTCCAACCGGATGGTGGCTCCGGTGGCGGCGGGCTTGCCGCCACCGACACGCTCGTCCGGCACCGCCGGTGTCTCAGACACGGATCCCCCTCGGGATGGTCAGGCGCCCGACAGCGACGTACGCGGCGTCGAACAGCAACGCGAGGACGATGATCCCGAGCGTGCCCGCGAGCACCTGGTTGAGCGCGTTCTTGCTGCCCAGGGAGGCGATACCGCGGAAGATCTCATTGCCGAGCCCGGGCCCGGAGGCGTAGGCGGCGATCGCGGCGATGCCCATCAGCATCTGCGTGGAGACCCGGATCCCGGTCAGGATCGGCGGCCACGCCAGCGGCAGCTCGACCCGTACGAGCCGGGCGAGCCGCGACATCCCGATACCCGTGGCGGCGTCCACCAGCGACGGATCGACCCCGCGCAGCCCGACGATCGAGTTACGGACGACGGGCAGCAGCCCGTACAGCGTCAGGGCGATGACAGTGGGCGGGACCCCGAGCCCGACCACCGGGATCAGCAGACCGATCATGGCGAGCGAGGGAATGGTCAGCAGGGTCGCGGTCGTCGTGGTGGCCAGATTCCCCGCCCAGTCGCTGCGGTAGGTGACGACCCCGATGAAGACCCCCATCAAGGTCGCGGCGACCATGCACTGGAACACGGCACTGGCATGCTGAAAGGCGTCGGCGAGAAGCTGCTGATGACGACTGCCGAGGTAGTCCCAGAAGTTCACCCGCAGTCACCCCACTCCCTCGCTCAGTCGTGGTCCCTCGCCGCCTGCTCCACCAGCGGGATGATCCGCAGCGGAACCGGGTTCTCCATGACGATCGCCGTGGAGGCCCGGACGATGCCATCAAAACCGACAACCCGATCGATCACCCGCTGGAGATCGGCGTTGGAGCGGGCCACGAGCCGGCACAGCATGTCCCCGCCACCCGTGGTCGTGTGCAGTTCCAGCACCTCGGGCACGGTCGCCAAGTGCGCGCGTACGTCGGCGCCTTGCCCCTGCCGGATCTCCAGGGTCGCGAAGGCGGTGACGGGATATCCGAGGGCCGCGGGATCCACCTGGGGCCCGAACCCCCGGATGACGCCATTCGACTGAAGCCGGTCGAGCCGCGCCTGCACGGTCCCGCGCGCGACCCCCAGCCGCCGGGACATCTCCAGCACCCCGATCCGCGGCTCCTCGGCGAGCAACACCAGAAGCCGCCCGTCCAGCCGGTCGATCCCCACAGACCCTCCCCGATGGTCACCCTGCACACAACGCCACCCGAAAGCCGCCATCCACTGAACAGATTGCCCAGTGAACACGCAAACTATTGCGCACTCTGCGGAACGGAGAGAACCTGCGGCCATGACTCAGACAACCCACCACACCCCGGACACCGCGCGGCAGGCAGACCCCTTCCCGGTCAAGGGAATGGACGCGGTCGTCTTCGCCGTGGGCAACGCCAAGCAGGCGGCGCACTACTACTCCACGGCCTTCGGCATGCAGCTCGTCGCGTACTCCGGACCGGAGAACGGCAGCCGGGAGACCGCGAGCTACGTCCTGGAGAACGGCTCCGCCCGGTTCGTCCTCACCTCGGTCATCAAGCCCGCCACCCCCTGGGGAAACTTCCTCGCCGAGCACGTGGCCGAGCACGGCGACGGCGTCGTCGACCTCGCCATCGAGGTCCCGGACGCCCGCGCCGCCTTCGCGTACGCCGTGGAGCACGGCGCCCGCCCCCTCACCGAGCCGCACGAGGTGAAGGACGAGCACGGCACGGTCGTCCTCGCCGCGATCGCCACGTACGGCAAGACCCGCCACACCCTGGTCGAGCGCAAGGGCTACGAGGGCCCGTACCTCCCCGGCTACACGGCCGCCGCCCCGATCGTCGAGCCCCCCTCGAAGCGCACCTTCCAGGCCATCGACCACTGCGTGGGCAACGTCGAACTGGGCCGGATGAACGAGTGGGTCGGCTTCTACAACAAGGTCATGGGCTTCACGAACATGAAGGAGTTCGTGGGCGACGACATCGCCACCGAGTACAGCGCCCTCATGTCGAAGGTCGTCGCCGACGGCACGCTCAAGGTCAAGTTCCCGATCAACGAGCCCGCCATCGCCAAGAAGAAGTCCCAGATCGACGAGTACCTGGAGTTCTACGGCGGCGCGGGCGTCCAGCACATCGCCCTGAACACCAACGACATCGTCGCCACGGTCCGCGCGATGCGCGCCGCGGGCGTCCAGTTCCTGGACACCCCCGACTCCTACTACGACACCCTCGGCGAGTGGGCGGGCGAGACCCGCGTCCCCGTAGAGACCCTGCGCGAACTGAAGATCCTCGTGGACCGCGACGAGGACGGCTACCTGCTCCAGATCTTCACGAAGCCGGTCCAGGACCGCCCGACCGTCTTCTTCGAGATGATCGAACGCCACGGCTCGATGGGCTTCGGCAAGGGCAACTTCAAGGCCCTCTTCGAGGCAATCGAACGAGAGCAGGAACGCCGAGGCAACCTCTGACCGAACCCCCAGCGGCCCCGCGCCCCCACCGCGGGGCCGCACCCACGACAGACCACCACGGCGAGACACCCGACGTACGACGGGAGCGGGCCGTGCCGGTACGTCGCAGTCCGTCGCGTAGGGCTCCTGCAAAAAACCCGCCCCTTTCCTCCTTGGGGCAGTACACCCGGAAGGCGACGGACTCGACGTACCGGCACGGCCCGCGCCCCCGACCACACACCCGAGCCCCCGTCACACCCCGGCGGTACCCCCCACCCCCTCCAACGCCTCCAGAGCGACCGGCACGAAAAGCGGCGAGAAGAAGGGATCGATCCGCAACGCCTCCCCAAGATGCCGCCGAGCACCCCCCACGTCCCCCACCTCCCGCTCGATCACCCCCCGGTGAAACGAGTACAGAGCAACCCGAGCCGAACCCCCACGCACCCGATCGGTAGCCCGCGTGGCGAAGACGAGCGCCTCCTTGTCCTGCCCGGCCCGATGCAACGCCCACCCCAACGCATCCGCCACAGCCGCCGAAGGATGCCGCGCCCACTCCCTCCGCAACCGCCGGACGGCGGCCCCCGCATCGCCGTGATCCGCCTCGAACACCCCGAGCACCAGCTCCTCGCCAACACCCCCCGCACCCCCCTCCCGCACCCGCGCCCGCACCACGTCGTACTGAGCCCGCGCAGCCCCGTCCAGCCCCAGCGACTCGTACAACTCGCCCAGCTCCAACGCGTACTGCGGCAACGGCCGCGTGGCCAGCGCGGCCTGGTACGCCCGCAGCGCCTCCGAGTGCCGCCCCAACGCGGCCAGCGCCCGTCCCTGCCCGGCCCGCGCCGCGTGCTCGCCGGGCTCCGCCCGCAACGCCGCCTCGTAGGCGCGCAACGCCTCGGCCGGCTCGCCGCGCTCCCCGGCCAGCTCCCCGATCCGCACGAGACAGTCGGCCCGCTCCGCCGGTGCGGAGGCCAGTGCCGCGGCGTCGGACAACGCGGCAGCGGCGTCCTCCCGCCACCCCCGGTCCCGGTAGACCGCCCCGGCAGCGGTCAGCACCCGCACCCGCGCCGCCGGACTGCCCGAAGGAAGCGCGACCAGCCGGTCCAGCGCCTTGCGGGCGGCCTTGTGGTCGCCGACCCCCCGGTAGGCGTCGATCAACGCCGGATACGCCGTCCACCGCTTGGGTGAACCGGCCACCGCGGCCTCGCCCCACTTCCGCGCGGCCCGGTAGTCGTGCCGGGCGTTGGCGAGCGAGGCAAGCCCCCGCAACGCCTCGGTGTTCTTCTTCGGGGCCCTCTTCAGGGACGTACGCAACGCGGCCTCGGCCTTCGGGAAGTACCGCGGCTCCGCGGTCCGCTCGCCCCGCTCCACATACGCCGCGCCGAGCTCCGCCCAGGATCGCGCATCACCCGGATGGCCCCGCAGATGCGCCTCGCGGTCACGGATCAGCGCGACCAGGTCGGGCAGCGAGGCGGGCGCCCCGGCCCCGACCGCGGTGGCGGCGCGCGCGACGGGCCCGGGGGAGGGCGGCGCCCGGTGCGACTTGTCGGGCATCGCCACCAGCGCGCTCCCCAGCAGAAGACAGCCCACGACGGCCCCGACGACAGCCCGCCGAAAGGGAACCGGGCCGTCCCCGGGGCCGTCCCCCCGACCGCCCACCGGACCGCCCACCGGACCGCCCACCGGACCGCCCACCGGACCGGCCCCCGGACCGGCCCCCGGGCCCTCACCACGGCCGTCACAGGGGCCGTCACCCAGGCCACTCTCCAGCCCGTTCCGCACGCCGTTTCCCGCGCCGCTCTCCATGCCGCTCACTGTGCGTCAATACGAAGAGCACATCCGCCCACCACCCCGGCACGCAAAGCCTCACGCGGGCGGGGTTCACACCGATGGCCCCGAGTGCGACGCTGTGATCATGAGCCGTATCGAAGCCCGACCCGACGAAGACACCGTGGCGGCGGCGACGGTGGCGCCGGACGGCCTCGCCGAGCGTCTCCTGGCGGGCCTGCCGGCCGAGGCCGTCCTCACCGACCCGGACGTCACCAGCTCGTACGCCAACGACATGGCCAGTTTCTGCGAGGCCGGCACCCCCGCCGTCGTCGTGCTGCCGCGCACCGTCGAACAGGTCCAGCACGTCATGCGCGTCGCCACCGAACTCCGCGTACCGGTCGTCCCGCAGGGCGCCCGTACCGGCCTGTCGGGGGCCGCCAACGCCTCCGAGGGCTGCGTCGTGCTGTCCCTCGTCAAGATGGACCGGATCCTGGAGATCAGCCCGGTCGACCGGATCGCGGTGGTCGAACCGGGCGTCATCAACGCCACGCTCTCCCGCGCCGTGAACGAACACGGCCTCTGCTACCCGCCGGACCCCTCCAGCTGGGAGATGTGCACCATCGGCGGCAACATCGGCACGGCCTCCGGCGGCCTGTGCTGCGTGAAGTACGGAGTGACGGCCGAGTACGTCCTCGGCCTGGACGTCGTCCTGGCCGACGGACGCCTGCTGTCGACCGGCCGCCGCACCGCGAAGGGCGTCGCCGGGTACGACCTGACGCGCCTCTTCGTCGGCTCGGAGGGCTCCCTCGGCATCGTCGTACGGGCCACCCTGGCCCTGAAGCCGCAGCCGCCCCAGCAGCTGGTGCTGGCCGCCGAGTTCGCGTCGGGGACGGCGGCCTGCGACGCGGTCTGCCGGATCATGGAGGGCGGCCATGTGCCGTCCCTCCTCGAACTGATGGACCGTACGACGGTGAAGGCCGTCAACGACATGGCGAACATGGGGCTCCCCGAGAGCACCGAGGCCCTGCTGCTCGCCGCCTTCGACACGCCGGACCCGGCCGCGGACCTCGCCGCGGTGGGCGCCCTGTGCGAGGCGGCCGGCGCCACCCAGGTCGTACCGGCGGAGGACGCGGCGGAGTCGGAACTGCTCCTGCAGGCCCGCCGGCTGTCCCTCCCGGGCCTTGAGGCGGTCAAGGGCACGACGATGATCGACGACGTGTGCGTGCCCCGCTCCCGGCTCGCCGAGCTGCTCGAAGGGGTCGACCGGATCGCCGAGAAGCACCGGCTGACCATCGGGGTCGTCGCCCACGCGGGCGACGGCAACACGCACCCGACGGTCTGCTTCGACGCGGGCGACCCCGACGAGTCCCGGCGCGCCCGCGAGTCCTTCGACGAGATCATGGCCCTCGGCCTGGAACTGGGCGGCACGATCACCGGCGAGCACGGCGTGGGGGTCCTCAAGAAGGAGTGGCTGGCACGGGAGATCGGCCCGGTCGGGGTGGAGATGCACCAGGCGGTCAAGGCCACCTTCGACCCGCTGGGCATCCTCAACCCGGGCAAGCTCTTCTGAGAAAGCCCCCCACGAACCCTCCCCCCCTCACTCCCCGTCCGTGAAGTCGTCCGGGAGCCACGGGTCGCCCAGCCACAGGTCGTCGGCGGGGGTGGGCGCGAGCAGCTCGGCGAGACCGTCGTCGATACCGAGCCGCCCGAACTCGGTACCCGGCGGGACCGCCACCAGGGTCCGCTCCAGCCACGCCGACACCTGCGCGGCGGGCGCCTGGAGCAGGGCGTCCCCGTCGGGTGAGCTGAGCGCCATCAGGACGACACCGCGTCCGGCGACCTTCGTGGGCCACACCCGCACATCCCCGTGCCCGCACGGCCGGAACACCCCTTCGACGAGCAGTTCGCGTGCGAACGTCCAGTTCACGGGGTGATCGGTACCGGTGTGGAAGGTGACGTGGACGGCGTACGGGTCGTCGGTGCGGTAGCTCAGCAGGGCCGCGACCGGGATGCTGCACTCGGGGGACAGGACCAGTTCGAGTTCGAGTTCGCGCTCCACCACGGTGTGCATGCCGTCGTTCTCGCCGGTGTCCTTGTCGTTGTCCATGTCGTCCGGTTCCCTTCGTGTCCGCGTCAAGGGCCCCTGTGGGCGGGCCCGTACGAGTGGAGAGAGCGCGGAGCCCGCAGCATTACG
Organism: Streptomyces sp. NPDC002701; assembly: GCF_042889045.1. Lineage (NCBI taxonomy): Bacteria > Bacillati > Actinomycetota > Actinomycetes > Kitasatosporales > Streptomycetaceae > Streptomyces > Streptomyces sp. NPDC002701. The sequence continues at coordinate 133,868 of NZ_JBIAQL010000001.1, forward strand.
CCGGTTCGGGGAAATTCCTCCGTCCGCAAAACGTGCGGGAACCTTGCTCGAAGGGGGGAGGTACGCCCGGAGCGGCAGTGGCGCCCGCGCCGGTCTGATAGATGTGGACGCCCAACACGACCCCCGAGCAGATACGGGACGACGGACATGAGCGCCCCAACCCCGGCCCCCGGCGACGACAAGCCCCGTGAGGGGTACTACCCGGACCCGTCCATTCCCGGATACGTCCGGTACTGGAACGGCTCCTCCTGGGTGCCGGGCACCAGCCGGCCGGCGCCGGCCGGCGGCGAAGCGATCCCGTCGCCCGCGGCGGCGCAGCCCGCGCCCGTGTCCACGGAGGAGACGGGCCCGCACTTCTTCGACGAGGACCCGCCGCCCGCGGGCCCTTCGCCCGCCGACGCGCAGCACGGCAGCCGCCCCGAGCCGGCCACCGCGTGGGGCGCCGACCGCTCCCGGCAGACCGGCTTCGGAGGCGACCCGGACCGCAGGGTCCGCTGGGGCTCGCCGGACCCGCGCGTACCGCAGCAGTCACCGCCTGCCCAGCCGGTACCGAACGCGCAACCCGCGCAACCCGTCCAGCAGGGGCAGCCGGTGCATCCCGCGCAGCCGCAGCCGCAGGCACACCCACAGCCGGACGGCAGGTCGGACCACACGGACGGCACGGCCACGTTCCACCCGTCCGGTTCCGAAGAGGACTCCGGGGCGCCGACGCCTCCTCCCTCCGGCGGCACCGTGGTGTTCCGCAGGCCCACGGGACCCGTACGCCCGGCGGCGGCCGCGGGGTCGGCCGGTGCGATGGGCGCCGGGCGCGCGCACGTCGCGGGCACGTCCGGTGCCGGCGCGGGGCGCACCCGGCAGCCGGCCAAGGACACCGCGGACTCCACGGACGCGGCGGCCGCGGCCGGTCCCGCTCTGCCCGGTGTCCCCGGCTCCCGCGAACCCCTCGCCTCCGAGGGCACGATGACCTTCAGGACCAGGCCGCCGCGAGGGGGACAGCCGCGCACCGCGGCCCAGGCCCGGGGGCTGGTCCCGGAGTCCGGTGTTCCGGCACCGTCGCCCGCCCAGTCGTCCCCGTTCACCTCCCCGGCGGCACCCGCCGCGCCGGCCACCCCGGCGGTACCCGCGGCCTCCGCCACCCCCACCGTGCCTCCGCAGTCCGGTGTCCAAGGTGCTCAAGCTGTCCAAGGTGCCCCCGGTGTCCTGGGCGCGCAGGACGCCCAGGCGCCGATGAGCGCGGGCCCCGGGGGCGGACAGCCCTCCTGGGCCCAGCAGGTGCACCGGCTGGCCGGGCCGGACGAGGACCAGCCCGTCGTGCCGTGGAAGCCGGTACGGGAGGACCCGTTCCAGGCGGCCGCCAGCTCGCAGGCGAACGCGCGTCCGGCGGGGCTGGGCAAGCGGTTCGCCGCCCGCCTGGTGGACACGCTGGTGCTGGCCGCGGTGACCGGTGCGGCCGCCGTGCCGCTGGGCATCAAGGCGGTCGACCACGTCAACGACAAGATCGACGCGGCCAAGCTCTCCGGACAGACGGTCACGGTCTGGCTCCTGGACGGCACGACCGCGCTGTACCTCGGCGTCGTCCTCGCCGTCCTCGTCCTGTTCGGAGTCCTCTACGAGGCACTGCCCACCGCCAAGTGGGGCCGCACCCTCGGGAAGAAGCTGTTCGGCCTCCAGGTCCGGGACATCGAGGGCGGCGACCCGCCGTCGTTCGGCCCGGCCCTGCGCCGCTGGCTCGTCTACAGCGTTCCGGGCGTCCTCGTGATCGGTGTCGTGGGTGTCGTGTGGGGGCTGTTCGACCGCCCGTGGCGCCAGTGCTGGCACGACAAGGCGGCCCATACGTTCGTCGCCGGGTGACGGACGGCCGGGGAACGCGTGCGGAGTGCCTTCGGGACTGCTCCCGAGGAGTGCCTTCGGGACGGCCGACGGGTAGCCCGGACGGCCGTCCCCCATTGCACAGGCGGAGGGTTCACGGTCGACTCGGGACATGACCACCGAGCCGCCGCCCCCTCCGGACGACGATCCGTACCGCAGGCCCCCGGGCGAGGACCCGTTCAAGAAGCAGCCGCCGCCCGAAGGACACGGCGCCGGCTCCCCGTACGGCGCCACCCCGCCGCCCCACGGAGGCGCAGACGCCTTCGGGGGCGGTGACCCCTCCGGCGGCGGTAACGCCTTCGGAGGCGGTGACCCTTACGGCGGCGGCCCGTACGCCAACGACCCGCTCGCCGGGATGCCGCCGCTCGCCGACAGCGGCAGACGCGTGCTCGCGCGGATCATCGACATGATCCTCGTCGTCATCGTGGTGTGGCTGCTGACGTGGGGCTTCGGCGTCAACGAGTACGACGTGGACGCGGACCGGATCCAGTACGGCAAGTCCTTCGGGCAGTCCCTGATCGCCCTACTGCTCTACGTCGGTTACGACACCTTCATGACCAGCAGGTCGGGACAGACCCTCGGCAAGAAGTGGCTGCACCTGCGGGTGGCGAATCTCGACAACGGCTCCACGCCCTCCGTGCAGACCAATCTGGTGCGCGCCCTGGTGCTGTGGGTGCCGTTCGCGTTCTGCTGCGCCTGCGTCTGGACCGCGATCACGGGCGGCTGGAGCTTCTTCGACAAGCCGTACAAGCAGGGCCTGCACGACAAGGCGGCGAAGACGGTGGTGGTCAGCACCGGCTGAACCGGCACACGCGAAACCGGCGGACCCGTGGGGTACGGGTCCGCCGGTTTCGCGGTGTCACGGATGCGCGGTGTCACGGGTGCGCGGTCGACGGACGGTCGCGGGGCCGGCGCCCGGCCGGACCCGGCCTCAGGCGCGTTCGCGTACCGGCTCGGGCGCGCGGGCGGCGGCGGAGACGGTCTCGCGCTGAACCGGAACATGCTGTTCAGAGACGCGCTGTTCCGGAACGCGCTGTTCCGGGACGGCGACGGGCGAGGGGCGGGCGGCGGACGCCACGGGGGCGGCGGACGCGGCGGACGCGGACGGCTTCGGAACGGGAACCGTCATGGCCACGAGGAGGCCGAGCACGAGGGCGGAGAGCGCGATGACCACGACTCCGGGGCCCGAACTCGTCTGTGACAGCAGCAGCATGGCGAGCGTCGAGAGGATCACGGTGCAGGAACCGTAGGCGAGCTGTGCGGCGGTCGGACGAGGCATGGCAGTTCCGTCCTCGGGGTGGGGTCTCCCCCCGGGTGCCTCTCGCGACGGGGGAGGTGGTGGATGGGAATCACGGGTGCGACAACGGTGTCGCTCGGCAAATCACCGGAAATCCGGCGAGCCGCCAAACGACTCTATTCGCCTGTCTGCCCGAGCGGAACGAGCAGTAAGCGTGAGCTAACCCACGGTGCCGGTGCACGGGGGGCGCACGGAGTCATGACGTCCGACAACCCTGCCTGCGGGCGCGCCTGTTGAGCGGTATACGGATGAACCGTGAACGGGCGGATGCCGGTGCGTGACGCGCGATCGACGGCGCATAACCCACTTGACCTGTGCAAGTCAAGGTCTGTCTTTTCTCCTTCAACTCCGATCGAATGTCGTCACTTGTGACGCGCATAGAGCGCGCGCGGACTCCATGACCTGGACACCCTCCTTCCGCGCGCCCGGGCGCAAGGGAGGACTGCATCAAGTGACCAGCAGACCATGGACGTTCAGAGCAGCCGCCGTGGGTGTGGCGATGACGGCGGCCGCCGCCACGTTCTCGACCTTCGCCGTGGCGCAGGCCGACTCCGGCGACCGGCCGGCCGCGGCAGCGAACCGGCAGGACCCGGCACGCGCCGGGCACGGCGCCGAGCGCGAGCACGACCTGAAGGGCCCGCTGACCGACCGTCAGGAAGCCCAGCGTGAAGAGGCCCTCAAGAAGGTCCTCTCCGGTGACGCGAAGGTCGCGAAGCGCGGCGGTTCGCAGGTCGTCAAGCTCCAGAACGGCAAGTACGTGGAGCTCGGCCGGGAGAAGACCGACGAGATCTTCACCGTCCTGGTGGAGTTCGGCGACAAGGTGGACAGCCGCTACGGCGGCACCCCAGGCCCGCTGCACAACCAGATAGCCAAGCCCGACCGTGCCGAGGACAACAGCACGGACTGGAAGGCGGACTACAACAAGAAGCACTACGAGGACCTGTACTTCGGCACCGGCAAGGGTGTCGAGTCGATGAAGAAGTACTACGAGAAGCAGTCCTCGGGCCGCTACTCCATCGACGGCACGGTCTCCGACTGGGTCAAGGTGCCCTACAACGAGGCCCGCTACGGCTCCAACAAGTGCGACCCCGACACCTGCGCGTGGAACGCCGTCGCCGACGGTGTCACCGCCTGGGTCGACGCCCAGAAGGCGGCCGGCAAGTCCGACGCCGACATCAAGTCCGAGCTGTCCGCCTACGACAAGTGGGACCGCAACGACTTCGACGGCGACGGCGACTTCAACGAGTCCGACGGCTACATCGACCACTTCCAGATCGTGCACGCCGGCGAGGACGAGTCCGCGGGCGGCGGCGCCCAGGGCGAGGACGCCATCTGGGCCCACCGCTGGTACGCGTTCGGCACCGACGCCGGCGCCACCGGCCCCGAGAACAACAAGATGGGCGGCGCGCAGATCGGCGACTCCGGCATCTGGGTCGGCGACTACACGATCCAACCGGAGAACGGCGGACTCGGTGTCTTCGCCCACGAGTACGGCCACGACCTGGGTCTGCCGGACCACTACGACACGACCAACACCGCGGAGAACTCCACCGCGTTCTGGACGCTCATGTCCTCCGGCTCCTGGCTCGGCACCGGCAAGGACGCCATCGGCGACCTGCCCGGCGACATGACCGCCTGGGACAAGCTGCAGCTCGGCTGGCTGAAGTACGACACGGCCAAGGCCGCGACGCGCTCCACCCACACGCTGGGCGTGGCCGAGTACAACACCAGGAAGGCCCAGGCGCTGGTGGTCGAACTGCCGAAGAAGGCAGTGAAGACCGAGGTCGTCGCCCCGGCCGAGGGCGCCACCCAGTGGTGGAGCGGCAGCGCGAACAACCTCAAGAACACGCTGACCCGTTCCGTGGACCTCACCGGCAAGTCCTCGGCCACGCTGTCCCTCGACGGCTTCTACGACATCGAGACGGACTTCGACTACCTCTACACCGAGGTCTCCACCGACGGCGGCACCAAGTGGACCGCTGTCGACGGAACGGTCGACGGTACGCCGATCCCGCGTGACGCCAGCGGCAGCCCCGCGCTGACCGGCACGGTGGACGCGTACAAGAAGCTGTCGTACCCGCTGGACGCCTACGCGGGCCAGAAGATCGACCTGCGCTTCCGCTACTCCACCGACGGCGGCGTGGCCCAGAAGGGCTTCGCGGCGGACCGGATCACCGTCACCGCCGACGGCTCCGCGCTCTTCTCGGACAACGCCGAGAGCGCCGACGCCGCGTGGAAGGCCACCGGCTTCTCCCGTATCGGCGCGTCCTTCACCAAGGACTACGCGCAGTACTACATCGCCGAGAACCGCCAGTACGTGTCGTACGACAAGACCCTGAAGGTCGGCCCGTACAACTTCGGCTTCGCGTCCACGCGTCCGTCCTGGGTGGAGCACTTCCCGTACCAGAACGGTCTGCTGATCTGGAAGTGGGACACCTCCCAGCGGGACAACAACGTCAGCGAGCACCCGGGCACCGGGCTGCTGCTGCCGGTGGACGCCCACCCGAAGGCGCTGAAGTGGTCGGACGGGACGCTGATGCGCAACCGCATCCAGTCCTACGACTCGCCGTTCAGCTCGTACCGGACGGACGGCCTGACGCTGCACAAGGCGGACGTCGCGACGAAGATCGCGTCGCAGCCGGGCAACCGGATCTTCAACGACCGCACGAACACCTACTACGACACGGCCAACCCGACCGGGGGTGTCAAGATCACTGACACCAACACCAAGATCGCGATCGTCAAGGAGCCCCGTGACGGCTCGACGATCACGGTGAAGGTCTCCGCCGCGAAGTAGTGGGAGACGTTTTCCCAGGTCAAACCATGATCGGCCGCAACCCTCTGGCGGGTTGCGGCCGATCGTGTTTAGGTGCGTCCTGTGACTCTCTTATTGACACCGGATCGCACGGGGGTATGACCGCATGGCCGCAGGAGGTTTCAGCAGACTGCCGAACGGCACCGTCGTGGTGGCGTTGAACCTGCCCCGACCGCTCGCCGCGGGCAGCGGTCCGGTCCGGGTTCTGGTGCATGCCCAGAACCGCGCCCGCGCGCTGACGCGGCTGCGGAACCTGGGGCTGCGGGCGGTGTATCTGCGGGGCAACGGCGAGCCGCCGACGCCGGACGAGATCACCGCGGTGCTGCACCATCCTGACGGGCTCATATGGCGTACGGCGCCCGGCGCGGACGCGGTCGCCGCGGAACTCTGGCACCCGATCCGCACACTGATGCGACGACCGGCCGCCCCCTTGTAAGCCCCGCCAGGGGCGCCCCTTCAGGGGCGCGGGGAACTGCGCGCTCAGCCCTCGCCGGGTCGCGGCCGGCATGCGCGCGGTGTCACTGAGGTGGCGAGTCAGACGACCGGCTTGCCGCTCAGTTCGATGCCCGCTTCGCGCAGGTCCTCCAGGGCCTGGGCCGTGGTGTCCGGGGCGACGCCCGCCGTCAGGTCCAGCAGGACCTGGGTGCGGAAGCCCTCACGGGCGGCGTCCAGAGCCGTGGCCTTCACGCAGTGGTCGGTGGCGATACCCACGACGTCGACCTCGGTGATCTCCCGGGTGCGCAGCCAGTCGGCCAGCGCGACGCCGTTCTCGTCGGCGCCCTCGAAGCCGCTGTACGCCGCCGAGTACGCCCCCTTGTCGAAGACGGCGTCGATCGCGCCGGAGGCGACCGCCGGAGCGAAGTTCGGGTGGAAGCCCACGCCCTCGGTGCCGGCCACGCAGTGCGCGGGCCAGGAGTGGACGTAGTCGGGGTTGTCGGCGAAGTGGCCGCCGGGCGCGATGTGGTGGTCGCGGGTGGCCACCACGTGGCGGTAGCCGGCCGGGGCCTGCCCGATCAGCTCCGTGATCGCGGCGGCGACATCCGCACCGCCGGACACCGCGAGGCTGCCTCCCTCGCAGAAGTCGTTCTGGACGTCTACGACGATCAGGGCGCGGCGCATGGTCGGTGTCCTTCGGCTTGGCAGACAGGCGCAGGTCGGCAGGGTCCCGAGCCCCCTCACGGGCGCGGGCGGGCGGGGCGGGGCGTGCGGTCGTTGCCGTTGCCCCTTCCCGGCTCACCGCCCGTTCACTCCCGTACGGGCGTACGGGGGAAGGGCGTCGGCCACGGATGTGAGCCCGGGCCGTCGCGGCCCGGGGCTCACGTGTCTCACACGTACTCGGTCGGAATGACGGCTTCCCCCCGCGACAGCTGGGTCGCCGAGAGGGGCAGGTTCGCGCGGGCCCGCGCGTGCCGTTCGCGTACGACGTCCAGCGGCTCGCGGGCGACGACCTGGCCGCCCTTGACGAGCTGCACCTGGAGCAGGCTGTCGCCGAGCTCGGCGGGGACGGCGCCCGTGCCGATCACCTCGGTCTCGGCGGCACCGGACCCGTCGAGCCGGCGCGCGGCCCACTTGCGCCCGCCGATGGACGTCTTGCCGCCCGAGGACTTCTTGGCCACCGGCACGAGCGGAGCCTTCGGGTCCGCCGACTCGGCACGCGCGACGAGCTTGTAGACCATCGAGGCGGTGGGATGGCCGGAACCCGTCACCAGCTGGGTGCCGACGCCGTACGCGTCCACGGGCGCCGCGGCCAGCGACGCGATCGCGTACTCGTCCAGGTCCGAGGTCACGATGATCCGGGCCCCCGTGGCGCCCAGCTCGTCCAGCTGCTGGCGCACCCGGTGCGCCACGAGCAGCAGGTCGCCGGAGTCGATGCGGACGGCTCCCAGCTCGGGTCCGGCCACCTCGACGGCCAGCCGGACGGCCTCCGCGACGTCGTACGTGTCCACCAGCAGCGTGGTGCCCCGGCCGAGCGAGTCCACCTGGGCGCGGAAGGCGTCCCGCTCGGTGTCGTGCACGAGGGTGAAGGCGTGGGCGGACGTGCCGACCGTCGGGATGCCGTAACGGAAGCCGGCGGCCAGGTCCGAGGTGGTCGTGAAGCCGCCGACGTACGCCGCGCGGGACGCCGCCACCGCGGCCAGTTCGTGGGTGCGCCGGGCGCCCATCTCGATCAGCGGGCGGTCGCCGGCGGCCGAGGCCATCCGGGACGCGGCGGCGGCGATGGCCGAGTCGTGGTTGAGGATGGAGAGGATCACGGTCTCCAGGAGCACGCACTCCGCGAAGGAGCCCTCGACCCGCAGGATCGGTGAGCCGGGGAAGTACACCTCGCCCTCCGGGTAGCCCCAGACGTCACCGCCGAAGCGGTACGAGGCCAGCCACTCCAGGGTCGGTTCGTCCACCACGCCGCGCTCGCGCAGGAAATTGAGGACGTCGGCGTCGAAGCGGAAGTTCTCCACCGCGTCCAGGACCCGGCCGGTGCCGGCGACGACGCCGTAGCGGCGGCCCTCGGGCAGGCGGCGGGTGAAGACCTCGAAGACGGAACGCCGGTCGGCCGTACCGCCCTTGAGGGCGGCCTGCAGCATGGTCAGCTCGTAGTGGTCCGTGAAGAGCGCGGTCGACGGGACGTCCACCGGCAGCCCTAGGTCCGCAGTGTTCATGGCAGGAGATGCTACCCCCTATCTCGTCACTCTGACGATTTGTAGGGCCCGCGATTTGTCGGGCTCGTTTGGCCGGGCACCCGCTCGAAGTGGCAGCATGGGCCGTGTGACGGCTCCCGCACCCCTAGAGACCGAGAAGACCGAGTCGGCGGAGGAGGTCTTCGCCGTACCCGAGCCCGACGTCCCCTGGGTGACCATCGTCCACAACGATCCGGTCAACCTGATGAGCTACGTGACCTACGTCTTCCAGTCGTACTTCGGGTACTCGAAGGACAAGGCCACCAAGCTGATGATGGACGTCCACCACAAGGGCCGGGCCGTCGTCTCCAGCGGCACCCGTGAGGAGATGGAGCGCGATGTGCAGGCGATGCACGGCTACGGCCTGTGGGCCACGCTCCAGCACGACCGGAACTGACCCGGCCGGCCACGGCCCCGCCGGCTTCCGCCCCCGCACCCGCCCGACATCCGCGCAGCACTGGAAGTAGCGACGCAACCTGATGCCAGGACACTTCGAACCGCTCCCCGGCGGCGGCGCGGCCGTCGCGCTCGACGAGGTCGAGATCTCCATCATCCGCTCCCTCGCCGTACAGCTCCTGGAGCTCATCGGACCGGGCCCGGGCGGCGACGTCTCAGACGACCCGCTCGCCGAGCTGTTCGCGGAGGGGCCCAGTGAGCCCCCCGCCGACCCGGTGCTCAGGCGGCTCTTCCCGGACGCCTACAGCGGTCCGGACGTCGAGGCGGCCTCACCCGAGCAGGCCGAGGAGCAGCGCGCGTACTCCGCGGAGTTCCGCCGCTTCACCGAGAACGACCTGAGGGCCGGCAAGCGGGAGAACGCGCTCGTGGTGATCCGCTCCCTGGACTCCGTCGCGGCCACGGGGGAGGGGGGCGCGGTCCTGAAGCTGACCCCCGAGGAGTCGAAGCAGTGGCTCAGCTCCCTCAACGACCTGCGCCTGGCGATCGGCTCCCGGCTGGACGTCGTCGACGAGGAGGACACGGACCTCCTGTACCGGCTGCCGGACGAGGACCCGCGCAAGCCGATGGTGATGGCGTACCTGTGGCTCGGCGGACTGCAGGAGACGTTGGTCGAGACGTTGATGACCTGACAGGAGACGTTCGCTCAGCGGACGCTCAAATCCGGATAACGATCATGTAAACGCCCGGGCCTGCTATGCGGGCCCGGGCGTTCTATGTCCGCTTCTTCCTGTGGCGTGCGCTACAGGAAGCACGGGCGGCCGACGTTGCAGGCGTGATAAATCTTCACGATCGCCCGGCGGGACACCACCCGCGTCCAGCCGGGTGCGCCACCGAGCCGGCGACCGCCGGCCAGGCACGAGCGGTCTCCCAGAGACCGCTCCGCTCCAGGAATCCGGGGGGATCGGAACTCGGTCCGAAGCCGACGACGGCTCGGACCGGCGTGGAGAAAGGCGCACGAGACATGACCTCGGTGCAGGTCGGCAAGCACGACGACGAGCGCGGCGGCAAGGGTGCTTCCGCAAACGGTGCCTCCGAAGGGGGCGTCTCCGGAGAGGGCGCTCCCGGAGAGGGGTACGAGCGCGGGCTCGGCAGCCGTCAGGTCCAGATGATCGCGATCGGCGGCGCGATCGGCGTCGGCCTCTTCCTGGGCGCCGGGGCCAACATCGCCAAGGCGGGCCCCAGCCTCATCCTGATGTACGCCCTCGCAGGCGTCATCATCTTCTTCATCATGCGGGCCCTCGGAGAGCTCCTGCTCTACCGCCCGGTCTCGGGCTCCTTCGCGGAGTACTCCCGCGAGTTCCTCGGCCCGTTCTTCGGCTACTTCACCGGCTGGACGTACTGGCTGATGTGGGTCGTCACCGGCATGGCGGAACTCACCGCCGCCGCGATCTACGTCAACTACTGGTTCCCGCAGATCCCGCAGTGGGTCACGGCCCTGGTCTTCCTGCTGGTGCTCTTCGTGGCGAACCTGATCTCCGTCAAGCTCTTCGGCGAGATCGAGTTCTGGTTCTCGATGGTCAAGGTCACCGCCCTCATCGGCATGATCGTGATCGGGCTCGGCGTGCTCACCTTCGGCTTCAGCTCCGCGGGCGACACCGCCGCCGTGTCCAACCTCTGGGCCTTCGACGGCTTCTTCCCCAAGGGCATCGGCTCGTCCCTGATGACCCTCCAGGGCGTGATGTTCGCCTACCTCGCCGTCGAACTGGTCGGCGTCACCGCCGGGGAGTCCGAGAACCCGGAGAAGACCCTCCCCAAGGCGATCAACACCCTGCCCTGGCGCATCGCCCTCTTCTACGTCGGCGCCCTCACGGTCATCCTCTGCGTCGTGAAGTGGACGGAGTTCGCGCCGGGCGTCAGCCCCTTCGTCGCGGCCTTCGCGAAGATCGGCATCCCGGCGGGCGCGGGCATCGTCAACTTCGTCGTCCTGACGGCGGCCCTGTCCTCCTGCAACTCCGGCATGTACTCCACGGGCCGCATGCTGCGCACCCTGGCGGACAACGGCGAGGCCCCGAAGATCTTCACCAAGCTGTCCGCCACCCGGACGCCCGCCTTCGGCATCACCGTCTCCATGCTCTTCATGGGCATCGGCGTCGTCCTGAACTACATCGTCCCGGAGAAAGCCTTCGGCTACGTCGTCTCGGTGGCCACGGCGGCCGGCATCTGGACCTGGCTCATGATCCTCATCAGCCACATCCTGTACCGTCGCGCCGTCGACGCCGGCCGGCTGCCCGCCTCGCCCTTCCCGGCGCCCGGCGGTGCGAAGTTCAGCTGGGTCGCGGTCGCGTTCCTGCTGTTCGTCACCGGCCTCATCGCCTACGACGCCGACTCCCGCGTCTGCCTGTACGTGATGGCCGGCTGGGCGGCCGCGCTCGGCGTCGGCTGGGCCGTGCTGAAGTCGCGGAACCCGGAGGTCACCGAGCGCCGCGAGCCGGAGTTCGAGCAGGTCAACTGACGGAGTCCGGTCCCGTGCCACGCCAGGCGTGCCCGGCCCGTGGCCCAGCATGTGGGCGGCCCCGTACCACTCTTCGGTACGGGGCCGCCGTCTGCCTATCCTGACCCCATGCTGACCATCACCCAGGCCCTCGTCGACCAGATCGTCGCGCACGCGCGCCGGGACCACCCCGACGAGGCGTGCGGAGTGATCGCGGGCCCGGAGGGCACCGGCCGCCCCGAGCGCTTCGTCCCCATGCTGAACGCGGCCATGTCACCCACGTTCTACGAGTTCGACTCCGGGGACCTGCTCAAGCTGTACCGCGAGATGGACGACCGCGACGAGGAACCCGTGGTCGTCTACCACTCCCACACGTCGACCGAGGCATACCCCTCCCGCACCGACGTCTCCCTCGCAGGCGAGCCGAACGCCCACTACGTCCTCGTCTCCACCGCGGACACCGACGGGCTCGGCGACTTCCAGTTCCGCTCGTTCCGGATCGTCGACGGCGAGGTCACGGAGGAGGACGTCACCGTGGTGGAGACGTACTGAACCCGGCGAATCCCATCCTTCGGTCAGAATTCATCCACCATCTGAGATCACATTCCGGGACCCGGACAGGGAATCGGTACGATGAGCCCATGGTTTCCCACGACGTGAGCGACAAGACGCCGGGCATGCTGCTCGTGGCGCGGCTGCACGTCGACCTGTGCAGGCTGCAGAGCGCCATCTGTACGCGCTGATCCCTGCCGCCGTACAGCCGTGAGACACGGCTCGGCGGGGCCGCGACCGGCGTGCCCCCTGCCCTTCCCGGTGCCCTTCCCGCGCTGCCGCGGGCGCCCAGAGACGACCCGCCCTCCCCTTTCCGACAGGAGCCCGCAACCATGGCCATCGAGGTCCGCATCCCCACCATCCTCCGCACCTACACCGACGGCCAGAAGGCGGTCGAGGGCGGCGGGGAGACCCTCGCCGAGCTCCTCACCGACCTGGAGAGCCGCCACACGGGCATCCAGGCCCGCATCGTGGACGGCGGTGAGCTGCGCCGCTTCGTGAACGTCTACCTCAACGACGAGGACGTCCGCTTCCTCGACGGCATCAACACCAAGCTCACCGACGGCGACAGCGTCACCATCCTGCCGGCCGTCGCCGGCGGCATGGTCTGACCGGCCTGCCGGGCTCTGATCGCTGATGCGCTACGACTCCCCGCTGGCCGCGGTGGGCAACACCCCTCTGGTGCGCCTGCCGCGGCTCTCGCCGTCCGCCGACGTCCGCATCTGGGCGAAGCTCGAGGACCGCAACCCGACCGGCTCGGTCAAGGACCGCCCCGCGCTCCACATGATCGAACAGGCCGAGAAGGACGGTCGGCTCACCCCCGGCTGCACCATCCTCGAACCGACGTCCGGCAACACCGGCATCTCGCTCGCCATGGCCGCCAAGCTCAAGGGCTACCGCATGGTGTGCGTCATGCCCGAGAACACCTCGCAGGAACGGCGCGAACTGCTCGGCATGTGGGGCGCCGAGATCATCCCCTCCCCGGCGGCCGGCGGCTCGAACACAGCGGTGCGCGTGGCGAAGGAGCTCTCCGCCGAGCACCCCGACTGGGTGATGCTCTACCAGTACGGCAACCCCGACAACGCGGGCGCGCACTACGCGACCACCGGCCCCGAGATCCTCGCCGACCTGCCCTCCGTCACGCACTTCGTCGCCGGGCTCGGCACCACGGGGACGCTGATGGGCGTCGGCCGGTTCCTGCGCGAGCACAAGCCGGACGTCAGGATCGTCGCGGCCGAGCCGCGCTACGACGACCTCGTCTACGGCCTGCGCAACCTCGACGAGGGCTTCGTACCGGAGCTGTACGACGCGTCGGTGCTGACGACCCGCTTCTCGGTCGGGTCCGCCGACGCGGTGACCCGTACGCGGGAGCTGCTCCAGCAGGAGGGCATCTTCGCCGGGGTGTCCACCGGGGCCGCGCTGCACGCCGCGATCGGGGTCGGCCGCAAGGCCGTGCAGGCGGGCGAGCCCGCCGACATCGTCTTCGTCGTGGCCGACGGCGGATGGAAGTACCTGTCGACGGGGGTCTACACGGCGGCGACGACGGAGGAAGCGATCGCGACGCTGCAGGGCCAGCTCTGGGCTTAGCCCGTGGGGCTCCGCCCCCGAACCCCCGGTCCTCAAACGCCGGACGGGCTGGAAAATCCAGCCCGTCCGGCGATTGAGGACGAGCGCGCAGCGCGACAGGGGGGTCTGGGGGCGCAGCCCCCAGGGACGGGAAGGGTGGGGGCGGCGGGGGCGAGGAACGTTCTACCGGGACAGGTGGCGGACCTGGGCCCAGACCCGGGGGTCCACCTCGCCGACCCGCCGCCGGAACTCCCGCACAGGCACCCGCCGCAACTCCTCCGTCTCCAGGAAGCTCGCCCGCCCGTGGGCATCCCCCACGGCCCCCGCGGGCAGCGGAATGACCCCGCCCCGCTCGTCGTGACGCTTCGTGGTGATCTTGGCGACCACGGCCCCGCGCCCCCGCACGGACAACACGAGACAGGGCCGGTCCTTCGCCCCGTCCCCGTCCTCGTACGGCACGTTCGCCCACCAGATCTCCGCCGGCCGGGGCCGGGACGGGCCACGGACCCGGTCGGACCGCCCCGGCGGCCCGGCGGACGGCCCGCGAGGCGGCTTGCGGGAGGGCCTGCGCCCGCGCCCCCACCCGTCCACGAACGTCGCGACGCCCGCGAGCAGCACGACGGCCGCCAGCGCGAACCACCACGACGTGTTCATGCGTACGACGGTACCCGGCGTGCCCCACCGCACGCCTGCCCGCTCCCGCAGGCCCCCGAACCGGTGACACCGCAGGTGAGTTCCCCCACAACAGCCCTCGACGGAGGAGCGACCCGCCCTTTCGCGCCTTACGCTCGACGGACCGCACGACCCCCGTCACGACCCCCGTCTCTCTCCCCGCCAGCGGAGGTTTCTGCTCTATGAAGCTCACCGTCGTCGGCTGCTCGGGGTCGTTCCCGTCCGCGGAATCGGCCTGCTCGAGCTACCTCGTCGAGGCCGACGGCTTCCGGCTGCTTCTCGACATGGGCAACGGTGCCCTTGGCGAGCTGCAGCGCCACTGCGGTCTCTACGACCTGGATGCGATCTTCCTCAGCCATCTGCACGCCGACCACTGCATCGACATGTGCGCGTACTTCGTCGCGCGCTACTACCGCCACGAGGGCGGCCGCTGCGATCCGATCCCGGTCTACGGACCCGAGGGCACGGAGCAGCGCCTGACCACCGCGTACGCGGACACCCCCTCCGCCTCCTCCATGAGCGAGGTCTTCGACTTCCACACCGTCAAGCCGGGCTCGTTCGAGATCGGGCCCTTCTCGGTGCACACCGAGAAGGTCAGCCATCCCGTGGAGGCGTACGGCATCCGCGTGGAGCACGGCGGGCGGTCGCTGACGTACTCCGGGGACACGGGCGTGTGCGACTCGCTCGACGAACTGGCCCGCGACACCGACCTGTTCCTCTGCGAGGCCGCGTTCACGCACGGCAAGGAGAGCATCCCGGACCTCCACCTCAACGGCCGCGAGGCCGGCCAGACCGCGGCCCGCGCCGGGGCCCGCCGCCTCGTCCTCACCCACATCCCGCCGTGGACGGACCCCCAGGCCAACCTGGTGGACGCCCGCGAGGTGTTCGCAGGACCGGTGGAGCTGGCGGCGCCGAGGGCGACGTACGAGATCTGAACGCGGGATGCCCCGGACCGCCCGCGGGCGGTCCGGGGCATCCCGGACGTTCGAGGAGACGGCGGGGGCTACTTGGCCTCCGCCTTCTGCAGCTCGGCGAGTTCCTCGTCCGACTCGCGGCCCGGAGTCGGCAGGTTGAACTTGGTGATCGCGAAGCGGAAGACCGCGTAGTAGACGACCGCGAAGCACAGACCCACCAGGACGAGGCCCCACGGGTTCGTCGCGATGCCCAGGTTCAGGCCGAAGTCGACCGCCCCGGCCGAGAACCCGAACCCGTCCTTCATACCGAGCGCCCAGGTCAGTGCCATGGACACACCGGTGAGGACCGCGTGGATCCCGTACAGGACCGGCGCGATGAACATGAAGGTGAACTCGATCGGCTCGGTCACACCCGTGACGAACGAGGTCAGCGCCAGCGAGAACATCATGCCGCCGACGACCTTGCGACGCTCCGGACGGGCGCAGTGGACGATCGCGAGGCAGGCCGCGGGCAGCGCGAACATCATGATCGGGAAGAAGCCGGTCATGAACTGTCCGGCGGTCGGGTCGCCGGCCAGGAAGCGGGAGATGTCACCGCTCTTGCCCTCGTACTCACCGGCCTGGAACCACGGGAAGGAGTTCAGCAGGTGGTGCATGCCGATCGGGATCAGCGCGCGGTTGGCGACACCGAAGATACCGGCGCCGACGGCGCCCGAACCGACCAGCCACTCACCGAAGTTGTGCAGACCCGTGCCGAGGACCGGCCAGATGTAGCCGAAGACGATACCGAGCAGCAGACCCGCGAAGGCGGACAGGATCGGGACCAGGCGGCGGCCGCTGAAGAAGCCCGCCCAGTCGGGCAGCTTGGTGCGGTGGAAGCGCTGGTAGAGCAGCGCGACCACGATGCCCATGACCACACCGCCGAGGACCTTGGCGTCCACGGGCGCGTCGACCATGACGACCTTGCCGTCGACCGCCTTGGCGACCTGCGGCAGGTTCTTGTCGGTGAACGTGGCCAGCACGTTCTTGAAGACCAGGTAGCCCGTGACGGCCGCGAGGGCGGTGGAGCCGTCCGACTTCTTGGCGAAGCCGATCGCGATGCCCACGGCGAACAGCAGCGCCATGTTGTCGAGGATCGCGTTGCCGCCCGCCGCCATGAAGCCGGCGATCTTCGTGATGAACGCCGGGAACGACTCGCGGCCCAGCATGTCGGTGTTGCCGAGACGCACCAGGAGCGCGGCCGCGGGCAGGACGGCGACGGGGAGCATGAGGCTGCGGCCGATGCGCTGCAAGACAGCCATCGCGCCGGAGCCCTTCTTCTTCGCAGCCGCGGGAGCGGCGCTGGCCGTGGACACAACTTCCTCCTGGGTGTCCCCCCGGCGAGGCGGCCGGGGGAGGGCGAAGCGCCGCCTGGGGACAGGCAAAAGGGAGACGGCGGCGTCTTCGGGGGAACGCGGTCAGCGACCGCGTGGTCTACACCACTCAGTGGTGTAGACCTGTTGTAGCACGGTGAAGGTGAGATAAGGAACCCGTGATTTCTGTGGCCTGGACCATAGCGGCGGAAGTCCCGGCATGTCCGGGTGAAGGCGACAGAACTACGCGCCGAAGGGCCCCAGGACCGACAAGTCCGGTAGCCCCTCGGCGCGTTACCTCCCGCGCCCTACGCCTTCGTCACGTCCTCGACCTCGTCCTCCGGCTCCCGCCCCGGAGTCCGCAGATCGAACTTCGTGATCGCGAAACGGAAGATCACGTAGTAGACGACCGCGAAACACAGGCCGATCGGAATGATCGCCCAGGGTCTCGTGGCGAGGTTCCAGTTGATGACGTAGTCGATCAGACCCGCCGAGAAACTGAAGCCGTCATGCACGCCCAGACCCCACGTCACCGCCATGGACACACCGGTGAGCACCGCGTGCACCGCGTACAGCGCCGGAGCGATGAACACGAACGAGTACTCGATCGGTTCCGTGATGCCCGTGACGAACGAGGTCAGCGCGATCGACAGCATGAGCCCACCGATCTCCTTGCGGCGATGGGGCTTCGCGCAGTGCGTCATCGCCAGACACGCCGCCGGCAGCGCGAACATCATGATGGGGAAGAACCCCGACGTGAACTGACCTGCGTCCGGATCACCCGCCAGGAACATGTTGATGTCACCGTGGACCACCGACCCGTCCGGTTTCGTGTAGCTGCCGAACTGGAACCAGATGGGCACGTTCAGGAACTGGTGCAGCCCGATCACCAGCAACGCCCGGTTGGCGACACCGAACACGCCCGCACCCCACGCGCCCAGACTGACCAGCCAGTCGCTGAAGTCCTCCAGGCCCCGGCCGATCGGCGGCCACACCCACAGACAGAGCGCGGCGAACGCGATCGCCACGAACGCCATGATGATCGGCACCAGCCGCCGCCCGTTGAAGAAACCGAGCCAGTCCACGAGTCTGGTGCGGTGGTACCGCTGCCAGAAGAACGCCGCCAGCAGACCGATGACGATGCCACCGAAGACACCCGGATTCTGGTACGTGAAGGCCGCCACCGTGCCGTCCTCCGCCTGACAGCCCGCGGCCACCGCCTTCGCCTGGTCCGCACAGTCCTCGGGAAACTGCCGCAGCACGTTGTAGTAGACGAGGAAACCGGCCACCGCCGCCAGGGCCGTCGAACCGTCCGCCTTCTTCGCCATCCCGATGGCCACACCGATACAGAACAGCAGCGGCAGACCGAGCGAACCGTCCAGCAGCGCGCTCCCCGCACCCGCCATCACCTTGGAGACGTTCGTCCAGCCGAGGCCGTCGGCGCCGAACACATCCGGCTGCCCCAGACGGTTGAGGATGCCCGCCGCCGGCAGCACGGCGATCGGCAGCTGCAGACTGCGCCCCATCTTCTGCAGGCCCTGGAACAGATCGCTCCAGCGGGAACGCGCGGGCACGGCCGCACTGTCGGCACTCATGGCTGTCCTCCTGCGTCCCTCCGGCGCGCCCTCCGCAGCCCGGGAACAGGGCGGGTTTGGCGGCCGTCGAAAACTGGTGTAGACCAGTCGGCGAACGGTTTGCGAACGGGTTGCGCTGTCGTGATCGCCATCCTTCGGCAGGCGCGACGGAACCGCTCGCGAAGATGGGCCAACTGTGGGTTACTGCGACAAAGCGCTGCGACAAAGCGGTTCGGATCAGGGAGTAGGACATGGCCAGCAAGGCTGAGAAGATCGTCGCCGGGCTCGGTGGCATCGACAACATCGAAGAGGTCGAGGGCTGCATCACCCGGCTGCGCACCGAGGTCGTCGACCCGAGCAAGGTCGACGAGACCGCCCTGAAGGCCGCGGGCGCCCACGGCGTCGTCAGGATGGGCACGGCCATCCAGGTCGTCATCGGCACGGACGCGGACCCGATCGCCGCGGACATCGAAGACATGATGTAACCCCACCCTCACCCTCGAAGGGCCGCTTCCACTCTCGGGGGCGGCCCCTCACCCGTGAACGACTAGGCTCGACGCCATGTCTCGCATCGACGGCCGCACGCCCGAACAGCTCCGCCCGATCACCATCGAACGCGGCTGGAGCAAGCACGCCGAGGGCTCCGTCCTCGTCTCCTTCGGTGACACGAAGGTCTTCTGCACCGCCTCCGTCACCGAAGGCGTCCCGCGCTGGCGCAAGGGCAGCGGCGAGGGCTGGGTGACCGCCGAGTACTCCATGCTTCCCCGCGCCACGAACACCCGCGGCGACCGCGAATCCGTCCGCGGCAAGATCGGCGGCCGCACCCACGAGATCAGCCGGCTCATCGGCCGCTCCCTGCGCGCCGTCATCGACTACAAGGCACTCGGCGAGAACACCATCGTCCTGGACTGCGACGTCCTCCAGGCCGACGGAGGCACCCGCACCGCCGCCATCACCGGCGCCTACGTCGCCCTCGCGGACGCCGTCTCCTGGGCGCAGGGCAAGAAGCTCATCAAGGCCAACCGCCAGCCCCTCACCGGCACGGTCAGCGCCGTCTCCGTCGGCATCGTCGGCGGCATCCCCCTCCTCGACCTCTGCTACGAGGAGGACGTCCGCGCCGACACCGACATGAACGTCGTCTGCACCGGCGACGGCCGCTTCGTCGAGGTCCAGGGCACCGCCGAGGCCGAGCCGTTCGCCCGCGACGAGCTCAACTCCCTTCTCGACCTCGCCGTCCTCGGCTGCACGGAACTCGCTGTCGCCCAGCGCACGGCACTTGATACCGTCCTCGAAAGGTAAAGGACGTACCAAGTCGGCCGGAGGTCGCGGGCAACCACGGCACCGGCCGCCGCGTCCCTACAGATGCGGGCGCACGGCACACGAGTGCCGCCCGGCCAGTACCGAACCGGGGGCCCTCCGCGGGCCTGACCAACGGGAGGACCGTTCCATGGCCGCGAGCCGCCGCCGACCCCGCCGCATCACCGCCGTCGCCGCGGCCGTGGCAGCCGTCGCACTGACCGCCGGACTGACCACCGGCTGCGATGCCGTCAACAAGGCCCTCGACTGCGTCCAGACCGCCGACACGATCGCCGACAGCGTCACCGACCTCCAGCAGGCCGTGGAGAACGCCTCGAACGACCCGACCCAGGCGGACGAGGCACTCGACTCGATCGACAAGAACCTCGACACCATCGGCGACAAGACCGACGACACCGACATCAACAAGGCCGTGGACGACCTCCAGGCTGCGGTCACTGACGTCCGGACCGCCATCAGGGACGGCGACCCGACCCCGGACATCGGCTCCGTCACCGACGCGGCCGGCGAGCTGACCAAGGTCTGCACCCCGTAAGGCACCGGGCGGCGCGAACGGCCCGGGACAGCATCGGCCGGCGGTCACACCGGTGGCCGGTGGTGACGTCGACCGTCCGCGGTGACCTCGACCGGCCGGCGGTGACGTCACCGGCGGCGATGACCTCGACCGCCCGTGGGCGGCGGGTGGACGGTGACGGGCGGCACCCCGGCGACACCGCCCACCTGGCTAGGGTGAGCACCATGAGCCGCCTGATCCTCGCCACCCGCAACCCCGGAAAGATCACCGAGCTGAGGGCGATCCTCGCCGCCGCAGGTCTGCAGCACGACCTCGTCGGCGCGGACGCCTACCCGGAGATCCCCGACGTGAAGGAAACCGGCGTCACCTTCGCCGAGAACGCCCTCCTCAAAGCCCACGCCCTCGCCCGCGCCACCGGCCTTCCCGCCGTCGCCGACGACTCCGGCCTCTGCGTCGACGTGCTCGGCGGCGCCCCCGGCATCTTCTCCGCCCGCTGGTCCGGCACCCACGGCGACGACCAGGCCAACCTCAGGCTCCTCCTCGCCCAACTCGGCGACATCGCCGACGGACACCGCGCCGCCCACTTCGCCTGCGCCGCCGCCCTCGCCCTGCCCGACGGCACCGAACGCGTGGTGGAAGGCCGCCTGCGGGGCACGCTCCGCCACGAGCCCGCCGGCGCCAACGGCTTCGGGTACGACCCGATCCTCCAGCCCGACGGCGACACCCGCACCTGCGCGGAACTGTCCCCCGACGAGAAGAACGCGATCAGCCACCGCGGCAAGGCGTTCCGCGAACTGGTCCCGGTGGTGCAGGAACTACTGGGCTGAGGGGCCACAGGGCTGAGGAACGGCTGGGCTGAGGCGTCACCGGGCCGGGCAGGCGTCGGGCCGGGCAGGCGTCGGGCCGGGCCGCGCCCCGGGGATGCGTCCCCGACCGCTCCTCCTAGCTCTCGCTGTACGAGCGCATCGTCACTCGGGCGTCCAGGTCGATGCTGTTCACCCCCGCCGGTGCCGGAAGCCGCAGCGCCTTGTCGAGCACGGGGCCCAGTAGGCCGCAGCCCGAAGTCCTGGGTATCGCGAAGCGGTTGTCCTCGACCCCGAAAGTGACGACCAGCGGATCCGGCGTGACGACCTTCGGCGGGTCCGTCTCCAGCAGCACCAGGTGGACCGGGGCCGTCGTGCTGCCTATGGAACAACCGGACGGCAGGCCGGGCCCGGTTATCCCGAACGTCAGATCCAGCTCGCCCCGCCGCTCGTCGTTGCTCTCGAAGTCGGAGTACCCGCCGTACCGGGGCGTGATCGACAGAGGTGTTCCCCGAACTCGTAGGGGAGTGGCGGCCATCGCGCCGAACACCTGACGGAACTCGCCGTCGACCGTGCCCTCCGCGAAGGTGATCGCCAAGGGCTCGTCGATGGGCACCTCGACCCGGCCGAGGGTGAGATGCCCGACGGCGGTCATCGCCTCGCAGCGCCAGTCCGCCGGTCGGGCGCCGTCGGGCAGCTCGGCGAGGGCGGGGCAGTCCTGGAAGGCCCGCTCCTGCGCGTCCGCGCCGGCACTGGCGTCGGCACTGGCACCGGCGTGTGCGGGCGCCGCTGTCGCCGCGCTCACACTCGCGGTGGCGAGGGCGACGGCGGACAACGCCATGACGAGACGACGTCGGGCACGGAACATGAGGGCCTCCTGTGGTGTGACGGGCGATGCGTGACAAGTGACGCGTGAGTGATGTGTGACGACGAGTCGGGCAGAAGCGTCCGCCTGCCTCAACGATTGCAGCGTTTCCTCTGCAAGGGAAGATCTGCAGAGAAACTTCTGCAGAATTCACTCTGCAGAGCTTCGGCTGTGCCGAACGGTAGGCTGCCGGCATGAGCGATGAAGGCGAGCTCCAGCCCGCGCCGACCCCCGCCACGGATGCGGAACCTGTTGCGGACCCGGACCCGGACCCGGACCCGGACCCGGGCCCCGTCACGGCCCCGGACCCCGCTACGGGCCCGGATGTGAACGGGGGCGGCCAGCGGCGCACGGTCAGTGACCCGGCGGCTCTCAAAGCCCTCGCCCACCCGCTGCGGTTGAGGATCCTCCGTCACCTCGCGGTCTCCGGCCCGGCGACCTCCACGACCCTCGCCGGCGCCCTCGGGGAGAACACCGGAACCCTCAGCTACCACCTGCGCCGCCTGGAGCGCGGCGGCTTCATCGAAGACGTACCGGAGCGGCCCAACAGTCGTGAGCGCTGGTGGCGGGCGGTACGCGGACTGGACGTACGCAGGCCGGCGCAGGACGAGATGACCGAGGGGGAGCGGGCGGTGGCGGGCGCCCTGGACCGGATGCGGCTCGACGAGGACATCGCGCTGGCCGAGCGGTTCACGGAGGGGCGGGCGGAGTCCGGGGGGTGGATGCGTGGTTCCCGAAGCCTCAGCCACCTCACGAAGGGCGAGGTGACCGAGTTCCACGACGCGTACCTGGAGCTCCTGGCCCGGTTCGCCCGGGGGCCGGAGGACGCTCCGCCGGACGCGAAGCCGGTGCTGCTGCGGTGGTTCGCGCTGCCGGCCGAATGATGGGTCCGACCGTCTCGGGGCGGAGATCCAAAAACGGCCTGCGAATCGATGGTTGATTCGCAGGCCGCTGCTGTGCGGCGGAAGGGATTCGAACCCTCAAGCCGTTTCACGGGCCACAGATCCTAAGTCTGCTGCGTCACCTCTGCGCCACCGCCGCCAGTCGCTTGACATCGTACCGGTCGTCCGGCCGCCCGGAGGTGCGAGTTCGTGTCACGCCGATCGTCGGCTTCCGCTGCTCCCTCGGCACCAGGTCCTGGTGAGCGCATGACAGTTGGGGCACAGCAGCCGCAGGTTTTCGGGGCGGTTGTCGAACCGGTCTCCGTTGATGTGGTCCACCTCCAGTGTCATCGGCCTGCCGAGCCACTCCGGTGGGGTATCGCACCGGGCGCATCGCTCAGGCACACCGATCTCGGCAAGGGCCCGCCGGAGGACCTTCGTTGCCGTCCGGCGTTCTCCGCTGTGTCTGGTCAGTACGGCATCCGCTGATCGGGCCGGGGTCGTGCCCGGCTTTCCACGGTTGTGTCTCCGGCCCAGGAAATGGGACGTGGTGAGCTGTTCCTCGGTGATCCATCGGTGCAGCAGCCGGCGCTGTGCGCCGTTGTCCGGCCGGTTGAGACGACGAAGCACTTCTGCGATGGAGGCAGCTTCGGTCACCGCCCTGCGCAGATCGTCGGGTGTGGGTCTGGCCCCGTGCTCGGGATGGCTGCGGCCAGGGCGAAAGCCCACCTGTCCATCGATGTAGTGGGCGCCGTCGCTCATGCGGCTTTGCCCCGGGTGCGCCCTTTGGCCCGGCCGCGATAGGTGTCCGTAGTGGAGTGGCAATTCGGGCAGAGGAAGCGCAGGTTCTCGGCCCGGTTGTTTCGCCAGTTCCCGTCGATGTGGTCGACCTCGAGCGGTAAAGGCTCGCCCAGCCATACCGGGTGGATCGAACACAAGGCGCATCGTTCCTCGATACCCAGCTCGCGCATCGCCCTCTTGAGCCGACTGCCGGGCGTACGCGTCGCCTGCGGGGAGGAGTCCTCGACAAGGATCTCCTCGGCTGTCCTGCGGCGCTGGTTGTGGCGCATCTTCTCGGTGCGGACGACCCTGGTGAAGTGCGAGATGTCCAGTCCGTACGCCTTGATGCGCCGAGCGATGTTGGTGTGATGGCCGCCCACGGAGTCGAGCCCGATTCGCCGCACCACCTCGCTGACACTCCTGGAGGCGGCGACCACCGGTTCGAGGATCTCCTTGGTCCACTTCGCTCCCTCCGGCTCGAAGTGCGAAGTGTCCACTCCCATCTTCTTCATGCGTCCCCGAAGGTAATCGCGCGTCGGGCTCTTCGGATCCACCCCCAGCTTCCCCAGTGCCTCCGACAGTGTTCGTGACGAGCTTGCTGCCTCGTGCAGTCGGGTCCTCGTGTACGGGCTGACCGGCATGGCCCCCTCCGTTCCGGCCGCGTGTTCGCCGCCTCGTACGGAGTAACGAACCGGTTATCGGATGGTCACGTCCGGAATGAGGAGCGGCCCGCACCGCGAAAGCGGGGCGGGCCGGGGCCGGGACGGGAGGGGGGCGAGAGCCGAGGAGACGCCGGGCTCAGACTCCCAGGTCCTTGATGATCTTGGCTACGTGGCCGGTGGCCCGGACGTTGTAAAGGGCGTGTTCGACCTTGCCCTCCTCGTCCACCACGATCGTGGAGCGGATCACACCCATGTACGTCTTGCCGTAGTTCTTCTTCTCGCCGAAGGCGCCGTACGCGTCCAGCACCTTCTTGTCCGGGTCGCCGACCAGCGTGACCTTGAGGTTCTCCTTCTCGCGGAACTTGGCGAGCTTCTCGGGCTGGTCGGGGGAGACGCCGATGACGTCGTAGCCGGCGGCCGCGAGCAGGTCCAGGTTGTCCGTGAAGTCGCATGCCTGCTTCGTGCAGCCCGGTGTCAGAGCGGCCGGGTAGAAGTAGACGATGACCTTGCGGCCCTTGTGGTCGGCAAGGGACACCTCGTTGCCGTCGGCGTCGGGCAGGGTGAAGGCGGGGGCGGTGTCGCCGGGCTGGAGTCGCTCGCTCATCTCGGTTCGGTCTCCTTGCGAGGTCGTGGATACGGAACCGAGCGTAATGGGGGTGCCGGGCGGTGCGCGGCGGGGTGAAGCTGACAGACTGTCGATCGTCGATTAATGACGGGGCCGACGGGAACAGGCCACGAGAAGGAACGACCACGACTACGGAGGCAGCGCGTGTCGGACACGTCGAGCACGCCGGACACCAGGACTCCGGCGCAGATCGAGGCGGACATCAAACGCCGTCGCGACAACCTCGCCGAGACGCTCGACGAGATCGGTGTGCGGGTGCACCCGAAGACCATCGTCGGGGACGCCAAGGCCAAGATGGCGTCCAGCGTCGACCACACCCTCGGACGGGCCTACGTCGGCGTCAACCGCGTCGTCGGTGATGTGAAGGGGCGGTTCGTCACGGAGGACGGGGCGCCGCGGCTGGACCGCATCGTGCCGGTGGCCCTCGTGGTGGTCGGCGTCGTGGGCCTGCTGACCCTGAGCACCAGGCGCCGCAGGCGCTGAACCCAGCCGAACCCATCCGTGCACCCGCCAGTGCAACCACCCGTGCACCCGGCCGTACCGTACCTACGTACCCGTACCCCGCCTGCGTACGGGCGGCGCGAAGGCAGGTAAGTTCGGACTGTGAGCGCCAAGAGGACTGAGCACAGCAGCCAGGACGACAAGCTGCCCATCCGGATGCTGCACGACCGTGTGCTGGTGCGGCAGGACGCCGCCGAGGGCGAGCGCCGGTCCGGTGGCGGCATCCTCATTCCCGCGACCGCGGCGGTCGGCCGGCGGCTCGCGTGGGCCGAGGTCGTCGCGGTCGGGCAGAACGTGCGGACGGTGGAGCCGGGCGACCGGGTGCTGTACGACCCGGAGGACCGTGCCGAGGTGGAGGTGCGCGGCACCGCGTACGTGCTGATGCGCGAGCGGGACCTGCACGCCGTGGCGGCGGACCGGTTCGAGGGATCCGAGGACTCCACGGGGCTGTATCTCTGAGAGACCGGCGCACACCGCGCACCGAGCAGCGCGGACCCGCGCGGCCACGCAGCGCGTACCCGGCGTGCGGAAGGGGCTGATGACCGTTGTCACCAGCCCCTTCCGGCTGTCTCCCGCTCCCCGTTGCTACCGTTGAGGTACCCGACGAGACGCGCCGTACCGGGACAGGCAAAGACGACGCACCCCTGTTGATTCCTTCACGGAGGTGCCTGATGGCCTGGGTCCTGCTTGTCGTCGCCGGTCTGCTGGAGGTCGGCTGGTCGGTCGGTATGAAGTACACCGAGGGGTTCACGCGGCTTGTGCCCAGCGTGCTCACCGGTGCCGGCATCGTCGCCAGCATGCTTCTGCTGTCGTACGCGGCGAAGACACTGCCCATCGGTACCGCGTACGGCGTCTGGGTGGGCATCGGGGCGGCCGGGGCGGCGGTCTACGGCATGGCGGTGCTCGGTGAACCGGCGACCGCCGCCCGGATCTTCTTCGTCTGCCTGCTGCTGGTGGCCGTCATCGGCCTGAAGGCGACCTCCGGCCACTAGCGGCGGCCTGAAGGCGACCACCGGCCACCAGCGGCGGGCTGAGGGCGACCTCTCGCCACCAGCAGGGCCGGCTGGGCTGCCCGGGGCTACGGGAAGCCCCCGAACGTCGTCCCCGTGCCTCCGTCCGCGCCGTCGCCGGTGGTGCCGCCGTCGGTCGTCGTGCCGCCGTCTCCGGTGGTGCCGCCCGTGTCGCCGTCGCCGGTGGTGCCGCCGTCGGTCGTCGTGCCGCCGTCTCCGGTGGTGCCGCCCGTGCCGCCGTCGCCGGTCGTGCCGCCGTCCGTCGGGGTCCCGCCGTCTCCGGTGGTGCCGCCGTCGGTCGTGGTGCCGCCGTTGTCCTGGCCCTGGGTGTCCGGGGTCTCCTCGCCGCCGGTGGTCGTCCCGCCGTCCCCGGTGGTGCCCCCCGTGCCGGTCTCCTCGTCGCCGGGGTCGGCCGGCGGGAGCTCCTGCTGCCCGGCGCCCGACTGGAGCTCCAGGTCGAAGTCCTGGACCGCCACGCCCTTGAGCGCGGCCTTCGTGTACTGGGCCCAGATCTGCGCCGGGTAGCCGCCGCCGTTGATGCGCTGCTGCCCGAGCGCCCCGTACAGCGCCTTGTGTTCGCCCGTGTCGGGGTCCTGGCCCATCACGGCGACGACGGTGGCGAGGTTCGGGGTGTAGCCGGCGAACCAGGCCGCCTTGTCCTCCTCCGCGGTGCCGGTCTTGCCCGCCACGGGCCGTCCGGCGGCCTGCGCGGCCGTGCCGGTGCCGCCCTCGACGACGCTCTGCAGGACGGAGGTCGTGGTGTCGGCGGCTTCCCGGCTCACGGCCTGCCTGGTCTTCCTGCCGGGCAGTCTCACATCCTCCGAGCCGTCCTTCGTGATCTTTTCGATCATGGTGTACGTGCCGTGCTTGCCGTGGTTGGCGAGTGTCGCGTACGCCTCCGCCATGTCGAGGACGCTGGCGGTGGCCGTCCCGAGGGCGATGGACGGGGACGCGTTCAGGTCGGGGGTGTCGGCCGGGACACCCAGGTCCACGGCGGTCTGCTCGACCTTCGCGGAGCCGACGTCCACCGCCATCTGCGCGTACACGGAGTTGACGGACTTGTCGGTGGCGGTGCGGACGGGGATCTGGCCGTACGAGACCTGGTCCTCGTTCTCGGGTGCGTACCGGCCGCCGTCCCAGCCCTCCACGGGGCGTTCGTTCGTGCCGTCGTAGACCGTGTTCGGGGTGATGGTGCGGCCGTCCTGCGTGACCGAGTCGTTCTGCACGGCCGAGGTGAACACGAACGGCTTGAAGATGGAGCCGACCTGGTAGTCGCGGCG
Source organism: Streptomyces sp. NPDC002701 (assembly GCF_042889045.1). Classification (NCBI taxonomy): domain Bacteria; kingdom Bacillati; phylum Actinomycetota; class Actinomycetes; order Kitasatosporales; family Streptomycetaceae; genus Streptomyces; species Streptomyces sp. NPDC002701. The sequence goes on from NZ_JBIAQL010000001.1 coordinate 161,276, forward strand.
CGTCGCGTTGTTGTAGTACTGCTTCGTGTAGTCGATGCCGCCGTACATCGCGACGACCTTGCCGGTCTTCGGGTCGATGGAGGCGCCGCCCGCGCGGACGTAGTTGTCGACCTTGCGGTTCTTCTTGTCGAGTTCGTCCATCACCTGGTCGTCGACGGCCTTCACGAAGGCGTCCTGCTTCGGCTTCTGCAGGGTGGTCGTGATGCGGTAGCCGCCCGCGTTCAGGGTGTCCTCGTCGAGGATCTTGTGGTCGGCGAGGTAGTCGTTGACGGCCTTGACGATGTAGCCGCGCTGGCCGGACATCCCGGCCGCGATCACCGTCTCCTTGGGCGCGGGGAACGTGACGGCCGCGCGCTTCGACCCGCTGATCCACTTCTTCTTGACCATGCCGTCGAGGACGTAGTTCCAGCGGGCCAGGGCCGACGGCTTGTTCTCGGGGTGCGCGACGACGTCGTACTCGCTCGGCGCGTTCAGGAGCGCCGCGAGGTAGGCGCCCTGACCGACCGTCAGGGCCTTGGCGTCGACGCCGTAGTACGCCTGCGCGGCGGCCTGGATGCCGTAGGCGTTGCGGCCGAAGTAGCTGGTGTTGAGGTAGCCCTCGAGGATGTCGTCCTTGCTCTTCTCACGGTCCAGCTTGATCGAGATGAAGAACTCCTTCACCTTCCGCGTGACCGTCTGCTCCTGTGCCAGGTAGTAGTTCTTCACGTACTGCTGGGTGATCGTCGACCCGGACTGCTTGCCCTTGCCGGTGGCGGTGTTCCAGCCGGCGCGGATCATCGCCTTGGGATCGACGGCCGACTCGGTGTAGAAGTCGCGGTCCTCGGCGGCCAGGACCGCGTGCTGGGCGTCCTTGGAGATCAGCGCCAGGTTCACGTTCTCCCGGTTCACCTCGCCGTCGCGGGCGAGCTGGCTGCCGTCCGCGTACAGGTAGACGTTGCTCTGCTTGGTCGCGGTGGCGTTCGCCGACGGGATCTTCACCAGCTGGTAGCCGAGCGCGAACACGCCGACGAGCAGCAGGATGCCGATGACGAACGTGCCGAGCACGATCCGCCAGGTCGGGATCACGCGCTTCCATCCCGTGCGCTTGGGTCGCTTCGGTTTCTTGCCGGAACCGGGATCGGAACCGGGATCGGAACCGGAACCGGAACCGGAAAGGGGACCGCTGTCGGAACCGGTATCGGAGCCGGGTGTGTCCGGTGGTGCTCCGCCGGGTGTGCCCGGTGCCGCCGCGGAGGCGTTGTCGGGGTCCCTCGGTGCCCAGCCCTCGCTCGGCTGCTGCGGCTGCGGCTGGTCGTTCATCGTGTGCCGTGCTCCTGTTTCACGTCGTACGTCTGGTACGCCCTCGTACGCCTGGTGCGCCCTCCCTTTGAAGACTGTCGCATCCGGCGATTCGTTCCCGGCACGTGGCACGCGTCGTGAGCGGGGGCGCGAAGAAAATGCGTGGCGCGCGGTCCGGTCCCGCCACTAGGCTCCAGCGCTTTGGCTCGGAACGGCTGGAGAGGGCAAGTGGTGCGGGCTTGGAGGCTGTACGCGGCCGTCGCGGCGGGTGGCTTCCGACGGTACGCGACCTACCGGGTGGCCACCGCCGCGGGAGTGTTCACGAACACGGTTTTCGGCCTGATCCTGGCGTACACGTACATCGCGCTGTGGGACGAGAGGCCGGGTCTGGGCGGGTACGACCAGTCCCAGGCGGTGACGTACGTGTGGGTGGGGCAGGGGCTGCTGTCGGTGGTCGCGGTGATGGGCGGCGGCTTCGAGGACGAGCTGATCGAGAGAATCCGTACGGGTGACATCGCGATCGACCTCTACCGGCCGGTCGACCTCCAGTCGTGGTGGCTGGCGGCCGACGCGGGGCGGGCCGCGTTCCAGTTGCTGGGGCGTGGGGTGGTGCCGATGGTGTTCGGCGCGCTCGTCTTCCCGCTCGCGCTGCCGGCCGGTGCCGGGACCTGGGTGGCGTTCCTCGTCGCCGTGGTGCTCGGGGTCCTGGTGAGTTACGCGATCCGCTATCTGGTGGCGCTGGCGGCGTTCTGGTTCATGGACGGGGTGGGTGTGCAGCAGCTGGCCGTGCTGGCGGGGCTGTTCTTCTCCGGGATGACGCTGCCGTTGAACGTGTTCCCGGGCGCGCTCGGTGAGGTGGCCCGTGTGCTGCCCTGGTCGGCGCTGTTGCAGGCGCCCGCGGACGTGTTCCTCGGTGAGCGCACGGGGTGGGCGCTGGTGCGTACGTACGCCTTCCAGGCCGCCTGGGCGGCCGCGCTGCTCGCGGTGGGACGGCTGGTCCAGTCGGCGGCGACGCGCAGGGTGGTGGTCCAGGGTGGCTGACCTGGAGGAACGCCAGGAGTGGCACGCGCGTCTGGTGGGCGGGCTGCGCGCCTACCGGCTGATCGCGTGGATGTGGATCCGCTCGACGATGGCGTACCGCGCGTCCTTCGCGATGACCCTCTTCGGCAACTTCGCGGGGACCGTGCTCGACTTCGTGGCGATCCTGCTGATGTTCTCGCGGGTCGACGAGCTGGGCGGCTACTCGCTGGGCGAGGTGGCGTTCCTGTACGGGCTGTCCAGCGCCGCGTTCGGCCTCGCCGACCTGACGCTCGGGTCGATGGACCGGCTGGGGCAGCGGGTGCGCGACGGCACGCTCGACACGCTGCTCGTCCGCCCCGCGCCGGTGCTCGCGCAGGTCGCCGCGGACCGGTTCGCGCTGCGCCGCCTGGGCCGGATCACGCAGGGGCTGCTGGTCCTCGGGTACGCGCTCACGGTGGTCGACATCGCGTGGACCCCGGTGAAGCTGCTGCTGATGCCGGTGATGGTGGTCAGCGGGGCCGCGATCTTCGGGGCGGTGTTCGTGGCGGGCGGGGCCTTCCAGTTCGTCGCGCAGGACGCGTCCCAGGTGCAGAACGCGTTCACGTACGGCGGCACCACACTGCTGCAGTATCCGCCGTCCGTCTTCGCGAAGGACCTGGTGCGCGGGGTGACCTTCGTGCTGCCGCTGGCCTTCGTCAACTGGCTGCCCGCGCTGTACGTGCTGGGGCTGCCGTATCCGCTCGACCTGCCGCAGTGGGTGGCGTTCCTGCCGCCGCTCGTGGCCACCGCCTGCTGCCTGCTGTCGGGTGTCGCCTGGCGGGCGGGCCTTCGTTCGTACCGGAGCACGGGGAGCTAGTTCGTGGACACCGACGTCAGTACTCACTCATCCCATCCCGACACCGGCTTCATCCACCTCGACCGCGTCGAGAAGGTCTTCGACGTACGCAAGAAGACCGGTTTCCTGCGCAGTGAGCGACGGGAGGTGCGGGCGGTCGACTCGATCTCCTTCACCGTGTCGCGCGGCGAGATGGTCGGCTACATCGGGCCGAACGGGGCGGGGAAGTCCACCACCATCAAGATGCTCACCGGCATCCTCACGCCGAGCGGCGGGCGCCTGCGGGTCGCGGGCATCGACCCGTCCCGCGAACGCACCCGGCTCGCACAGCGCATCGGGGTGGTGTTCGGGCAGCGCACCACCCTGTGGTGGGACCTCCCGCTGATCGACTCGTACCGGCTGATGCACCGGATGTACCGGATCCCCGACGCGCGGTACGCCGAGAACCTCGACCGGTGCGTGGAACTGCTGGAGCTGGGTGCCCTGCTGGACGTGCCCGTGCGGCAGCTCTCGCTCGGGCAGCGGATGCGCGGGGACATCGCGGCGGCGCTGCTGCACGACCCCGAGGTGCTGTACCTGGACGAGCCGACGATCGGGCTCGACGTGGTCAGCAAGGTGCGGGTGCGGGAGTTCCTGCGGGACCTCAACGCGGACCGGGGCACGACGGTCCTCCTGACGACCCACGACCTGTCCGACATCGAGCAGTTGTGCCGGCGTGTGATGGTCATCGACCACGGGCGCCTGATGTACGACGGGCCGCTGACCGGGCTGCACGAGATAGGGGAGAGCGAGCGGACGCTCGTCGTGGACCTGGAGCGCGAACTGCCGCCCATCGACGTGGGGTCGGCGCGGGTGGTGAAGGTGGAGGGGCCGCGGCAGTGGCTCGCGTTCCCGGCGGCGCAGTCGGCGGCGCCGCTGGTGGCGCGGATCGCGGCCGAGTACCCGCTGGTGGACCTGTCGGTACGGGAACCCGACATCGAGGCGGTCATCAGCCGTATGTACGCGGAGAAGGCGGCCTCGTAGCCTTACCCGCGGCGAAGGCGACCTCGTAGGCTTCTGCCATGACGGACGAACTCCCGGGCGGACGCCCCGGCGGACCACCTGTCGGCGGACCACCTCCTGGCGGGCTGCCCGAGCTGCGTGCCTCCGACGCCGACCGTGAACAGGTCGCCGAGGTGTTGAGGGAGGCCGTCGCCGAGGGCCGCCTGGACATGGACGAGTTCGGGGAACGGCTGGAGGCGACGTACAAGGCGCGTACGTACGGGGAGTTGGAGCCGATCACGCGGGATCTGCCCGCGCCGGGCGTCGCCGCTCCCGCGCCGGCCGTGTCGATGGTGAAGCGGCCGCCGGCGGCGGGGGACTGGGCGAGCCGGATCGTCGGTGACGCGGGCCCCTCGGCGCCGGCCCAGTGGGGCGTGGCGGTCATGTCGGGGTTCGAGCGCAAGGGGCACTGGACGGCGCCGCGCAGGTTCAACTCCGTCGCCTTCTGGGGCGGGTGTGTCATCGACCTGCGTGAGGCGAACTTCGCGGCGGGCGAGGTGGTCGTCAACTGCTTCGCGATCATGGGCGGGGTGAACGTGATCGTGCCGCCGGGTGTCGAGGTCGTCGTCCGGGGGATCGGGATCATGGGCGGGTTCGACCACGGGCAGGAGGGGGTGCCCGGTGAGCCGGGCGCTCCGCGGGTCGTGGTGACCGGCTTCGCCTTCTGGGGCGGGGTGGGCATCGAGCGCAAGGTCTCCCGTGCGGAGCGACACCGCCTGAAGGAGGCCCGCCGAGCCGCACGACGAGGAGAACTGAACCCGCGCCGAGACTGAGAGCCCGCCCTCTTCGTCTCCAGGGGCACGGACAACGCCCCCTTCAGGTGCGCGGGAAACGGCGCAATCTTGTGCCCCTTCAGGGGCGCGGGGAACGGCGCAGTCTTTCGCTCTTGGGGGCGCGGGGAACGGCGCAATCCTTTGCTCCCCCTCAGGGCCGCCAGGAACTGCGCGGCCCGCCCCCCATCGGGCCGCAGGACCCCCTACAACTGGGCCGGAGCCGCCCCCTTCAGGGACTCGAGGTCGAAGACGTCGGCCATACGCTCGTACCCCTTGTCGCTCGGGTGGAGGTGATCACCCGAGTCGTAGTGCGAGCGCAGCCGCCGCGGGTTGTACGGATCGCGGAGCGCCTTGTCGAAGTCGGCGTAGGCGTCGAAGACCCCGCCGGAGCGGATCCGGGCGTTGACGGCCTGGCGGGTCTCCTCCAGGTGGGGCCGGTAGCCGCGATGCCCCTGGAAGGGCATCAGCGTGACACCGACGACCCGGAGACCCCGGGCGTGGGCCAGCCGCCGCAGTTCGCGCAGCCCGGCGGTGATCCGGCCCGCGTCGGTCTCGTGGGGCGTGCGCAGGATGTCGTTGACGCCGAGGGCGATCACGACGGCCTTGACGTTGGTGCGGCCGAGCACGTCACGGTCGAAGCGGACCAGCCCGCTCGGGTTCTCGGCGGGGCGGCCGAGTCCGCTGGTCAGGACCCGGTTGCCGCTGATCCCCTGGTTGACCACGCTGTAGCGGGGCCCGTCCGAGTCGCGGGCGCGCAGCCGGTCGGAGAGGACGTCCGTCCAGCGCCGGTTCTCGCCGACGGACGAGGTGCTTCCGTCGGTGAGCGAGTCGCCGATGACGACGACCGTGCCGTGTGCCTCGTTGCTCAGCACGTCCACCGCGGTCACATAGCGCCAGTAGGGCGTCTGCCCGGTGTAGGCGACACCGCTGACGTCCTGCGTGCGGTCGCCTTCCGCGGTGTACGAGATCTGCCGTGCCTGCGGGTGGTAGGTGACGGGCCCGGACGGGATCGGCGAGTACGTCGTCACGAGGACGTCCGTGTCGTGCGGGACCAGCAGCCGTACGGCGTCGCTGATCACCTGCTGTCCGGCGGGCACCACCACCGAGGGGCGGCCGCCGAAGGTGAGGCGCCGCATGGTGCCGGTGGCCGCGGCGGCCTCGTCCGCGCCGGCCGCGAGGGCGACGGAGGCGTGCGTGATGGTGAGCGGCTGCTGTCCGTACAGGTTGGAGAGGGTGATCCGGGCCGAGGTGCCGCCGATCCCCACGTGCACCACGTTGCGTACCGAACGGCCCGCCATGCCGTTCACCTCGGTGCCCGGCTCCGGTCCGGCCGGGGACGCCGACCAGGCGCCCACCCAGGTGCCGGCGGAGGCGGGGGCCGCCGCGTTGTTCGTGCCGCGGCCACCGGCCACGGTGGGTTCCCCGCCGTCGTCGGCGGCGACTCCGACGTATATGGCGGCTGAGATGACGACGATCACTGCGACGATCGCGGCCAGCAAGGCATAACCGTGACGCTTGGTCATGCGGTGCGTGTCTCCTCGGAAAAAGTGGGAGCCCATGGCTCCGATGTGATCACCCCATGATGAGGCATGGCGTGGAAGGAACCCGACAGGACCCCCCAAGGTCCCGCCGGGGTCCGCGGGGCCTCGACGGCCCCGCTGAAACTCCCCGCCCGGACAGACGCCGGGAACTCCTGTTCCGTTCCAGGAGTCGGTCAGGTTGGGACAATGCGTTATGGGGGACCGGGAACGGATGGAGTGGATGGAACGCACGAAACAGGATGAACCTGGGAAAAAGGGCCCGGAAGGCCAGCCTTCCCGCCCTGACGGTGTGGCGAACACCACGGGGCCGAAGAGCTCCGCGGAATCACCCGGTTCCGCGGAGCCACCGGGTTCCACGGGGTCGCCGGGCTCCGGTGGGTCGTCGGGCTCCGGGGGGTCCAAGGGCTCCGCGGGGGCCGACCGCGCCGCGCCGAACCGGGCGATGAACTCGTTCAGCCCCGCCGACGAGGAGAAGATCCGGGGGGTCCGCCGGATGAAGCTCACGGCCACCGGCCTGCTGCTCCTGGTCGCCGTCGTCTACGTACTCGCCAAGTGGGCCGGGAACTCCGGCGCGGGCGGCTGGACGGGGTACGTGGCCGCCGCCGCCGAGGCCGGCATGGTCGGCGCGATGGCCGACTGGTTCGCCGTCACCGCGCTCTTCCGCCGGCCCCTGGGCCTGCCCATCCCGCACACCGCGATCATTCCGACCAAGAAGGACCAGCTCGGGATCTCCCTGGGCGAGTTCGTCGGGGAGAACTTCCTCTCCCAGGACGTCGTACGGCAGCGGCTGCGCTCCGTCGGCATCGGCAGCCGGCTCGGCACCTGGCTGGCCGACCCCGAGCACGCCGACCGGGTGACCGCGGAACTGGCCACCGCGCTGCGCGGCGCCCTCGCGGTGCTCCGCGACTCGGACGTGCAGGCCGTCGTCGGCGAGGCCATCAACCGGCGGGCCGACGCCGCGGAGATCGCCCCCGGCATAGGGAAGACGCTGGAGAAGGTCGTCGCGGACGGCGGCCACCGGCGCGTCGTCGACCTGGTGTGCGTCCGCGCCCACGACTGGCTCGTCCTGCACAACGAACAGGTGATGGACGCCGTGCAGGGCGGCGCCCCCGGCTGGACCCCGCGCTTCGTCGACAAGAAGGTCGGCGAGCGCGTCTACAAGGAGCTGCTGCGCTTCGTCACCGAGATGCGTGACATGCCCGCCCACCCGGCGCGCGGCGCCCTCGACCGCTTCCTCACCGACTTCGCCTCCGATCTCCAGTCCGACACCGACACCCGGGCGCGGGTGGAGAACCTCAAGCGGGAGGTCCTCGGCCGCGGTGAGGTCCAGGACCTGATCGCGTCCGCCTGGTCCTCCGTACGGCAGATGATCGTGTCCGCCGCGGAGGACGAGCGCAGCGAGCTGCGGCTGCGCGTGCGGGCCTCGCTGCTGTCGCTCGGCGCGCGGATGGCCACCGACCAGCGGCTCCAGGCCAAGGTGGACGGCTGGGTGGAGGGCGCCGCGGTGTACGTCGTGACGACGTACCGGGACGAGATCACCTCCCTGATCACCGATACCGTCGCCGGCTGGGACGCCGAGCACACCTCGAAGAAGATCGAGGCGCACATCGGCCGCGACCTGCAGTTCATCCGGATCAACGGCACGGTCGTCGGCTCGCTGGTGGGCCTGCTGATCTATACGGTGTCGCAGGCACTGGGGGCGTGAGCGCGCACCGAAGGGGCGCCCGCCGGCGGGAGAAGTGGCAGGTGAGAGGGGGGCGCTTCGGGGAACTCGGGCAGGTATCCCCGAGCCGCAGGAGGGCGCCATGGCAGTGACCGACGTTGGATCCGCGGGCAGCGGAGCCGTCACCACCGCCGTGCCCGCCCGGCTGGACCGGCTGCCCTGGTCCCGCTGGCACTGGACCATCGTCATCGGTCTCGGCACCGTCTGGATCCTGGACGGTCTGGAGGTCACCGTCGTCGGCAACATCGCCGGCCGGCTCTCCGAGTCGGGCAGCGGTCTGCCGATCTCGGCCGCGCAGGTCACCGGGATGGCGGCGGCGCTCTATGTGGCCGGAGCGTGCGCGGGCGCCCTGTTCTTCGGCCGCCTCACGGACATCTTCGGCCGCCGCAAACTGTTCATGGTCACCTTGGCCGTGTATCTGGCGGCGACCGCCATGACGGCGTTCTCGTTCTCCACCTGGTGGTTCTTCCTCTTCCGCTTCCTGACCGGCTTCGGCATCGGCGGTGAGTACGCGGCCATCAACTCGGCGATCGACGAGCTGATCCCGTCCAAGTACCGCGGCCGCGTCGACCTGATCATCAACGGCAGCTTCTGGCTGGGCGCGATCGCCGGTTCGCTCCTGTCGATCGTCGCGCTGGACACCGACCTGTTCGCGATGAACGTCGGCTGGCGGCTGACCTTCCTCCTCGGCGTCGTCCTCGGCCTGGTGATCCTGCTCGTACGCCGCAACGTCCCCGAGAGCCCACGGTGGCTGTTCATCCACGGCAAGGGCGAGGAAGCGGAACGGCTGGTCTCCGACGCCGAGCGGCAGATCAAGGAGGAGACCGGACGCGAACTGCCGCCGCACGGCCGCGAGATCACCATCCACCAGCGCAAGAGCATCGGGTTCCTGGAGATCGGCCGCACGGTCTTCTCGACGTACCGCAAACGCGCCGTGCTGGGCCTGTCCCTCTTCATCGGCCAGGCGTTCCTCTACAACGCGATCACCTTCGGCTTCGGCGCGATCCTCACCGAGTTCTTCGACGTGCCGACCGGCAAGACCGGCTACTACTTCGCCGTCATCGCGGCCGGCAACTTCATCGGCCCGCTGCTCCTCGGCAAGTTCTTCGACACCGTGGGCCGCCGCATCATGATCTCGTCCACCTACATCCTCTCCGGCGTCCTGCTCTTCGGCACGGCCTGGCTCTTCGACCGCGGCTCCCTGAGCGCGACGACCCTGACCGCCTGCTGGTGCGTGGTCCTGTTCTTCGCGTCGGCGGGCGCGAGCAGCGCGTACCTGACGGTCTCCGAGATCTTCCCGATGGAGACCCGCGCGATGGCCATCGCCTTCTTCTACGCCATCGGCACCGCGGCCGGCGGCATCAGCGGCCCGCTGATCTTCGCCGAGCTGACCAGCACGGGGGTCGTCGGCGACACGGTTCTCGCCTTCCAGATCGGCGCCGGCCTGATGTGCGCGGCGGGTCTCGTCGCGGCGGCGCTCGCGGTCAAGGCGGAGGGCCGCTCCCTGGAGGACATCGCGAGCCCGCTGTCGACGGCCGCGTCACCGGAGACGGGAACGGGCGCGGACGGAGGCGGAGGCAGGGGCGCGGGCGCCAAGGCTTAGGCCCTCACCCGCCCGAACTGAGTACGCGTACTCTGTCGGCCCCCTGTGCGACAGAGGAACCCTCGTTCCCATGACCGAGAAGCTGCTGGGCCCGCTGTCGAAGCGCCCCTGGACGGAACGCTGGCTGACCCGCCTGCTGGGTGCCGCCCTGTCCTCGGCGGCGTACCTCCTCTGCGTCCCCCGGGAACCGCGCGACCACCCCGAGTCGGCCGGCCAGGCCACGGAGACGATCCAGGTGACCGGGCCCGGAATCGCGGTCCTGGCCGTCTGTCTGCTCCTCCTGGCCGCGTACTTCGGCCGCCGCGACGCCCTCGCCTGGCCGCTGCTGCTGGTGGCGGTGCCACCGGCCACGCTCCTGTACGCCGCCCTGCGCGCGCATCCCGAGCCGCCCGGCGTGTCAGGCTGGCCCTGGTCCCTGACCTGGGCGTTCGCCACCCTGGTCGGCTCGGCGGGCGTGCTCGTCGCGACGACCGTGGCGCGGCGCTTCAAGGAGGACACCGGCGACTCGATGGACGGGCTGGTCCTCGCTCATCAGCGGCCCGCGCCCACGCCCACGGCATGCGGGCCGCAGGTCTGAGCGTCAGGCGCCCGTCGTGGAGCCGGGCCGCACGATCATGAGGATCGTGACGGTGGCCCACAGCAGGTTGAAGACACCGGTGAACATGGCGAGCTGAACGGTCACGCGGGTACTGGCGGCGACGTCTGTGGACGCGGACGCCGTCGTGGTCGCTTCCCCCGACGCGGGGGTGGACGTGGACGCCGTCGAGGTGGCTTCGGCCGGTGTGACGGTCGACGCGGTGGCTTCCGCGCCGCCGGCCGCCTCCACCGCTTCGAGCAACTCCTCCTGGCGCGGCAGCACCAGCGCCAGGAGAACCGCCGTCGCGATCCCGGTCAGAACCATCGAGACGACCAGCCAGGCGTCGTTCAGCACACCCATGCTGAGGGCGGTGGCCATGCCGAGTACGGGCACGGCGATGCCCACGGCCGCGTACACCCGGCAGATCCGGTGCAGCAGCCGCACGGTCTCCGTCGCGCGTGGATCACCGGGATCGGCGAGCGCGCGCCGGGCGCTGGGCGGGAACATGCTGGCCGCGACGGTGACGGGACCGATGGCGACGATCGCGACGAGGACGTGGAGTACGAGGAGGAACTTGGTCACGAAGGGGACGGTAGGCGGCGTGCAGGATCGCGGAGAAGTGGCAGGACTGCCACGCTTCAACGGATTCTCGCCAGAGGTTCTGAGTGCACTGCTCCACACGTAACTCCGCACGCCGTTCCGCACGTCATGTACAGGCAGGCATGTGCAGGCAGTCTTGTGCAGGCAGTCATGTGCGGCGCTTGGCCAGAACCAGCGGTATGCCTACTCTTCTGCCATGCACACCGTGGCCGTACTGGCGCTCGACCAGGTCATCCCGTTCGACCTCTCCGCTCCGATCGACACCTTCGGCTGGGCGCGGCTGCCCGACGGCCGCTCGCCCTACCGGATCAAGGTGTGCTCGGTGACCGAGGAGGTGAACGCGGGGGCCTTCACCGTACGGGCGCCGTACGGGCTGGAGGCGCTGGCGGAGGCGGACACGATCATCCTGCCGGGCACGGTCGACCCGACCGGCCCGCTGCCACCGGGGGTGGGCGAGGCCCTGCGCGCGGCGGCGGCGAACGGTACGCGCATCGCCTCGATCTGCGTCGGCGCGTTCCTCTTCGCCGCCACCGGCCTGCTGGACGGGCAGCGGGCGACGACGCACTGGATCGCGGCGGCGGACCTGGCGGCCATGCACCCGGCGGTGACGGTCGACCCCAACGTCCTCTACGTCGACAACGGCCAGTTCCTCACCTCGGCCGGTGCCGCCGCGGCGATGGACATGTGCCTGCACATGATCCGCAAGGACTACGGCTCGGCCGTCGCCGGCCACGCGGCCCGGATGTCCGTCATGCCGCTCGAACGGGAGGGCGGACAGGCGCAGTTCATCGTCCACAGCCAGCCCCCGGCCCCGGCGGGTACGACGATGGAGCCCTTGCTCTCCTGGATGGAGGAGAACGCCGGCCGCGATCTGACGCTGGAGGACATCGCCGCACGGGCGGGTACCAGCGCCCGTACGCTCAACCGCCGTTTCCGCGAACAGACCGGTACGACGCCTCTGCAGTGGCTGCACCGGGCGCGGGTGCGCACGGCCCAGCACCTTCTCGAGACGACGACCCACCCCGTCGAACGGATCGCCGTCCAGGCGGGGTTCGGCTCACCGACCGCTTTCCGGGACCGCTTCAAGAGGGTGGTGGGCACGAGCCCGCAGGCTTACCGGAGGGCGTTCAGGGCTGTGGGCTAGCGGCCCTGCTGTCGGGGGGCCGGGGGGCCGGGGGCGCGCGTGGGGCGACCCCGGCAACCGTATGGTCCAGCCCCGCCGGTCGGGGTTCGTGCGGTCCAGCGCCGCCGGTCGGGGTTACTGCGGTCCAGCGGCACCGGTCGGGGCCGGTGCGGTTCAGCCCCGCCGGTCGGGGCCTGCGTGCTTCAGCCCCGCCGGTCGGCCACGGCCCAGGACGCCAGCGCGACGGCCCCGGCCGACCCGAACACCGCGGGCCATGCCCCGACCTTTTTGGCGAGCGGATGGGATCCGGCGAAGGCGGCGACGTACGCGGCGGTCAGTGCCCCCGCCGCCCTCCCGCCGGCCCGCTGCCGCCACTGCTGCGCGGCGGCCGCCCCGGCGACGGCGAGCACGACCCCGCCGAGCTCCCGCTTCCTGGTCCAGCGGGCGACCCCGTACCCGCCGATGAGCCCACTCGCGGCCACCACCGCGGCCGGTACCTTCGCCATGACTGCCTCCTGGTGCTGGTGCTGGTGCTGCGTTCGACGGTCGGCCGAGACCGACCATCCTCGCAACGGACGCCGATAGGTGGGCAGGCGGGCATGCGGGCAGCCGGCCGGGCAGGACAAGGGTCGCCCCGCCGTGACGTCACTGATCTCACTCCCGTCACTGACGTCACTGACGGGAGTCGGCCAGCCAAGTACGCCAGACATGACGGCTGTTGGGCAGCTCGGGCCGGTCGAGCATCCACAGCACGTACCCGGCGTGCAACTGGGCCCAGGGATTCTCCGACCGCAGGGCCCCTTCCAGCCGTACGCGCAACGGATGCCCGTCGACGACCCGGGCGACGCGCACGTACTCGCGGTCCTTGCAGCGATAGGCCCGCCGCACGACGGTTTCCACCAGATCGATCAACTTGACCCGGGCCACCGGATCCTGCCCGACGGCGGGCACGGCCAGCTCCCGGATGAGCCCTTCCTTCGTCCCCCACGCCTTGGCGGTGAGGGTCCACTCGTCCGGGTAGCGGGCCTCCCACTCCAGGAAGAGCAGCGCGTAGGGCAGCCCGGGCCATGCGAGGAGGTTCTCGCAGTCCCCGCCGCCCCACACTCCGTCGGGCAGCGAACGGCTCCGGATCCGCAGGTACTCCTCGTGGGCCGAGCGCAGCTCCGGATCCCGGTACGGGTCCCGCACCCCCTGCCCCTGCAACGTCATCAAGGTCGTGTTGAACCGGTCCAGGGCCTCCGCCGTCGCCTTCCTGGCGGAGGCCAACTGATCGAGCGCGGCGGCCCGCTCACCCGGATCCTTCGAGATCAGCCCGTACGCCCAGGCCAGCCGCTCGTCCCACACCCGGACGTCGTCCATGTCCGCCCCGCGCCTTCTCTCATGCCCCATGGAACAGATCATCCCCGAGCACACCACACCTAGCCCCTCCGGGCACCGGTACCGAAAGGGAACGGTGGGCAGCGGTCGTCCGGAGCAACCGCCGCACGGCACCTCGAACACCAGCGGGGCCACCGCCCCCACCACCCCAACTACCCACCCGAGGCCGCCGAGTCGACCCGGCGTGCTGGCGAGACGCGTCCGCGCCCACAGACCCACTCCACAAGGCAACCAACTTGCCCACAGCCCCACCCGGGCCTCCTTTCCTCCGGGCCGCCCGCTCGCTTCCACCCCGTGCTGGAGCGGGCCGAGTCAAGGGTGAAGCGCAGCGGAATCGCCGCAGGCGACGGCCGAAGGCCGCCCTTTACGCGGGTCGCGGAAGCACGAAACTGGCTGAGAAGCGGGCGGCCCTACGGCACCCGCAAGACCTACATATCGCCAACTAGTCCGTTAGTCCGCGCTCGCACGAGTCGGCGGCACCACATCACGCCGAGCGCCGTCTCCCTCGATCCCCAGATTCCGCCGAGCATGCGCGTGGAAGTTGTTGAGCGCGACCAACCACGCGTTCGCGCGCTCACGCCACACGTCCTCGGTGATCTCCTCGACACCCCGCGCCGGCCGCTCCAACTGCCAGAGCCGCTCGTTGAGATCATGACCGGCCTGCACAGTCGCGGTATCGCCGAGCAGGATCACCTGCTCGAAGGCGTGCGACCGATCCCCTTCGGCGGCCCGCATTTCGGCCACCAGGGCGTCCCGCCCGGCAGGATCGCCACCGTCCCACTGCAGGCCGAATATCTGCTGGGTGCACCGATTGACGTGCTTCACTGCGGCCACATAGGCGACATACGAGTCGAGCCGATGCGCATCCCACCGCACACGAAGATCCCGCGTGAACCGATCACGCTCGGTCAACCGAGTAGTGACATACGAACCCGCGGCACCCGCCAGGACAGCCCTCACCGTGACCAGTTGCTCAGCAAGCCCCACGTCGTCCCCCGGCTCCCTATCGACCTACACCTGGCCACACCCCGAGGCCGCCCTACTACTTGCCCGCCCGACAGCCGGTATGTCGCGCGCCAGGATATACGTCACTCCGAACACACATCCCAGACGAGGCACGCCATCAAGACGGCCCTACAACGCCCGTATAAAGGTCCGCCAGGCATGGGCGCGGACCGCTATGACCGGTCCTTCGCCACGCTTGGAGTCACGAACGACGGCTCCGCCCAGGTCGTGGGCACACTCGACGCATTCACCGCCCGCGCCGTTGCTGTAGGAGGACCTGAACCACGGCGAGAGAGCTCCGGGAGCAGACCGCTCAATCTTCATCCTGCGTATTCCTTAAGGACGGACTCGATCAGGTGGACGGAACGCTGAGGGCTCAGAGCCGCGGCCCTCAAGCCGTCGAAGGCCCTGGTGTACTCACGCACATGATGCTCCCCTTCGAGGTAGACGGCATCGGTGATGCCGTCCCGGTACACGATGTCCGGGTCCTCCTGGTCGGGGAAGCCGAGCATGGTGAAGGATCCCGTGGCCGGGTAGGTACCTGAGTCGAACGGGAGGACTTGCAGAGTGACACTCGGCAACTCGGCCGCCTCCAGCACCCGTTCGAGTTGCTCTCTCATCAGAGTTCTATCTCCGATGATGTTGCGCAGAGACCCCTCGTTCACGACGAACCAGGCGTCCGGGGCCTCGGGTCGCGTCAGCATGGCTTGGCGCTCCATGCGTACGCGTACTGCCCGGTCGATGTCCTGGGCCGGTAGGTGTGCCCCCGTCTTGTGCAGTTCGCAGGCGTACGCAGAGGTCTGCATGAGCCCTGGCAGCAACTCGCACTGGTACTGGCGGATCGTGGAGGCTTCCTGTTCCAAGCCGATGTAGATGGAGAACCACTGAGGTACGCCCGCCCCGTGCTCCTGCCACCAACCGCGAGTCCTGGCCTGCCTGGCCAGGGACTTCAGGAACTCGCGCAGCTCGTCGTCGGTCTCGTAGTAGCGGCACAGTGCATCGATGTCCGACGGCTGGACCCGGCCGCTCCCTGTCTCCATCCGATTGACCTTGGACCCGCTCCAGTCCAACGCCGCGCCGACCTGTGCGCAGGTCAAGGCGTTGCCCTCGCGCAGCTTCTTCAACTCGATCGAGAGACGACGACGGCGTGCCGTCGGTGAACCAGCCACTTCAACCCTCCTGCAGGTAGCGGACGTTCAGTCTCGCGCCAAGGATGCCGCCTGACAATCACTCAGAAGTGGGAATCCCGCTATGCACATTGCATAGCGGGACACGCTGACGCCATTCTGGCTTGCGACGCCTCTCACTGTCTGTGCTCGAGGCACTCCACTGCGCATCGATCGCAGGGGGCGTGAGTAACGAAAGGGGATCTGGTGATCGAGGAAGCATCCATGTCGCGGAAGCCCTGGGACTTGGACTTCACTGCTGAACCCGAGGAAGTCGCGGCCCTGCGCCGCGTCATGATGCTTCACCTCCAGGCATGGGGGCTGGAGGACGTCACGCACGAAGCTCAACTGTGTGTCAGCGAGCTCGTGTCCAATGTCATCACGCACGTCGGCCCTGGCACGCCGACGACGCTCGCGGTATCCGTGCGCGGCACGCGGCTGCGTATCGAGATCCATGACCCCGATATGCGTGCGCTGCCCACTCTTCTCTCCGCCGGCCCGGACTCCGAGGGAGGACGCGGTATGGCCCTCGTCGACGCCGTAGCCGACAACTGGGGTGTTCTGCTTCTGGCCGACCGAAAGGTGACGTGGTGCGAGCTGGCGACAGGTCTGTCCTCCGGGAACGGGTACGGTGGCGGCGCTCGGGCCGCCAGAGTCGAGACCGTGTTCCGGTTGTACGACGCTGCTCGAAACCCGCGGGCAGCAACCTCAAGCGCTGTGTGTGCCACCGGCGTAGGGAAAGTTGCGATCGATGTGATCATCGACGTCCTCTACTGGTTGCGAGCACACGGTTGTGATCCGGGCGAGGCGCTGGCTCGGGCACAGACCTGCTTCGAAGCGGAGGTCTTGGAGCCTTCTGCTGACACGAGTGGCCATCGATCCTGATTCCATGTCGCGGTGGCACCTCTTGGCGTACGTTGCAGAATACGTATCGTCGATGAAGGAGCCGAATGCCTTCCTCAACTCCCTTCAGCTCTCTGGAGATCTGCGCCGGAGCAGGTGGACTAGCACTCGGGTTGGAGGCGGCGGGGTTTGCTCCGACCGCACTCGTGGACACCGATGAGAAGGCGCTGGCGACACTGTTTGCCAACCGGCACGAGTGGTTGCTCGTGGAGGAGGATCTCAACACCTTCGACCCACAGCACTACTCAGAGGTATACGACGTGGATCTGTTGTCTGCGGGCACCCCACGAGTGAAGTCGATGGCTACGATCAATCGTAGAGATGACCAGCCTGAACGAAAACTGATCAAGGCGGCTCTCTATCTGGTGGGAGCTGTCAGACCACGTGCGGTACTCATGGAGAATGTGCCGGGGTTGGTCAATAAGGACGACTTCGCCGATGTGCGTAGAGAAATCGAAGACGAGTTGAAGCACCTCGGGTTCCGAATCTTCGCGAATGTCTTGAATGCGAAGAATTACGGCGTCCCTCAGAGCCGGGAGCACGGCTTCTTTGTCGCGTTGCGAGAGCCGTATGCGGACGCCTTCGTTTGGCCGGCCCCGTCACCCGAGCCGCCGCCACATGTTGGCGAGGTGCTATATGAATCGATGGCCAGTCGAGGCTGGCCGCATGCCAGGGCCTGGGCGCAGCAGGCACAGATCGTTGCGCCGACGTTGGTGGGCGGTTCGGAGAAGCGAGGCGGCCCGGATCTGGGTCCTGAGCGGGCCAAGGCGATCTGGCAGAAGATCGGGATCAACGGTGGCACTCTCGCCAATGAACCGCCGGGACCCGAGGACGGATGGGCGCAGGGGGGCGAGCGCAACGAGCTCCCTGCCTTGACCTTGGCGCAAACAGCCCTGCTCCAGGGGTTCCCGCCGCACTGGCAGATCGCCGGTAGGAAGACCCGGGGCTATCGGCAGGTCGGGCAGGCGGTTCCGCCGCCCCTCGCTACCGCGGTCGGTCGCCAGATCGCTGCGGCCCTCCACTTCGCTGGGTCCGGTTCGCCGCAGTCGCAGCTCGCTGGCTAAGATCGGGCCGCATGAACGCCACCCAGCGCACGGACCCCATCAACATCGTTGATCTCTTCGCCGGATGTGGTGGCTTCACGCAAGGGTTCCACGAGTTCAGGCCGAACGGCGCAGGTTCGCCGGTATTTCGTACGGTGGCGGCAGTGGAGCACGATATTGCTGCCGCTTCCACCTACGCACTGAACTTTGCGGATGAAGCGAACGGTGTCGATCATATCCATGCGAAAGACATCGAAGACTGGGATCCGGATGCCCAGGAGATTAAGGCCGAGGTGATTCTTGGCGGTCCTCCGTGCCAGGGATTCTCCGGATTGGGAAAAGAAGACAAGAGTGATCCGCGAAATAAACTCTGGAAAGAGTATGCGCGGGTCGTCAACGCCATCAAACCTAAGATTTTTATTGTCGAGAACGTCGATCGATTCTTGTTGTCTCCTGAATTTGCATTGCTTCACGAGGCCACAGAAAAGCCGGACGGCATGCTTCGAGACTACATGTTGGTTCAACACTCGGTTCTGAACGCTGCAGACTACGGAGTTCCTCAGTCCAGGCGTCGAGTGATCGTGCTTGCAGTACGTCGAGATCTGAAGGATCTGGAAAATCTGAGATATCCGGATCCGAGTCACGCCAAGAAGGCGGACGAGTTTATTCCTGGTGGTGGTATCGAGAAGTGGGTCGCGGTCGGTCCTGCGGTGTTCGGGAGAACGCCGGCTGAGACGCTCACTACAGAGCTGCCAGAAGGAACATGTGAGCCGCTCAAGGTCACCCTTCCTGGATCGTTTCGAACGACGGATTTGCACTTTGGTCGCAATCCGACGGAGCTCTCGCAAAAGCGTTACAGGGCCATTCCTGTGGGTGGCAACCGCCATGACCTTCCCCCGGAACTGTCCACGGAGAGGTGGTTGGCGCACCGGAGCGGCTCTCACGATGTAATGGGCCGCATGTACTGGGATCGGCCGTCCGTGACGATCAGGACTGAGTTCTATAAGCCAGAGAAGGGACGCTATCTACATCCTCGGGAGCATCGACCAATCACTCATTACGAGGCCGCCCTTATTCAGGGATTTCCGGCCTCGTTCAAGTGGAGCGGCAGCAAGATTCAAATTGGCCGACAAATCGGAAATGCTGTTCCTGTCGGTCTTGCGAGAGCTCTGGCCGGAATGGTGTACGGGGCGCTCAGAGGGTGATCCTTGTTCACTCAGCTGTTTCGTTGAGCTTGCCGCGAACCGGTGCTGTCTCGAAGAGTTCCTCGAACCATTCGGCCAACCGCTGGACTGAGCGGTACGGCACACTACCGTCAATAGGGCCTTGGGGAAGGCTGTTCGGATTCCATACAGGATCCGATTCGATGGCATCGATCCATTGTTGTAGGGCTTCGTAATCTTTGGGCTCATCGGGCGCGATTACCTCGTATGTCAGCGTGCTACCTGCCGCACCTGCCGCTTTGACGAGACCATTCACCTCGCGTCCTGTGCTTACGGTCTTTTTTTCAACAAGCTCCACCAAAGCCTGCGCAGACGGTCGATGATGGTTCATGTTCAATCTTAGTACCGTGTTGAGTACGTCCTGATTACTGCATGCGACGACCACAGGCCGGTAGTCCTCGCCGTCACGGAACAGTTCCGCTGCCCACCAGAGGCGGGAGAAACATTGGATATCCCAGCGTCCACTGAACCGTGCCGCCTGCCGCACGGACACTTGGCCGCCCCTGTCTTTTCCCCAACGCCACCGGACATAGTCCGGTGCGACCCGGAGCGCTATGAAGTTCCACAAGCCTGAATCGCTTGCCTCGGCGCGGGTCAGGCGCAGCGTGTAGTGCAATCGGGGAGCAAGCCATGCATCGGACGTCGTAGGGCGTTCGTCGATGAAACGCTCCATTGCTTCTTCGACCAAGGCGCGTACTTCCGCGGCGTTCCATCGGGGTGAATCATCCGGAGGTTCGGTGGAGTTGCTGATCAGCGTTGCCTGAGGTAGGGGCCCACCGTTCACGACGCTGGGAGTCAGGACCTTGCCGGCCACGGAATCCGAGAGCCGCCCCAGTCTCTCCGGTATCTCGAACCCGATATCTGATCTCATGTGGTCTCCCTCCTGTTGGCCATGCGTCGCAGATCACGCAAAGCGGTTGACACCTTTCTGGGCTTACGGGAGTGCACGCCGGAACCGTGCATCAACCGACGCTGCAAGTCGCTCCCGTTCTCGCCGTCTGTACGAGCCTCCACCAATTCAATCAGAGCGTCCTCGGGGGAGAGGTCGGGATACAGATCGGGGATCATCTTTCGCAGGACATCCTCGTGCCACCCACCAGGCCACTGCGGTTCGCCGTCCAGTACGTCGCAGGCATACACGGCTGCGTTGAACATCGCACTCCATGCTTCGGACGCCACCTGGGATGCCATGATCTCTCGGACAAGTTTTTGTTCACTTCCATGGGGGGTTTCCAGTACGCCACGGAGCCCGTCCACAGATGAATTCAGCAGAAGTACAGGTTCGCCGGCTTCTGAGTCGACCAGCCACGGGTCGTCGCGGTATTCCTTGAGGTGGTCGTGCTCGGTGAAGTCGATCCAGCGCATCTTCATTGAACGTTCGGGTGCAGGTACCTTCGCTTCGAAGTCCACATCCCAGCTTGTTTCGGAAACGCCGATGAGCCGGCCCTCAATGCCATCAACCGTGGCCACGATGCTTGCGGACAACTGGCTTCGTCCGACGTGCTCTTCACGTCTCAGCTCAATGTCGCCGACCCAGACCCCCCCATCTTGAGGGTCCAAGGGGAACGAGTGATAGACGTTGGTCCGCCGATTGGTAACCACGGCGACGCATTGCGGAAGCGTCCATGGTCCAGAGGAAAGCTCTGTCCCGTCTGTTCTCACAGACACCTTTAGACGTATGTCTGCCCATCGCTGGTTGGTCTCCTCGAGATCCTGCAGAGCTACGACCTGAGCCTTGTCATTGATCCGGTCCAGCCCTTTGGCTTTGTTGTCCACCGAGATTTTTTCCACCCTTAGGGTAACGTCGCTACTGAGTACCCGGTAGGGGAAGACCGATCTCACGAAAGTTCCTCCTTCGCCCGTCGCACGTCGACCATGACTTGCGACATCGCCGCGGACACAGGGTGGCTGGAGATATCCGTGACCCCTCGGAATCTCCCCTGAGTGGCGCCATCGCGAAAGATTAGGTTACCGAGGGGCGTCAACGCACAGGAATCAAGGGGAAGCAACTTGCTCCATTCGACGTTGAGTGGCGCTGTAGAGCGGGTGAGGAATTTCGGCACCGCCGCGAGAACCCACGGCTCGTCGCGTTTGGGCAATTTCACTGTGACCGTCACGTCCCAAGCACCTGTGTCATCGAGAAACCCTTCGATGGCCTTCACGATCGGGAATCCGTGACTTCGCGTCGATTTCGGTGGATCCAAACGAAGCAACTCGCGCAGTACTTCCGGTCCTTCGTCCTGGAGAGTCTCATTCTGTTGACCGCGCAGGACCTCTCTTACCTTCTGCTCCGCCAGCTTCTTAAAATCCATGACCTTTTGACGCGCGCCACGTTCGTACGTTGCAGTGAGGTCCTCTGTACCGATCCAGTCGTTGTGATCCGGTGGCTCCGCAGTGCGAAGGAAATGCTCTGCAGCCACGGCGTCCGGTGCCTCGCTGCGGGTTGCTGCTCCAGCGAGAAGAACAGCTTGGAACGGGCGATGTCCTAGAGGAAGGTCGCCGACTCGCTTGTACTTGACGACCATTCTTGTCGCACGCATGTAGGCAATGGAATTCGGATGTTCATCGTCATCGCTGGCAGGAGTGAGGAGCAACACCGCTTCATGGACACCCGGATCCTTGGAGCTCTGATCGTCCTTACGACGGCGCAACTCCAGGGGCACTGTGGTTTGCAGAACTTGGTCGCGGTCAGTGAGCTCATCTACGGTTTCGCCGTCCAGGAATGCTTGCACAGCTCGTGAACGCGCAGGCTCGTGCGCATACGGGTCGATGAATTCCTCGGCCCGCACTGGGGTGCCGTTGCGGAACGAGGCAACGGACGCACGGAGTTTCGCGCCCTCCAGTCTCCCTCCGACCATGGAGGCCCAGAAATTGTGCGCAAGACTCTGTACCAAGCGATCGTGCATGTCTTCCAGGTCCTCGGTCTCACCCGAACCGTCGTAGGCGGCGACGACAAGGAACGTGGTACCTGGGGAGGAGTCGTCCCGCTCCAGGTAGAGAGACTCTGCGGCCTGCTTTTCACCCCACCAGGACTGAGCCGTGTTCTGGCGCTCTGGAGCGACAGTACCGAACCAGCCCGGACCGGCATACTCCACGCCATCCAGCGTGTGCCAAGGCAGTTCCAGCCTGCCGGCCATGCGTCGTTCTGTGCGCCCGCCCTCGGGAACAGACAGTGTGCTGTTCACCAGAACCAGCCCGAATCGGCTGGTTGCCCACAGAGCGGCTTTCCCCAGGCCAAAGGATCCGCCTTGCACACCCGCTTTGCCACTGTCCAGTGTCCGCCGGACAACACGAGCGAATCGTCCGTCCTCGAACTCCGGCCCAGTGAGGCCGGTTGCGTTGAAGTCGTCCACGCGTAGCAGAATGAGTCGCTGGGAACGCTCCAATTCGAGGAGTCCGTCGCGCAGTACACGGCCGACCTTCTGACGGGTGTCTGCCGCCGCATGGATGTGTCTTTCGATCGACTCCCATCCGAGAGCACCCATGAAGTCCCGTAGGTGTTGGCCGGTCAACTCATGGAGCGTGTGCTTGGTGGTGACTGGTTCGGATCCCGGCAACTGTTCATCGAGGCTGTTCTGGGTCGCCTCTCGTGCCAGAACGTCCAGGCTCGCGGAGAAGGCGAAAGTAGCCGTATTGCCGCCTTCCCGCCCGCCGTCCTCCGGAGCTACTCGGAAGATCCACTTGACGTCATCAGAAGGTGCCACCGGAGTTCGGCGGTTGACAGCGTCTTCGACCTCGACGTTCAGGGCCGCGGCGATGGCGGCGATCTTTTCGTACCGCGGTTCTGAACGGCCGTTGATCCAGCCGGTCACAGCTGCGCCAGTGACCCCGGTCAGCTCTGCGAGTGTCTTCTGGCTCATCCCGCGCTCAGCCAGTCGGTCGCTGAGCCACGTACTGAAGTCCTTCATCGTCACCTTCGCTCTACGGCGGGCACGTGGTTAATTGATCTTTTGCTTCTTAACATTGCTTAACTAGATTCGGACATATGGTGCATATTTAGTTCATGTGATTGTCCGATGGCGGGTATGGGTGCGATGCTAGCAGGCCGATCGATGCCGCATCGAACGGATTTGACTCGTTCGCACGGACGAGCGAGACGCGGTAGGCTGCCGGTCACTCCGCACTCCTGCGGGGTCTCAGTTGTCTTCATACTGTCCAGACGTCCTGTGGTACACGCCTGGTTCCCCTGCTTCTTGTTTGATCGGCTGGGGCCGTGCAGCGCGAATCACGGCCGGACATCGTTGTGTTGGTGCGTCGCAAGTGCCTGTTCGCGCAGGTGACCCTGATGGGAGCTGTCCCCAGGTTCGTCATGTCGAACCGTCCCACGGTTGGGGAGTGACCCAACCGCTACGGCGACTGTTCCTGCTTGTTGTTGTCCAAGCAATCTTTGGAATCGTGGAGGTTCCGTGCGTCCCAATAGGCGCGAGGTCTTCGCTGAGGTGCCCATGGACGGGCACTACTCCGTGGAGTTCACTGTCAGCGGTTCATCAACCGTGATCAAACTCACCAGAGGGCCGGAGGAGATCAATCTCGGCATCAGTGACGTCGTCGATGGCATCACTGCAGAGCCCACAGAAGGCGAGCGCGGGGCTGATTCATAGTCGTCAGCAACCTGAGGGATTCGCAATCGTCAACGAAGGGCCATCGGCGCCAGGTGTTGGACTTGACGCGGTGCGGCCAGTCTCGGCCGGTCCAAGGCTTGTTCGTTAATTGCGCCTTGCCATAGGCGAGACGAATCTTTGCGGTAGTGATGACATTCTCCCAGGTCCTGTTCGCCCTGGGCTGCCGGGTTCGCGTTGTCCTTTGATCTTTGCGGCGGTCCGTCGCGCTTCAACTCTGCCTCGTTTGAGAGGGGTTGAGTGAAATCGTCGACGGTGGCTACGTTTTTCGCTTCGAGTCGCTTCGGTGGCCTATATGTCTCATTTTGGGTCAACCGTCCCTGGTGTCTATTTACGGTCAATGACGAACTGGGCGATTTCCGCAGGCTTTTCGTGTTCCCAGAAGCGCAGAACAGTCCAACCTTCGGCTCTCAGATGCTCAGTCGTCTCACGGTCCCGGGCCATGTTCTTGTCGAGCTTGGCCCGCCACCATTCGGCGTTCGCCTTGGGCTGTGTCGCGTGCTTGGGGCACCCGTGCCAGAAGCAACCGTCCAAGAAGACAGCGATCTTTGCCTTCGGGAAGGCGATGTCGATCGTGCGACGCGGCATGCCGGGCACGGGTACGTTCACTCGATATCGCAGTCCCGAAGCGTGCAGAAGCCGTCGGACGGCAATCTCCGGTGCAGTGTCACGGGAGCCCTGGCGGCTCATGCGAGCTGAGACGGCAGAGGAAGACGGGACGACAGAGTGAGGCACGGAGGCATTATGCCAGCGTCGGTTCCATGAAGAACCGGGTCGGTCGGGTGGTGTGTCTCAACTAGTCACGGATGGGCGCCTGCACCACCAACCCCGGGTATTAAAAGGGGAGTTGGTGGCGCCGGTTGCCAAGTCGAGCGCTGGCGTTCTCAGGCGCCGCCCCCATGACAAGCCTCATAAGCCTGTCCCGACCCACACCAACAACCCGCCCCCCGCTCCGGTGGCCAGGCTGTTGCCCTGCCTCTGGCGGCCAGGGTTGTTGCGTACTGCGGTAGGAGTGACGCGTCTGCGGGGGACGCGCTTTCCGAGGCTGCGAACGCCTCGTACGACGGGACCGTGCCTGTCACGATGCCGAGGTTCGGGGTGCCGGAGGAGGCGAGTTCGCGCAGGGACGCCTCTATCGTCGTGAGGTGTTCCTCGTGGGACGGGTACTCCGTGGACAGGGACGGGTACGCCGTCAGGAGTTCGGTGAGTTCGGGGGCCGGCCAGTGGAGGACCGCCACCGGGAACGGGCGGGACAACGTCTCCCGGTGCGTGCCCAGTTCGGCGCGCAGGCGTGAGATCTCCGCTGCCAGTTCCGCCGGGTTCTCGGAGCCGAGGGACCACACGCGCTTCGGGTCGTGGAGTTCGTCCAGGGAGACCGGGGAGGAGTGGAGCGTGTCCGCGAGACCGTCCCAGGCGTCGTGGGGCAGGCCCAGCATGCGGCGTACGCGGTGGCGGCCGAAGAGGATCGAGTGGGTCGCGTACGGGGGTTCCGGGACGTCGGTCAGGAGGTGGACCGCCGCCTCCGTGAACGTCTCCTGGGCGGCCTCCAGCTCGTCGTGGGCCTCCAGGGCCTCCGCGACGATCACCCACGGGGCGGGGTCCCGGGGGGCCGCCGCGCGGACTCCGGCGATGATGGCCGAAGCCTCCGCCTCGTGGCCGTACTCCCAGAGGTTGGCCGCCTTCAGGGCCCGTACCAGGAACGGGTTCTCCAGAGGGGTCGTGCCGGCGAGCAGGCGGTCGTAGAGAGCGGTGGCTCGTGGGCGGTCGTCGGCGAGTTCGAGGTGGGCCGCGGCCTGCAACAGCAGGTGTTCGGCGTCCTCGGGATACAGGCCGGCTGTCCGCTCCAGGCGTGCTGCTTCGGCGTTGTGGTCGACGTACTCGGCAGACGTGTCGGGGCGCATGGGTGACACGGTACTGCCGACGGCCGACAGAGGTGAGGTATGCGTGAGGCATGTGCAGGCCAGGGCCGGGATCCCGCACCGCACGGGCACGCCGCGCCGGTGCCGGGGCGGGGCGTGCCCGCCCCGCGGCTCGGACGGGTCGACGTAGGTCGTCACCAGCACCCAGCACGCAGCACTCAGCCCTCCGCCGCCGGGCCCGCTTCGCCGAGGAACGCGGACTGCAGGACCGGCGGCCGAGGCGATGCGCGTACCCCGGGAGCCCGCCCGCCGCCGACGCAGTCGCACGGGTCTCCGCTGCACCATCAACTCCGCCCATCCGCAAGCGTGTTGCCCCCGCTCGGAGGGTGACGACCATGCCCCCGGGGTACCACGGTCAGGCTGGAGTCCGTCGTGCCTCCTGTCTGCCGGCGTCGTGTATAACGGCAGGAGGACATCAGGAAGGAGGAGCAGCCGATGACACGGACCTGGGCGCAGGTGAAGCCCGCCGTTCTGCTGCTCGTCCTCGTCCTGCAGGTGGCGCTCCTCGACACGGGCAGCCTCTCCGGTGCCGTCGCCGTCACGTTCGCGGCGACCGCCGCGGCCGGGTCCGCGCTCGCCGCCTGTTCCCTGATCGCCTCGCGGCTCGCGCCCGCCGTGCCCCGTACACGGGTCCGTACGGCCATGCGCGACCGGGAGCAGCGCACGGCGTTCCTGCCGCAGCGCGATCCCGACGCCCGGGGGCGCAGGCGTCCCCGAGCTCCCGGGCTGTCCCTCCCGACGGCCGCGCAGGGGACGTACGGGACGTAGGAGAGCACGCGGCACGCAGCACGCGGCGTGCGGCGCAGACGGTGGCCGCCGCGTTTCTGCCTTCTTGCTACTTGCTTCTTGCTACTGGTTTTCCGCTTCCGCACGCCCCTCGCGGGTCGTCATGCCGACGTACGTCACGTCACGTCTCCTCTCCTCGGCACGACGAGACCCTCGGAGGGCTCACCCATGTCCGTCTTCGCTTCCGGCTACTCCTCCTTCATGTCCGCCTTCGCGAGCCTCGTCGAAGGGCTCGCGGAGGTGCTCGATCCGCTCTTCCACACCTCGGCGACGGCCGCCGCGATCGTCCTGTTCACCGCGTTCGTACGGCTCCTCGTGCACCCCCTGTCGCGGGCCTCGGCGCGTGGGCAGCGGGCTCGGGCCGCGTTGCAGCCACGGGTGGCCGAGCTGAGGAAGAAGCACGGGAAGAATCCCGAGAAGCTGCAGAAGGCGGTGCTGGAGCTGCACGCGGCGGAGAAGGTGTCCCCGTTGTCCGGGTGCCTGCCGAGCCTCTTCCAGCTGCCGGCGTTCTTCCTCCTCTACCACCTGTTCTCCGCCTCGCGGATCGGCGACGAACCGAACGCGTTGCTCGCCCACAAGCTGTTCGCGGCACCGCTCGGGGGCCGGTGGGCGGACGCGCTCGGCGACGGTGGTGTCCTCGGCGCGCAGGGGCTGGTGTACCTGGGACTGTTCGGGGTGGTCGCCGTCGTCGCCACCTTCAACTACCGGCGTACGAAGTCGATGATGGCCGCGAGTGCGGGCGGTGCGCTGGGTGCCGCGGGAGCAGCGGGTGCGGCCGGTGGGGGCCAGGGCGGGCAGCCGCAGGTGCCCGGGCTCGGTGCGCTCACCACGGTCATGCCGCTGATGTCCTTCTTCACGCTGTTCACCGTCGCGTTCGTGCCGCTGGCCGCCGCGCTGTACGTGGTGACCAGCACGACGTGGAGCGCGGTGGAGCGGGCGGTGCTGTACCGGGACATGCCGGGTGCGGTCCAGTCCGTGAACCGGGTATTGCCTACTGGACGCTGACCTTGGAGGATCGACCAATCCTCCGATGGCTCTACCCCATCGGTCGGGCTGCCCGCGATCAAGGGAGAACGTGCTCATGAAGCTGCTGCGAGTCGGTCCGGCCGGGGACGAGCGCCCCGCGCTCCTCGACACCGAGGGCGTCCTGCGCGACTTGTCGGGCGTCGTGCCGGACATCGACGGGGTGCTGCTCTCCGACAACGGGGCCCTCGACCGGATTCGTACCGCCGCCGCCGGCGGGGAGCTGCCCGCGCTCGACGCGGACGGGCTGCGGATCGGGCCGCCGCTCGCCCGGATAGGCAAGGTCGTGTGCATCGGCCTCAACTACCACGACCACGCCCGGGAGACGGGGGCCGAGCCGCCCGCCGAGCCGGTGGTCTTCCTCAAGGCGGCGGACACGGTCGTCGGGCCGCACGACACCGTGCTCGTGCCGCGTGGCTCGGTGAAGACCGACTGGGAGGTCGAGCTGGCGGTCGTCATCGGCCGTACGGCGCGGTACCTCGGTACGCGGGAGGAGGCGCTCGGGCATGTCGCCGGGTACGCGGTGGCGCACGACGTGTCCGAGCGGGAGTTCCAGATCGAGCGTGGGGGGACCTGGGACAAGGGGAAGAACTGCGAGACGTTCAATCCGCTGGGGCCGTGGCTGGTGACTGCGGACGAGGTGACCGATCCGCAGGGGCTCCGGCTGAGACTGTGGGTGAACGGGGAGGTGCGGCAGGACGGGAGTACGTCGGACCAGATCTTCTCCGTGGGGGAGGTCGTGCGGTATGTGAGTCAGTTCATGACTCTTCATCCCGGGGATGTGATCAATACCGGGACGCCGGCGGGGGTTGCCATGGGGATGGCTGAGCCGAAGCCGTTCTTGCGGGCGGGGGATGTCGTGGAGTTGGAGGTTGAGGGGTTGGGGCGGCAGCGGCAGGTTTTTGCCTCTGCGTAGGCGTTCCACTGGGGTGCGGGTTTTTTGTGGGCGGGGGTTGGCTGGGGTGTGTTGGTGGGTGCGGGGTGTTGTGGCTGGTCGCGCAGTTCCCCGCGCCCCTGACAGGCAAAAGACTGCGCCGTTCCCCGCGCCCCTAAAGACAAAGACCGCGCCGTTCCCCGCGCCGCTGAAAGGCGAAAGACGCGCCGTTCCCCGCGCCCCTGTGAGGCAGGGGTCAGGAGTTTGCGTCGCGGACCAGGAGGGCGATTTGTACTCGGTTTTCGACTGACAGCTTGGTGAACAGGCTGCTGGTGTGGGCCTTGACCGTGGCTACGGTGATGTGGAGGCGCTCGGCGATCTGCGGGTTGCCCAGGCCGTCCGCGATGGCCTGGGCGGTCTCCCGTTCCCGTTCGGTCAGTACGGACAGCCGTCGGCGGGCGTTCTCGCGGGACCGTTCACGGATGTGTGAGGAGTCCGGGCCGGTGGCCGCGGCGATCACCCGTGCCGTGGCCGCCGGGGACAGCACCGGATTCCCGTCCGCGACGGTCCGTACCGCGTCGAGGATGCGCGCGGGCGGGGTGTCCTTGAGGACGAAGCCGAGCGCCCCGGCGCTCAGCGCCCCGAGCACCAGGTCGTCGGAGTCGAAGGTGGTCAGCATCAGCACCCGGGGCGGCGCCGGCCGGGTGAGCAGTTCCCGGGTCGTGTCCAGACCGTCCCGGCCCGGCATCCGTACGTCCATCAGCACCACGTCGGGCCGCTGTTCGTCCACCACGGCGAGCGCGGCGTTCCCGTCGGCCGCCTCCGCCACGACGGTCAGGTCCGGTTCGCCGTCGATGACGAGCCGCAGGGCCATGCGCACCAGTTCCTCGTCATCGACGATGACGATCCGTACGGGACCGGGACCGGGACCGGGGCCGGGGCCGGAATCGGGAGCGGGTCGGCTTTTCACTCAGGCGCTCTTTTCGTGGCTGTGGGCGGGGCCGTCCGGCCAGGGCAGCCGTGCGGTGAGTACGTACCCGCCCTCGGGCGTGGGGCGGTGGTCGAGTTCGCCGCCGGCGAGGGTGATCCGTTCGCCGAGGCCCAGCAGGCCGAAGCCGGAGGCCGGTGGCCGTGCGGTGCGCAGGGGGGCCGGTCCGTTGCGGACGCCGATGTCGAGGGTGGTGCCCGCGGCGCCGTCGAGCGTGATCCGCACGACCGCGCCGGGGGCGTGCTTGGCGGCGTTGGTCAGCGCCTCCTGGACGATCCGGTAGCAGGTCCGTCCGATGCCGTCGGGCGGGACCCCGGTCACGGTGTCGGCGAGCCGGACGTCGAGGCCCGAGGCGCGGGCGTCGGCCACCAGGTCGGGGATCCGGTCGAGGGAGGGCTGCGGTGGTTCCGGGTGGCCGGGGTCGGCGCGGAGCACGCCCAGGACCTCCCGCAGCTCCTCCAGCGCCTGGTGGGAGCCCTCGGCGATACCGCGGACCAGGACGCGGTTCTCGTCGGGCGAGAGGTCGCGGCGGTGATCGAGCACGCCGGCCTGCATGGCGACCAGGGAGATGCGGTGCGCGAGGACGTCGTGCATCTCGCGGGCGATCCGGTTGCGCTCCAGCGCTCGTGCCTGCGCCGCCCGCGCGCTCTGCTCCCGCTCCGCGCTCTCGGCGCGCTCCCGCAGGGACCGCACCTCGTTGCGCCGCGCCCCGACCGCCATGCCGGCGGCCACCGCGATCCCCGCGGTCAGCGCCGGCACGACGACCGGGACCCACCACGACGTGTCGGCCGAACCCTCCACCGGGTACACCCAGACGGCGACCTGTGACGCGGTCACGTAGGCCAGGACGACGGCCCCGATCTCCACCGGGCGGCGGCGGGTGGCGACCGAGCACAGCGCCATCAGCGCGGCGCCGGTGGCGAGCGCCGACACGGTCGAGGCGACCGTGACCGTCAGGGCGACCGTGAGGGGCCGTCGCCGCCGCCACAGGAGCACCGAGATACAGCCCAGGGCCGTCAGCGGGTCACCGATGAGGGTCCAGGAGCCCGGGCCGCCGGCCTGGTTCCGCATCAGCGCGAGGGTCGCGAGCCAGATCGGCACGCCCACGGCCGCGGCCACCGTCAGCGGCCAGACCCGCCGCCACGTCCCGATCCGCGGCACACCGTCCGTGTTCACCAGGCCATTGTCCCCACAAGGCGCGGCCGGCGGGTCAGACCGAGGACCGATGCGTCTTGGACCCAGGTCTAACCCGCGCCCCTCCCGCGGTCGGGGGCGGGCCGGTCCGCCGGGCCGATGTGCCGGCCGTTCCCGGTGAACAGACTCCTTCACGTGCCGGTACAGCCCCCCACAGGAGGACACCCCATGCGCAGAAGTCTGTCCCTGGCCCTCACCGCCGCCGCGTTGGCGGTGACCGCGCTGCCGGCGTCGGTGTCGTCGGCGGCCACGACGCCGACAGCGATACCGACGCCGGGCGCGCTGGAGTGGGGTCCGTGCCCCGAGGGAGCCGACGCGCCCCGCCTGGAGTGCTCGACGCTCGACGTCCCGCTGGACCACCGCCGTCCCAACGGCCGGCAGATCGAGATCGCCGTCTCCCGGCTGGCGAGCGAGAAGCCCGCGCAGCGGCGCGGCGTCCTGCTGACCAACCCGGGCGGTCCGGGCGGCTCCGGCCTGACGTACCCGGCCGTCCTCGCCGCCTCCGGGCTGCCGCGGGAGGTGCTCGACTCCTACGACATCATCGGCTTCGACCCGCGTGGTGTGGGCCGCAGTACGCCGGTGACCTGCGACCTGACGCGGGAGCAGCAGTGGCGCGGCAACTTCCCGCCGTACGCGCACACCGCGGCCGACGTCACGCGGGAGGCCCCGTACGCGCGGAGGATCGCCGGACAGTGCGTGGGTTCGCGGACGGCGTGGATGCTGCCGCACACCACCACCGCGAACACCGCGCGTGACATGGACCGCCTGCGGGTGGCCCTGGGCGAGCCGAAGCTGTCGTACCTCGGCGCGTCCTACGGCAGTTACCTCGGCGCGGTCTACACGACGCTGTTCCCGCGGCGCGGCGACCGGATCGTGCTCGACAGCAACCTGGGTCCCGGCGGCTACGACGTCACGGCGATGCGGTTGTTCGCCCGGGGGATGCGGGACCGCTTCCCCGACTTCGCCGCGTTCGCCGCCGGGCACCCCGAGTACGGCCTGGGCTCCACACCGGAGCAGGTCACCGCCACGTTCTACGAACTCGTGGAGCGCCTGGACGCGAAGCCGGTCCAGGGCTTCGACGGGACCCTGTTTCGCGGGCACACCTTCGAGAAGCTCTACGCCGACGTCTCCCTGCCCGAACTCGCCACGTTCTGGAAGGCGGTCGACACGGGGGGACGGCTGCCGCTCCCGGAACTGCCCGCGAACGCGGAGAACCTGCTGTCCGCACGCTTCGCCGTGGTCTGCGGTGACACGCGCTGGCCCGGGACGATCCGGGAGTACCAGCGCAATGCCGCCGTCGACCGGCTGAGGTACCCGATGCTGGGCGGCTCCACGGCGAGCGTCAACCCCTGCGCGTTCTGGCCCCGGGAGCGGACCGAGCCGCCGGTACGCATCACCGGCCGGGGCCCGTCGAACGTGCTGATGCTGCAGAACGAGCGCGACCCGGGCACGCCGCTGGCCGGCGCCCGGGAGCTGCGGCGGGCCTTCGGCGGGCGGGCCACGATGGTGACGGTCGATCAGGGCGGCCACGGCGTCTACCCGTACGCCGGCAATTCGTGCGCCGACGACGCGGCGACGACGTTCCTGACCACCGGAGAACGCCCCGCGCGGGACCTCGCCTGCGCGGCGGAACCGGTCAAGTGAGCGAGTGACGGCAGCGAGTGACGGAGGCGCCGGACATGTTCGAGGAGATGCGGAACCGCCGGGCCGCCCGGCGGATCACCCCGGGGGACGGACGGCCGCTCCAGCGGTTCCGCTGGTGGCAGCTGCCGTACCGCTCCCTGTTCTACCTCCGGCCGACCGGCGGTGACGGCGGACAGCCGGTCTACGCCGTGGACGTCAGGCGCGGTCAGGACCAGACGTCCACCAAGGCCGGGGCCGACCTGTACCTCGACGGCCGGCACCACGCCCGGTCGCGGCTCCCCGCCGCCTTCCCGGTCCCCGGCGGCACCGTCGAGGTGCGGCTGAGCGCCTTCGGGCTGCGGCGCTGCCACTACGTCACCGCCGCGGGCACCGAACACCTGCTCGTCCCGGACAGCGCCTCCGCCGAGGGGCGCCGCGCCCACCTCGACCGGACGCGTCCGGCACTGAGCCGGGGGATCGGCACCGCCTCGCTGAGCGTGCTCGTCGTCGCCCTGCTCGTGCTGGCCGCGCAGCTCGCCGAACACGTCACCGGGGTGCCCGAGGTGGCCGAGCACGTCGGGGCCTTCACCGCGCCGGTCCATCCACCGGCCTGGTGCAACGCCGTGCTGACCCTGCTCACCGCGGCGGCCGGCACCGAGCGGGCCCTGCGGGTGCGGTACAGCCGACTGCTCGACGGCGCGGCGAGCTGAACCAGGCGGAGAGTCGGTGCTGGGGGGCCGGGGGGCTGGCTACCGGCCCTTGAAGTGGGTCAGGGCCTCCACCACCAGCGCGTGGTCCTCCAGTTGCGGAAGGCCCGAGACCACCACCGTGCCGATCACGCCCGCTCCCTCGATCGTGATCGGGAAGGCTCCGCCGTGGGCCGCGTACGTGTCGGGGTCCAGGCGGGACGAGGCTTCGAACGTGGTGTTCTTCGCGCGGAAGCGGGTGCCCACCAGGAGGGACGAGGCCGCGTAGCGCTCCACGACCCGGCGCTTGCGGTCGATCCAGGCGTCGTTGTCCGGGGCCGAACCGGGGAGCGCGGCGTGGAAGAGCTGCTGGCCGCCCCGGCGGATGTCGATGGCGACGGGCGCCTCGCGTTCGCGGGCCAGTTCGACCAGGAGCGTGCCGAGGGTCCACGCGTCGTCATGGGTGAAGCGGGGGAGCGTCAGGCGACGCTCCTGCTCCTCCAGTTCGGCGATCGTCGGTGCGTCGGGAGTGCTCACAGGGTCACCGTCACCTTCTCGTGGGCCGAGCG
Organism: Streptomyces sp. NPDC002701; assembly: GCF_042889045.1. Classification (NCBI taxonomy): domain Bacteria; kingdom Bacillati; phylum Actinomycetota; class Actinomycetes; order Kitasatosporales; family Streptomycetaceae; genus Streptomyces; species Streptomyces sp. NPDC002701. Next base: position 194,388 of record NZ_JBIAQL010000001.1, read on the forward strand.
GTGCGCGGCCTCCAGGACGTCCAGGGCGGCGGCGGCCTCCAGCGCGGTGACCGGGTTCTCGCCGGTACCGCGCAGGGCGTCGGCCACGGCCGCGTAGTACGCCGGGTACGCGCCCGGCAGGGTCGGGACCGGGGTGCCGCCGCCGGTGAGCGGGGACTCGCCCGCGCCGATACGGCCCCACAGTTCCTCGGGCTCCACGCCCCACTCCTTCTCGCCCTGCTGCCCGCCGCCGCCCGCGGTCGGACGTTCGCCGTCGCGCAGGGCCGCCTCCTGGGGATCCAGGCCGTACTTCACATAGCCGGCCTTCGAGCCCAGGGCGCGAAAGCGCGGGCCGAGCTGGGCCGTCGTCGCGGACGCGTAGAGGTGGGAGCGGACGCCGCTCGTGTGCGTGATCGCGATGAACGTGTCGTCGTCGGCCTCGGCACCCGGGCGGCGTACGACCGACTCCGCGTACACCGTGGCCGCCGGGCCGAAGAGGACCAGCGCCTGGTCGACCACGTGGCTGCCGAGGTCGTACAGCAGACCTCCGATCTCTGCGGGGTCGCCGGACTCGCGCCAGCCTCCCTTGAGCTCGGGGCGCCAGCGCTCGAAGCGGGACTCGAAGCGGTAGACGTCGCCGAGGTTCCCCTCGGCGATCAGCTTCCTGAGGGTCAGGAAGTCGTTGTCCCAGCGGCGGTTCTGGAAGACGGAGAGCAGCAGGCCGCGCTCCTCGGCGAGGGTGGCCAGCTCGCGGGCCTGTGCCGCCGTGCCCGCGATCGGCTTGTCCACGACGACCGGCAGGCCCGCCTGGAGAGCGGCCCGGGCGATCGGGACGTGCGTCTTGTTCGGGGACGCGATGACGATCAGGTCCAGCTCGCCGGCGCGCTCCAGGAGCTCGTCGGGAGTGGCCGCGAACCGTACGTCCGGGAACTCGTCCCTCGCCTGTCGCTGCCGGTCCGGGTTCGCCGTGACGACCGTGTCGAGGGTGAGGCCCTCGGTGGCGGCGATCAGCGGGGCGTGGAAGACGGAGCCCGCGAGGCCGTAGCCGACGAGGCCCACGCGGAAGGGGCCCTCGCGGCGGGAGCCGGTGCCGGGAGAGCCTTGGCCGAGGGAGGTGTCAGAGCCTGTGCCAGTCATGCCCTCCACTTAAACAACGCTGTTGCCAAAGTGCAAGCGCCGGTGACAATGGGGGTGGACGCGGGTTCTGGGACGGGCCGGGCGGTCGGTGGTGTGATGTGCGGCGCGACGAGCAGTGCGGAGGGTGCCGAGTGGCTTCGATCAGGGCCGCGGGGACGAGCGGGGGCAGTGGCGTGAACCTGTTCTCGCTGCGCAGCCACAATGCCGCGCTGCTGCTCGACCTGTTGCGGCGCGCCGGGCGGGCGGGGGTGAGCCGCCTCGAACTCGCCGAGCGTACGGGGCTCACCCCGCAGGCCGTCAGCAAGATCACCGCTCGGTTGCGGGAGGACGGGCTGGTCACCGAAGCGGGCCGGCAGGCATCCACCGGAGGCAAGCCGCGCACCGCGCTGCGGCTGGTGCCGGAGGCGGGGCACGCGGTGGGGCTGCACGTCGACCGGGACGAGCTGCGGGCGGTACTGGTCGACCTGACGGGCGCGGTGGTGGGGGAGCGGCGGGCCCCGCTGGACCTGGGCGCGGGGGCGGAGGCCGTGCTGGCGGTCGTCGTGCGTGAGGTCCGGGCGCTGGCGGAGGGGGTGCTGGGCGGGCTGGACGAGGCCGGTGCCGGTGCCGGTGTCGCGTCGTCCGTTCTCGGGGTCGGTGTCGCCATGCCGGGGCCGCTCGACCACACGCACGGCGTGCTGCACCGGGTGACCGGGTTCCCCGAGTGGGACGGGTTTCCGCTGCGGGACGCGCTGGCGCGGCGGCTCGGTGTGCCTGTCGTGCTGGACAAGGACACGAACGCCGCCGCGCTCGGGCTGGCGGTCGGCGGCGAGGTCGGATCCTTCGCGTACCTGCACCTCGGTACGGGTCTCGGGGCCGGGCTCGTCCTGGGCGGCGCCGTGCATCGCGGGGCGCGTACCGGGGCGGGGGAGTTCGGGCACCAGGTCGTCCAGCTGGACGGGCCGCTCTGTCCGTGCGGCAACCGGGGCTGCGTCGAGGTGCTCTGCCTCGCGGCGGTGGCGCGGGGCGACATCGACGAGGCGGCCCGTGTCCTCGGCGAGGGCGCCGCGAACCTCGTCGGACTGCTCGACATCGATCTCGTCCTGCTCGGCGGGCGCACGGTGGCGGCGGAGCCGGGGCGTTTCGTGCGGGGGGTGGGGGCCGTGCTCGACGAGCGGGCCCGGCGGGAGGGGGCGGGGAGTCCTGTCCCTGTGCGGGTTGCCTCCGGCGGGGGGCGGGGGGTGGGTGAAGGGGCGGCGCAGTTGTTGTTGGCGCCGTTGTTCGGGCGGTCGCAGGGGTGAGGTTGGCTCCGCCTTGCCCTCTGGGGGTATTCGGCTGCGGGGGGTCGGGGCTGGGTGCGCAGTTCCCCGCGCCCCTTTGGGGCTCGGCCTTCGGCCCTCGCCCCCGAGGCCCCCGGTAGCCCCGGTAGCCCCGGGGGCCTTGGGGCTTTGAGGGGCTGGCGGGATCGGTGAGGGGTTCGGCTGCGGGTGGTGGGGGCTGGGCGCGCAGTTCCCCGCGCCCCTTTGGGGCTCGGCCTTCGGCCCTCGGCCCTTTGGCCCTGCCCTTGGAGGGTGGTGCTGGGCCGTTTGGGGGGTTGGGCGGCGGGTCGGGGGTGGTGGGGCGGGGGTTCGTGGCAGTGTCCCTTGTTCATGCGACTGAGCAAGCCCGTGTCTCTTGCCGTGACCGCCGCAGCCGCCCTCACCTCCGTGCCCGCCGTGCCCGGTTCCGCGCAGGCGGTTCCCGCGGCCGGGACCGATCGGCACGTCGGGCGGGTCGAACCCGGACGGACCAGCTGTGCCGGTGCCGGGAGGCGGGAGTTCCCCGTCCGTACCCGTATCCACGGTGGACCCGACGCCTATGACGCCGGGGGCGGGTTCCGGACCTGGTACATCGATCTCACCAACACCACCGACGCCACCTGCGAGAACATCCACCCCGTCGTCGTCCTCGTGGACGGGAAGAGGGCGCTGAGGCCGGAGCAGCCGCGCCTGGAGTTCTACGTCGGGGAGCGGGCCCGCCCGGTCACCTTCGAGCGGACCGACGAGGACGAGCACATCGGCGTGCTCGGCTCCGCCGGGGAGGACGGCGACTTCGCGGGGTTCACGGTGGCACCCGGCAAGACCCTCTCCGTGAAGGTGCGGCTCGCGGTCACCTCGGACGCGGTGGCCAACGACGTCGTCGCGAACGCGGCCGTCGTACAGCGGCAGGAGGACGACGGCGCCTGGGTGGGGCAGTCGAACGACTACCGGTTCCGCATCGTCGGCGGCGACACGGCCGAGGGAGCCGACGAGCGGCGCGGTGACACGGGCGGTACCGGCGGTACGGGCGACACCGGCGGCCGGGACCGCCAGGACGCCTCCGACAGCGGCAGCGACAGCGACGGTGACGGCGTGCCGGACGGGATTCCGTTCGCCGAGGAGCTGGCCGGCACCGGGCTCTCCTCCATCCGCGCGATCCTCGCCGCGACGGCCGCCGCGCTGCTGCTGCTCGGCGCCGGGGCCGCCGCGGTGGTCCTGGCCCGCCGCGGCAGACGCTGACGGCGCCGCCCGCACCCACCGTCCGCAGCCACCGTCGGCACCCACCCGCCGCCCCCTCCACCAAGATCGAGCGGATGGCTAGGCTGGGGGCGTCGGCACACAGCTGTGTCCGGTGGCGCCGGTACACAGCCGTGGCGGCGTCCCCCACACCCCGCACGGCACCCACCCCGCACGGCGGACTCCGCACGCGTACGGCAGGAGACGGCACATGGCAGAGCGCAAGCCCATCGAATCGTGGCTCACCGACATGGACGGGGTGCTCATCCACGAGGGCGTGCCCATCCCCGGCGCCGACGCCTTCATAAAGAAGCTCCGGGAGTCCGGCAAGCCGTTCCTGGTCCTCACCAACAACTCCATCTACACGGCCCGCGACCTGCACGCCCGCCTGCGCCGGATGGGCCTGGACGTACCCGTCGAGAACATCTGGACGTCCGCCCTCGCCACCGCCCAGTTCCTGGAGGAACAGCGCCCCGACGGCTCCGCGTACGTCATCGGTGAGGCGGGGCTGACCACCGCGCTGCACGACATCGGGTACGTGCTGACCGACCACGACCCCGACTACGTGGTCCTCGGTGAGACCCGTACGTATTCCTTCGAGGCCATGACCAAAGCGGTACGGCTGATCAACGGCGGCGCCCGCTTCATCGCCACGAACCCCGACGAGACCGGCCCGTCCACCGAGGGCCCGCTGCCCGCCACCGGCGCGGTCGCCGCGCTCATCACCAAGGCGACCGGCAAGAAGCCGTACTTCGCGGGCAAGCCCAACCCGCTGATGATGCGTACGGGACTCAACACCATCGGCGCGCACTCGGAGACCAGCGCGATGATCGGCGACCGCATGGACACGGACGTCCTGGCTGGCCTGGAGGCGGGCATGCAGACCTTCCTCGTCCTCACCGGGCTCACCACGCCCCTGGAGATCGAGAAGTACCCGTACCGCCCGTCCACGATCGTCGACTCCATCGCGGACCTCGTCGAACGCGTCTGAGCCACCCGTACGGAGCAGTGGGCCCCCTCCCCGGATGCGCCCCCGTGGCCCGCGGAGGACGCTCCAGATGTCTGGAGGTTCACGATGGGTTCACTGCGACTCGCTCTCTGTGCCGGAGTGGTGGCCGCCGCACTCTCCCCCGCCGCGTACCCGGCGTACGCGGCCGACGGAGGCGTCTTTGTGACTCCGGGATCCCCGGTTCCCGGCAGCGACATCCAGCTGCGGGTCCAGGGCTGCACCGGGAAGTCCGGCACCGCCGCGTCCGAGGCGTTCGTCGCCGACGCGCGGCTCACCGGCAAGTCCGGCGCCCTGACCGGCGGCACCCGCGTCCGCTCGACGCTCGACCCCGGCACGTACGACGTCAGGGTCACCTGCGACGGCCTGGAGGACAAGGTCAGGAGCACCGTCACCGTCCTCGACAAGAAGCAGCGGGACAAGCAGGAGAAGCAGGAGAAGGAAGAAAGGCGAGAAGAGCGGGAGAAGAAGGAGAAGCAGGCGCAGGAGAAGCGGGAAGCGGAGGAAGGGCCGGAGCGGCGGCGGGACACCGTGCCCGCTTCCCCCGTCGCGCCCGCGTCCCCCGTCGCCCCCGTGCACGCGGGTGGTGGCGGCTCCGCCCGCGTCGCCGCCGAGGACCGGTCGGAGGGGCCCGGCACCCGGCACGCGGTCGTCGGTCTCGTCCTGGCCTCCGTCGCCGTCGTCGCCGTGGCCGTCAGCAGCGCCCGGCGGGGGCGCGGCCGTACGGACTGAGGCGCCATGTCATCACGCGAACACCGGGACGGCCGGGAGCACACCCCGGGCGGCGGCCGGCTCCTGATGGGCGTCGCCTGGGCCCTGCTGCTGCTCGGACTGTGGCTGTGGGGCCGCGAGGTCACCGACATACGGCAGGGCACGTCCTCGCCGACCACGGGCGACATGGCGGCGGTCGGACGGCCGCTCGGCGTGCAACTGCCGCCCGCGGCCGAGCCGTTGCGGGGTGCGCGGCCGCAACTCGTGGAGATTCCCGCGCTGGACGTGCGGGCACCCGTGGTGACCCGCGGTCTCGATCCGCGGGGAGCGGTCGAGGCACCGCCGTACGGGCGGCCCGGCACCGTCGGCTGGTACGGGGGCGGTGTGCGGCCCGGAGCACCCGGGACCGCGCTGCTCGTCGGGCACGTGGACACCGAGACCGGGCCCGCGGTCTTCTACCACCTCAGCGAGGTGCGGCCGGGTGCGGCGGTCCGGGTGACCCGCGAGGACGGCACGGTCGCCGAGTTCACCGTCGAGGACGTGCAGGTCTTCGCCCGCGACCGCTTCGACGCCCAGCAGGTGTACGGGGTACGGCAGTCGGGGCGCGCCGAACTGCGGCTGATCACGTGCGGCGGCTCCTTCGACCGGGACAGCCGCACCTACACGGCGAACGTGGTCGTCTCGGCGTACCTCAGCGGCAGCGACCGGTGAGCGGCACCCGGCCCGGTCGGTGGCCCGCTCCCCCCGGAGCCGCCGACCGGGCCGGTCCTCGACCGTGGGCGCACGGGCTGCGGGAGTAACCCGGCGACCGGCACGGGAGGATCAGGGGCCCCCGGGCGCGTGAGGGCGCGTACAGGTGCGTACGGGCGCGCGCGGAGGGGCCGACAGCCGGGGGCCGGGGCCGTCTGAGACGACTGTAGAACGGATGAGCGTTCCGGCCTAGGGTCTGGATGACGTCACGTCCCGCACCGGTGGCGCTGCGTCATCCGCGCAGTTGGCCGCGCCGTCGACGCGCTTCCGCCACCCCGGGGCGGGCTCGCCGGGGACCGCCCGTGTGCCGGACCTCCGACCGGTCGTCGAACGCTGTAACAGGTGGCCGACAAGGCGGGACTGCGCTCGTGGGCCGACCGGCACGTATGTCAGGATTGGTACTTTCGGACGGTGCACCCGAGGGGGAGTTTCTGATGTACGGGAGCAGGGGGGCCGGGGCAAAGGCGTCCGTGGCGGTGGCCGGAGCTGTGTTGCTGCTCGCGGGATGTTCGTCCTCGGGCGACGGCGGTGACAAGGACGAGCCGGGCGCCAAGGTGAGCCAGCAGCCCAAGGACAAGGACCCGTTCTGGGTCAACCCGGACGGGAACGCGGCGGAACAGGTCGCCACCTATGTGAAGGACGGCAAGGACAAGGACGCCGAACTGATCCGCAAGATCGCGGAACAGCCCACCGGCGAGTGGCTCACTCCGGAGAACGCCGAGCAGGAGGCGCGCGGTTTCACCGAGGCCGCCACGAAGGCGGACCGGGACGCGCTGCTCGTCGTCTACAACATCCCGCACCGCGACTGCGGCCAGTTCTCCGGCGGCGGCGCGGCCGACGGCAACGCGTACCGGGCGTTCATCGACCAGGTCGCCAAGGGCATCGGCGACCGTGCGGCCACGGTGATCCTGGAGCCGGACGCCGTCCTGCACATCGTGGACGGCTGCACCCCCGACGAGTTCCACGAGGAGCGCTACGACCTCCTGCGGGGCGCGGTGGAGAAGTTCAAGTCGCTGAAGAACACGAAGGTCTACCTGGACGCGGGCAACGCGGGCTGGGGCAAGCCCGACGACATCGTGGAGCCGCTGAAACTGGCGGGCGTCGAGAACGCCGACGGATTCGCGGTCAACGTGTCCAACTTCTACAAGACGCCCGACAGCACGAAGTACGGCAAGGAGCTGTCGGCGAAGGTCGGCAACAAGCCGTTCGTGATCGACACCAGCCGCAACGGCAACGGCCCGTACACGGAGGGCGACCCGGAGGAGAACTGGTGCAACCCGCCCGGGCGCGCGCTGGGCGAGTCACCGACGACGCAGACCGGTGACGACCTCGTCGACGCCTACCTGTGGGTCAAGCGGCCCGGTGAGTCCGACGGCACCTGCAAGGACGGGCCGAAGGCGGGCCAGTGGTGGCCGGAGTACGCGCTGGAACTCGCGAAGGCCGGCAAGCAGTAGCCGCTGCGGGACGACCGGGGGCGCCCTCCGTGTGCGGAGGGCGCCCCCGGCAACCCGACTGTCACCGACCGATGTGACCGACCGGTGTCACCGTTCCGGTCAGGGGATCTTCACCCACTGCGCCTTGCTCGGAGTGCCCTGGTCGTCCGTCACGAACAGCATGTACCAGCCGGACCCGACGAGGTTGCGGCTCTTCGGGACGGTGACCTCGATGCCGCCCTCGGTCTTCTCGAAGTCCAGCGCGACGGACCGCTGGTCGACGTCGGTGACGTGCGTCGACGCGCTGGGCCGGATCAGCCGGGCCGTCTTGATCGACGAGGAGTGCTGCGTGGTGAACGTCGCCGAGTCACCGCGCTCGATGGTCTTCGGTCCGCCGGACAGCGTCGGCCGCGACCCCTGGAACAGGTACGGCGGCGTGTAGATCTCGACGCGCTGCTCGAACTTGCCCGGCTTGGTGTTGCCCTTGTCGGCGTAGAGCGAGTCCGAGCCGAAGAACATCACGCGGCCGTCGGGCAGCAGGATCGAGCCCGAGTGGTAGTTGCGGCCCACCAGCGGGTCGGCCACCCGCTTGAACTCGTTGGTCCCCGAGTCGTACATCCGGGCCTGGAGGATGTTGGAGTCGCCGCGCCCGCGGTAGTCCTCCGAGCCGCCCGACACCAGCACGTCGTCGTCGGGCAGGATCGAGTACTGCGGGTAGCGGGTGCCCTTCTCCAGCTCGGGTCCGTCGGTGAACTTCGGGTTGTCGGCCAGCAGGTCGACGATGCGGGTCTTCTTGCTGGACCGCTTGGACTCGCCGACCCCGCCGCCGCCGATCACCATGTACTTCTCGTCCTGCGCGGGCGGCAGCAGCACCGTGCCCGCGGTCTCCAGCAGCTTCGGGTCGGACATGCCCTTGAGCTTCTTGAACTTGTTCGTCCGCAGGTCCCAGACGCCAGGGTCGCGGCCGACGTCGTCGGGTCCGTAGCCGGCGTTCGCGCCCGAGTAGAACAGCTTGCCGTTCTGCATCAGGGAGATCGCCGGATAGGTCGGGAACTGCCGGATGCCCTTGGTGTACGTCCACTTCTTGGTCTTCGGGTCGTACACCTCGTTCTTGCCCGGCACCAGCTGGCCGATCTCGTCCAGGCCGGAGAGGCTGAGGATCTTGCCGTCCGACAGCGTGGTGAGCGTCGGGTACCAGCGCGCCTCGTTCATCGGGTCGACCTTGATGTACTTCTCGGCGACCGGGTCGAACTCGTAGGCGTCCTTGATGCCCTGGAAGTCCTTCTTGTCCAGGGCGAGCTTCTCGGCGATGCCGTACGTGTTGCGGGTGTCGGCGCCCGACAGGCCCTGCACGCGGTAGTTGTCCTGCGTGCCGGTCTCGTACTTGGCGCCGCTCTTCTGCGCCTCGACGTAGATCCGGCCGAGGCCCGGTTCGTTGCGCAGGAACTTGCCGGTCGCCGGGTCGAAGACCTTCGTGGCCCGCTCGACGTTGACCGGGTCCTTGGAGACGAACGTCTTGCCGTTCTCCTTGCCCGTGAAGCGGGTGCCCGCGGGCAGGGTGATCGGCTTGTCCGGGTTCTCGTTGTGGACCACCATCAGGCCGCCGGCCTTGGTGATGTCGCCCTTGAGCTTCTCGTACCGCTTGGTACCGCCCGCGATCAGCAGGTTGCCGTTGGGCAGTTGGGTGTGGCCGGTGCAGAACAGGTCGGCGGGCGTCGGGACTTTCTTGATCTTCTTCGCGACCGGGTCCCAGACCCGGGTGTCGAACTTCTTCGCGTCGAAGTTGTCCTGGTTGTTGCCCGAGCCGGCGATCAGCAGGATCTTGCCGGTGTGCAGGAGCGCGGCGTGGATCGTGTTGAGCCGGTACTCCTCCGGGAACTCGACGACGTCCCACTTGCCGTTCTCGGCCTTGTACTCCGGTCTGTTGATCTTGTACTCGTGGTACTGCTCCGACCCGAAGCGGTAGAGCGCGGGTCCGTTCATCCCGGCCAGCGCAAGCACCACCGCCGCACCTATCGCGATGCGGCGGGCACGGCGGCGGCTGGAACCGTCTTTCACTTCAATTCCCGTCTGACGTGTGCTGGTGATGTTCGGCGGCGCCCGGAGGTTCTTTCCGGCGCCGGGCGCCCGGTGGCCGGCCCGGCGCCGGCGGGTCGGCCACGGCCTCAGTGCCCGGACGAGTCCCGCCGGCCACCGAGGGAGATCTGTACGGTCTGGTCGTTCCCGGCGTTCGACGCCCAGCTCGGCTTGTGCTGTGCCGTGTGCGCGGCGGCCGGGGACTGCTGGGGCTGCAGGGGGATCCGGCTGTCGTGCACGGGCGCCGGGGCCTCCTGGGGAGCACGGCCGTGGCGGTGCTTCCTGCCCTTCCTGTCCTGCCGCATCATCCAGCGCCAGGCGAACATCGGCGAGGCCGTGATGAGCAGCGCGAACGTCGCCCAGATGATCATCGCCGGGTGGGCGTGACCGTAGACGAAGCCGGCGGCGATCGAACCGCTGAAGATCGCGATGAAGTACCAGTGGTACCGGAAGGTCCCGAACCAGGTGTCCGGGCTCGCGGAGTCGCCCTTCGGGGTGACCACGAACTTGCTCTTGCGGCGCAGCATCGAGTCGATCAGCGCCTTCGCGTACAGCGGCGCCGACAGCGCGGACATGATCATGCCCGCCACACCGCCGGAGCCCTCGGGCTCGTGCGGTGAGACGTTGTGGCGGCGGTTCCAGACGTAGAGACCGATCTGCAGCGCCGAGGCGTTGCCGTAGAGCATCAGCCAGATCGCCGGGTCGATGTTCACACCCGAGGCGCCGAGACCCAGGAACAGGGCGCAGCTCAGTGCGGCCAGGATCCAGTTGAGGGCGGACATCGGGTAGAAGATGATCATCATCGTGTAGTTGAAGAACTTACTCGGCGGCAGCGAGTAGGCGCCCTTCCAGTACTGCTTGAGGATCGTCTCGTACGTACCCCGTGACCAGCGCATCTGCTGGGTGAAGAAGTCCGTCCAGGCGTTCGGGCCCTCGCCGACCGCGAGGACGTCCGGGGTGTAGACCGAGCGCCACTTCTTCCCCGTCGCCGGGTTCTTGTGGCGGTGGATCTCGAAGCCGGTCGCCATGTCCTCGGTGATCGAGTCGTACAGGCCGCCGATCTGCTTCAGCGCCCTGATGCGCACGGCGTTCGACGTGCCCACGAACATCGGCGAGCCGTAGGCGTTGCCCGCGCGCTGGATCAGCGCGTGGAAGAGGAACTGCTGCGACTCGGCGGCCTTGGTGATCGGGTTGTCGTAGTTGCCGTAGACCTGCGGGCCGATCACGAAGCCGACGTCCGGGTCACGGAAGAAGCCGAGCATCCGCTCCAGGTAGTTGGGCAGCGGCACGTGGTCGGTGTCGACGGAGGCGAAGAAGTCGTAGTGGTCGCCGTGCGCGTCCAGCCAGGCGTTGTAGTTGCCGTGCTTGGTCTTGGCGCGGTGCGGGCCCTTCTTCTGGTTCCACTTCGCGACGCCCTTGCGGGAGAAGTGGTGCACGCCGAGGCGCTCGCAGACCGCCTTCACCTCGGGGTCGTCGCCCTCGTCGAGCAGCCAGACGTGCATGAGGCCGCGGTGACGGATCCGCACCGCGGCTTCCAGCGTCTTCGTCACCATCTCCAGCGGTTCCTTGCCGGGCACGAAGGAGGTGAGGAAGGCCACTCTCGTGCCGGTCTCGGGGACCACCGGGACCGGGTCGCGGGCGACCAGCGTCGCGTGCGCGTTGGACAGCACGTTCATGCAGCGGAACAGCTCGATCAGACCGATCGAGACGAGCATCACCATGTCGAGCGCCGGCAGGAAGTCGTACGCGGGATAGTCGCGCTCGGTCCAGTGCGCGGGCTGCAGCAGCCAGGCCAGCAGCACGATCGACAGGAGCGGGGCGGCGCCCAGCATCAGGGCGGCGCGCAGCCGGTGCGGCTCCTGCGAGAGCAGCGTGCGGTACTGCACCTTGTACGGCTTGGTCGGATCGGGCTGTGTGAGAGGACCCGCGAGCCGGCTGTAGTGCTCGTAGTCGTATCTCGGCAGGTTCTTCTTGATTCTGCGGAAAGTGCCGGTCCGCGTCTGTGACGGCACCCTGAGCTGGGTGGTCTCGGACGGGTCGGAGTTCTGCCGGGCGCCCGTCGGCGTCGACGTCATGAGTCATCCCCCCACACGCGAGTTTTCCGCGTGCTCGTTGTTCCCTTCGCCGGCCGGTCCCCCCTGGACCATGCACAGGCGTATCAACAGCAGGCCCCCGTCACCACATCATCCACATACCTTATAGACATGGTGGAGCGCCCTTCCGGTTGCATGATGTCCCCCTCGACATCCGCTCATGAACGGGGCCCCAATCCCCGCCTTCGGACGCAACCGGTTCCAAGCCCCCGACTGCGCTGTAACCGCAGCCTCTTGTTGCCCAGGGTTCTACGCGGTTCCCCATGATCGCAAGATGCGAAACACGGTGTTTACCGGTCATACGCGCTCATTGGGGTGCCTGCTGGTCTCGTTCGGTACCGTTGTGGTCAATCGCGCGCGGATGTTGCCAAAGTGTTCTCTTATCGCGTCCTCGGCTCTGAGGGCGTCGCCCGAGCGCACCGCGTCGAGGATCTCCCGGTGCTGCCGGCAGGTGACCTTCGGATCCTGCGGAAGCTCCACGAGGTCGGTGCGTACGCGGTGGAAGGCGTCCCAGAACGCCTCCAGCAGCTCGCTCAGCAGAGCGTTGCCCAGACCCCGGTAGAGGGTGGCGTGAAAGGCGCGGTCGGTCTCGGCGAGACCTCCGCCCGCGGTGGCCTCCGCCTCCATCCGGTCGACCAGCGCGTCCAGCGCGGCCAGGTCCTCACCCGTGACGCTGCCCGCGACCCGGGAGACCAGCCCGGTCTCCACCGCCTCGCGCAGCTGGAGCAGCTGCAGGAGGCTGTCCTCGCCGCGGTAGTGACCGGCGACCGTGCGGAAGGCGAGGCCCTCGATCATCGGGGCCATGGACATCGGGCCGACGTAGGTGCCGAAGCCGTGGCGGATCTCGACGATGCCCATCGCCTGGAGGGCCTTGAGTGCCTCGCGCACGGAGTTGCGGCTGGCGCCGAGCAGCTCCATGAGGTCGGGCTCGGTCGGCAGTACGGCGCCCGAGGGCAGCCGACGGTCGATGATGAGCTTCTTGATCTGCTCCTGGAGGTCGCGCGCCATGGCGAGAGAGTAGCGGGTCCCCCGCCGGCGCCCTCCCGGGCGCCTTCCGCCGGTGAGTAGGGGCTGAGCGCGCGAATGTCCGCGCCCCTGGAAAAGCGGGCCGCGCCCCGCTACATCATTCGGACCGTCAACATGCGATGTCCGCCAGCCGTTGTGAAACTGACGAACGTGCAGAAGCGTGCAGATCTCCAGCAGAACGACGGGCAGGACGACGAGAGGAAAAGCATGACCGCTCCGGTATTCGAGGAATTCGATCCCGCGAGCGACTGCGACTGTCCCGGCTGTACACACTGGCGGCGCGTACTGCCGCATTCCAGGGGCGGCGGATTCCGCGCGCATCCCGCGGCCGGCCCCCCGGCCCTCGGCCTCGTCCTCGCGGCGGCCGCGGGCACGGTGCTCGGCGTCCCCGGCGCCGTGCCCGCCGTCGCCGCCGCGCACGCCCCGCAGCACCCCGGCCTCCCCGCGGCCGACGACCCCGGCACGCCCCAGGGCGACAGGGCCCCGCTGCACGGCCCCGGCGGCGTTCCGGCCGAGGTCAGGGCGCCCGCGACGACCCGGGCCGAGATCATCGACCGGGCCAAGGAGTGGGTCGCCGCGCAAGTCCCCTACGACATGGACGCGTACTGGTCCGACGGCTACCGGCAGGACTGCTCCGGCTTCGTCTCGATGGCCTGGAAACTCGGCGGCAACGAATGGACGGGCAGCCTCGACAAGTACGGCGTCAGGATCGGCAAGGGAGATCTCAGAGCCGGGGACATGCTGCTCTTCCACAATCCGGCCGACCCCGAGAAAGGGTCGCACGTCACGATTTTCGGCGGCTGGACCGATCACACCCAGAGCCAGTACATCGCGTACGAGCAGACCCGCCCGCACGCCCGCAGGCAAGCCACTCCGTACGCCTACTGGAGCAATTCCGACCGCTATCTCCCGTACCGCTACGTGGGACTGACGCCGGATCCGCCGGGGACGGGCGGTAAAGGCACCGGCACGCCGATCACCGCTCCGGGCAAGAACGCCTACCCCGGCCCGTCCGCCTTCGGACCCGGCGCGAACAACGCGTACGTCACCCGGCTGGGACGGATGCTGGTCGCGCGGGGAGCCGGGGCCTTCTACACCTGGGGGCCCGGTCCGCGCTGGTCGGACGCGGACCGGCGGGCGACCCGGGCGTTCCAGCTGGCACAGGGCTGGACCGGGGCGGACGCCGACGGACTGCCCGGCCCGGGGACCTGGTCGTACCTGGTGCGAGGGAAGGGCCGGGACGTCGGGGCCGCGAGCGGGGGCTCCGGCACTCCCACGCGGCCCCCGGCGTCGGGCGTCGCCCCGTACGGCTACCCCGGCCGGGCGATGTTCCGCCCCGGTGCCGACAACGCCCATGTCACCCGGCTCGGGAGGCAACTCGTGAAGAAGGGGTTCGGCAAGCACTACACGCAGGGGCCGGGACCGCGCTGGGGTGAGGGCGACCGGCGCAACGTCGAGGCGTTCCAGCGCGCGCAGGGGTGGCGCGGCGGGGCGGCGGACGGCTACCCGGGCCCCGAGACCTGGCGGCGGCTCTTCTCCTGAGGGCGCCTCACTTGGCGCCCGACCCGGCGGCCCCTCTCGCGAGGGCCTTCTCTCATGGCAGTTCTTCCTGGCGCGGAGGCACGGAGGCACGTATGAGTACGACGACCACTTCACACTCACCGGAGTCCGAGGGGTGCCCTCAGGCGGGCGGGCGCGACCCCGCGGGCCGCGACACGGGTGTCCGCGGGGCGCGGGTCATCCGCACCGAGGCGACCACCGAGATCCCCGTCCACCTGCTGTTCCGTGACGAGTCCGAGCCGGTGTCCGTGACGCTCGCGCCCGCCGTCGTCAGCCGCCGGCGCGATGTCGGCGCCCCCCTGCGGGCGCAGCCCGGAAAGGGGGAGGGGGAGCAGCCGCGGATCGCCCGGCGCACACCGGCCCCGCTGCCGCGGCGGCCCGCGCCGGAGGCCGACCCCGAGCTGACGGAACGGCCCGCGCGGGTGCTGCCGGGGATCGCCGGAGTGCTGGCCGGTGCCGCCGGTGCGGCCGGGGGTGTCCTCGTGTCGTGGTGGGCGGGCGTCCTGCCGTCGCTCGCCGTGGCCGCGCTGGGCCTGCCGGACCGCGCGGGCGCCGGGCTCGGCGGCCCCCAGTGGGCGGCGCTCGCCGGCTGCGGGGCCCTCGGCCTGTTCGGATTCGGCGGGCTCGCGCGCGGGCGCACCGGGCGTGCCTGGGTGCTCGGGCTCTTCGGCCGCTACCGGGGCACCGTGCGGCGCACCGGGCTCATGTGGGTGAACCCGCTGCTGCTGCGCCGCCGGGTCGACGTACGGCTGCGGCACTGGCGCAGCGAGGCGCTGGCGGCGGTCGACGCGAACGGGGTCGCGCTGCGGGTCGTCGTGCTCGTCGTCTGGCGGGTGAAGGACACCGCCCGCGCCGCGCTCGGCGTCGAGGACCACCAGCGGTACCTGCGCGAGTGCGTGGAGGCGGCGCTCGCCCGGGTGCTCGCCCAGCAGCCGGCGGACGTCTCACCGAACGCGCCGGCCGCCGCATGGGGGGCGGACGCCCCGGCCCTGCGCAACACGGAGGCCGTCAGCGACGCGCTGACCCGCCTCGTGGCCGCGGACGCGGCGGCGGTCGGCCTCCAGGTGTTCTCGGCCCAGCCGCTCGGGGTGGAGTACGCGCCCGAGGTCGCCGCCGTGATGCAGCGCCGCCGTATCGCGGCCCTGGACGCCCGGCACCGCGACAAGGTCCTCACCTCGGTCGTCGACTCCGTCGAGGACACGGTGACCCGGCTGACCGTGCGCGGACTGGTCGAGCTGGACGACTACGAGCGCAAGGCCCTGGTGAAGGATCTGACGGTGGCGTTCTATACGGGGCATGGAGATCGCTGACCACCGCACTGGCGCCGAAGACCCCCGTACCCCCGCGCAAGGTTCCCCTGCCCCTGCCGAAGCCCCCCGTCCCCTCGCCGAACTCGCCGCGGACGCCTGGAGTCTGACCGAGGACACCCCGCGTGCCCTACTGGGGCTTGCGGGACCGCCCGGCGCCGGCAAGTCGACCCTGGCCCGCGCCCTGGTCGCGCACCTCGGCGAGGGCGCCGCCTATCTGCCGCTCGACGGCTTCCACCTCTCCAACGCCCAGCTGGCACGCCTCGGCCTGACCGCCCGCAAGGGGTCCGAGCCGAGCTTCGACGTGTGGGGGTACGTCGACCTGCTGCGCCGGGTCACCGACGAGACGACCCGTGACATCTACGTACCCGACTACGACCGCACCCTGCACGAGCCGGTCGCCGCACGGCATCTGGTGCCCCCGACCGCCCGCCTCGTCGTCACCGAGGGCAACTACCTGGCCTGCGATCTGCCGGGCTGGCGGGACGCGTACGTGCTCCTGGGGGAGTGCTGGTACGTGGAGGTGCCGGGGGACGTGCGGCAGAAGAGGCTGGTGGAGCGGCAGTTGGCGGGCGGGCGGGACGAGGCGCAGGCGCGGGACTGGGTGGCGGCCAACGACGGCCCGAACGGGGAGCTCGTGGAGGGCTCGCGGGACCGGTGCCACCAAATTCTCTCCGCGGTGCGTGTGGACCCATCTCATTTTTGATATGGACACAGCCAAGTCCTGGCAATAATCTGGTACTTGGTCTAGACCTGAATCATCGCTCGACGCATCGCGACGCGCACGCACGGCTCACGGAACTTCCCCCACGTTCTCCAGGAGCGGCAGCATGCGAGAAACTCCCCAGTCGACTCTTCAGCCGGCTCCCCCGCCCCGCAAGCGGCTCAAGTGGTACGCCGCCGCCGTCGGGCTCGCCACCACAGGAGCGCTCGTGCTCTCCAGCGGCGGGGCCACCGGCCACGGCTACACCGACCTTCCCGTCAGCAGGCAGAAGCTCTGCCAGAACGGTGGCGTGGCCAACTGCGGTGCCATCCAGTGGGAGCCCCAGAGCGTCGAGGGCCCCAAGGGCTTCCCGGCGGGCGGTCCCGCGGACGGCCAGATCTGTTCCGCGAACCACACCAACTTCGGGGCCCTCGACAAGGCGACGACCCCCTCGGGCGGTGCCTGGCCGACGACCAGGGTCAGCGGCGGGCAGAGCTACACCTTCCGCTGGCAGTTCACGGCACGGCACTCCACGACCGACTTCAAGTACTACATCACCAGGAACGGCTGGAACCAGAACGCTCCGCTGAGCCGGTCCGCGCTGGACACCGCCCCGTTCCTGACCGTCCCCTACAGTGGCCAGCCCCCGGCGACGCTCTCGCACAACGGCACCCTGCCGTCCGGCAAGAGCGGTCATCACGTCATCCTCGCGGTCTGGACCATCGCCGACACGGGGAACGCGTTCTACGCCTGCTCCGACGTCACCTTCTGACCGCCGCCCCCCACGGGACGGTTCCACGCACGCCGGCACGGCCGTGACGGTGTGCGTGGAACCGCGACCCCGCGCAACGCGAAGGGCCCCCGCTCTCGCGGAGGCCCTTCGTTCTGTGCGCCGCCAGGGACTCGAACCCCGGACCCGCTGATTAAGAGTCAGCTGCTCTAACCAACTGAGCTAGCGGCGCGTGACTCCCGCCTGCCGCTTTCGCGGCCGGCGACAAAGAAAATACTACCCGGTCCGCAGGGGTGCTCCGCACCACCCGCGTGTGCCGCGGGCCACTGGGACGGGCAGGTCAGGGAGCTGCCCCGGCCCGCGGGTGCGGGGCGCCGCTCAGATCGCCAGGGAGAGCAGCACCGGAGCCGCGCCGCGGTTCAGGGTGTCCGCCGCCCGGCGCAGCCGGTGGACGTGTTCCAGCGGCAGGGAGAGGGCGAGACAGCCCACGGCCGAGCCGGCCGTGATGGGGACCGCCGCGCAGACCGTGCCGACCGCGTACTCCTGGAGGTCGAGCACGGGCACCGTGGGCGCCTGGGCGTCGAGCCGGGACAGGAACACCCGCTCGTTCGTGATGGTGCGCGAGGTCAGCCGGGCCATCCGGTGACGGGAGAGATGGTCGCGCCGGCCGTTGAGGTCGAGCTGACCGAGCAGGCTCTTGCCGATCGCGCTGGCGTGCGCCGAGGAGCGGAAGTCCACCCACTCGTTGACCGCCGGGGTGGCGGGGCCGTCCGCGCACTGGGTGACATGGATCTCACCGTCCACGTACCGGCTCATGTAGACGGCGGCGCCGAGCGAGTCGCGCAGCCGGTCGAGGTTGCGCTGGAGCTGGCCGCGCAGGGCCTCGTCGCGGTCGTGCGCGGATTCCAGCCTGCCGAAGGCGTCCCCGGTGACGTACGCCCCGTCCGCGAGCTGCTCGACGTACCCCTCCCGGCGCAGCATCCGCAGGAGCGCGGTGAGGCGGTCGGTGCCGAGGCCGGTGTCACGGGCGAGCTCGGCGTCCGTGACTCCGGTGGTGTGCCGTGCCACGGTCTCCAGGACACGCAGGGCGTCCTGGGCCGAGTGGTACGGGGCGGTCGGCTCGTGCTTCAGCGCCACGGTTGGTCCCCCTGCGCTTTTCGGCCCGGCTCGCAGGTCGGCGGAACGCTCTGCGACCTGCGCGTCAACGCGGCCCGGACGGCCGGGCCCCCTCCACGATAGCCGCCGCGGCAGGTACGAGGAGGGGCTGTCGGCGAGATTGATGGCGCGTTCCGGCCCTTCCCGCCTGCGGCGCGTTCTCCCGGCATATGCCGTGCTCATGCGCCGACAGGGCCGGAAGGGCCGGTCCCGGACCGTGCGGGTTCAGAGCACCGCGCCGAGGAACTCCCGGGTCCTGTCGTGCTCCGGAGCGCCGAAGATCTTCTCCGGCGGGCCGGACTCCAGAACCCGCCCCGAGTCGAACATCAGGACCTGGTCGGAGATGTCCCGGGCGAAGTTCATCTCGTGGGTCACGCACAGCATCGTGATGTCGGTGGTGCGCGCGATGTCCCGCAGCACGTCGAGGACGCCCGCGACCAGCTCGGGGTCGAGCGCGGACGTCACCTCGTCGAGGAGCAGCACCTGCGGCCGCATCGCCAGGGCCCGCGCGATCGCGACCCGCTGCTGCTGACCGCCGGAGAGCTGGCTCGGGTACTTGTCGATGTGCTCGGCCAGACCCACCAGGTCGAGCAGCTCGCGGGCCCGCTCCTCCGCCGCGTCCTTGGACATGCCGAGCACGGTCACCGGCGCCTCGGTGATGTTGCGCAGCACCTTCATGTTGGGGAAGAGGTTGAACTGCTGGAAGACCATCCCGATGTTCTTGCGGACCTCGCGGACGTGCTTCTCGCCGGCCGGGACCAGCTTGCCGTTCTTCTCCTCGTGGGTGAGGTAGTCGCCGCCCACCTTGATCGTGCCCTCGTCGGGCTTGAGCAGGGTCATCAGCAGCCGCAGGATCGTCGTCTTGCCGGATCCGGACGGGCCGATCAGCGTGACGTGCTTGCCGGACGCGACGGAGAAGTCGAGCTCGTCGAGGACCGTGTTGCCGCCGAAGCGCTTGGTGACCTTGTCGAACCGGATCAGCTCGCTGCCGTCCACCGCCGGATTGGCGCCGGAGCCGGCCGCGGAGTCTTTGGTCAGGGGGGTGTCAGCGGACAAGACGTCGCTCCAGGGCTCGCATGAGGAGGGAAGCCGGATAGGAAATGAGGACGAAGGCCACGCCGATGACCGTCAGCGGCTCGGTGAACTGGAAGTTCTGCTGCGCGAAGAGCCGCGCCTCACCGAGCATGTCGAGGACCGTGATCGCCATCAGCATCGGCGTGTCCTTGAGCATCGAGATGACGTAGTTGCCCAGTGCGGGCACCACCCGGCGGATCGCCTGCGGCAGGATCACCGCGGTCCACGTCCGGGTCAGGGGCAGGTTCAGTGCCGTGGCCGCTTCCCATTGGCCGGCCGGCACGCCCTCGATGCCGGCCCGGTAGACCTGCATCGTGTACGTCGAGTAGTGCAGCCCGATCGCGACGACACCGGTGGTCATCGCGGAGAACGTGATGTCCCACTCGGGCAGCACGTAGAAGAGGAAGAACAGCTGCACCAGCAGCGGGGTGTTGCGGATGAACTCGGTCACCACCCCGACCGGCCAGCGCACCCAGCGGGACGGCGCCCGCATCAGCAGCGCCCACACCAGGCCGAGCGCGAAGGAGATCAGCGAGCCGAGCACCAGGGCCTGCAGGGTGACCAGCAGCCCGTCCCAGAAGTGCGGCATGAAGTCGCCGACGGCACTCCAGTCCCAGGTCATACGGCACCTCCGCCGACTCCGGTGGTCTCCGGGCGGTGCAGCTCACGCTGGGACACACCCTTCTCGGGAACCTGTCCGATCCCGGCCTTCAGCCGCTTCTCCAGACCGCGCATGAGCCGCGTGAGCAGGAAGGCGATCACGAAGTAGATCAGCAGGATGTACGTGTAGATCTCCGCGCTCTCCTGCAGCGCGAGCCGCACGAGGTTCCCGCTGAAGGCCAGGTCGCCCATGCCCATCACGGACACCAGGGCGGTGCCCTTGAGCAGCTCGATCAGCAGGTTGGAGAAGGGCGGGATCATCTCCGGCACCGCCTGCGGCAGCAGGATCAGCCGCAGCCGCTGCCAGGGCGTGAAGCTGAGCGCGATCCCGCCCTCCAGCTGCGCCGGGTCGACGGAGTTCAGGGCGCCGCGCACGATCTCGGAGCCGTACGCCCCGTACGTCAGACCCAGCGCGAGGGTGCCCGCCCACAGGGGGACCAGCTGCCAGCCGAAGGCGGGCGGCAGCACGAAGAACACCCAGAAGATCATGATCAGCGCCGAGGTGCCGCGGAACACCTCCGTGTAGAAGCCCGCGAGGAAGCGGACGATCCACAGCCGGTGGACGCGCGCGATGCCCACCACGAAGGAGACGGCCGCCGCGAGCAGCGCGCTGAGGACGAGCAGCTGGACCGTGACCCAGACGCCCTTCAGTACGAGTTCCCACAGTCCCGGTGTCATCCGCCGCACAACTCCTTCGCGGTCAGATCGGTCATCTCGTTCTCGGTGAAGCCGAAGGGTCGCAGGATCCGGAGCAGCTCACCGCTCTCCTTCATCTTGCGCAGCTCCACGTTGAAGGCGTCCCGCAGTCCGGTCTCCGTGGGGCGGAACGCGAAACCGCCGCCGTCCGTGTGCGGCTTGCCGTCCACGAGGGGCGCGAACGGCTCGGTCGACTCCACCTTGCGGGACTTCTTGACGACCTCGCGGGTGGTCAGCGCCGTGCCGGCGAAGACGTCGACCCGGCCCGCCTCGACGGCGTTCATGCCCGCGACCTGGTCCTGGACGATCAGGATGTCGCTCTCCTCGTACCCGGCCTCCACCGCGTACTGGATCTCCGCGTAACCGGTCCCGGTCGCGAACCTCGCCCCCGACTCGACGACGTCCTTGTAGTCGCGCAGCTTCTTGGGGTTGCCCTTGCGCACGATGAAGGCGTCGAGCATCTGGTAGTCGGGGTCGGAGAAGATCACCTGCGCGCAGCGCTCCGCGTTGATGTACATCCCGGCGGCCACCACGTCGAACTGCTGGGACTTCAGACCGGGGATGAGCGAGCCGAACTCCGTCGGTACGGGCTGCACACGGTCCACCCCCAGCCGCTTGAAGATGACCCTCGCCAGTTCCGGGGCCTCGCCCGTGAGCTCACCGTCCCTGTCGATGTAGCCGAAGGGGATCTCACCGGCGATACCGAGGCGGACGACGCCCTGCGCCTTCAGGCGGTCCAGGAGGTCACCGCCGTTCTCGCCCGACGCGGTCGCCACCCGGCTGCAGCCGGTGGCGCCGAGCGTGCCGAGGGCACCGAGCGCCGTGACGCCGGCCAGGAGCGACCGGCGGCTCGTGCCGTGCGGGCCGCGGTCGCGGGTCCTTCTGTCCGGCGAAGCCTTCTTCTCGTTCCCAGTTGGTGGAGCCATGGGCGCGCGGCTACCCAGAACGATGCGGGGTATGCGGATGAGTTTGCGCCCCTTTCCTGGCGCACATCCGCGGCGCCTGCCGGGACCGAGCGGCTCGCAGCCTTTTCTCGCCCCCGCCGCCCCTTCCCGTCCCGACCCTGGGGGCTGCGCCCCCAGACCCCCCTGTCGCGCTGGCGCGCTCGTCCTCAAACGCCGGACGGGCTGAAATGCTTTCAGCCCGTCCGGCGTTTGAGGACCGGGGGTTCGGGGGCTGGCCCCCGAGTAGTGACGGGAAGGGTAGGGGCGGCGGGGGCGAGGGAATAAGCGGAGACCACCTCCTGTTAGGGCATCGCGGAGTACGCGAGCACTAACAGGAGGAAACCCCGTGGCGGCACCGGACCACTCGATCAGCGACAAAGACGGCATACGGGGCACAGCACAGGGCACCGCCCCCGTCCCCCTCTCCGTCCTGGACCTGGTCACCGTAGGCGCGGGCCACACCGCGACCGAGGCCCTGCGGACCGGCGTGGAGCTGTCCCGCCTCGCGGAGGCCCGCGGCTTCCACCGCTACTGGGTGGCGGAACACCACTCCATGCCGGGCGTGGCCTCGTCCTCGCCGGCGGTGATCCTCGCCCATCTGGCCGCCCACACGACCCGCATCCGCCTGGGCTCCGGCGGCGTGATGCTGCCGAACCACGCCCCTCTGGTCATCGCGGAGCAGTTCGGCACGCTCGAAGCCCTGGCCCCGGGCCGTGTCGACCTCGGCCTCGGCCGCGCCCCGGGCACGGACGGCGCCACCGCCGCGGCCCTGCGCCGCACGGAACGGCTGAACGAGGGCGCCGACGACTTCCCCCAGCAGCTCGCGGAACTGACCCGCTTCCTGGACGACGACTTCCCGGCCGGCCACCCGTACGCCCGTATCCACGCGGTCCCCGGCCCCGTCCAGGCGACCTCACCGGGCGGCGTCCAGGACCCGCACCGCCCGCCGGTCTGGCTGCTCGGCTCCTCCGGCTTCAGCGCCCGCCTCGCCGGCACCCTCGGCCTGCCGTTCGCCTTCGCGCACCACTTCTCCGCCCAGAACACCATCCCGGCGCTCGACCTCTACCGGGAGTCCTTCCGGCCGTCGGCGGTGCTCGACGCGCCCTACGCCCTCATCGGCGTCTCCGCGCTGGCGACGGACGACGAGAAGGAGGCCCGCCGCCAGGTCATGGCGGCCGCGCTGAACATGGTCCGCCTGCGCACCGGCCGCCCCGGCCTGGTCCCGACGCCGGAAGAGGCGGAGGCGTACGACTTCAGTCCGATGGAGCGGGAGTTCATGGACTCCTGGAACGCGAACGTCATCCACGGCACGGCCGACGAGGTCCGCTCGGGCCTCGACGGCCTCCACAAGCGCACCGGCGCCGACGAGCTGATGCTCACGGCCAACGCCCACAGCGGCGCGGTACGGCTGCGCTCGTACGAACTGATCGCGGACGCCTACGGCCTGCCGGGGGCGGCTCAGGGCTGAGAGCAGGCCGCCGCGGCCAGCAGGGCGGAGATACGGTCCGGCGGCACCGGGCGGGAGTACAGCCACCCCTGGCCGGTGTCGCAGCCGATGCGCCGCAGGCGGGCCGCCTGGCCCGCCGTCTCCACGCACTCGGCGGTGACCGTCAGACCGAGCCGGTGCGCGAGCTGGATCATCGCCTCGACGACGACCTCGTCGGCGGGGTTGGGCGGCGCGGCGCTGCCGTCACCTCCCTCGTAGTCCCCGCTCTCGTACTGGAAGCCGCGTACGAACGACCCGTCGAGCTTCAGCACCGACACGGGCAGCCGGCTCAGGTAGGCGAGGTTCGAGTAGCCCGTGCCGAAGTCGTCGATGGCGATGCCCACGCCCATGTCGCTGAGCGCCTGCAGGGCCTGGAGCGGCCGGCCCGCGGAGCCCATCACGGCGGACTCGGTGAGTTCCAGTTGCAGGAGGTGCGGGGCGAGCCCGGTCTCCGCGAGGATCGCCGCCACGTCGGACACCAGGTCGGAGTCCCAGACCTGCCGCACCGCCACGTTGACACTGACGAGGACCGGCTCCGCGTCCGGGTGGTCCAGCTGCCACCGGCGGGCCTGCCGGCAGGCCGTGGCCAGCACCCAGCGGCCGAGCTGCACGATCGAGCCGTCCTCCTCGGCCAGTCCGATGAACCGATTCGGCGTCAGTGTGCCGAACTGAGGATGGTTCCATCGCACCAGTGCCTCGACGCCGTGCAGCACGCCGTCCTCCATGCCCACCAGCGGCTGGTACTCCAGCGCGAACTCCCCGCGCTCCACGGCGGGACGCAGGGTGGAGGAGAGCGCCTGGCGGGTCATGCGGTGGGCGTTGCGCTCCGGGTCGAAGAGCGTCCAGCGGGACTTGCCGTCGGCCTTCGCCCAGTACAGCGTCGTGTCGGCGGCCTGCATCAGTCCGGTCGCGGTGGTGCCGGCCGCGTGCCGCTCGACGACCCCGATCGACGCCGAGACCGACAGCCGCTGCCCGGACAGGTCGAACGGCACCTGGAGGGACTTGAGGACCGAGTCGGCGAGGTCCGCGAGCTGCTCCGTACCCGTCGAGTCCTCGACCAGCAGCGCGAACTCGTCGCCGCCGAGGCGGGCGACCAGCGGCGTGGCCGTTCTCGCGTACCCGGCCTCGTTCGCGCAGCGCGTCAGCCGCTCGGCGACGGCCGCGAGCAGCCGGTCGCCGACGCGGTGGCCGAGCGTGTCGTTGACCGCCTTGAAGCCGTCGAGGTCCAGGTAGCAGAGCCCGATCCGGCCGGTGCCGGACTCCTCGTACGCCTCCGCCTCCAGCGCGGCCGAGAGCCGCTCGAAGAACAGGGTGCGGTTGGGCAGCCGTGTCACCGGGTCGTGCATCTGCAGGTGCCGCAGCCGGGCCTGGAGTTCCCGGCGGCCGCTGATGTCGGAGACCGAGATCAGCACCGCCCGCTCCTCCTCGGGCAGCGGACTGACGGTCACCTGCGCCCAGAGCGAGTGGCCGTCGGGGTGTTTGAGCCGCCGGGTGCAGCGGAGCCGGGCCTGCCGGCCGCGCAGCACCTCGCGGTACGCGTGCCAGGTACGGGCGTCCGAGGCGAGGTCCACCAGATCGGCGGCGATACGGCCGGCGAGGCCGTTCCCGTCGGACGCCGCGCCGAGCAGCGCGGCCAGGGTGTCGTTGGCTGTGACGATCCGGCCCTCGCGGTCCACGACGGCCATCGCGAGGGGCGCCGCGGCGAAGGTGGCTCGAAAGGTCCTGGCCTCGTCGCCCTTGCCCGCAGCCTTGCCCGCCGCCGTGCCGGTCTCCGCGCGCGCCGGTTTCCCGGCCGCGGCGGGGGCCGAGAGCCGCGCCGGAAGGCCCGCCGCCAGACCGACCGGGAACTCGGCCGAGAGGCCGACCGGAAGCTCCGCAGAGAGATCGACCGGGGGATCGATCAGGGGGTCTACCAGGGGCTCGACCCGTCGGGCCCGCTCCTCGGGGGAGGGGGTCCCGGCGCGAGGAGGGGTCGCAAAATCACTTTCTGTGACGGCCGACCGGACGAGGTCTGCCGTGGGCGCCGGCCCATCGGACGTTCCGCTCACCGTTCGCTCCCGCTGTGCACTCGTTCGTCGTACAGGTCTCGTCGGGGGTCGGCCGGTGGTGGACGGCCGCTCCAGCCGTGTCCGCGCAGGAAAGTGTGCCGATCATAGAGGCTGTCCGTAAGCCCTTCCAGCTACTGCCCAGTGTCCAGGAACGGCACCCCTTTCTGACAGATCGTTTCTGCCCGCACCTGGACAGGTTCCTTCACCGGCCGACCACTTGTGACGTTCAGTGAGTGGTCGGGGTGTCGGCGCGGCCAGGCGCCCCCCTGGTGCTCCCCGACGCTCTCGGTCGGATGTCGGCCTCCTCACTCCTTTGGATCAGATAAACAGGGCGTAGATGAACATATCGGCACAGTCTGGGTGCGGTATCCCGAATTCCGCATCCGGAGGTCGACGTGCCGCGTCTGCTCCCCCTCAGGGGGTCCACCCGTGGCGGGGCCGGACCCCGTCGGCATGGATGGCAGTACGGGTGGCGTGGTCCCGCGGCCGTGTTCACCTCCATGTCGGCCCTCGCCGCCACCTCCCTGCTCGGGCCCTCGGTCGCCGTGCCGCTCTCGATGCCGTGCTCGCTGAAGCGGACCGCGGCCCACCACTCCGAGGGCCTGGACACCTGGAACGCCGCCTATCCGCGGCCCACCCGCCGCCTGGACGCGGTGATGGTCTTCCTGTCCTTCCCGGACGCCGAGCCGCTGACCGGACCCGGCGAACTGACGGCCGACTACTTCCCGGCCACCAGCCGCTTCTTCGAACAGGCTTCCTACGGAAAGTTCCGGCTGCGTCCGCACCCGCTCCAGGAGTGGATCAGGATGCCGCGCGCCTCGACCTCGTACGCCATACGGCGCGACTGGAACACGACGGCACGCTCCGCGTACCTGCGGGACGCCCTGGAGGTGACGGATTCCCGGGTCGACTTCTCCCGCTACGACGTCGTCTACCTCGTCGCCGATCCCGACGCTCCCGGCGTCGACTCGGACGCGACCAAGGTGGTGAACCTCGACGTGCCCCTGCGGGCCGACGGGAAGGACATCCACCGGGTCGTCACGGTGTTCGAGAAGCACCCGCCCGACCGGCTGGTCCTGGCCCACGAGACCGGTCACGTCTTCGATCTGCCCGATCTGTACCACCGCCCCGCCGACGGCAAGGGCGACTGGGACACGTACGTCGGCGACTGGGACCTCATGGGCAGCCAGTTCGGGCTGGCCCCGGACCTCTTCGGCTGGCACAAGTGGAAGCTCGGGTGGCTGGAACCGCGCCAGGTGGCGTGTGTACGGGGCGCCGGGCGCCGGGGTACGCGGCTGACGCTCGAACCGCTGGCGGCGGGACCGGGCACGGCCGCCGCGGGCGCGGAGGCCGCCACGCGGGCGGGTGCGCCGGAGGGCGGGCCGGGCTGGGCGGGGTTCGGGTCGGGGGGCGGGACGAAACTGGCGGTGGTGCGGACGGCCCGGGACCGCGTCATCGCCTTCGAGGTACGGGGGCCGGCCGGCAACGACCGGGCGGCCTGCTCGCAGGGCGTCCTCGTCTACCGCGTGCGCAGCGAGGCGGAGTCGGGGCGCGGGCCGATCGAGGTCGTCGACGCGCACCCCGGGTCCGGGGACTGCTGGGAGGACTCGGTCTACGGCCCGCTCGCGGACGCGCCGGTCGCCCTCGGGGAGAGCTTCACGGTGCCCGGCGAGGACGTACGGATCACGGTGGAGGACCGGACGGCCTCGGGGGCGTGGACGGTGACGGTCTCGACGGGCGCGTCCTGAGGCGCCCGACGGGACGACGCGCCGGACGTGATGACGTGAAGGTGGCCCGACGCGGTATGCGAGAAGCCCCCCGCTTCCGCGAGGGGCTTCTCACTGTCTGTGCGCCGCCAGGGACTCGAACCCCGGACCCGCTGATTAAGAGTCAGCTGCTCTAACCAACTGAGCTAGCGGCGCCTGCTGACGTCGTAGACCTTAGCATCCTGATCGGCGGGAGGAAAAATCGATAACGGCGCCGCCGGGGAGGGCTCCGACTGGCTCCGACAGGCGCCGCCGGGCCGCTGACCGGGCCGCCCGTACCGCGGCCCAGAGCATGACCTCCGGGCCGGGCAGCCAGGGCGCGCGGGTGTCGGGGGCGACGAGCCAGCGGGAGTCGAGCCGGGCGGCGGCCGGTGCCGCCGTGGCCGCCGCCGTCGCGGTGTGCACCGGGGTCGGGGCGGGGACCGTCACCGCGTCGCCGGTGCCGTGGCAGAGGAGCGGCGGGATGGCCCGGCCGCGGTCGGAGGCGCCGCCCGAGCCGCGCTGTTCCCAGCCGAGCAGCGAGGGCAGGCGCTGGGCCGTGCCCGGGGCGGCGAACAGGAGCAGCCGGCCGCGATGGGCGGCCACCGGGCCCGAGCCGGGGCCCTCGTCCCACAGCCGGTCCAGCATCAGGCGGCCGAAGACCTCGGGGGTGCTGACGACGTCGAAGGCGGAGCCGCAGGCCAGCACCACGGGGGCGGTGGGCCGGTCCTCCCACAGGATGCGGGTGCTGCGCGGATGCGTTCCCGCCGAGGCGAGCCAGGCCGCGCCTTCCGGAGTGACCCCGGTGACCTCGAAGGCGTCGGTGGCTTGGGTGGCTTCGGTGACCGCCAGGGTTCCGAGGGCCTCGCACATGTCCGGAAGCGGGTTCCGATCGATGCTCATGACATTCAGGTGTACCGGGGGTGAGCGAGTGATTCCGCAGAGTTGCGGAAAGCGAGGACAGGGTGGGGCGGGGTGGAGTATCTTGCCCGCCTGGCATATGCCAAGGGGGCGGTCAGACCGGGTCCGCGTACCCCTCGGCGTCCGCGCCGCGCAGCAGCTCCCGCCCGAACTCGACCATCTTCTTCGCGTAGTCCTCGGTCCACTCGGCCCGCTCGGCGATCGCCGCGTGGGTGAGCCGGTCGAAGCGGCGGGGATCGGCGAGCTGCGCGGCGGCCATCGCCTGGAACTCCACGGCCCGGTCGGCGGCCGCGCGGAAGGCGAGCGTCAGCTCCGTGGCGCGGGCCAGCAGCGCCTGCGGGTCGTCGATCGACTCGAGGTCGAAGAAGTGCTCCGGATCCGCGGCGGCCTCCGCGGGCTCGAAGAGCAGGGGCGCGGGGCGAAGCCGCGGCTCGTTCCGACGCGGCGTGGGCTCCGCCATGACTGCTCCTCCTCGTACGCGGTCGGCCCGTCCTCGTGGTGGGCCACCGTCCATTGTCCCTTGACCGCGCAAGAGGGCCTCTACGGCTCCCACGGCACCCGGTGTTCGGACAGGTGGGACAGCACCGCGTGATTGGCCTCCCAGCCGTCCGGGAACTTGACCGTGACCCCCAGCTGGACCGGTTCCGTGGAGGGGTGGTCGTCGAGGAGGTCGGTGACGCCGGCGCGGCAGACGACGATGCAGGCGTGGCGGTGCCGGGAGGCCAGGACGCACAGGCGGCCCGTCTCCAGATGGAAGGCCGTCGCGTCGGGACGGCCGGACAACGGGTGCAGGACGACGGTCACGTCGAACTCGCGGCCCTGCAGCCGGTTCGCCGTGTCCACGGTCACCTGCGGCACGCCCAGTTCGGCCAGCGCCGCGCGGACGGCCGCCGCCTGGTCGCGGTGGGCCGTGCCGACGGCGATCCGGTCGGCCGTCAGGGGAGCGGGGTCGGGGGACCGCTCCGAGGTCGCCGCGCCGCCCCGGTCCAGCAGACGGCGTACGACCAGGGCGAGGGCCCGGACCGCTTCCGGGTCCGTGCGCGGAGTGTGCCGGGCGGGCAGCTCCAGGAGACCCCAGCCCGACTCCGCCGCCTCGTCGATGACCCGGTCGGGGCCCGAACCGTCCGACGCCACGGCGAAGGTGAGCCGGCGGTCCCCGTGCCCCGTGCCGCTGCGGAACGGCGTGAAGGGGTAGAACGCGTCCGAGACCAGCGGCGCCGCCGACGCCGGGAGCCGCCACGAGACCGGGAGCCGGTGCTGCGGCAGCTCCGGATTGTGGGCGAGGAGCGTCGTCACGGCCGAGGCAGACGGGTCGTACGACAGACCCGCCCACTGCTCCGAGCCCACGATGGCGAACGGGTCGAGCTGGCCCGGGTCGCCCACGAACAGCGCCCGCTCGAAGAGCCCCGCCACCGCGAGCAGCGCGTCCGAGCGCATCTGGTACGCCTCGTCGACGATCGCGTGCCGCCACGGCTCGACCCCCTTGACGTGCGCCCACTTCGCGGCCGTCGAGATGACCACGTCCAGTCCGGCGAGGTCGCCCGCCTTCGCGGACTTGCGGACGTTCGCCAGCCCGTCGAGCGCCTTGTCGTACGGGTCGGAGTCACTGCTGTGCAGACGGCCGACGGGCAGCTCCGGGTTCTTCTCGGCCAGCCGCAGCACCAGGTCGTCCACCTGCGCGTTCGTCTGGGCGATGACCATCAGCGGGCGCCCCGCGTCGGCCAGTTCCAGCGCGGCCCGTACGACGAGCGTGGACTTGCCGGCGCCGGGCGGCGAGTCGACGACGACCCCGCGGTGCGCCCCGTGCAGGGTGTCGCGCAGGATCGCGTCGGTGGCGCGGCCGGCCTCGGCCCCCGGATCGGACACGGTGGTCACAGGACGTCCTCTTCGGTCACGGCGTCGGGCCGCGGGGCGGCGTCGGTCTCTCCGGGCGGCCCGCCGTGCGTCCACGGCGTGTCCTCCGGGTCGGGCAGTTTGGCGCCGCCCCGCTGCTCGTGCTCGAAGAGCGTGAAGCAGAGCAGGTCGCCCTTCTCCGGTACGGAACCGGGCTCCGGCTCCTTGCCGCGGCCCATCTTGTCGAGGACGCGCAGCACGACGAGTACGCCGCCGGACGCCGGCGGAGTGGCCCCGGCCCCGGTCGCGCCGTCGTCCGCGTACCCCACGAACTCCGCCGCCTGCGGTTTTCCGCCGAGCGAGCGGTAGACCTTCGCGCGCTCGCCGAGATGCGGGGTGTCGTCCGTGCGCACGGTCACCAGCGGGCGCGGCCTCGGCCGCTTCCCCTCGCCGTACGCCATCACGACATCGGTGACCTCACCCGCGAACGCCTCGCCCGCGAGCCGCCGTCCCGCCATGACGAGCGGGTCGTCGAGGGCCTCCTGTGCCTCCAGCCGGGCCTGTTCGCGCTCGCGCGTGGCGAGTTTGTTCGCCGCCGTGACCGCGTCGTCCCGGCGCGGCTGCGGTGGCTCGCCGGCCAGGACCCGGTCGCGGTGCCCGGTGAACGACCAGCGGTCGCGGGTCCACCGGTCGGCCGCGTGCGGCCCCTCCGGCAGGGTCCGCAGCAGGTCGAGCCCGTGCCACACCGCGTCCCAGGTGGGGCGGGTGCGGCTCGCCACCAGATCGCGGATGTGCCGTTCGGCCGCGGTGAGGTCACCCAGCCGCTCGTCCGCCTCGACACCGTCCTCGGCGGCGGCGAGCGCCGTACGCGCGCGGTCGTAGCGCTCGATGGCGGGGGCGAGCAGCTTGTTGTCGAAGGCCGGGTCGGTGGCGGGCCCGGCGGGCGGGCAGACGAGCTGCCCCTGGGCGTCCCGCAGCAGCTCGGCGCGGAGCGCCGCCGCCGCGCCGGACTCGCCCTCCGGCGGGTCGATCCAGGCGAGCAGTGCCCCGAGGTGCTGGTCCTCCAGGGTGGACTGGCCGGTGGCCCAGTGCCGCGACAGCATGTCCGTGAGGGCGGCCAGGAGCGACGAACCCGGCACTCGCGCGCGCTCCCCGTAATGCGTGAGCCAGCGGCCGAGCAGGGGCACGCGCGGGGGCGCCGGGTGCGGGGTCTCCGGGTCCTGCTCGGCGGTGCGCCGGAAGCGCATGGAGCGGCCGAGCAGCCGTACGAGGTCGATGCCGGCGCGGCTCGGCACGATCAACTGCGGGGCGTCCGCGCACAGCTCGACCTCCACCTTGACCCGCTTGCCGGTCTCCGGGTCCGTCTCGCTGCGCTCGGCCGCCTCCACGTCCTCGGCGTAGCCGTCGATGTACGGCAGGACGATGTCCGCGAGCTGGGCGAGGAACGCGAACCTCAGGTCGCGGTCCCGGGGCTGGGGCACGACGAGCAGACGGGGCTCGTCGCGGTCGGTGCCGACCAGGGCGCCCAGAGGGGCGCCGGCCTCCCCCGCGGTGGTGAGCGGTACGAGGACCAGGGGGCGGTCGGTGAGGTGGCGGTGGCGGACGGTGGCGAGGGGCTGGGCCCGGCCGGTGTCCACGGCCTCCAGCCGGGCGAGGGTGGTGATCAGGGACATGCTGCCCCCGGTCGCCCGACGGTTCGCTGTGCGGGCTGTGCGGGCTGTGCGGGCTGTGATGTGTCGGGTGCGGCGCCGTCGTGGCTGGTCGCGCAGTTCCCCGCGCCCCTTACGGTGCTCGGGGTGCCCAGTGCCTCCGCGCGGAGTGCCGCCGCTCTGCGCAGGGCCGCGACCGTCGGGTCGGCCGGGTCGCCCGAGGTGCCCCGGGCCGCCGACAGGACGTCGTCCACCGTCGCCAGGGAGCCCAGTTCCGCCCGCAGGGAGCGGCCCAGGGTGGTCACCGCCCGTTCCGCGCGGGAGCGGGCGCGGCAGTGGAAGGCCAGTTCGCAGGCGGAGAGGCACTCGGGGGCGTAGGTCGCCGGGACCGACTCCACCGCGGCCGTCAGCTCGGCGGCGGGGAGGTCGGGGGCGAAGCACGTGCCCTCCGGGAGCGCCTCGGCGATGTCCTCGACGCGGGTGAGCCGGTCCAGCTGGCGGCGGGTCACCGAGCGCTGCTTGCGGACGTCCACGGCCGACGCGGTGGGCAGGTTGGAGAAGTCCTTCGGACAGACCAGCAGCACGGTCTGCCGGACCTCGGGCGCCGGGTCCAGCCGGGCCGCGACCCGCTCCAGCGCCAGGACGTACACCGCGGACTGGCGGGCCGCCGCGCCCACCTTGGCCGCGTCCGCCGAACCGTCCAGCATCGGGAAGGACTTGATCTCGACGACCGTCCAGCTCCCGTCGGGGTGCACGACCACCGCGTCCGGCTCCAGGTAGGCGGGGGAGCCCGCCACGTCCAGCGCGAGCAACGGATGGTCGAGCAGCGTCCAGCCACCCGCCGCACCGGCCTCGCGCAGGGCCAGTGCCGTACGGGCCGTGCGCCCCTCGGGGCCGGCCGCGGTGAGGTCGGGAACGGCACCGGCCGCGGGCGGCTCGGCCCCCGGGTCCAGCTTCTCGTGCACGAGCCGCAGCAGCTCCGCGCCGCCGTCGGCCTTGACCCGCGCCTCGAAGGCGTTGCCCCGCATGAACGCGAACTGCGACTGCCCGAACGCCGACGGCGAGCCGAGCGCGCTCGCCAGCACCGCCTTGTTCACGCCGGCCCCGTCGAGGATCGCGCGCCGCCGGCATCCCGGGTTCGCGGCGAGCGCCGCCAGGGCGCGGGCGTCCAGCGGCTGCGGCGGGACGGCCGCGCCGCGCAGCTCAGCGAGCCGCTGCCGGAGTCTCGTCCCCCGCGTCGGCGGGACTGACTCCCGCGCCGGCTCCCGGCTCGGCGGCACCCGGGGTGGCTGGGACCTTGCGCTGTCGGGGAAGTCGCTCACCCGGCGAAGTCTGGCACCCCGCACTGACAATTGAGGAACCTGTGCCGTGCGGGGCGACCGCGGGGCCCCCGAGGGCCGCCGCATAGGGACGGATCCCGTACCGCGCCCGGACCGTGTCCGCGAGCCGCAGCACCGGCCGCACGAGCAGGAACCCGGCACCCATGACGGCGAAGCCCGCGACCGCGTCGAGGAAGTAGTGGTTGGCGGTGCCCATCACCACGATCGTGGTGACCAGCGGATACAGGACGCCCGCGATCTTGGTGAGCCGGGTGCCGCCGTACATCCAGAGCAGCACACCGCACCACAGGGCCCAGCCGCAGTGCAGGCTCGGCATCGCCGCGTACTGGTTGGTCATGCCGCCCAGTCCGCGGGGCGCGCTCGCCTCGCCGCCCCACCAGCCGTAGTCGCTGTACTGGGCCATGGTGTCGACGAACCCGTGGCCGGCCGACAGCAGCCGCGGCGGGCAGGTCGGCAGCAGGGTGAAACCGATCAGCCCGATGAACGTCGACGTCATCAGCCAGGTCCGGGCGGCCCGGTAACGCACCGCACGGGACCGGAACAGCCAGACGAGGACGACGGGCGTCACCATGTAGTGCAGCGACGCGTACCAGAAGTCCGCCGGGATGCCGAGCCAGGGCTCCCGGGTGAACAGCCGGTTCAGCGGGTGCTCGGCGTTGAGGAAGAAGAACTTCTCCACGCGCAGGATCGCCAGACCGTGGTCGACGGCGTGCGTCACGTCCCCGCGCGCGAGGAGCCGTCCCGCCGAGTACGCCCCGTACACCAGCAGGAGCAGGGGCAGCTCGGTCCACCAGCGGAGGCGGGTACGCGGTGCCGCCTCGGTGCCTGGTGCATCGGTCAGCAGCATCCGATCCCTCCCCCTCCTGCTCCCCCGGCCGCGGTGCCGCGGACCAATGTACGGTCTGTGCGCCGCCTCCGTGGGAGCGCCCCCTGGTGCTCGAAGACGCAGAGATCGCCCGCCGGGTTGCTCCCCGCGCACGTGCGCGATGATGGAGTGATCCATCCCTCGTTCTCCTGCGGTTCACCGACCACACCGTTCGGTCCTCCCGGAAAGGCCCTCCTTCATGGCACCGCGCATCCTGCTGGCCCGGCACGGACAGACGGAATGGTCGCTGTCCGGCAAGCACACCGGCAGGACCGACATCCCGCTCCTGGACGAGGGCAGGCGGGGCGCGAAACTGCTCGGTGACCGCCTGCACCGGGCGCCGCTGGACGGCCTCCCCGGAGTGGAGGTCCGCACCAGTCCGTTGGCACGCGCGCGGGAGACCTGCGAACTCGCCGGCTTCGGCGGCCGTGCGACCCCGTGGGACGCGCTCATGGAGTGGGACTACGGCACGTACGAGGGCATGACCCCCGACGAGATCCGGGCCGACCGCCCCGGCTGGCTCATCTGGCGCGACGGAGTGCCCAGCGGCGAGACCCTCGCCGAGGTCTCCGCGCGCGCGGACGAGGTGGTCGAGTGGGTCCGCTCGGCGGAGCGCGACGTGCTGGTGTTCGCCCACGGGCACATCCTGCGCTCGATCGGCGCCCGCTGGCTCGGCCTGGACATCGACTTCGCGGCCCGCGTCCGCCTGAACCCCACGTCCCTCTCGGTCCTGGGCTGGGCCTACGGAGAGCCCGCGATCGAGTCCTGGAACGACTGCGGCCACCTGATCGCGTGACCTCCGGCCCACCGACCCCACCCCGGCCGGTTCGCGTCGCACGGCTGCCGGATCGCGTCGCCGCCGGTTTCTCTCGCTAGGCGGACCGCGGCAGGG
The DNA here is from genome assembly GCF_042889045.1 of Streptomyces sp. NPDC002701. NCBI lineage: Bacteria > Bacillati > Actinomycetota > Actinomycetes > Kitasatosporales > Streptomycetaceae > Streptomyces > Streptomyces sp. NPDC002701. The sequence goes on from NZ_JBIAQL010000001.1 coordinate 228,720, forward strand.
CTTCGTGCCGGTCCAGGAAGTCCGACACCCCCGACGCGCGGCGGTGCGGCCGCAGGACCCTCGCCGTGCCCGCCAGCATCGTCTGCACCCGGCACGACTGGACCTCGTCCAGCAGGTCCAGGACGCGCAGCCCGGCCGCGGCCGCCTCGTCGGGGTGCCCGGCGCGGGCCAGGTCGTCGGCGAGCTCGGCCGTGTAGAGCGCCAGGTTGCGGGTGAAGTGCGGGTCCTGGAGGCGGGTCGCCCGGCGGGCCTGGTGGGCCGCGCGGGGCCAGTCGCCCAGCGTCGACCAGCACTGGGCCTCCAGGCCCGCCAGTTCGGCGTCCCCGTAGAAGCTCATCCACTCCGGGTCGGCGTCACCGGGGCCGCGCCGGTAGAGGGTCTGCGCCCGGGCCAGCGCCTGTTCGCAGCCCGTCCGGTCGGCGAGCCCGGCCCAGCCGCCCGCCTCGCGCAGCGCGAGCAGCGACAGGAGCCGGGCCGAGCCGAGGGGGCGCGCCGCGTACTGCGCCGCCTGGGCCGCCCGTACCGCCTCACGCGGTCGCCCCGCGTCCCGGGCGAGGAAGGACATGTTGCAGAAGGCGTGCGCCTCCAGGGCCGGGTCCGCGGCCACCCGGGCCGTCGCGAGCGCCTCCGCGTAGTGCGAGCGCGCGTCGTCGAACCGCCCCGAGTCGTGCGCCAGCCAGCCCACGGAGATGGCCAGTTCCCCGGCCCCCGTGTGCAGCCGCTCGGTGGTCGACCGCCGGGCCGATCCGGCGTCCAGCAGGGCGTACGCGGCGCGCAGCGGAGCCGCCGCCCTCCGGTACAGGCCGTCGGCGCCGTGCCGGTCGTCCAGCAGCCGGATCTTGCGGACGGCCTCTTCCAGCGCGCCGGCCTCGGCCTCGCCGGCCCGGCGCGCGGAACGCGGCGCGGCCTCGGCCGTGCCGCCGAACAGGAACCCCCAGGGGCCCAGGGAGGCCGCCGCCACGGTGGCGGTGCCCCCGCTCATGAATGCGCGACGTCGCACGTCGCTCTCCTCGTGGTTCCGATCGTCGAACTCGTGCGGGTCGCGCGGGTCGTGAGGGTCAAACGGGTTCTGCGGGTCGTGAGGGTCATGCGGGTTCTGCGGGACGTGCTGGTCCTGGCGGTTTTGCGGGCCGTGTGTCGTCGCCCACGGCTCGTACGCCCCGTCCGTCTCGTGCGAGGCGTACGGCGGGCTCTCGGTGTGTGCGGGCGGCGCCTGCCCGGCGGTGCGCGCCCCCCGCCCGCGCACCGCCGAACGAGGCACGAACCCCAGGTCGGTCAGCGTCCGGCCGGGGAACATGTGCAGGAACACCCGTTCGTACGCGTAGTTGGGGCAGCGGATCTCGCCTGCCTCGACCCGCCCGATGTAGCGCGCGTCGCAGCTGACCCGCTCGTCGATCTCCCGGGCCGCCCGCCGCACCGCCGCGGCGAACTCGCCCGGCGAGCGCCGGCCGCGCAGGCGCCGGAAGACGAGATTCGGCCGCGGCGGCCGAGGTGACGTGGACGACGCGGTCATCGGTGACGACGCCATGGCCGGGCCCTCTCTCGCGAACCGTCGAACCAGGCCGGGGCCGGCGCGAGTTGATCATGTGACCGATCGTGTCGCGGCGGTGTTTCCGGCGGGCACGAACGTACTCCCTGTGCCGAGCCCGTCACGTGGGGTTTGGTGACAAACGGGATATCTCATCCCTGTTCTGCCATGAACTGCCATCCTTCGCGGCCGAGTTTCGCCGTAGCCGTTGACGCGGCCCGGCGTTGAACCATGCGGTGTGCTCGATCGAGGAGGGGTTCCGTGGTGGAGGCCAGGATGGAGACCAGGCAGGGCGTCGATCGCTGTCCTCCGGGCGTGCCGTGTGCCGAGCGGGGTGACGGTTCCGGCCCCGGTTCCGGCCCGGGCCCCGGTTCCGGTTCCGGCTCCGAGGGCTCGTGCGATCTCGTCACCGTGTCCGCCCGGCAGGGTCTTGAGGCCGTCGACATCCTGCGGCGGGGTGCTCCCGCCGAGGCGGTCGGTCCCGTTCTGCACGACGACAACTGCGACACGCTGGGCTTTCTGGTGCCGCCCGGTACGGCTTCCGCGTGGGATGTCCCGGGCAGTACGTGTACGCGGACCGGCGGGCGGGGGGTTCGGCCGGCGCCCGAGCCGCCGGTCGAGGGGTCGGACTGGCTGCTGCCGCCGAGGAGGGCGGAGTCGGCCACGGACCCTGCCGTGTTGCGGGCGGCGCTGGGGGAGGCTGCGCGGCTGATCGCCGCCGCGGACAACTGCCGTTGAGGCTTGGCGGGGTTCGGGGGGCGGGGGGTCCGGGTCGGGTGCGGGTGCGTTGTGGCTTGTCGCGCAGTTCCCCGCGCCCCTTGAGGGGATGGCGCCGGGGCAGTTTGTTCTGTACCGCTGATAATGGGGGGATGGGCAGGGCCAAGAGCAAACGGGCAGGTGAGCGGCGGAGTGGGCCCTCCGCCGTTGTCGAACAGGTCGACGGAGGGGTGGCCGAGTTGGTGCCCGACCGGGAGCGGGCGCGGGGGTGGACCCTGCTCATCGACGGTGCGCCGCAGTCCCATGTCGATCTCGACGACCCCGCGTATCTGGGCTTCGAGTACCAACGCCGTCTCGGGCACGTCATCGACCTCGTCGCCCCGCCCGGCAGGCCCGTGCAGGCCGTGCACCTCGGCGGCGGGGCCCTCACCCTCGCCCGCTACGTGGCCGCGACCCGTCCCCGCTCCACCCAGCAGGTCGTCGAGCGGGACGCGGCGCTCGTCGGACTCGTGCGGCGCGAGCTGCCGTTGGACCCGAACGCCCGGATCAGGGTGCGGTCCGCCGACGCGCGCGAAGGGCTCGCCAAGGTGCCGGACGGCTGGGCGGACCTGGTCATCGCGGACGTGTTCAGCGGGGCGCGCACGCCCGCGCATCTGACGTCGGGCGAGTTCCTCACCGACATCCGCCGGGTCGTCAGGGCCGGCGGCCTGTATGCCGCCAACCTCGCCGACGGCCCGCCCCTCGCGCATCTGCGCGGTCAGATCGCCACGGCCGCCGGTGTCTTCCCCGAACTCGCCCTGGTCGCCGACCCGACGGTCCTGCGCGGCAAGCGTTTCGGCAACGCGGTCCTGGTCGCCTCCGACCAGCCGCTCCCGGTCCCGGAACTGACCCGCCGGGCGGCCTCCGACCCCCACCCGGCCAGAGTCGAACACGGCAGGCAGCTTCTGGCCTTCACCGGCGGAGCGACCCCGGTGACGGACGCGACGGCAGTGCCGTCACCCGCGCCCCCGCCGTCGGCCTTCCGGTAGCGGCACTCGGCGGTCCCGTCCGGGCGGGGGCGACGCGGACCGCCCGTGCCTCAGCACCTTCAGGCCGCGGACGGATCCGCGACCTCAGTAGTTGTTCACTTCGACCCGCGGAGCGGAGTCGTGCCACGTGCAGAACACCGTCACCCGGTCCGCCCCGGCGGAGAACTCCACCCGGATCCACGTCTCCGTCCTCCACACCTGCATCGACCACCCGGAGGCGGGGGTCGCGGACACCAGCGACGCCGACGACGTGCCGAGGTCGAAGACGACCCGGCCCCCCTCGGTGTCATAACCCTTCACCTCACCGAGGGCACTCGCGCCGGGAGCGGGGCCGGCCGGCTTCGACCGCGAGGGTGAGGGTGAGGGCGAGGGCGACGGTGTGGCCGAAGGGGAGCGGCTCGCTCTCGGCGACGGGCTCTTCGACGGCGTGGGCGACGACCCGGCCGGGGACTCGGGCCGGCTCGTGGCGGAGGCCAGCGGCTGCACCGCCCGCGCCGCCCCGTCCGCGTTGATCGGCAGCGCCCGCGGCGGATCGTAGGCCGTGCCCGTCATGACCGTGTGCACACCCCACCACGACAGCGTGACCGCCGCGCCCGTGGCGAGCGACCAAGCCAGTACGTGTACGAGTCCTCTGCGCATCGCGGGCCATCCTGCCCCACGAGTCCCGTCCGTGTCCCGTCCGTCCACAGGCCCGGGAGTTGTCCACAGGCCCAGGACCCGGTTCGCCTGATTGGCGTACGGTGCCGCTCATGGCAAGTGTGCTCGTGGTCGAGGACGACCAGTTCGTACGCTCCGCCCTCATCCGGCACCTGACCGAGGCCGCGCACACGGTGCGCAGTGTCGGCACGGCCCTGGAGGCGCTGCGCGAGGTCGCCCATTTCCGTTTCGACGTCGTGATCCTGGATCTCGGCCTGCCCGACCTGGACGGGGCCGAGGCGCTGAAGATGCTGCGCGGCATCACCGACGTGCCCGTGATCGTGGCGACCGCGCGGGACGACGAGACGGAGATCGTCCGGCTGCTGAACGACGGGGCGGACGACTATCTGACCAAGCCGTTCTCGGTCGAACACCTGTCGGCCCGGATGGCGGCGGTCCTGCGCCGCGCCCGGTCCTCGGCCGCGGAGCCCCCGGCCGCACCGCAGCTCCGGGTGGGCGGCCTCGCCATCGACCCGCTGCGCCGCCAGGCGGAACTGGACGGCGTACGACTGGACCTGACGCGGCGTGAGTTCGACCTGCTGGCCTTCCTCGCCGGGCGGCCCGGTGTCGTGGTGGCCCGCAGGGAACTGCTCGCCGAGGTGTGGCAGCAGTCCTACGGGGACGACCAGACCATCGACGTCCATCTGTCCTGGCTGCGGCGCAAGCTGGGCGAGACGGCGGCCAGGCCGCGCTATCTGCACACCCTGCGCGGGGTCGGCGTGAAGCTCGAACCGCCGGGGCCCGCCGGGGACGCGGGGCCGGCGCGATGAGGTGGGCGCTGGTCAAGGTCTGTGTGGCCGTCACCACGATGGTCGTGGTGGCCTTCGCGGTGCCGCTCGGTCTGGTGATCAGGGAGATGGCGAGGGACCGGGCCTTCTCGAACGCCGAGCGGGAGGCGGCGGCCATCGCCCCGGCGCTGTCGATCACCACCGACCGGGTCCAGTTGGAGCGGGTCGTCGCCTCGGCCGCGTCGGACGCCGGCATGGCGGTGCACATACCCGCGGGCGATCCGGAGAGCGCGCAGGACGGGGCGGGCGCCGGCGCCGAGGAGCAGCAGGCCCTCGACATCGGGCGGCAGCGGGCCGCCGACAAGGACATCGCCACCACCCGCCGGCTGGGCCGCGCCTCCACCACCGAGGTGCCCGGCGGTTCCACGCTGCTGCAGCCCGTCGCGCTGAGCTCGGGCGCCATCGCCGTCGTCGAGGTGTACGTCCCCGAGTCGGAGGTCACCAACGGCTTGGGCACGGCCTGGGCCGTCCTCGCCGGGGTCGGCGCCGCGCTCGTCGTCGGCTCGGTCGCGGTGGCCGACCGGCTCGGCGTACGGATGGTGCAGCCCGCGCAGCGCCTGGTGGAGAGCGCGCACGAACTGGGGGAGGGGAAGCTGGGCGCGCGGGTGCCGGAGGAGGGGCCGACCGAGCTGCGGCTCGCGGCGGTCGCCTTCAACTCCATGGCCGACCAGGTCGTGCAACTGCTGGCGAACGAGCGGGAACTGGCGGCGGACCTGTCGCACCGGCTGCGTACGCCGCTGACCGTGCTGCGGCTGAACGCGGCCTCGCTCGGGGACGGACCCGCCGCCGAGCAGACCCGGGCCGCGGTCGCCCAGCTGGAGCGCGAGGTCGACACGATCATCCGCACGGCCCGGGACGCCAAGCCGCAGACCGCGGCGGTCGGCGCCGGCGTCGGCTGCGACGCGGCCGAGGTCGTCCGGGAGCGCATGGACTTCTGGTCGGCCCTCGCCGAGGACGAGGGACGCAAGGTGCGCGTGGCCGGCGTCGACCGGCCCGTACGGATACCGGTGGCGCGCGCCGATCTCGTCGCCGCGCTCGACGCGCTGCTGGGGAACGTGTTCCGGCACACCGCCGAGGGCACGGCCTTCGCGGTCGACGTGCACAACGGCGAGGACGCCGTGATCGTGCTCGTCTCGGACGCGGGGCCGGGGATAGCCGACCCGGAGGCGGCGATGGCCCGCGGCCGCGGGTCCGGCGCGGACGGTTCGACGGGACTGGGGCTCGACATCGTGCGCAGGCTCGCCGAGTCGACGGGCGGGGACGTGCGGATCGGGCGCTCCGTCCTGGGCGGGACCGAGGTCAGGATCTGGATCCAGCTGGACGGACGCGAACCGGAGCGGCGGGGTCATCGCGGGTCGGTGCGCCGGCGCAGACCCGCCAGATCGCTCCCGACCTTTAACCGTCCCCGATCCCTTCCTTAAGCGCACCCTAAGATCTCCGACCGCCGCCCGGATCAGGAACTTTGCCCGATTCCGGCCCGCTAGCGTGCTGCCGCACCCCCACCCTCGGTCCCGTCCACGGGGCACCGAGGACCCGTACAGCGAAGGCAGGCACGCGATGAGCACGCACCGGCGCATGGCCAGTGGCAGGAACAAGGCGATAGGCGGCGTGGTCGCGGCGGCCGTGGCCGGCGGCGGAGCCCTCGTGTTCACCGGTACGGCACAGGCGGCCGGGGTCGGCGCCGCGTACACCAGGACCAGCGACTGGTCGACGGGCTACACCGCGCAGTACGTCGTGACGAACGACAGCTCCGGTGCGAAGACGGACTGGACGCTGGAGTTCGACCTGCCGTCCGGTGCCGCGCTCAGCTCGCTGTGGAACGCGGAGTCGAAGGTGAGCGGCCGGCACGTCACCGTGACGCCCCCGTCCTGGGACAAGGACGGGCTCGCCGAGGGCGAGGCCGTGACCGTGGGCTTCGTGGTGCGGGGGGCCGGCGATCCGACCGGCTGTCTCGTCGACGGCGCCACGTGCTCGGTGGACGACGGGGCCACCCCGGAGCCCACCGGCCGCCCCACGCAGACCTCCTCGCCGTCGCCGGAACCGACGGAGCCGGCCGCGACCCCGACGGCCACCGCGACCGCGACCCAGAGCCCGGACCCCACCCCGACGCCCTCCGGAACCCCCGGCAGCGGCACGTCCGACAGCGCCGGCTTCGCGCCGTACGTCGACACCTCGCTCTACCCCGCCTTCGACCTGCTCGCCCACTCGGCGGCCACCGGCGTGACGGAGTACAACCTCGCCTTCGTCACGGACGGCGGCGGCTGCACCCCCAAGTGGGGCGGCGTGACGGACCTCGGCAGCGACGCGGTCGCCGCGCAGATCGGCGGAGTGCGGGACAAGGGAGGTGACGTCCGGGTCTCCTTCGGGGGCGCGGCGGGCTCCGAGCTGGCGCTGAACTGCTCCTCCGCGGACGCCCTCGCCGCGGCGTACGGCAAGGTGGTGGACGCGTACGACCTGACGAAGGTCGACTTCGACGTGGAGGGCGGCGCGCTCCCGGACAAGGCGGCGAACACCCGCAGGGCGAAGGCGGTCGCGCGGCTGCAGAGCGAACACCCCGGCCTGGACGTCTCGTTCACCCTGCCCGTGATGCCCGAGGGCCTCACCCAGGACGGGGTGAGCCTGCTCGCCGACGCCAAGGCGAACGGCGTCGGCATCGACACGGTCAACATCATGGCGATGGACTACGGACCGGCGTACAGCGGCGACATGGGCACCTACGCCGAGCAGGCCGCCACCGCGACCCAGGCGCAGATCAAGGGAGTCCTCGGGCTCTCCGACTCCGCCGCGTGGCAGGCCGTCGGCGTCACCCCGATGATCGGCGTCAACGACGTGGCGACGGAGATCTTCACGGTCGAGGACGCCACCCAGCTGGTGGCCTTCGCCGAGTCGAAGGGGCTGGGCGGGCTCTCCCTGTGGTCCGCCACCCGCGACAAGCAGTGCCCCGGCGGCACCAAGCCCTCCGCCGACGCGACCTGCAGCTCGATCCTCCAGGACACCCACGCCTTCTCGAAGGCATTCGCCGCCTACGGCAAGTAGCCCTCGGGCGGCAGCCCCGAACGCCCCCGCAGGAGGTCATGTCCGCGCGGGGGTCGCGCACCCCGGCCGGCCTTCCCCCCACCCGGCCGGGGCACGCGTACGCACACCGGGGGGCGCGGCACTCCCCTCACCTGTGCCGCGCCCCGTCCCCGCCCGCTTCCCCCGACAGGAGCGTCTATTCGACCGGGCTCACCGGCGGCAGCTCACCGGTCCTGGCCGCCTCGCGGTACCAGAGGGCGCTCGACTTCGGCGTACGGGCCTGCGTCGCGTAGTCCACGTACACCGCGCCGAAGCGCTTGCCGTAGCCGTACGCCCACTCGAAGTTGTCCATCAGGGACCACAGGTAGTAGCCGCGTACGTCCGCGCCCTCGGCGATCGCGCGGCGGACCGCGCGCAGGTGCCCGTGCAGGTAGGCGATCCGCTCCGGGTCGTGGACGCGGCCGTCCGGGTCCGGCTTGTCGTCGTACGCGGCGCCGTTCTCCGTGATGTACAGCGGCAGCCCCGGCACCTCGCGGGTGTAGCGCATGATCAGGTCCTGCAGCCCCGACGGGTCGATCGTCCAGCCCATCTCCGTGCGCTCACCCGGGGTCTGGTGGAAGGCCACGTCGTCGGCGCCCGGCCAGGGGGAGAACGCGCTCGACCCGTGGCCGTCCGCGCGCGGGCCCGACGCGTCCATGGGCGCCGCCGACACCAGCGTCGGCGTGTAGTAGTTGAGCCCGAGCGCGTCCAGCGGCTGCTTGATCAGGGCGAGGTCGCCGTCCCGCACGTACGACCAGTCCGTCACCGGGGCCGTCGCCGCGAGCAGGGTCTGCGGGTACGCGCCGCGCAGCATCGGCCCGTGGAAGATCCCGTTGGCCAGGTCGTCGATGCGCTGGACCGCCGCGAGGTCGGCCGGGGCCTGCGTCAGCGGCCTGACCACCGAGGAGTTGAGGCTCACCGCGACGCTGTTGCGGGCGGGCATCGCGGCGCGCAGGGCGCTGGTGCCGAGGCCGTGCGCCAGGTTGAGGTGGTGCGCCGCCCGCAGGGATGCCTCCGGGTCGGTGCGGCCGGGGGCGTGCACCCCTGAGGCGTACCCGAGGAACGCGCTGCACCACGGCTCGTTGAGCGTGATCCACTGCTCGACACGGTCGCCGAGCGCCTCGCCGACGATCTGCGCGTACTCCGCGAAGCGCAGCGCGGTCTCCCGCTCGGGCCAGCCGCCCGCGTCCTCCAGCTCCTGGGGGAGGTCCCAGTGGTAGAGGGTGACGGCCGGCTTGATGCCGTGCGAGAGCAGCTCGTCGACCAGGCGGCGGTAGAAGTCGAGGCCGCGCTGGACGGCGGGGCCGCGGCCGGTCGGCTGCACCCGGGACCAGGACACCGAGAAGCGGTACGCGGTCAGACCCAGGTCCGCCATCATCGCGACGTCCTCGCGGTAGCGGTGGTAGTGGTCGTTGGCGATGTCACCGTTCTCGCCGCCGGCCGTCTTGCCGGGCGTATGGCTGAAGGTGTCCCAGATCGAGGGCGTACGGCCGTCCTCCCGGACCGCCCCCTCGATCTGGTACGCGGAGGTCGCCGCGCCCCAGAGGAAGGCGGGCGGGAAGGTGACAGGCGTCTCGGACTCGGGCATGGAAGCGCTCCCATGGGAGGAAGGTCGTAGGAGACCGGGGATATGAGGTCAAGGACGGGGCGGGCGGCGGCCCGACCCCGGGCAACGCGGGGTCGGTCCCGTCGGGTGCGGGCGCGGCGGTTCAGCCCTTGATCGCGCCCTGCATGATCCCGCCCACGATCTGCTTGCCGAACAGCAGGAAGGCGATGAGCAGCGGCAGGGTGCCGAGGAACGCGCCCGCCATGATCACCGCCTGGTCGGGGACGTAGCCCGTGCCGAGCGAGTTGAGGGCGACCTGCACGGTGGGGTTCTGCTGGTTGAGCGCGATGATCGGCCACAGGAAGTCGTTCCAGGCCATCACGAACGTCAGCAGCCCGAGCACGGCCATCGCCGGCCGCGCCGCCGGGAAGACGACGTGCCACACGATGCGCAGACTGCTCGCGCCGTCGACCCGCGCCGCCTCGATCAGCTCGCTGGGGAGCGCCTGCAGCAGGTACTGCCGCATGAAGAACGTACCGAAGGCGCTGACCAGGGTCGGCAGGATGACCGTCTGCAGCTGGTTGGACCAGCCCAGCTCGCTCATCCACAGGTACAGCGGTACGACCGCCAGCTGCGGCGGGATCATCATCGTGCCGATGGTCAGCAGCAGCAGGACGTTGGAGAACTTGAACCGCAGCTTGGCGAAGGCGAACCCGGCGAGCGTGGAGAACAGGACCGTGCCGACGGTGATGGTCGTGGCGACGATCGTGCTGTTGACCATCGCGGTCCCGAGACCCGCCTCCTCCCACGCGGTCTCCAGGTTCTTGAAGAGGTTCCCGCCGACCCACAGCGGCGGCGGCGTCTCGGCGAGCCGCTGGTTGGTGCGCGAGGCGGCGACCATCGTCCACAGCAGGGGCGCCAGCGAGACGAAGGCGAAGACGGCCAGGACGACGTACGTGAGAGGTCCCGCGTGCAGTTGCTTGCCCGCGCCCATCATCCGGCGGCGCCCGGACCCGTCGCGGCCGCCCTTCCGCGGCACGCTGTCCTGCACCTGAGGAGGTGTCAGTTCATCAGTCGTCATTGGGACTTCCTCAGCCGTCGGGTGATCAGCAGGTTGATCGCGGCGACGATCAGCAGGATCAGGAACATCGTCCAGGCGATCGCGGACGCCTTGCCGAGGTTGCCGATGATCCAGCCCTGGTCGTACATGTACAGGCCGAGCGTCTGGTACTGGTGCTCGGAGCCGCCCTTGGAACCGCTGACCCCGCCGAACAGCAGCGGCTCACCGAACAGCTGCGTCGCGCCGATCGTGGAGACCACCACCGTGAACAGGATCGTCGGCCGCAGCATCGGGATCGTCACGTGGCGGAACTGCTGCCAGCGCCCCGCGCCGTCCAGGGCCGCCGACTCGTACAGGTCGGCCGGGATCGCCTGCATCGCGGCGAGATAGATCAGGGCGTTGTAGCCGGTCCACCGCCAGATGACGATCGAGGAGACGGCGAACTGCGAACCCCAGTCGGACTCACGCCAGTTGACGGGATCGACGCCCACGAAGTCCAGCAGCCAGTTGATCATGCCGCCGTCCCAGGAGTACAGCAGCACGAACACCAGGGTCGCCGCCGCCACCGAGGTGGCGTACGGGGTGAGCATCACGACCCGCCACACGGTCGAGCCGCGCAGCTTGTAGTTGAGCAGGTGCGCGATCCCGATCGCCATGACCAGCTGCGGCACGGTCGAGATCACACCGATGGTGAAGGTGTTCTCCAGCGCGCCCCAGAAGAAGTCCGAGGACATCAGGTTCTTGTAGTTGTCCAGGCCGACCCAGGTCTGCTGGTCCAGGTTGGACAGCTGCACGTTGTGCAGCGAGTACCAGGCCGTGTAGAGCAGCGGGACGAGCCCGAAGGCACCGAAGAAGATGAAGAAGGGGGCGATGAACGCGTACGGAGACGCCTTCATGTCCCAGCGGTACAGCCGGCTGCGCCAGGAGCCGGGGCCGGGGGGCGGTGTACCGCGACCTTGAGCACGGCGCGCCGCGCCCGGCTGGGAGCCGGGCGCGGCGTCGGCGCTCGACGCGGAGTGCGCGAGAGCCTGCTTGGAGCTGGTCACTGGCCGAGCACGTCCTTGATCTCCTTCGAGGCGGCGTCCCAGCCCTGGTCCGGGGACTTGCCCTTCTGCTCGACCTGGAGGATGCCGATGTCAGAGATGGCGGTGTTGATCGGCTGGTCCTTGACGCCGAAGATCTGCGTCGGGATGGTCTTCGCCGAGTCGGAGAAGATCTGCGTGATCGGAGCTTCGGAGAAGAACGCCGTGGTGTCGGCCTGCGGCTTCAGGCTCGGGTACGCCGAGGGGGTCGACGGGAAGCTCGCCTGCTTGGCGAAGACCTTCGCCTGCTGCTCGGGGGCGGTCAGCCACTTCGCGAGGGCGATGGCCTCCTTCTGGTGCTTGCCCGCCGTGGGCACACCGATGAACGAGCCGCCCCAGTTGGCCGCGGTGGGCGCCGCCGCCACGTCCCACTTGCCCTTGCCGGAGTCACCGGACTTCTCCTGGATGTAGCCCAGCATCCACGCGGGGCAGGCCACCGTCGCGAAGCCGCCGTTCGCGAAAGCCTGGTCCCAGGGCTTGTCGAACTGCTTCAGCTTCGCCGACATGTTGCTGGTGGCCACCTCCATGGAGGCGTCCCACGCCTTCTCCACCCCGGGGGACTTGTCCCAGATGACGTTGCCGTCCGCGTCGTAGTAGCGCTGGCTCTCGCCGCCGAGTGCCGCGTTGTAGACCGAGGAGGCGGAGTCCACGAACTTGGTGCCCTTGGGCGCCTTCTTCATGTAGTCCTTGCCGACGTCGACGTACTTCGACCAGTCGCCCTTCCACTGCTCGGCGAGCTTGGTGCGGTCCGTCTCGAGACCCGCCTTCTCGAAGAGGTCCTTGCGGTAGCAGATCGCCATCGGGCCGATGTCGGTGCCGAGCGCGATGGTCTTGCCGTCCTTGGTGGTGGCCTGCGCCGTCTTCCACTCCAGCCACTGGGACTTGTCGGCGTCCTTGCCGAGGTCGACGAACTTGGCGCCCTGGGTCTGCACCGCCTCGGCGATGTTGCCGACCTCGATCGCCTGGATGTCGTCGGTACCGGAACCGGCCTGCAGCCGGGTGAGGGTCCTCGGCCAGTAGACGTCGGTACGGGTGGTGACGTTCTCCTTGATCGTGATGTCCGGGTTCTGCTTCATGTACTCGTCGTAGAGGCCGGCCTGCTTGTAGCCGAAGACCCCGAACGTGCCGATGGTCAGCGTCGTCTTGCCACCGCCGCTGCCGCCGTCCGAGTCCGACGACCCGTCGTCCGAGTCCTCGGCGCAGCCGGCGAGCAGCCCCGTCGTCAGCGCGGCCACGGCCGCGAGGGCCATCAGCCTGCGGGACCCGCGGGTACTCGTGCGCATTGCGTCCTCCTGTTGCCTGACGTGCCGACCCCCCGGCCAACTGCGTTGTTGGGCCCGTTAGTTCATGCTGCGGCTCGGGCGGGGAACGTGCGGGATGTGTATGTGTCAGGTACTGTGGGAGCGCTCCCACAGGTGATGTGTTGAAGGTTCGTCGCTCGGCGCGGGGGTGTCAAGGGAGAGGGCGTAGAGATATGTCTTCAGTTATCGGGCTGTTAGCTAACGCCGGCGGAGACCCGGAGAGTAGGTCTCCGACGGTTGCGGGACGGCCTCGGGAAGGCTCCGGATCGGCTTCGGAGCACCGCCGGCGCGCCGGGCGAGTACGGCCGGGGCGGCCGGGGGAGTACGACCGGAGTACGCAGGCCCGTCTCCGGGAGTGCGGTCCCGATCACGACTGTTAGATTCCAGGCCAAACGCGGTGTTTGCCGTGTGGGACGGGAGGCGGACCATGGCAGTCCACGGAGCGCGGAGCCGGAGCGGCGGACGGCCGACCCTGGAGGAGGTCGCCGCGCGCGCGGGTGTGGGCCGTGGCACGGTCTCCCGCGTGATCAACGGCTCCCCGCGGGTCAGTGACGCCACCCGCGCGGCCGTCGAGGCGGCGGTCGCGGAGCTCGGCTACGTGCCGAACACCGCCGCCCGCGCCCTCGCGGCCAACCGCACCGACGCCATCGCCCTGGTCGTCCCCGAGCCCGAGACCCGCTTCTTCGCCGAGCCGTACTTCTCCGACATGCTGCGGGGGGTGGGGGCCGCGCTCTCCGAGACCGAGATGCAGCTGCTGCTGATCTTCGCCGGCAGCGACCGGGAGCGCCGCCGGCTGGCCCAGTACCTGGCGGCACACCGGGTGGACGGGGTCCTGCTGGTCTCGGTCCACGCGGACGATCCGCTGCCCGATCTGCTGGCCCAGCTGGAGATCCCGGCGGTGATCAGCGGCCGCAGGTCGGCGGACGAGACACTGCCGTCGGTGGACTCGGACAACTTCGGCGGCGGCCGCTTCGCCGTCGAGCACCTCATCGCCCAGGGCCGCCGCACCATAGCCCACCTGGCGGGACGCCTCGACGTCTTCGGTGCCCAGCGCCGCGTCGACGGCTACCGCGCGGCCCTGCGCGACGCGGGCCACGAGATCGACGAGCGCCTCATCGTGCCCGGGGACTTCACGGAGGAGGGCGGCCGTCGCGCGATGGCGGAACTGCTCGCGGTCTGCCCGGCCCTGGACGCGGTCTTCGCCGGGTCGGACGTGATGGCGGCCGGCGCCCGGCAGGTCCTGCGGGAGGCGGGCCGCCGCATACCCGACGACGTGGCCCTCGTCGGCTACGACGACTCGGCGATCGCCCGTCACATGGACCCGCCCCTGACGAGTGTGCGCCAGCCGATCGAGGACATGGGCCGCGCGATGCTCGACCTGCTGATGGACGAGATCGCGGACCGCCGCCCGGCGGTCTCGCGCGGCCTGGAGCGACGACAGCTCGTCCTGCCCACGGAGCTGGTCGCACGGCACTCGTCGTAGCGCCGGGACTCGCCGGGCCGCGCCACTGCGACGACGGCGGACCGGAAGAGGCGCAGAGCGGCCGGAAAGCAGTCGAGGGCCGAACCGCTTTCGCGATTCGGCCCTCGGCCGTCAGGGTGAGTGACGGGACTTGAACCCGCGGCATCCTGGACCACAACCAGGTGCTCTACCAGCTGAGCTACACCCACCATGACCGGTAATCTTTCCTGTGGTTCACCACGAGTGGTGCACCGACCGGCCGAGAAAAAGTGTACAGGGTCCGAAGGGGTGCTCGCTCCCGACTTCCTGGCGGGCGCTACCCCGCGGGCAGGACGTGCTTCGAGGCGATGCTGCGGGCCGTGTCCGAGTCGGGTCCGGGCTGCGGTACGAAGATCGCCTCGCGGTAGTAGCGCAGCTCGGCGATCGACTCGCGGATGTCGGCGAGCGCCCGGTGGTTGCCGTTCTTGTCGGGGCTGTTGAAGTACGCCCGGGGGTACCAGCGGCGGGCCAGCTCCTTGACGGAGGAGACGTCGACGATGCGGTAGTGGAGGTACCCCTCCAGGGTCGGCATGTCCCGCAGCAGGAAGCCGCGGTCGGTGCCCACCGAGTTTCCGCACAGCGGGGCCTTGCCCGGTTCCTTGACGTGCTCACGGATGTAGGAGAGGACCTCCTCCTCGGCGGCCGCGAGGGTCGTGCCCGCGGCCAGCTCGTCGAGGAGACCGGAGGACGTGTGCATGGCGCGCACCACCTCCGGCATCGTCTCCAGCGCGGCGTCCGGCGGACGGATCACGATGTCCACCCCCTCGCCGAGCACGTTGAGCTCCGAGTCGGTCACCAGGGCGGCCACCTCGATGAGCGCGTCCTCCGACAGCGAGAGACCGGTCATCTCGCAGTCGATCCACACCATGCGATCGTTCATGGGCTCACCCTACGGCCCGGCTCTCCGCCCGGGCAGGCCCGGGACCTCGGCAGTCCTGGCAGCGGTGCCGTGCGGGGCGCCGGACCCGGACCGCGGCGGGTCGGGTCCGGCACAGGACGTCACCGTGTGGCTACGTCGCGCTCCGCTGGCCCGGCAGACTGTGCCGCCCGGCCACGTACAGTTCCGCGCCCCCGCGCCCCGCATCCGTGGACAGGGACGATGTCGCCGGGCCGACCGCGTGGGCGGCGGCCGTACGCCGGCTCTGGAACGGGACGGGCGCCTCCTGCTGGAGCACCGGCGGCGGCGCTGGCGGCGAGCCGTCCGGATCGCTCTGCTTCTCGCCCTGCGGACGGCGTGCCCGGTACGCGGCGCGGTACGCCGCGGGCGAGGACCCGAGCTGGCGGCGGAAGTGCCCGCGCAGCGCCACCGGCGAACGGAATCCGCAGCGGCCCGCGACCTCGTCCACCGAGTAGTCGGACGTCTCCAGGAGCCGCTGCGCCTGGAGCACCCGCTGGGTGATCAGCCACTGCAGGGGCACGCTCCCGGTGAGCGAACGGAACCGGCGGTCGAACGTACGACGGCTCATGTACGCGCGTGCCGCCAGCGTCTCCACGTCGAACTGCTCGTGGAGGTGCTCCAGCGCCCAGGCGACGACCTCCGCGAGCGGGTCGGCGCCGATCTCCTCCGGTAAAGACCGGTCGAGATAGCGCTCCTGGCCGCCGCTGCGCCGGGGCGGTACCACCAGGCGCCGGGCCAGTGCCCCGGCCGCCTCGTTCCCGTGGTCCGTCCGCACGATGTGCAGGCAGAGGTCGATCCCGGCCGCGGTGCCCGCCGACGTCAGCACGTCGCCGTCGTCCACGAACAGCTCACGGGGGTCGACGTGCACCGACGGATAGCGCTTGGCCAGCGTCGGCGCGTACATCCAGTGTGTCGTCGCGGGACGGCCGTCCAGCAGTCCCGCGGCGGCGAGCACGAAGGCGCCGGTGCACAGCCCGACTATGCGGGCGCCCTCCTCGTGTGCTCGGCGCAGTGCGTCGAGCGCCTCCTCCGGTGGCGGTGAGGTGATCGACCGCCAGGCGGGCACGACGACGGTGCCCGCCCTGGAGATCGCCTCCAGCCCGTTGGGCGCGGTGAGTTCGAGGCCCCCTGTGGTCCGCAGCGGGCCTTCCTCACCGGCGCACACCAGTAGTCGATACCGCGGTACGCCGGCGTCCTGGCGGTCAATCCCGAACACCGACAGCGGTATGGAACTCTCGAAGATGGGGCCGCCGCTGAACAGCAGCACCGCGACGATCTCCTTGCGGCGTCGCCCGGAGAGTTTCCGGACTGCGGCTTCCGGCGCGGCAGCGGAGTCGTGGCTCATACTGCTAAGCCCCCCTCGGTGGTCGCGGCACCCTTAACCTTTCGGGTCTGTCGCTCCAACACGTTTCCCCTCGGTCCTGCACGAGTCCCCCGCCGTAAGACGTCAAGATCGAATCTACTGTGTCGCATGGTGCCGAGGTGGCCAGTTCAGCACTCGGCAGATTGTCGACATGGCAACTTGGCGTGAAGCATTCGATCACGAAGCGTTGCACTCGTGGGCCGCACAGGGAAGTGCGCCTCGTCCCCGTGGCCGGTCCCCGTAGGGTGCGGGCACCCTGCTGGACCCTTTCGGTGCAGGTCGAACGGCGGTTGGGGGCCGGTTCGACCAAGAAATGCGCAGGGTGGTGAAGTTGGCTGAAAACCAGCGGGCGCGTGCGCACAAACCGGTCAGTCAACCGGCGTATTCCGACCGGTGTGCCGGCCTCCTCGGCGGTCACCGGAGCCGGTGCTTCCGTGCCGTCCATGATGGGGGGTCGGCTCCCCGGCGCCCGGTCGCGCCGCGCCGCGCTCGGACCGGCGCAGCAGCACCCGGCAGGCCCCGGTCACCGCGGCGAGGCCGAACGCCGTGCCGGCCGCGCCCGCCAGTGAGGTCCCGTATCCGACGAGCACGACCGGAACCAGGACGCAGCTGAACGCCGCCCAGCGGACCACGTCGGTCGCCGCGTCCTGTGCGGTGGCCGACCGTGCGGCGGTCGTCCGCGTGGTGGACGTCCTCGCGGCCGGCGTCCCGGAGGGAGGGCGGGGCGCGGGCGAGGGGCGTGCGGACACGGTGGCTCCCTGAGGCGGTGGGTTACCGGGGTTCAACGCGTGTTCGAGCGCGCGGTCACGGGGAGCCTCCGGGGGTTCCCCGGAAGCCGCGGGTTTCCGCCGGGGCGGTCCGCCGTCCGCGGGCGCGCGGCGGGCGCCCGCGCTGTTCCCCGCGCCCCCGGCGGGGCGACCCCCCGCGAGGGCCTGTCGGAGGTTGAAGGCTGTACGTGGCAGCGACCATTGCGTTGCGGGCGCCCTCTCGTGCATGCTCCGGGGAACCCTCCCGTGCCTGGAGCGGGATATGGGCAGAGGAGGCGTGCCGCCGTACCCTTGCGGGTATGGGGTTGGGAAGATGATTCCCGGACACAGCTCCGCCGTTCCTGTCGTCCCATTCAGAGGATCCGAACGCCGAGACACTCATGGCCGGTCACGAATTCGAACCCGCGGACCGCAAGCGCCCCGTCGCCGATCCCACGGCGGCCGAGCCCTTGGCGGCGGAAGAGACACGCCAGTCCTGCGATCCCGCCTTCAAGCACGGGGTCGTCGTGGGCTTCGACGGCTCCACGTCCAGTGAGCGCGCTCTCGCGTACGCGATCGGCATGGCCGCCCGTTCCGGCTCCGGTCTGATCATCGTGCACGTGGCCAACCGGCTGCCCACCACGGTGTGGGCGGGCTGCGAGCCCCCGGTCTTCGTCGACGTGCCGGACCACCGCACCGAGGTGCTCGGGCTGGAGCTGGCCTGCGCGGACTATCTGGCCGAGGTCCCCTGGATCCTCGTGGAGCGGGGCGGCGACATCTGCCACGAGCTCGAGGAGGTCGGCCGGGAGTACGAGGCCGACGCGATCGTCGTGGGGTCGACCCACGGGATCGTCGGGCGCATCTTCGGGTCGGTCGCGGGGCGGCTCGCCAAGCGGGCGCAGCGGCCGGTCGTCGTCATCCCCTGAGCTTCGCCCCTGAGCCCGGCTCCTGAGCCCCACCCCTGAGCCCGGTCCCTGAGCGCCGTTCCCTTCTGCCTCGCTGTCCCGTGTCCCGGTGTCCGCCGGGCAACTCCCTTGTGTGGTCCGGGAAACTACTCGTGCGTAGAGGTGTTCGTGCGCTTGTGAAGGGCATACAGAGGGCAGGTTTGCCGTCGTTGTACGGCGTGCTGTCGGCCGGAGCGTGACGGTTACCGGCAGGTGGCGGCCAGCCGGGGTTTTGGGCGGCCCCGGCGTGAGCGGGCCCCCTCGTGTCTGGTGGCGACACGCGGGGGCCCGTCCCGTTGCGGGTGCGTCCGCGGGGCTACTCCACCGTCACCGACTTCGCCAGGTTCCTCGGCTTGTCGATGTCCCTGCCGAGGGCCAAGGCCGTGTGGTAGGCGAGGAGTTGGAGGGGGATGCCGAGGAGGATCGGGTCCAGTTCGTCCTCGTTCTTCGGGACCACGATCGTCTGGTCGGCCTTCTCCTGCTCCGCGTGGGCCACGGCGAGGATCTTGCCGCTGCGGGCCTTGATCTCCTCCAGGGCCGCGCGGTTCTTTTCCAGCAGGTCGTCGTCCGGGACGATCGCGACCGTCGGCAGCGCCGGCTCGATCAGGGCGAGCGGGCCGTGCTTCAGCTCCGAGGCGGGGTACGCCTCGGCGTGGATGTACGAGACCTCCTTCAGCTTCAGCGACGCCTCACGGGCCACCGGGTAACCGCGTACCCGGCCGATGAAGAGCATCGAGCGGGCCTCGGCGTACTGCTCGGCCAGCTTCTTGATCTCGTCCTCCTGGCCGAGGATCTCCGTGATCTGGCCGGGCAGCCTGCGCAGGCCCTCGATGATCCGCTTGCCGTCGGAGACCGACAGGTCGCGGGTGCGGCCCAGGTGCAGGGCGAGCAGCGCGAAGGCGACCGTGGTGTTGGTGAAGCACTTGGTGGAGACCACGCACACCTCGGGCCCGGCGTGCACGTACATGCCGCCGTCTGCCTCGCGGGCGATGGCCGAGCCGACCACGTTCACGATGCCGAGGACCCGGGCGCCCTTGCGCTTGAGCTCCTGGACGGCGGCCAGCACGTCGTACGTCTCACCGGACTGGGACACCGCCACGTACAGCGTGTCGGGGTCGACGACCGCGTTGCGGTAGCGGAACTCGGAGGCGGGCTCGGCGTCCGCCGGGATACGGGCCAGCTCCTCTATCATCTGGGCGCCGATCATGCCCGCGTGGTACGAGGTGCCGCAGCCGAGGATCTTCACGCGGCGGATCTTGCGCGCCTCGCGGGCGTCCAGGTTCAGCCCGCCCAGGTGCACGGTGGAGAACCGGTCGTCGATCCGGCCGCGCAACACCCGGTCCACGGCCTCGGCCTGCTCGTGGATCTCCTTGTGCATGTACGTGTCGTGGCCGCCCATGTCGTAGGAGGCGGCCTCCCACTCCACGGTGGTCGGCTCGGCCGTCGTACGGGTGCCCTCGGTGGTGTACGTACGGAAGTCGTCGGCCTTCAGCGTCGCCATCTCGCCGTCGTCCAGGGTGACGATCTGGCGGGTGTGGGTGACGAGCGCGGCGATGTCCGAGGCGACGAACATCTCCTTCTCGCCGATGCCGAGGACGACCGGGGAGCCGTTGCGGGCCACCACGATGCGGTCCGCGTGGTCGGCGTGCATCACGGCGATGCCGTACGTGCCCTCGATCAGCCGGAGGGTCTCGCGGACCTTGTCCTCCAGCTTCTCGGCCGGGGAGCGGGCGATGAGGTGGGTGAGGACCTCGGTGTCGGTCTCGGAGAGGAACTCGACGCCCTCCGCCTCCAGCTTCCTGCGCAGGTCGGAGGCGTTGTCGATGATGCCGTTGTGGACCACGGCGACCTTGTTGTCGGCCGACATGTGCGGGTGGGCGTTCTCGTCGGACGGGGCGCCGTGGGTGGCCCAGCGGGTGTGGGCGATGCCCGTGGTGCCCGCGAAGCGCTTGGGGACGCGGGCCTCCAGGTCACGCACGCGGCCCTTGGCCTTGACCATCTTGAGGCCGGCCGTCTTCGGGGACGTCACGACGAGGCCCGCCGAGTCGTAGCCGCGGTACTCGAGTCGCTGCAGCCCTTCGAGGAGGAGCGGCGCCACGTCGCGCCTGCCGATGTATCCCACGATTCCGCACATACAGATGGTTCCTAGCCGTAGACGATGCGGCGTACCTGCCGGAGGGTGAGCTCCGGCGGCGCGACCGCGCGGTATTCGAGGTCCGCCGTGATCCTTTCGAAGATCGCCGGGTTGAGCCAGCCCTGTGTCTGGAGTTCCCGGTGGCGGCGACGGACGTAGTCCTCGGTCGTCTCGTCGAAGTAGGCGAGGACGTCCTGGATCACCCGCAGGGCCTCGCCCCTGCTGAGGGGTGAGGAGCGGGTCAGGTGATCAACGAGGTCGTCGTGCACGGGTTGATCCTGGGGTACGGAGGGGGTGATCGCAAGAATCTTGCCCGATTTCGGGCAGGGGGTTGTTGGTTTGCTGTGACGTGCGTGGTCGTTCGCCGTGGGTGGGTGCGGGTACGCCGTGGCTGATCGCGCAGTTCCCCGCGCCCCTGAAAGCGGGGCTGCGCCCCTGCTTTCGAGGGCAGGGCGGAGCCCGCCCCGAGGGGCGCGGGGAACTGCGCGGCCGGCCCCCACCGGCCCGCACCCTGCCGCGGCAACCTCCTACATGCCGCGCAGAATCGCCCGTTTCGCCACGTTGAACTCCTCGTCCGTCAGGACCCCCTCCCGGTGGAGCTCGCCCAGTTCCCGCAGACGGCGCAGCAGGGCGTCGTGGTCCGGTCCGTGCGCGGCGAGCTGTTCCGGTGCGGCGTCCTGCGTGGGCGGGGCCGACGGGTGGGGGAGGCGGGCCTGGACCGCCGCCGCTATCAGGGCCATCAAGGGGTCCTTCTTGAAGCCCCACAGTTCCACGGCGTTCGGGTCGTACTTCGGCGGGGCCTTCGTGGGGGCGCCCCGGACCGTGAAGCGGAGGTGGCCGTTGTCCAGGCCGACCGACGGCTGCCACTCCACGGACTCGATGTCCGCCAGGGCGAGCGTGCGGGTGCCGGCGGCCGACTTGGCCTCCTCCGTCTTCCAGTTCCACTCCAGACGGACCCGCTCCCCGTCGAAGCTCGCGGTGCCGTCGCCGGCGGAGACCGACAGCGGCACGGCCGGGCCGGGCAGCAGATACCGGTCGACGGCGCCGGCCGGCACCTCGTCCAGGAGCAGGGCGTTGCGGATCTCGTCCACGAAGTACTCGGCCACGCCGTAGCGGTCCGACTCCACCGTCAGCTGGTAGGGGTCGGCGGCCTCCGTGAGCCGCCCGCCGGTCGCCTGGAGCAGCGGGTCCGCGCCGTCGCGCAGCCGCAGCCTGAGCCGGCCCGCCTTCCTGCCCTGCTCGAACGAGATCCCCGCCAACGCGCCCAGCGGGACCGCCAGTTCACCCAGTGACTTGCGCAGCAGACCCACGTTCTTGTCGCGGCCCGGCACCAGCCGCAGGGCGTCGCCGTCGAAGGTCCAGGTTCCGTCCCGCTGGATGATTTCCGCCATGGGGGTGATTGTTTCACCGCCTCTGCGGGAGAGTGGTCTATACCCATTCGAAGGGAGCGCATGTGAGACAGCACAGAACGCCCCGTCTGCTCGGTACGCTGCTGCTCGTGGCAGCCGCCGGAATCTCCGCGGTCGGCGCGGCACCGTCCGCGCCCGACCGCACCGTCACCCCGCTGAGCCGGGTCGTCCCGGCCCCCGCCTCCGTCGACCCGGGCGGTTCCCCGTACCGGATCACGAGCGGTACGCGCATCCGCGTCGACCGGTCGAGGGACGTCCATGACGTCGGCTCGTACCTCGCCGGTGTGCTGCGGCCGTCGACCGGCTACCGCCTTCCCGTCACGGACGCCCCCGGCGGCGACGGCATCCGGCTCCGGCTCACCCGCAAGGACACCGAGCTGGGCGCCGAGGGCTACCGGCTGCAGAGCGGGAAGGGTGCTGTCACGATCACCGCCCGCGAGCCCGCCGGGCTCTTCCACGGCGTGCAGACCCTGCGCCAGCTCCTGCCCGCCGCCGTCGAGAAGGACACCCGGCAGCCGGGCCCCTGGCCAATCGCCGGCGGCACCATCACCGACACGCCCCGCTACGGCTACCGCGGCGCGATGCTGGACGTCTCCCGGCACTTCTTCACCGTGGACCAGGTGAAGCGCTACATCGACCAGCTCGCGCTCTACAAGATCAACAAGCTGCACCTGCACCTCAGCGACGACCAGGGCTGGCGGATCGCGATCGACTCCTGGCCGCGCCTCGCCACGTACGGCGGGTCCACGCAGGTCGGCGGCGGACCCGGCGGCCACTACACGAAGGCCCAGTACAAGGACATCGTCCGGTACGCCGCCTCGCGCCATCTGGAGGTCGTGCCCGAGATCGACATGCCCGGGCACACCAACGCGGCGCTCGCCTCGTACCCGGAGCTGAACTGCGACGGCGTCGCCCCGCCGCTCTACACCGGCACCGAGGTCGGCTTCAGTTCGCTGTGCGTCGGCAAGCCGGTGACGTACGACTTCGTGGACGACGTGATCCGTGAGCTGGCCGCGCTCACCCCGGGCGAGTACCTCCACATCGGCGGCGACGAGGCGCACTCGACGAGCCACGAGGACTATGTGGCCTTCATGGAGAAGGTCCAGCCGGTCGTCGCCGAGTACGGGAAGCGCGTCATGGGCTGGCACCAGCTGACCGGGGCGGTCCCGGCGAAGGGCGCGCTGGCCCAGTACTGGGGCCTGGACGGTACGAGCGCGGCGGAGAAGGAGCAGGTCGCGGCGGCGGCCCGGAACGGCACCGGGATCGTCCTCTCGCCGGCCGACCGGGTGTACCTCGACATGAAGTACACCGCGGACACGCCCCTCGGACTCAGCTGGGCCGGTCTGGTGGAGGTGCGGCGGTCCTACGACTGGGACCCGGGCACCTACCTGCCCGGTGTGCCGGGTTCCGCGGTACGGGGTGTCGAGGCGCCGCTGTGGAGCGAGACCCTCTCGACCTCGTCGGACATCGAGTACATGGCGTTCCCGCGGCTGCCCGGTGTGGCCGAGCTCGGCTGGTCGCCCGCCTCGACGCACGACTGGGACGGCTACAAGGTGCGGCTCGCGGCGCAGGCACCGCGGTGGGACGCGCTGGGCATGGACTACTACCGGTCGCCGCAGGTCCCCTGGCCCGCGGCCTGACCACCGCTGACACGGCGGCGGGCGCCCCCTGGGACCGTACGTGGGGGCGCCCGCCTGCTGGTGGGGCCGCGACAGGCGCTGTCGCGAGCCGGGTCGCTACAGACCGGCGATGGGGTTCTTCAGGGTGCCGACGAGCTGGAGGGCCCCGGCGGGGTCGGCGAGGTCCACCATCTGCTCGTTGTCGCGCAGCTGGAGCCGGTTGAGGCAGGACAGCGCGAACTCGGGGGCGAACATGTCGTACTGCGCGAACTTGTCCGCGAGTTCGGGCGTCCGCTCCTGGTAGTCGCGTACGCAGTCCGCGACGGTCCGCCAGAAGTCGTCCTCCTCGATGACGCCCTCGCCCGCCAGGTTCGCCGCCAGGAAGCGGAAGAAGCAGTCGAAGACGTCCGTGAAGAGCGACAGGAGCTTCTTGTCCTCGGGGACGTCCACGCGCAGCCGCTCGACCGCAGGCGGGAGCACCGCGTCCGGGTCCATGACCGCGATCTCCTCGGCGATGTCCTTGTAGATCGCCCGCTGGACCACGCCGTCCTTGAGGACGAGGATGACGTTCTCGCCGTGCGGCATGAACACCAGGTCGTACGCGTAGAAACTGTGCAGCAGCGGCGTGAAGTAGGCCCGCAGGTAGCGGCGGAGCCACTCCACCGGCGTCAGCCCTGAGCGCTCGATCAGCGCGGCGGCGACCGAGGAGCCCTCGTGGTCCACGTGGACGAGCGAGGCCATGGTGGCCAGGCTCTCGCCGTCCCGCAGCGACGGGACCGGGCTCTCGCGCCACAGGGCGGCGAGCATCTTGCGGTACGGGGAGTAGCGGTCGGTGGCGGCCTCGTACTCCAGGTGCCGGTAGCCGACGGCCGCGCGCTCGCGGATGATCGACAGGCCGGTCGACCGCAGCAGCGGGTCGTTGTCGATGAGCTGCGCCAGCCAGTCGTTGATGGCCGGCGTGGCCTCCATGTAGGCGGCGGACAGGCCGCGCATGAAGCCCATGTTGATGACCGACAGGGCGGTCTTCACATAGTGCTTCTCGGGCGCGCTGCTGTTGAAGAACGTCCTGATCGACTGCTGGGCCAGGTACTCGTCGTCGCCCTCGCCCAGGCACACCAGGTGCTGCCGGGCCACCTCGGCGGCGAAGGTGACGGTGAGCTTGTTCCACCACTGCCAGGGGTGGACCGGGAGCAAGAGGTAGTCGGCCGGGTCGAGGCCCTGGTCGCGGAGCGTGTCGTGGAAGCGGTCCACGGTCTCCTTGCCCAGCTCGGCACGGAGGAACGACTCGTACTCGATGCCCACGCCCGCCGTGAACGCGGCCCGCGAGCGGTGCGCGGCCAGCCAGACGAGGCGGACGGGGCTCGCGGTCTCGGGCGCGTACGACAGGTACTCGTGGACGCCGAACCCGAGCCGGCCGTTGTTGGCGACGAAGCAGGGGTGGCCCTCGGTCATGCCCGTCTCGATCTGCTGGAAGCCGCTGCCGGCGAGCTCCGCGGAGGTGACCTGGGGTTTGGTGAGCTTGTAGCAGGTGCCGGAGAGGGTGGAGGAGATCTCCTCCAGGTAGACCGGCAGCACCTTGTCGCTCAGGCCGAGCGACTCCTTCAGCTCGATGAAGAAGTCCAGAGCGGCGAGCGGGAGTTCACCGCCGTCACGGCTGCGGGTGATCGACTCGGCGTCGACCTGCCAGTGGTCGAGGCCGCGGCGGACGGCGGTGAACCGGTAGCGGGTCAGCCCGTCGTCGCTGCGGACGACGTACGCGCCGCCGTCACCGTCGGCCGCCTCGGGGGTGATCAGCCGCTCATGGGCGAACTCGGCGAGGGCTTTGCGGATGAGGAGGCGGTTGGCCCGGGCCCAGCGGTGGGGGGACAGGTGCGCCACGGCGTCGGACAGGGTCATGCGGTCACTCCTCGGGTGGCCGGGCTGCGCTTCTGCAGGAAGTGTTCACGGGTGCAGAAGGAGAGCAGCGCGCGCTTCTCCGGCTTCTCGATCTCGCGCTCCGGGACGAAGCCGACGGCCTCGTTCAGGGCGTGTACGGCCGTGTTGGTGACGTCCGGCTCGACGACGACCCGGCGGGTACGGGGGTCGGCGAACAGCTCGTCCATCACGGCGGTGATGACGGCCCGGGTGAAGCCGTGCACGGGCCGGTCGGTGGGGGCGACCAGGAAGTGCATGCCGACGTCACCGGGTTCGGGTTCGTAGAGGCCGACCAGTTCGATGTACCGGGGGTCGTACTTCTCCATCAGGAACGCGGGCCGGCCGTCGTGCAGGCCGAGGTACGCGTGGTGGTGCTCACTGGCCGCGACGGCCATGTACTCGCGCTCGACGTCCTGGAGTTTCGCGCCCTGCATCATCCAGTACGCCGCCTTGGGGTGGGTCACCCAGGAGTGCAGCAGCTCGGCGTCCTTCAGGGGGTCGAGGGGCCGCATGCTCAGCGTGCCCACGGCGGCGCCGGTTCCGGTGGCGCTCATACCGCGAACTCCTGGAACGCGATGGACTTCTCCACCGGGTAGTACTCGGTGCCGAGCAGCTCCCGGATGATGTACGCGTTGCGGTACGGGCCCATGCCGAGGTCCGGTGACGTGATCGAGTGGGTGTGCACCCCGGCGTTCTGCAGGAAGATCCCGCGGCCCGTCGTGTCGATGGAGTAGTTGCGGGCCACGTCGTGGTTGCCCCGCGCGTCGTAGCGGATCCGGTCGCGTACGGGCTTCAGGAACGCGGGCTCCGTGTACTTGTAGCCGGTCGCGAGGATCAGGCCCTCGGACTGCAGCTCGTACTCCTTGCCCTGCTCCTCCTGGCGCAGGCCCAGGGTGTACGTGCCGTTCTCGTACGTCGCCGTGGTCAGCGCCGAGTTGGTGAGCAGGCGGGTGGGGACGGGACCGCCGATGTTCTTCTGGTAGAGCAGGTCGAAGATCGCGTCGATCAGCTCCCCGTCGATGCCCTTGAACAGGCCCTTCTGCTCGGTCTGCAGGCGGTAGCGGGTCGGCTCGGGCAGCGCGTGGAAGTAGTCGATGTACTCGGGGGAGGTCATCTCCAGGGTGAGCTTGGTGTATTCGAGCGGGAAGAACCGCGGGGAGCGCGTGACCCAGTTCAGCCGGTAGCCGTGGACGTCGATCTCGCTCAGCAGGTCGTGGTAGATCTCGGCGGCGGACTGCCCGCTGCCGACCAGCGTGATCGACTTCTTGGCCTGCAGTTCCCGCTTGTGCTGCCGGTAGCGGGAGTTGTGGATGAAGTCCCCGCCGAGGTCCTGGCACGCCTCGGGGAGGTACGGGGGAGTGCCGGTGCCGAGGACCAGGTGCCGGGCACGGAACACGTCACCCGCGGTCGTCCGGACGGCGTACACACCGGCCGTGCCGGCCGCGCCGTCCTCGTACGTCACCTCCGCGACCGTCGTGCCGAAGCGGACGCTGCCGAGCTTGGCCGCCGCCCAGCGGCAGTAGTCGTCGTACTCGACCCGCAGCGGGTAGAAGTTCTCGCGTATGTAGAACGAGTACAGGCGGCCCGATTCCTTCAGGTAGTTGAGGAAGGAGTACGGGGACGTCGGGTCGGCCAGGGTGACCAGGTCCGACATGAACGGGGTCTGGAGGTGCGCGCCCTCCAGGAACATCCCGGAGTGCCACTCGAAGTCCGGCTTGGACTCCAGGAAGATCCCGTCGAGTTCGTCGATCGGCTCGGTGAGGCAGGCGAGGCCGAGGTTGAAGGGGCCCAGCCCGATGCCGATGAAATCGTGCGTGCGCACGGCGGGTTCAGCGGGTTCAGGAAGCGCGGTCAAGGGACTCTCCAAGGTACTGCTCGGCGTGGCCGGCGATCAGGTCGAGTACGGCGGCGATGTCGTCCGTCGTGGTCTCGGGGTTGAGCAGGGTGAACTTCAGGAAGTGACGGCCGCCGACCTTCGTGCCCGCGACCACCGCGTCGCCGGAGGCGAACAGGGCCTTGCGGGCGTACAGGTTGGCGCGGTCGATCTCGGCCGGGTCGGTGACGGCGGCCGGGATGTAGCGGAAGACCAGGGTGGACAGCGACGGGGCGACCACGACGTCGTACCGCGGGTCGGCGGCCAGCATCCGCCAGCCCTCCTCCGCCAGGTCGCAGACCTCGTCGAAGAGCTGGCCGATGCCGTCGGCGCCCATCACGCGCAGCGTCATCCACAGTTTGAGGGCGTCGAAACGGCGGGTGGTCTGCAGGGACTTGTCGACCTGGTTGGGTATGCGCTCCTGCACCATGCGGCGCGGGTTGAGGTACTCCGCGTGGTAGGTGGCGTGCCGCAGGGTGGCCGCGTCACGGACCAGGACGGCGGACGAACTCACCGGCTGGAAGAAGGACTTGTGGTAGTCCACGGTCACGGAGTCGGCGCGCTCGATGCCGTCGATGCGGCGCCGGTTCTTCAAAGAGGTGAGCAGTCCGCAGCCGTACGCGGCGTCCACGTGCAGCCAGGCGCCGAACTGGTCGCACAGCTCGGCGATCTCGGGCAGCGGGTCGATGGAGCCGAAGTCGGTGGTGCCGGCGGTGGCGACGACGGCCATCGGGACGAGGCCGTCGCGTTCGCAGCGCTCCAGCTCGTGGGCGAGCGCGACCGTCTGCATGCGCTTGTCGGTGCCGGTGGGGACGGTGACCACCGCGTCCGGGCCGAGCCCGAGCAGTTTCGCCGACTTCTTGACGCTGAAGTGGCTCGCCTCGGAGGCGAAGATCCGCAGGTCGGCGTAGGTCTCGCTCTTCGCTTCCTCCCGGGCGAGCAGCAGCGCCTGGAGGTTGGACTGCGAGCCGCCGGAGGTGAACACGCCGTCGGCGGCGGGGCCGAACCCGATGCGTTCGTTGGTCCAGTCGATGAGCTTGCGCTCGATGAGGGTGCCGCCGGCCGACTGGTCCCAGGTGTCGAGGGAGGAGTTGACGGCGGAGAGGACCGCCTCGCCGACCACGGCCGGGATGACCACCGGGCAGTTGAGGTGGGCGAGGTAGCGGGGGTGGTGGAAGTAGACCGCGTCCCGGAGGTAGACGTCCTCCAGTTCGTCGAGCGCCGCGGTGGTGTCGTGCAGCGGCTCGTCGAGGTCGATGCGGTCGACGCGGGGGGCGAGGGCGTCGACCGTGACACCGGTGAACGGACGGTCGGTGGTGGCGAGTTTGGCCGCCACCCGCTCTATTCCCTCGGTCACGGAACGGCGGTACCGCTCCGCGGTCGTGTCGTTGAGCAGGTGCGAGCGCATGGGGGAGTCCTCCGGGGGCAGGAGAGGGACGGGCGCGGAGAGAGACGTGGGGGGGGGCCGCTTTCAACTTAGGTTAACCTAACCTAAGTTCCTGTGTGCACCCGCCTCACTTGTCACGCTGTGACGCACACCTCTCCCTGCGTCACAGGGGAACGCGCGACTTACGGGATTCAGGGGAATCACGGGATGTACGGGGCTTATGCGGCCTGCGCGGCTCGTGCCGCCTGCTCGCGCAGCTGCTCCTCGCTCAGGCCCCGCCGCCAGTAGCCGACGAAGGTGACCCGTCCGCGGTCGAACTCCCGCTCCCGCACCAGGTGGCGCCGCAGCTCCTTCACACAGCCGGACTCGCCGGCGATCCAGGCGTACGGGGCCCGTGCCTCCGGCAGTCGGGCGGCGCGGATCGCCTCCACCGCGGTGGGGGCGCCCTCGTCGCGCACGAGCCAGGTGATGTCCGCGTCGGCGGCGGTGAGGGGCTCGACACGGTCGCCCGCGTGCGGAACCTCCAGCCAGACACGGGCCCGTGTCCCGGCCGGCAGGGTCTCCAGGATGGCCGAGGCGGCGGGCAGGGCCGTCTCGTCGGCCCAGAGGACCACGAGGTCGGCGTCGGCGGGCGGCCGGAACCGGATCGCGCCGTTGTCGGCGACGGACGGGCCGAGCAGGACCGCCCGGTCACCGGCTCCGGCAGCGGCGGCCCAGCGGGAGGCGGGGCCGGCGGGAGCGGTGGTCCGGGGCCCCGTGCCGGGCTCTGTGCCGTGCCCGGTGTTGTGCTCCGTGCCGTGCTCCGTGCCGTGCAGGACGAAGTCGATGTCGATCTCGGTGGTGGCCCCGTGGGCGTCCTGGCGCAGGGCGCGCAGGGTGTACGAGCGCATGACGGCCCGTACGTCCTCGGGGATGTCCAGCCAGGTCTGCCGCCAGCCCTCGCCGAACTCCATCGGCAGGACGGGCTCTTCTTGACCCGGGCGCGGGAGGAAGAGGGAGAGGCTCTGGTCGCGGCCGTCGGAGGCGAAGGCGCGGAGGTCGGGGCCGGTGAAGGTGACGCGGGCGAGGGAGGGGCTCAGCCGCCTCGTCCGCAGGACCTGAAGGCTGAAGAAACGGTACGGGGTGGCTGCCGCCGGCATGGGGCTCCTTCGCTCCGAGGGTGGGTGTCGGGTGCGGGCCGGTGGGGGCCGGTCGCGCGGTTCCCCGCGCCCCTGAGGGAGGGAAGGCGCCTGCGGCGGCCTTCCCTCCAGGGGGCGCGAGCCGTCAGGCGACCTTCTTGGCCTTCTCGATGGCCTCGGCGAGGTTGTCGAGCATGGGGGTGCACTTGTCGTAGGAGAGGATCGGCTCGGGGGTGCGGGCGATGACCTGGCCGGCCTTGACCGCGGGCAGCTTCTTCCAGGTGGCCTTGGTGATGTCGGCGGGTTGGATGGTCGCGGTGCGGTCGTCCATGATGATGACGTCGGCCGGGTACTGGTCGACGTTCTCCCAGCTCAGGTTCTCGAACCAACCGCCGCTGGCCTTCAGGACCTTGGCGGGCGGCTCGACGAGGTTCACGCCGAGGGCCTTGAAGTACTCCAGGTCGATGGAGAGGTTCGAGCCGGACACGTAGAAGATGTCCTGGCTGGCGGAACCGGCGAGCACCTTGATCTCGGGGCGGGCCTTGGCGGCGGCGCGCAGCCGCTCGGCGGCCTTCTCGAAGTTCTTCTTCGCCTCGACGGTCCTGGCGGCCTTCACGTCGGCGCCCAGCGACTCGGCGAGCGCGAGCATCCGCTCCAGCGGCTCGGGCAGCTGACGGTCGTAGACGGAGATGCCGACGCTCGGGGCGAGCTTGGAGATCTTGTCCTTGGACTCCGCGGGGACGTACCAGAGGGTGCCGGCGTCGTCGAACATCGTGGAGATCAGCACGTCCGGGGCGAGGGCCGCGTACTTCTCGACGTTGAACTGGCCGTACACGTTGCCGAGGACGGTCAGCTTGCTGATGTCCATGTCGCCGGCCTGGACGTCGGCCTTGCCGTCCTTGGTCTTGGTGGGGCCGAAGACGCCCTTGACCTCGATGCCGTAGTCGAAGAGGGCGGCGGCGACGCCGGTGAAGGCGACGATGTTCGCCGGCGTCCTGTCCAGCTTCACCGCCGTGCCGCGGTCGTCCTCGAAGCTCCAGGGGCCGGCGGCGGCAGCGCTCTTCGTCGCGTCCGCCGAGCCACCGCTCTTCGAGTCTTCGTCACCGCAGGCAGCCAGCACGGCCCCGAGGCCGAGGGCCCCGCCGGCGGCGAGGACGCCGCGTCGGGTGAGGTGGTTGGCACGGGCGTTGGACATGGCGTGACTGCTTTCGAACAGGGCTGATGACCCACCGGACAATGCGAAGGTAGGTTAGCCTAACCTCATAAACTGTCCATGAGGCGGGGCTCCACCTGCCGGAACGAATGCTTCCGCCCCGCCGCCCCGCCGCCCGTTCCGCCGCCCGTCCAGCGGTGCCCCGGTCCTCAGCCCGTCAGGCCCAGTTCCCGGGCGATCAGCATGCGCTGGACCTCGCTCGTGCCCTCGCCGATCTCCAGGATCTTGGAGTCGCGCCACATGCGGGCCACCGGGTACTCGTTCATGAAGCCGTAGCCGCCGTGGATCTGGGTGGCGTCGCGGGCGTTGTCGACGGCGATGGTGGAGGAGTGGAGCTTCGCCAGCGCCGCCTCCTTCTTGAAGGGTTCGCCGGCGACGAGTCGGGAGGCCGCGTCGCGCCAGGCCAGGCGGGCCGTGTGGGCCCGCATCTCCATGTCCGCGATCTTGAACTGGATCGCCTGGTTCGCGCCGATCGGGCGGCCGAAGGCGTGGCGCTCCTTCGCGTACTTCACCGACTCGTCCACGCAGCCCTGGGCGAGGCCCGTCGCGAGCGCCGCGATGGCGATGCGGCCCTCGTCGAGGATGCGGAGGAACTGCGCGTAACCGCGGCCCTCCTCGCCCAGCAGGTTCGCGGCGGGGACGCGGACGTCGGCGAAGGACAGCTCGCGGGTGTCGGAGGCGTTCCAGCCGACCTTCGAGTAGGGGGCGGCGACCGTGAAACCGGGGGTGCCGGACGGCACGATGATCGAGGAGATCAGCGGGCTTCCGTCGGGCTTGCGGCCGGTGACCGCCGTGACGGTGACCAGGCCCGTGATGTCCGTCCCCGAGTTGGTGATGAAGCACTTGCTGCCGTTGATCACCCATTCGTCCGTCGCCTCGTCCAGGCGGGCCGTCGTGCGGGTCGCGCCCGCGTCCGAGCCGCCGTCCGGCTCGGTCAGGCCGAAGGCGCCGAGCAGCTCGCCCGAGCAGAGCCGGGGGAGCCACCGCGCCTTCTGCTCCGGCGTCCCGAACAGGTGGATCGGCATGGCGCCGAGCGACACCCCCGCCTCCAGGGTGATCGCCACCGAGGAGTCCACCCGGGCGAGTTCTTCAAGAACGACGCCCAGGGCCAGGTAGTCGCCGCCCATGCCGCCGTACTCCTCGGGGAACGGCAGCCCGAACAGGCCCATGCGGCCCATCTCGCGGACGATCTCGTACGGGAACTCGTGCCGCTCGTAGAAGTCGCCGATCTTCGGTGCCACGACGTCACGGGCGAACTCCGCGACCGTGCGCCGCAGTTCGTCCAGCTCGGGGGAGAGGCGGTGGTCCAGGGACATGGGGGTCACTCCTTGTGGGAGAGGGCGCGGACGGTGCGGGACGGGCTGGGTCGGCCCAGTTGTCCGGCCATCCACACGCTGGTGGCGGTGAGGAGGCCGAGGTCCACCCCGGTGCTGATGCCGAGGCCCGTCAGCATCCACACGAGGTCTTCGGTGGCGAGGTTGCCGGTGGCGCTCTTCGCGAACGGGCAGCCGCCGAGGCCGCCCGCGGAGGCGTCCACGGTCGTCACACCGTGCCGCAGCGCCGCCAGGGTGTTGGCCAGCGCCTGGCCGTACGTGTCGTGGAAGTGCACGCCGAGCGCGGACACCGGGATGTCCTGTCCGGCGAGCGCGGTGAGCAGCGCGCCCACGTGGCCCGGGGTCGCCACGCCGATCGTGTCGCCGAGGCTCAGCTCGTCGCACCCCATGTCGAGCAGCGCGCGGCAGACCCGTACGACCTGGGGGACGGGGACCGGGCCCTCCCACGGGTCGCCGAAGCACATCGAGAGGTAGCCGCGCACGTGGGCGCCCTGCGCCCTGGCCCGCGTCACCACCGGCTCGAACATCGCCAGTGCCTCGTCCACGGTCCGGTTGAGGTTGGCCTTGGCGAAGGACTCCGTGGCGCTGGCGAAGACCGCGACGCGGGTCGCGCCGAGGGCCAGGGCGCGGTCCAGGCCGCGCTCGTTCGGTACGAGGACGGGCAGGTGCACGGCCCGGCCGGAGGGGTCCCCCGGATCCT
The DNA here is from genome assembly GCF_042889045.1 of Streptomyces sp. NPDC002701. Taxonomy (NCBI): domain Bacteria; kingdom Bacillati; phylum Actinomycetota; class Actinomycetes; order Kitasatosporales; family Streptomycetaceae; genus Streptomyces; species Streptomyces sp. NPDC002701. Next base: position 261,673 of record NZ_JBIAQL010000001.1, read on the forward strand.
GGGCGCCCAGCTCCCTCACGAGCGGGAACAACTGCTCCGCGTCGGCCAGTTGGGGCACCCACCTGGGGTGCACGAAGCTGGTCGCCTCGATGGTGGTGAGGCCCGCGGCGGCCAGCCGGCGGATGAACTCCGCCTTGATCTCCGTCGGGACGGTCCCCTTCTCGTTCTGCAGCCCGTCGCGGGCACCGACCTCGTGGATACGGACCTCGGCGGGCAGGCCCGGGTCCGGTACGGCCATGGGGAGGCCGGGTACGGGAGTCGTCATGGCTGCTCCTCCAGCGGTGCGACCACGGCCAGGACCTGGTCCATGGCGACCGTCGTGCCGGGGGCGACGTCCAGTTCGGTGACGGTGCCGGCGTGCGGGGCGGCGATGACGTGCTCCATCTTCATCGCCTCCACCACCAGCAGGCTCTGCCCGGCCTTCACCTCGTCTCCCACGGCCACCTTCACGACGGTCACCGTGCCGGGCATCGGCGCGGTGAGGGAGTCCATGCCCGCGTGCGCCGCCCCGGTGAGGGACGCGGCGACCGGGTCGTGGTCCAGTACGTTCCACGCGTCGCCGTCCCGGCCGAGCCAGGTGCCCGAGCGGTGGAAGGTGTGGCGGACGCCGTCCAGGGTGACGCAGACCCGTGCCGGGGTGACCTCGGTGTCCGGCCGGGCCCGCAGCGCGACGGGCTCGTGTCCCGCCACCCGCAGGTGGAAGGCGGCCGGAACCGGTTCACCCCCGAGCCGCCAGCCGTCCGGCACCGAGAAGGGGTCGGTCCAGCCTTCGGTGGGCGCGGGGGTCAGCGCGTCCAGGCGTACCGCCGCGGCGGCCTCGTACACCTCGGCCGGGACCTCCTGCGGGACCAGTCCCGCCACCTCCCGCTCGACCAGCCCCGTGTCCAGGTCGCCCGCGACCACCGCCGGATGCGCCAGCAGCCTCCGCAGGAACCCGGCGTTCGTCTGCACCCCCAGCGTCACGGTCCGCGCCAGTGCCGCGCGCAGCCGCCGCAGGGCCGTCGCCCGGTCGGGGCCGTACGCGATGACCTTGGACAGCATCGGGTCGTACAGCGAGCCGACCTCCGTGCCCTCGGTCAGCCCCGAGTCGGTGCGGACGCCGTCGCCGTGGGGCTCGTCCAGCCGCAGGACCGTGCCGCCGGACGGCAGGAATCCCCGCGCGGGGTCCTCCGCGCAGAGGCGCGCCTCCACCGCGTGGCCGGTGAGGGTGACGTCGTCCTGGGCGAAGCCCAGTCGCTCGCCCGCGGCCACCCGCAGCTGCCACTCCACCAGGTCGAGGCCGGTGATCAGCTCGGTCACCGGGTGCTCGACCTGCAGACGGGTGTTCATCTCCATGAAGAAGTACGAGGCCGGGTCGTCGCCCGGGACGATGAACTCGACCGTGCCCGCCCCCGCGTACCCGCACGAGCGGGCCGCCTGGACGGCCGCCTCACCCATCGCGGCCCGCGTCCCCTCGTCGAGGAGCACGCTCGGCGCCTCCTCGATGATCTTCTGGTGCCGGCGCTGGAGGGAGCACTCGCGCTCGCCCAGGTGCACCACGTTCCCGTGGCCGTCCGCCAGGACCTGGATCTCGATGTGCCGGGGGCGGTCGACCCACCGCTCGACGAGGAGGGTGTCGTCGCCGAAGGAGGCGCGGGCCTCACGGCGTGCGGCGGCGATCTCGTCGGGCAGCAGCGCCGCGTCCCGCACGAGGCGCATGCCCTTGCCGCCCCCGCCCGCCGACGGCTTCAGCAGCACCGGCATGCCGATCTCCCGCGCGGAGCCGGCCAGCTCGGCGTCCGTGAGCCCGCTGCCCGAGGAGCCCGGTACCACCGGGACCCCGGCCGCCCGGACCGTCTCCTTGGCGCGGATCTTGTCGCCCATCAGGGAGATCGCGTCCGCCGGGGGGCCGACGAAGACCAGGCCCGCGTCCGTGCAGGCGCGGGCGAAGGCGGCGTTCTCCGCGAGGAAGCCGTAGCCCGGGTGCACCGCCTGGGCGCCGGACCGCGCGGCCGCCGCCAGCAGCCGCTCCACCGACAGGTAGCTCTCGGCGGCCGGGGCCGGACCGATCCGTACCGCCGTGTCCGCCTCGCGCACATGCCGGGCGTCGGCGTCCGCGTCCGAGAAGACGGCCACCGAGCGCACGCCCAGCGACCGCAGCGTCCGGACGACCCGGACGGCGATCTCGCCCCGGTTGGCCACCAGTACCGTGTCGAACATCGTCGTCCGTCCCCTCACATCCGAAAGACGCCGAACTGGGGGTCACCCAGCGGGGCGTTAGCGCAGGCCGTCAGAGCGAGACCCAGCACCTGGCGGGTCTCCATCGGGTCGATCACACCGTCGTCCCAGAGCCGGGCCGTCGCGTAGTAGGCGTTGCCCTGGGTCTCGTACCGGGCGCGGATCGGGTCCTTGAAAGCCTCTTCCTCCTCCGCCGACCAGGACTCGCCGCGCCCCTCCAGCTGGTCGCGCTTGACGGTCGAGAGGACCGACGCGGCCTGCTCGCCGCCCATCACGGAGATCTTGGCGTTCGGCCACATCCACAGGAAGCGCGGCGAGTACGCCCGGCCGCACATCGAGTAGTTGCCCGCGCCGTACGAACCGCCGACCACGACCGTCAGCTTCGGGACGCGTGCGCAGGCCACCGCGGTCACCATCTTGGCGCCGTGCTTGGCGATGCCCCCGGCCTCGTACTGGCGGCCCACCATGAACCCGGAGATGTTCTGCAGGAACACCAGCGGGATGCCGCGCTGGTCGCACAGCTCGATGAAGTGGGCGCCCTTCTGGGCGGACTCGGAGAACAGGATGCCGTTGTTGGCGACGATCCCGACCGGGTGCCCGTGGATCCGGGCGAAGCCGGTGACGAGGGTCTGGCCGAACTCCGCCTTGAACTCCGCGAACCGTGAACCGTCGACCACGCGCGCGATGACCTCGCGCACGTCGTACGGGGTACGGGAGTCGACCGGCACCGCCCCGTACAGCCCGGCAGGGTCCACCTTCGGTTCGACGCCCTGCGTGACCGGCCAGGGCAGGGGGCCGCGGCCGGGCAGCGTGGAGACGATCGTGCGGACGATGCGCAGCGCGTGCGCGTCGTCCTCCGCGAGGTGGTCGGTGACCCCGGACACCCGGGAGTGGACCTCGCCGCCGCCCAGTTCCTCCGCCGTGACGACCTCACCGGTCGCGGCCTTCACCAGGGGAGGGCCGCCGAGGAAGATCGTGCCCTGCCCGCGCACGATGACGGCCTCGTCGCTCATCGCGGGGACGTACGCCCCGCCGGCCGTGCACGAGCCGAGGACGGCCGCGATCTGGGGGATGCCCGCCCCCGACATCCGGGCCTGGTTGTAGAAGATCCGGCCGAAGTGCTCGCGGTCGGGGAACACCTCGTCCTGCATCGGCAGGAAGGCACCGCCCGAGTCCACCAGGTAGACGCAGGGGAGGCGGTTCTCCAGCGCCACCTCCTGGGCGCGCAGGTGCTTCTTCACCGTCATCGGGTAGTACGTGCCGCCCTTGACCGTGGCGTCGTTGGCGACCACCACGCACTCGCGTCCGGCGACCCGGCCGATACCGGCGATGACGCCCGCCGCGGGGGCCTGCCCCTCGTACAGCCCGTCGGCCGCCAGCGGGGCCAGCTCCAGGAACGGTGAGCCGGGGTCGAGCAGGGTGTCCACGCGGTCGCGCGGCAGCAGCTTGCCGCGGGCGGTGTGCCGGGCGCGGGCCCGCTCACCGCCGCCCAGCCGTGCCGCGGCCAGCTTGTGCCGCAGCTCGTCGACGAGTGCGCGGTGTGCCGCCTCGTTGCCCCGAAAGGTTTCCGACGCGGGATCGGCCGCGCTGTGGAGTTCCGGTGCTTCGTGCATCCTGCGGTCCCCTCACGCAACAAGTTAATGAGCGTTAACGCGTTTCGTTCAGGTTAACGAGCGCTAACCCTCCTGTCTAGAATTGCCTCCATGGCCACCAGAACCGACGCCCCCACCCGTCGCGAGCAGATCCTCAAGGAGGCCGCCCGGCTCTTCGCCGAGCGCGGCTTCCACGGGGTCGGCGTGGACGAGATAGGCGCGGCGGTCGGCATCAGCGGTCCCGGTCTGTACCGGCACTTCGCGGGCAAGGACGCGATGCTCGCCGAACTGCTGGTGGGGATCAGCGAGCAGCTGCTGACCGGCGGCAAGCTCCGGGTGGCGGAGTCCGGCGGGGACCCGGAGGCGCTCCTCGACTCGCTCATCGAGGGGCACATCGACTTCGCGCTCGACGACCGCCCGCTGATCACCCTGCACGACCGGGAGCTGGACCGCCTCCGGGACAGCGACCGCAAGCTCGTACGGCAGCTCCAGCGTCAGTACGTCGAACTGTGGGTGTCGGTGGTCCGCGAGATCCATCCCGCCCTCGCCGAACCGAGCGCCCGCTCGGCCGTGCACTCGGTCTTCGGGCTCCTGAACTCCACGCCACACCTGGGGCGGCCGGGGGCGCTGCCGGGAAGGGCGGGCACGGCGGAGCTGTTGCACCGGATGGCGAGGGGGGCCCTCGCGGCGGCAGCGGCGACAGGAGACCCCGGGGCGTGACGAGCGTCTCGGGAGAGCGGGGTGGCCTGGTCTGGACGACGGTCGTGACCGGCCGGTAACGTGGTCCTGAGCAAGCGCTTAGACACGGAATCTTGAGCCAGGCGGAGGTGGGCGCGGTGCGCCGTACGGTGTTCAACGAGGATCACGAGGCGTTCCGGGAGACCCTGCGCGCCTTCATCGAGGCCGAGGTCGTCCCGGTCTACGACGAGTGGTTCGCGGCAGGCCAGGCGCCCCGCGACTTCTACTACAAGCTCGCCGAGCTGGGCGTCTTCGGCATCCGCGTGGACGAGGAGTTCGGCGGCGCCGGCATCGACTCGTACAAGTTCGAGGCCGTGATGTACGAGGAGACCGCCCGCGCGGGTGTGTCCTTCGGCGGCTCCGGGGTGCACGTGCTGCTCGGCCTGCCCTACATCAAGGCGCTCGCCACCGACGAGCAGAAGAAGCGCTTCCTGCCGAAGTTCGTCTCCGGCGAGGAGATGTGGGCCCTCGCGATGACCGAGCCGGGCACCGGCTCCGACCTCGCGGGCATGAAGACCACCGCGAAGCTCTCCGAGGACGGCACGCACTACGTCCTCAACGGCTCCAAGACCTTCATCACCGGTGGCGTGCACGCCGACCGCGTGATCGTCTGCGCCCGCACCTCCGCGCCGACGGCCGAGGACCGCCGCTACGGCATCTCGCTGTTCGCCGTCGACACCAAGGCCGAGGGCTACTCCATCGGCCGCAAGCTCGACAAGCTGGGCCTGAAGGTCTCCGACACCGCCGAGCTGGCGTTCGTCGACGTGAAGGTGCCCGTCGAGGACCTCCTCGGCGAGGAGAACAAGGGCTTCTACTACCTCGGCGGCAACCTGCCCTCCGAGCGCTGGGGCATCGCGTTCGGCGCGTACGCCCAAGCCGCGGCGGCCGTCCGCTTCGCCAAGGAGTACGTGCAGGAGCGCACCGTCTTCGGCAAGCCGGTCTCCCACTTCCAGAACACCAAGTTCGAGCTGGCCGCCTGCCAGGCCGAGGTGGACGCCGCCCAGGCCGTCGCCGACCGCGCCCTGGAAGCCCTCGACCAGGGCGAGCTGTCGGCCGCCGAGGCCGCCTCCGCGAAGCTGTTCTGCACCGAGGTCGCGCACCGCGTCATCGACCGCTGCCTCCAGCTGCACGGCGGCTACGGCTTCATGAACGAGTACCCGATCGCCCGCCTGTACGCGGACAACCGCGTCAACCGCATCTACGGCGGCACCAGCGAGATCATGAAGTCGATCATCGCCAAGAACATGGGCCTGTAGGGCGCGCGAGAACATCCGGGAAACGACTGCACGGTACAACTGACGCATGAGTCAGGCACTTCAGTCCCTGCTCGATCTGCTCGACCTGGAGCGGATCGAGCAGGACATCTTCCGCGGCCAGTCGCGCTTCGCCGTCGTCCCGCGCGTCTTCGGCGGGCAGGTCGCGGCGCAGGCACTGGTCGCCGCGGGGCGCACGGTCCCCGCGGACCGGCTCGCCCACTCCCTGCACGCCTACTTCCTGCGCGCCGGGGACCCGGGCGCGCCCATCGTCTACACCGTCGACCGCATCCGCGACGGCCGGTCCTTCACGACCCGCCGGGTGGTCGCCGTCCAGCACGGGCAGCCGATCTTCCACCTCTCCGCGTCGTTCCAGACGTACGAGGAGGGCATGGACCACCAGGCGGGCATGCCGCCCGCGCCCGATCCGGAGACGCTGGAGACCACGGCCGAGATGCTGCCGCGGTACCTGGCGGCGTACGGCGACGAGGGGGTCGCGCAGCGGATGCTGGAGGCCCGGGCCGCCGTCGACCTCCGCTATGTCGACGCGCCGCCCTTCGCCAGCGTCGGGCAGCCGCGTGAGCCCCGCTCGCAGGTGTGGTTCCGCACCAACGGCAAGCTCGACGGCGCCATCGACGAGCCGCTGCTGCACGTCTGCCTCGCCACGTACGTCTCCGACATGACGCTCCTCGACTCCGTGCTGCTCGCCCACGGGCGCGGCGGCTGGGTCACCGGGGACGTCGTCGGGGCCTCCCTGGACCACGCGATGTGGTTCCACCGGCCGTTCCGCGCCGACGAATGGCTGCTGTACGACCAGGAGTCGCCGTCCGCGTCCGGTGGGCGGGGTCTCGGGCAGGCCCGTATCTACACGCGGGACGGACGCCTGGCGATCACCGTGATCCAGGAGGGCGTGGTCCGGATCCCGCGGTGAGGCGTCCTAGCCGCCGGTGGTCAGGCCCGCCGCGTCCAGCAGGTACGCCGTCATCGGGTCGTAGTGCCGGGGGCTGGTGACGTGGTCGTCGAGAGGGACGGTCACCTGGACCGTGCCCTCGGCTTCCGCGAGGAACAGGGCGGGGTCGTTGCAGTCCGCGTACCCCATGGAGTCCACGCCCAGCTGGCCCGCGCAGCCGGCCCAGCCGTGGTCGGCGACGACCAGGTCGGGCAGGGGGCGGCCCTCGCCCTCCAGGCCCTTGAGGATCGCCCGCATCGGCTCGCCCGAGTGGGTGTGCCACAGGGTCGCGCCGTGCTCCAGGACGGCGACGTCGGCGAACTGGAAGACATAGCCCTCGTCCGTGGTCAGCCCGTCCGGGATGACCACGATCTCGCAGCCGGCCGTGCGCAGGGCTGCGGCGGTGGCGCGGTGGACGTCCAGGAGGCCGCCGGGGTGGCCGGTGGCGAAGAGCACGCGCTGTCTGCCGGCGACGGCCTTGCGGAGGCGGCTCGCCATGCGGTCCAGCGCGTCCACGGTCAGTTCCGGGTCGATGGTGTCCTGGCCGTACCGGTACTCCGGGTCGTCGTTCACGCCGCACCGCTCGGCCATCACCGCGAGGACGTCCTGCTCGTCGGTCCAGCGGTCGCCGAGCTCCAGGCCGAGCCAGTAGTTGCGGTCGCCGTTGGCCAGCTTGCGGTAGTGGGAGAGGTTGTTCTCGCGGGGCGTGGCCACGTCGCCCGCGATACGCGTCTGTACGAGGTGGTCGAGGAGGTCGGCGCGGCTGGGGGTCCCGGGTATCGGCATACCCCCATTCTGCCGGTGTGCTCCGCTGGGTGGCGCCGGGTATCGAACCGTGGGACTCGCGTCCCGCGGGGGTTTGTCTCGGGGTTGGTCGGTTTGGGTGGTTTCGCCGAGTGCGGGCCGTCTGTGGCTGATCGCGCAGTTCCCCGCGCCCCTGAGGAGCGGGGCTGCGCCCCGGCTCTGGTGCGGTGCGTCGCCGGGTGCCGGCCCGGTGGGGGCTGGTCGCGCAGTTCCCCGCGCCCCTTGAGGGCGGGGCTGCGCCCCTGCCCTCTCCTTCAGCCGTCCGGCGTTTGAGGACCGGGGGTTCGGGGGCGGGAGGCGGTTAGGTGTGGGTCAAGGCGAACCATAGGTTCATGCGGGTGTCCGGGTCGTCCAGGTCCGCCGACAGGAGGGCCCCGCAGCGAGCGACCCGCTGCCGCACCGTGTTGCGGTGCACGGCCAGCGCCACCGCCGTACGGTCCCAGCTCCCGTGCAGGGACAGCCACATGCGGAGCGTCTCCGTGAGGGCCTGGTTGTCCGCGATCGGCGCCAGGACCGTACGGGCGTGCGCGGCGGCCTCGGCCGCGGGGACCAGCCCCGCGAGCCCCGGCTGATCCCCGTGCCGGACCAGCGCCGCCCGGGTGGCCCTCGCCCGGGCCAGCGCCCGCCCCGCCTGCGCGTCCCCGACCCCCCACTCGCGCGGCCCGACGGCCGCACTCACCCCGCACGTCCACCCGGCCGGCGCGGCGAGCTCACGGCGCCCCGCCGGTCCCGCCGGGACGAGGACCCGTACGACGTCCCCGTCCACATCCACCAGCGGCGACCCCAGCACCGCACCCAGCGCCGACGCCGCGACGGCGTCCGGCGCCGGCCCGTCCGGCCGCGCGTGCACCACGACCCACCGCTCGCCGCCGCCGAGCAGGGCGGCCACCTCCTCGGGCGCGGCCCCCAGCAGCAGGCGTACGAGCGCGGAGGAGCGGGCCGCCCCCGTACCGCTCTGGTGCTCCCCGGTGAGGAGCGAGAGCAGCACCGCGCCCACGGACGCGATGGTGTGGTCCCCCGGGTCCCGGCGGGCAGCCGCCACGCCCAGCACGAAACCCTGGCCGGTGCCGAGCGCGTACGCGGCGAGATGCACCCCGGCGACCGTGTCACTCGCCGAGGACGGCGTGGGCCCGGCCCCGCTCCCGCCTCCTCCACTCCCCGCGGGCCGCACGACGGCCGCCAGCCCGGCGAGGGCCCCGGCCACCTCCACCCCGGCTCCCGCCGCCGGCATCCGCCCCGCGGAAGCCACCTCCCCGCCGTCCGGCGCGTACAGCGCGGCCCGGCCCCCCACCCGCTGGGCCAGCTGCCGCAGCACCGAGGGGACCGGGTCGGGGCGGGCCGCGGCGGCGGCCAGGCTCTGCTGGGCCTCCGTGACGCGGCGCAGCTCGGTGTGCCGGGCCCGGGCCATGAGCTGCCAGACCGCCCGGGCCACGCCGGAGAAGGTCGTGCGGGGCGGCACCTCAAGGAGCGGCAGGCCGTGCTGGTCGCACGCCTCGACCAGGGCCCGCGGAACCGTGTCGTGCACCGGCGCCACCCCGAAGCCGAGGGCGGCGCCCCCCGCCTCGACGATCCGCGACACATAGGCGTCGAAGTAGGTACCCGACCCGGCCGCCTCCGGAATGTGCACCCCCGCCGTCAGCAGCAGCTCTCCGCCGAGCAGATACGGGTACGGGTCCGCCATCTCCGAGGTGTGCGCCCAGTGGATCACCGTGGCCGGATCACGCGGGCCCGCGATCTGCCGCAGCCCGAGGTCGTCCCGGCCCAGCAGGGCGGCGAGCGCGACCGGTGGGGTGGGCGGGACAGTGGGGGCGGCGGCGTCCGGCATGCTGGACGTTTCCTCCATCCGGCGCGGTGACAGTGGATGAAACGTACACTTCAGCGCTGCTTTCCGGCCACCTAACGTCAGGGTGGCCACCGAGAGCGCGAAGGAGGGCCCCATGGCCGTCGACTACACAGTGATCGTCGTCTACCTCGCCGGAATGCTGGCCATGGGCTGGTGGGGCATGCGCCGCGCCAAGTCCAAGAGCGACTTCCTGGTCGCCGGACGGCGCCTCGGCCCGACGATGTACTCCGGCACGATGGCCGCGATCGTCCTCGGCGGCGCCTCCACCATCGGCGGCGTCGGCCTCGGCTACCAGTACGGGCTCTCCGGCGCCTGGATGGTCTTCACCATCGGCCTCGGCCTCCTGGCGCTCTCCCTCTTCTTCTCGGCCCGCATCGCCCGCCTGAAGGTCTACACGGTCTCCGAGATGCTCGACCTGCGCTACGGAGGCCGGGCCGGGGTGATCTCGGGCCTGGTCATGTGGGCGTACACCCTGATGCTCGCGGTGACGTCGACCATCGCGTACGCCACCATCTTCGACGTCCTCTTCGACATGAACCGCACGGTCGCGATCGTCCTCGGCGGCTCGATCGTCGTGGCGTACTCGACGCTCGGCGGCATGTGGTCGATCACCCTCACCGACATGGTGCAGTTCGTCGTGAAGACGATCGGCGTGCTGCTCCTGCTGCTGCCCATCGCCGTGGTCAAGGCGGGCGGCTTCAGCGAGATGAAGGCGCAGCTGCCCACCGAGTACTTCGACCCGCTCGGCATCGGCGGCGAGACGATCTTCACCTATGTGCTGATCTACACGTTCGGCATGCTGATCGGGCAGGACATCTGGCAGCGCGTCTTCACCGCGGGCAGCGACCGCACCGCCAAGTGGGGCGGCACCGTCGCCGGTACCTACTGCCTGGTGTACGCGCTCGCCGGCGCCGTCATCGGCACGGCGGCCAAGGTCCTCTACCCGAAGCTGACCAGCCCGGACGACGCCTTCGCGACCATCGTGAAGGACGAACTGCCCATGGGCGTACGGGGACTGGTGCTGGCGGCAGCGCTGGCCGCCGTGATGTCCACGTCCTCCGGCGCCCTCATCGCCTGCGCGACCGTCGCCAACAACGACATCTGGTCGCGGCTGCGCGGCGCCGTCCGGAAGGAGGGCCCGGAGGGCGCGGACCACGACGAGGTCAAGGGCAACCGTGTCTTCATCCTCGTCATGGGCATCGCCGTGATCTGTACGGCCATCGCGATTGACAACGTCGTCGAGGCCCTGACGGTCGCCTACAACCTGCTGGTCGGCGGCCTCCTCGTGCCCATCCTCGGCGGCCTGCTGTGGAAACGCGGCACCGCACAGGGCGCCCTCGCCGCCGTCGCGGTCGGCGGTCTCGCGGTCGTCGGCCTGATGGCCGGGTACGGCATCCTCGCGAACGAGCCCGTCTACTACGGGCTCCTCGCCTCCCTCGCCGTGTACGTGATCGTCTCCCTCGCCACGCCCGCCACCGACGCGGCGGTGCTCGCCGCCTGGCGCGAACGCCTCGCGGGCCGCGGATCCGGGCCCGCCGCCGAACTCAAGGAAGAGAGTGTCACCCGATGAACAGCAACGAGACGCCCCGTGGGCCGGTCGACTCCTCCCGCACACCGCGGTACGCGGGCCCCGCGACCTTCGCCCGGCTGCCCCGCCTCGACGAGGTCGGCACCACCGAGGTCGCCGTGGTCGGCGTTCCGTTCGACGCGGGCGTCTCGTACCGGCCGGGGGCCCGCTTCGGCGGCAACGCGATCCGCGAGGCGAGCCGGCTGCTGCGGCCCTACAACCCCGCGCAGGACGCCTCGCCGTTCGCCCTCGCGCAGGTCGCGGACGCCGGTGACATCGCCGCGAACCCGTTCGACATCAACGAGGCGGTGGAGACCATCGAGGGCGCCGCCGACGAACTCCTCGGCACCGGCGCCCGGCTGATGACCCTCGGCGGCGACCACACCATCGCGCTGCCGCTGCTGCGCGCGGTCGCCAGGAAGCACGGCCCGGTCGCGCTGCTGCACTTCGACGCGCACCTCGACACCTGGGACACGTACTTCGGCGCCGAGTACACGCACGGCACCCCGTTCCGGCGGGCCGTCGAGGAGGGCATCCTCGACACCGAGGCGCTCTCCCACGTCGGCACCCGCGGCCCGCTGTACGGCAGGCAGGACCTGACCGACGACGAGAAGATGGGCTTCGGCATCGTCACCTCCGCCGACATCTACCGGCGCGGCGCCGACGAGGTCGCCGACCAGCTGCGGCAGCGCATCGGCGACCGCCCGCTCTACATCTCCATCGACATCGACTGCCTCGACCCGGCCCACGCGCCCGGCACCGGCACCCCCGAGGCCGGCGGCATGACCTCCCGCGAACTCCTGGAGATCCTGCGCGGCCTCGCCTCCTGCCACCTGGTCTCCGCGGACGTCGTCGAGGTCGCGCCCGCGTACGATCACGCCGAGATCACCTCCGTCGCCGCCTCCCACACGGCGTACGAGCTGACCACGATCATGTCCCGCCAGATTGCAGAGGCCCGAGCGCAGTGACCCACGACCACGACCTGGTGCTCCGCCCGACCGCCGCGCAGACGCAGGCCGCCCTCGACCCGCCGCCCGGACGCACCGGCGGAGACCTGGTCGTGGAGACCCTCGCCGGTCTCGGCGCGACCACCGTCTTCGGCCTGCCGGGGCAGCACGCGCTCGGCATGTTCGACGCGCTGCGCCGCTCCGACCTCGCGTACCTCGGCCTGCGCGTCGAGAACAACGCCGGGTTCGCGGCGGACGCCTACGGCCGGATCACCGGCGAGGCGGCCCCGCTGCTCCTGTCGACCGGGCCGGGCGCCCTGACCTCGCTGGCCGCGCTCCAGGAGGCCGCGGCGGCGTCCGCGCCCGTCCTCGCCATCAGCAGCCAGGTCCCGAGCGCGGGACTCGGCGGCGGCCGGCGCGGCTATCTCCATGAACTACCCGACCAGCAAGCCTCGTTCAGGGGCGTGGTGAAGTCCGTCCACACGGTCCGTACCCAGTCGCAGATCCCCTCGGCGATCGCCGGGGCGTGGGAGTCGGCGCTGACCGCCCCGCACGGACCGGTGTGGGTGGAGATCCCGCAGGACGTACTGCTCGCCGAGACGACGCTGCCCGTCGTCACGGCCGTGGACGCGGCGCCCCACGACCTGCCCCCGCGCCCCGAACTGACCGCCGTGGCCGCCCACCTGCTGGCGAACGCGGCCCGCCCGGTGATCATCGCGGGCGGCGGAGTGGTCCGCGCCGACGCGTCGGGCAAGCTGCGGCAGCTCGCCGAGCGGCTGGACGCGCCGGTCGTCACGACCTTCGGCGGCAAGGGCGCCTTCCCCTGGAACCACCCGCTCTCGCTCCAGTCCTGGCTGGAGGACCGGCACACCACCGACTTCCTGGAGGACGCCGACGTCCTCCTCGTCGTCGGCTCGGGGCTGGGCGAACTGTCCTCGAACTACCACACGTTCGAACCCCGCGGCCGGGTCGTCCAGATCGAGGCCGACCTCGGCAAGCTGGAGTCCAACCACCCGGCGCTCGGTATCCACGCGGACGCCCGCCTGGCCCTGTCGGCGCTCCTGGAGACCCTGCCCGAGACCGTGCCGGGACGACAGGACACGACGGCCGCGGACCGTGTACGGACCGTGCTCGGCCTGGTCCGCGAGCGCATCGACGCGCAGGAACTCACCCTGGAGCAGCAGGTGCTGGCCGCCGTCCGGAAGGCGCTGCCGGACCGGTCGGCGAGCTTCTGGGACATGACGATCCTCGCCTACTGGGCGTGGTCCGCCTTCGACGCCCGCCGCCCCAACACCATGCACTCCGCCCAGGGCGCGGGCGGCCTCGGCTACGCCTTCCCGGCGGCGATCGGCGGCGCGGTCGCCGACCCCACCCAGCCGGTCCTCGCGGTCTCCGGCGACGGCGGCGCGCTCTACTCCGTCGCCGAGCTGGCCACCGCCCGGCAGCACAACCTGGACGTGACCTGGCTCATCGTCGACGACGGCGGCTACGGCATCCTGCGCGAGTACATGACGGACGCCTTCGGCACGGCCACGGCGACCGAGCTGTCCCGCCCGGACTACGTGGCACTCGCGGAGTCCTTCGGCGTCCCGGGCGTACGGACCACTCCGGAGACCCTCGCCGACGACCTCGCCAAGTCCCTCGCCACGCCGGGCCCTTCGGTGGTCGTACTGCCGGCGGTGCTGCGGATGTTCGCGCCGACGCACCTGGACCGGGACCCGAGTTCGCGGACATGACGGTGGGGCGGCACCCGGCCGCCCCACCGCATCCCCCGTCGCCGGGCCGGCCGGTCAGCGCAGCGACGACCCGAAGTGCGCGTCCGTGGCGGGCGCGCCGAGGTCACCGGCGCCGAACGCGACGGACGACGTGGCGGTGAGGCCGCTCGCGGTGCCGCGCAGCACCCAGACCGCGCCGTTCTCGTCGTTCTCGGCCGTCGAGCCGGCCGCGAGGTCGAGGTGGCCGTCGCCGTCCACGTCCAGGAGCGCGCTGCTGATGCCGAACTGGTCGTCGGCCTCCGCGACTCCGGGGACCCCGGCGGTGTCCTGGTGGAAGGTCTGCGTACCGGCGCCGGTGACGCCGGAGGCGCTGCCGGGCACGAGGGCCACCGAACCGGCGTCGTAGACGTCGCCGATGTCCTCGCCCGGGAGGCCGAGCGCGATGTCGCCGAAGCCGTCACCGTTGACGTCACCGATCGAGACCGTGCTGCCGATCCCGTCACCCTCCTCCTCGACGCCGGGGAAGCCGGGCAGGTCCTGGTCGAAGATCTGGACCCGGTCCTCGGACAGGCCGGAGGCCGAACCGAAGGCGAGCTGCACCTTGTCGCCGCTCCAGTAGTTGCCGACCACGACGTCGTCGAACCCGTCGTTGTTCACGTCCCCGACGCCGGTGCCCACGACGGTGCCCGCGCCTTCCGCGGGGGTCCAGCCGGTGGTGAAGCCCGTGCTGCCGCCGCCGAGCAGCAGGCGGTTGCCCCAGACGCCGTCGCCCGAGTAGGTCCAGGCGACGATGTCGTCCTTGCCGTCGCCGTTGACGTCACCGGTCTCGGTGGAGCTGACGGGACCGCTGATCGAGCCGGACTTCAGGAAGGGCAGGGTGGCGGTGGGCGCTCCGGCACGCGAGACGGGGCCCTTCCACACGGTGGCGGTGGCGTCCGTGGGGTCGTCGCCCGCGACGGACTGCTGGGCGAACAGGGCGAGGTCCGTCCTGCCGTCGCCGTCGAAGTCACCGGTGGTGGGGGACTGGCCGTAGCCGGGTATCGCGGTGCCGCCGGTGAGTCCGGAGGCGGAGCCCCACAGGACGACGGAGCCGGCCTTGCCGCCGGAGATCACCAGGTCGCTGAAGCCGTCGCCGTCCAGGTCGCCCTTGCTGAAGGTGGTCCCGAAGCGCTCGTTCGCGACGGCGGAGCCGGGGACGCCGCTGGTGGAACGGCTGATGAGCTTCCTGTCCGCGGGGGAGACGCCGGTGGCGGAGCCGTACGTGACGGCGACGTAGCCCGCCTTCGCCTTGCTGGAGATGGTGGCGTCCGGGGCGGACACGACCAGGTCGGCGTAGCCGTCGCCGTTGAAGTCGTCCTGCGCGTCCGCGGCCGGGGCGGCCTGGGCGGTTCCCGCGGTGAGGGCGAAGGCGCCGAATCCGCCGGCGAGCAGCACCGCGGCTGCCAGAGGTGCGGTGAGGCGGGTGGAACGAGTGCTGCGGTGTGCTCGGGACATGCGGGAGCCTTTCGAGTCGGTCGCGGCCGAGTTCCGCTTCTGCTCGCGGAATGCCACGTTCACAGGGTTTGACTCGATCGGAGGGCCCCCAGTTGTACGCCCCGATGTCATGGATTCGTAACCGAGGAGACAGGTGGGGTGTTGAACTCCCTGTTCGCCACGGGGAGTTCAACGCCCTTCACCGTCGGTCCACCTCAGCGGTGGTGGCCTGCGCCGGTCTACCAGATCGCCTCGACCCACTCGGGGTGGTCGATGAACGGGTTCCGGTTGTGCTGGTAGTTGCTGTAGATCAGCTCGTTCCGGCGCGTCTCGGAGGCGCTGGGCGGGTCCTGCTCGTTCCACTGCTTCAACACCGAGAGACGGCCGTGGTACGGGACGCTGCCGTTGGAGACGGCGTCGTTGGGCTCCAGGTCGGGCCAGGAGTCGCCGCCCTCGTAGCGGACGGCCATGTAGAGGATCATCCGGGCCACGTCGCCCCGGACGGCGGCGCGGGGCTGGAAGGAGTTGGAGTCGGTGAGGCTGCCGCCGCTGTTGGTGAAGCTGCTGCCGCCGAGGTCGAAGTCCTTGTTGCCGCGGATGCTGTTGACCTGGACGTCCTCGGGCCGCAGATGATGCAGGTCGGTGCCGGGCCCGGCCGAGGTGCCGAAGTCGCCGTGCGACTGGGCCCACACGTGTTCGCGGTTCCAGTTGCCGGTGTTGCCGCCGTTGAGGGTCTTGCTGCGGGAGATGCCGGAGTACAGCAGGACCACGTTGGCGCTGTTGTTCGGGTCCTGGTCGGTGACCTTGAGCGCTTCCCAGACGGCGGAGTACGAGATCTTCGTCTGGTCGCTGATGATCGTGTGCAGCGAGCTCTTCAGGGCCGTGCCGGTCTTGCCGATGGCGCCCGCGTAGTACGTGTCGTCGTAGGCGGCGGTCGCGCTCGTGCTGATGCTCGTGCCGGTGCCGGTGCCGGTGGCCGCGGCGGGGGTCGCGGCGACCGTCGGGAGGGTGAGACCGACGAGAACGGCTGAGACGCCGGTCGCCAGCGCCTTCCATCTGCCTGTCTGCGCAACGGACATGGGGGTGCCCTTTCCCGGGAATGGCACGCGGGAGTCGGCGGCCCCGGATCGACGGGGCCGCGTTCTACGCGTGTTGACACTTCGGTCAATCGGGAGAGTGGCATGGACATGAGGTCGGTCGCGTAACGGGGAGGAGTCGCTTGTGTGACGTTCTCGCATACGACGCAACCCTCGGCCGTTTCCGGTCCGAGGGCTGCGAGGCGGCAGGGTCTACCCCAACTGGCGCAGGGATGGCCCTAGTTGACGTCGGACGCGTCGAGGCGGTAGAGCGTCTGCGTGTTCTGGCTGTCCTGGCTGTCCTGGGTGCTCTGGGCTCCCTCGGTGTTCTGCGAGTCCGAGGACGTGGCGCCGTACTCGCTCGCCTGCACCGCCGTGGCGTGTTCCTGGACCCAGGCGGTCACCTCGGAGCTGACGCTGTCGGAGCCACCGCCGGGACCGCCGCCCGTGCCGCCGCCTCCGCCCATGCCTCCGCCGAGCACGATGTAGTGCAGCTCGCCCTTCCTCACGAGCTCCTTCAGCTTGGCGAGGGTCATCGCCCTGTCGCTGCCGGACCAGCCCCACATGGAGATGACGGGCTGCTTCGTGCTGACGATCAGCTGGGCCGCGCTCTGCGAACTGGACACGGCGACCAGCCACTTGGCGCCGTCCCGGTGCTTCTCCAGGTACGAGGTCATGGCGCTGTCGGCGCCGCCGCCCATGCCTCCGCCGCCCATACCGGTCGGCGGGGTGCCGGTCTGGCCGCCCTGCTCCTGGCCGTCGCCCTGTCGCTGGCCGGTCGGGGCGCCGGTCGGGGCGCCGCTGGGGGCTCCGTTGGGGGGCGTGCCCATCTGGCCGCCGCCCGGGGCCGCGCCGCCGGCTTCCGCACCGCCCTGCTGGCCGCCTTGCTGCCGGCCGCCGGGGGCCTGGCCACCGCCGGGGAATCCACCCCGGCCGCCACCGCCACCGCCGCCGGGGCCACCGCCCATGCCGCCACCGGTGGTGGGGCCGGCGGTCGGGTTCGTACCGTTCATGCCGCCGCCGGAACTCGCGGTCACGGAGGCCGCGTACGCCGTGGGTCCGGCGAGGGAGGCGATGACGGCCGCGACGACGGCACCGGTGAGGAAACGGGCCCGGCGCCCGGACCGGAAGAGGAACAGTCCGACGATCGCCAGGACCATCACCACGGCGACGGTCGGCCACAGCCAGGAGTTCCAGCCGGAGGCGCGCCGCAGCAGGACGACGGCCCAGATGCCGGTGGCGGCGAACGCCACGGGCAGCACCCAGGACCAGCGCTTGGCGTCACCCGTGCGGAAGGCGTTCAGGAGCATGGCCCCGCCGCCTCCGCACAGCGCCGCGATGCCGGGGGCGAGGGCGGTCGTGTAGTACGGGTGCATGGTGCCTTCGGCGAGGCTGAAGGTGAGGTAATGCAGCACGGTCCAGCCGCCCCAGAGGATCAGCGCGGCGCGTGTGAGGTCCGTACGGGGTGCGCGGCCGCGCAGGACGAGGCCGCCGACGAGGGCGATCCCGGCGAAGGGGAGGAGCCAGGAGATCTGGCCGCCCAGCACCTCGTTGAACATCCGGCCGAGGCCGGCGGTCCCGGAGAAGCCGCCTCCGCCACCACCGCCCCCGCCGCCGTTGCCCTCGCCGCCGAGGACGCGGCCGAGGCCGTTGTAGCCCATGATCAGGTCCCAGGCGGTGCCGTCCGTGGAGCCGCCGATGTACGGCCGCGACGAGGTGGGCACGAGGGACACGGCGGCGGCCCACCAGAAGCTGGAGACGGCGAGGGCGACGGCGGCGACGGCGAGGTTGCGTACGCGCCGGAGGAGGCCGCCCCGGGCGGCGTACAGGTAGACGGCGAAGGCCGCGGGCAGGGCGATGTACCCCTGGAGCATCTTGGTGTTGAAGGCGAACCCGAAGCACACGGCCGCGCCGACGAGCGGGAGCAGCTTGCCGTTGTGGACGGCGCGCAGGGCGAGGGCGGCGCCTCCGACCATGAGCAGGACGAGCAGGGTGTCCGGGTTGTTGTCGCGGTTGATGGCGACGGTGATCGGGGTGAGCGCGAGGACGAGCGCGGCGACGGCGGCGGCGCCGTGCCCCCAGACGCGCTTGACCGAGGAGTGCAGGATCCAGATCGTGCCGAGGGCGGCGGCGACGAGCGGCAGCATCATCTGCCAGGTGCCGTAGCCGAAGACGCGGCAGGACAGCCCCATCACCATCAGGACGAGGGGTGGCTTGTCCACGGTCAGGAAGTTCCCGGCGTCCAGCGAGCCGAAGAACCACGCCTTCCAGCTCTGCGTGCCGCTGAGCACGGCGGCGCTGTAGAAGCTGTTGAGGCTGGCGGAGGAGAGGTTCCAGGAGTACAGCACGCCGGCCAGCACGAGGATCGCGGCGAGCACGGGCAGCGACCAGCGGGGCGTCTTCGCGGGCGGCGGCGAGGCGACGGCCTCGGGGGCGTGGGGGTAGGGATCGGTGGCAGATGTCACGAGGTCATCGTGCGCGGCCGGATTTGGCGCGGGCTGTGGCCGACCTGGGCTTCAGCTGTGAACGGGGTCGCCCTCGGCTTTGACGCCGAGGACGAACGAGGCCCAGCCGCTCGCGGAGAAGAGGAGGACGGGACCGAGCGGGTCCTTGGAGTCCCGCACGGGCACGCCGGCCGGGTGGCCGTCGAGCACTTCCAGGCAGCTGCCGGCTTCGGGGCCGCTGTACGACGACTTGCGCCAGCCGGTTGCTATGACACTGTCGGGGACGCTCTGGTCAGGCATCGTGTCCGAATTCCTTCGCTACGGCTTTCAGCATGGCGAGAGACTCCTTCAGTGACAGCGCGTCACTCAGGGCCAGATGGTAGGCGCTCTGGAGCCGGGCGACCACGGTGGGGGAGTCGTGCAGTTTGCCCACCTGGACGCCTTCCGAGTACGCCACCGGCGGTTGGTCCTCGAACCACAGCAGCGTGAGCATGCCCTGAAGCAGGTGGTAGGCGCCGGCTCCGTACGGGACTACATGCACGCGTACTCGCCCGCTTTCCACCAAGCGGACCAGGTGGGTGAGTTGCTCCGCCATGACGGCGGGGCTGCCTACGATCCGTCGTAGCACCGCCTCGTCGAGCAGCGCCCACACCACCGGCGTCACCGGATCGTCGAGGATCTTCGCCCGTTCAAGGCGTGTGACAAGGCGCCTGTCACATTCATCTTCACCCGCCGGAGGGAACGACGTGCTCAGAACCGCACGTGCGTACCTTTCCGTCTGGAGGATTCCGGGGACGAACGACAGGGCGAACTCGCGGATCATGACCGCCTGTTGTTCGAGGAGGCGGGCCGCCTCGAAGTAGTCGGCGACCGCCGCGTCCTCCGCGGGCAAGAAGCTGCTCAGTACGTTCCCCGTGTTCAGGACCCTGTCCAGGCGTCGTGCGTCCTCTTTCGACGGGATGCGGCGGCCCGCCTCGATGTGTGAGATGTGCGAACGCGTCATGACCGCCGCGTCCGCCAGCTCCTGCTGCGTCAGCCCCGCCGTCTCGCGCTGCTGCTTGAGCCAGTCACCGTACGTGCTGGTCATGGCCACTCCTTTGTGACAAATGCCTGGTCACATCCCGCCCTCTGGCGAGGCTAGCCGAACACGCAGCACACTGTGACGAGTTCGCTACGCACAGCGATACCCCCGCGACCGCGCGACCGGTCCGGGGGCGTGGTCACCAACCTGCACAAGGAAGTTGATGACATGAGCCACCGTATCGTCCGGTTCGTCGAACCGTTGCTGCGGCTGCTGTTTCCCGGATCGGGACGCCACCGCCTGCCGAAGGGCACGGAGGCGGAGCAGGCGTCCGGGCGGGGCCGGCACCGTGCCTTTCCCGACGCCCCGGCCCGCACCACCCGCCGCACCGGCTGCCGTCCCCTGCGGGGCGAGGACCACGTGATGGTCCGGCCCTACCTCGTGGAGCACGAACGCCGCGAGGAGGCCCGGCAGCAGCGGGCCCGCCGCCGTGCCCTGTGGCTCGCCACGCGCGGCGTCGACATCGGACCGCGGCGGATCCACGGCGTGGAGGTGTCCGCGTGACCGGCGCCGGCGCCGACGCCGGCGATCCCGCGGCGACGGTCCGTTCGGTCCGCCTGCTGCCGTGGACCGGCGAGGAGGGCAGACCCTGCTACCTCGTGGGAGACGGGACCGGCCCCCTCACCCGCATCGCGGACCGCGTCGAGAGCGTGCAGCTCGACATGTCCGCCGAACTCCTCGGCCACGCCGCCGAGCTGCTCGCCGACCGCCGGGCCACCGCGGACCAGCTCCGCTATCTGGCCGCCCGCCTGACCGAGGCACTGACGGACGTGCACCGCGTCGCGGAGAGCCGGGGCGCCCGTATCCGCGCCTCTGTAACAGATACCGGCGATTGATCCTGGCCGTGCAACAGCGGCGACGGCCGGTGAACCACCACCCGGCGTGCGGCATTTAACGGGGTGAGCCCGACGCACCGGTCGAGCTCGACGACCAGCACGTGACGCCACGCCGCCGAAAGGGCACCCGCCATGTCTCTCCGCCGCACCAGCACCCGTTCCCGTACGCTCGCCGCCGTCGGCTTCCTGGCGGCCGCGGGGCTGTTCCTCACCGCGTGCGGCCCCGAGGACTCCGCTGCCGGTGCCGACTCCTCCTCGGCCCCCTCCGCCTCCTCCTCCGGCCCGTCCGCCCCGGACACCCCGGCCGGCTCCTCCGGTCCCACGCAGGCCGGTGCGGGCAAGGGCGTGAACGGCACGTTCACCGGCACCCTCACCTATCTGGCGCCCGGCAAGCTGCTGGTCGGCAAGCAGGCGTTCTGGGTGGCCGAGGACACGGAGATCACCGGCGCCGGGATATGCGGCGATCCCGAGACGCCGGGGGCGGAGAAGTGCACCGCCGACCAGCTGGACGACGCGGCCCGGGCCGGGAACGTCCGGGTCGAGGTGGTGATGGCGAAGGGCATCGCGACCAGGGTCTTCGCCCCGGAGGGCGGAGGCGGCGACGCCTCGGCACCGCCGGCCGGCGCGGACGGCGTCTTCACCGGCACGCTGACCTACCTGGCGCCGGGCAAGCTCCTCGTCGGCGACCGCGCCTTCTGGGTGGCCGAGGACACGCTGATCACGGGCGGCGAGATCTGCGGCGACCCCGAGAAGCCGGAGACCGAGCGCTGCACCCCCGACGAACTGGACGACACGGCGAAGACCGGCGCCCTGAAGGTGGAGGTGGCGATCGAGAAGGGGGTCGCCGAGCGGGTCACCCAGGCATAGCGGCCGGACGAACGTCCACGCGCCGACCGGCGCTGTTCACACGGTCGTCGAGCGGTCGTCGCGCGCTGCTCACCGTGGACGGCTAGCGGCGCAGCTGACCTGCGGATTCGAGGAAGAGAAGACGGTTTCCCGTACAACCACCGTCCCCGGTTCCGGGTCTCACCGGGTGAGTGGAGACAACACCTGTCCCACTCGTCGCACAGGCCACACCGGGCGGTCCGATCAACCGCCCGATGATGCGCCCCGTCAACCGTCCGCCCGCCGTGTGAACGCGTCACCGGCGGCGGACCGTGCCCGCGACCGCCCCGCGGTGGTCCCCGTCGGCACGGCGTGAACCCACACCTCCATGACCTCCACGACTCCCATGAAGGGTCCCTTCCGCATGCGCGCTTTACGACTCCTCTCCGCCACCACCCTCGGCCTCACCCTCACCGGCGCCGCCCTCCTGGCGCCCGTCGCCCGGGCGGACACCGCGGTCTCGGCGTCCGTCACCCGTCACGACGGCTCGATCCGGTACCTGGCCGTTCCCGGACAGGTGAACGACCTGAAGATCTCCAGCGAGGTCATCGACGTCGACCCCGACGAGCAGGGGGAGGACTACCTCATCACCTTCCGCGACCGGGCCGACATCACCATCGGCTACGACGGGTGCACCTACCCGTCGGCGACCGACCACACCGTCGTCCAGTGCCTGGAACCCGCCCCCCTCGGCTCCGACGACTCGAACCAGTACGACGTCGACCTCGGTGACGGGAACGACACCGCGACGGCCGGCGCCGGCAGCGCGCAGGGCACGATCGAGGGCGGTGACGGCGACGACGTCCTGACGGGCAGGTACGCCAACCACCTGAGCGGCGGAGCGGGCGACGACCGCATCCAGGGCGTCGACGGCACCTGGATCCGCGGCGCGGACGGCGGCGACGGCGAGGACACCATCCTCGCCGGCTGCGACTACACCTGCCGGGGCGGCGCGGGCAACGACACCCTCACACCGGTCGCCGACGCCGACGGGCACTACGCCAGCCTGTACGGCGACGACGGCGACGACCTCGTGCGCGGCACACCCGAGGACGACGACCTCTACGGCGGCAGGGGCAACGACACCCTGTACGGCCTCGCGGGCGACGACACCATCTACGGCAACACTGGAAACGACACGCTGTACGGCGGGGCGGGCAACGACACCCTGTCCGGCGGCGCGGGCGTCAACAAGGTCCACCAGGACTGACGTCCACCAGGACTGACCGGTGAGGCCGGGCGGCGGGCACGCACACCGTGTGCCCGCTGTCCGGAATTCACGGCCAGTACCCTTCGCCTCAACCCGCGGCCCCCTACCGTGACGCCATGCGCCTGAGATCCGTACTCGCCGTCCTCACCGCCGGGCTGGCCGCGGCCACCTGCGTCACCGCCGCCGGACCCGCCACCGCCCAGCCGGGACCGGCCGACTCCGCCCGCGGGAAAGCCTGTTCGCCCGCCGTCTCCATCGACCGCTTCTCCGACGCCCTCGACAAGACGACGTACGAGGGCACGTTCGTCGGCAACTTCTCCGCGCTGGCCGTGGACCGCGGCGGCGCGCTCGTCGCGCTCTCCGACCGGTCCTCCCTCTTCACCCTGGACCCGAGGACGCTGAGCCCGCGCTCCGTCGTGCCGCTGGCCGACGAGAGCGGCGCCGCGCTGGACTCCGAGGGGCTCGTCGTCGACCGCGACGGCACCCGGCTCGTGTCGTCGGAGACCGAGCCGTCCGTACGCCGGTACGGGCGGGACGGCACCGTCCTCGGCCGCCTCCCGGTGCCGGACGCCCTGCGCGTCGCCCCGGCCGGCCGCGCCGCCTCCAACCAGACCTTCGAGGCGCTGACCCTCCTCCCCGGCGGCCGCACCCTGCTGGCCGGCATGGAGGGCTCCCTGTCCGGCGACACGCCGGGAATCGTGCGCCTCCAGACCTGGCAGCGGCACCCCGGTCACGGGGCCCGCGACTTCCGGCTCGCGGCCCAGTACGGCTACCGCACGGACACCGGGCTCGGGGTCGTGGAGACCACCGCCACCCCCGACGGCCGCCTCCTCGTCCTGGAGCGCGGCTTCACGGCCGGCGTCGGCAACACGGTCCGCCTCTACCTCGCCGACCCGCGCCGCGCCACCGACACCGGCCGCGTCGAGGCGCTGACCGGCCAAGGCGGCGTACGCCTCGTCCGCAAGACCCTGCTCGCCGACCTCGTGGACTGCCCCTCCCTCGGCGCCACCGCCAAGCAGCCGCAGCCCAACCCGCTCCTCGACAACATCGAGGGCATGACCATCACCGGCCGCGCCCACGGCGGCGCGCTCAAGATCCTGCTGGTCAGCGACGACAACCAGGGCGCGGCCCAGACGACCCGCTTCTACTCCCTCCGCGTACGCCTCTGAGCAGCACCCTCCGCGTACACCTCCGAGCAGACGCGTACGACATGAATTGTTGCGGAGGGATGAAATCCGCTTCCCTCCGTGTTGGTGCCTTCCGGACCATCGGGCCGGAAGAGGGAAGGCACCAGGAGTGACAACGCAGCGGGGATGGGCACGGCGGCTGGCCGGGTACGCCTGGCGGTACCCGAAGGACGTCGTGCTCGCGCTGGGCGCCTCGCTCGGGGGCATGGCCGTCATGGCCCTCGTCCCCCTGATCACCAAGGTGATCATCGACGACGTCGTCGGGGACCACTCCCGTGACATGGCCCCCTGGGCCGGCGCGCTCATAGGCGCCGGCGTCGTCGTCTACGTCCTCACCTACATCCGCCGCTACTACGGCGGCCGCCTCGCCCTCGACGTCCAGCACGACCTGCGCACCGACATGTACGACACGATCGTGCGCCTCGACGGCAGACGCCAGGACGAGCTGTCGACGGGCCAGGTGGTGGGCCGCGCGACCAGTGACCTCCAGCTGATCCAGGGCCTGCTCTTCATGCTCCCGATGACGATCGGGAACATCCTCCTCTTCCTGATCTCCCTCGGGATCATGGCCTGGCTGTCGCTCCCGCTCACCCTCGTCGCGCTGGCCGTCGCCCCCGCCATCTGGTTCATCGCCCGCCGCAGCCGCTCCCGGCTGCACCCGGCGACCTGGTACGCCCAGGCGCAGGCCGCCGCCGTGGCCGGGGTCGTCGACGGCGCGGTCAGCGGCGTACGGGTGGTGAAGGGCTTCGGGCAGGAGGACCAGGAGACCGGGAAGCTCCGCGAGATCGGCCGCCGGCTCTTCGCGGGCCGCCTGCGCACCATCCGCCTCAACTCGAAGTACACCCCCGCCCTCCAGGCGGTCCCGGCCCTCGGCCAGGTCGCCATGCTGGCCCTCGGCGGCTGGCTGGCGGTGAAGGGCCAGGTCACCCTCGGCACGTTCGTGGCCTTCTCCTCCTACCTCGCCCAGCTCGTCGGACCCGTCCGGATGCTCGCCATGGTCCTCACGGTCGGCCAGCAGGCGCGGGCCGGCGCCGAACGCGTCCTGGAGCTGATCGACACCAGGCCGTCGATGGAGGACGGGACGAAGAACCTCCCGGCCGACGCGCCCGCGACCGTCGAGTTCGACGGCGTGTCCTTCGCCTACGACGACGCCCGCCCGGTCCTCTCCGGCCTCAGCTTCGAGATCCGCGCGGGCGAGACCCTCGCGGTCGTCGGCTCGTCCGGCTCCGGCAAGTCCACCGTCTCCCTGCTCCTGCCGCGCTTCTACGACGTGACCGGGGGAGCGGTCCTCGTCGGCGGCCTGGACGTGCGCGAGCTGACCCTCGACTCGCTGCGCGCCGCCATCGGCCTCGTCCCGGAGGACTCCTTCCTCTTCTCGGACACCGTCGCCTCCAACATCGCGTACGGCCGCCCCGAGGCCACCCGGGAGGAGATCGAGACGGCCGCCCGGGCCGCGCAGGCGCACGGTTTCATCACCGCGCTGCCCGACGGCTACGACACCAAGGTCGGCGAGCACGGCCTCACCCTCTCCGGCGGCCAGCGCCAGCGCGTCGCCCTCGCCCGCGCGATCCTCACCGACCCCCGCCTGCTGGTCCTCGACGACGCCACCTCCGCCGTCGACGCCCGGGTCGAGCACGAGATCCACGAGGCCCTGCGCGGAGTCATGGCGGGCCGCACGACGCTCCTCATCGCCCACCGCCGCTCCACCCTGAACCTCGCCGACCGCATCGCCGTCCTCGACGGCGGGCGCCTCGCCGACATCGGCACCCACGAGGAGCTGACCGAACGCTCACCGCTCTACCGCAAGCTGCTCACCGACCCGGACGAACTGGGTGGGGTCTCGCCCGGCCACGTCAGGCCGTCCTGTCCGGCGGACGACCCGGAGGACACCTCCGTACGCGACGAGCTGGACGCGGAGTTCGACGCCGAGCGCGGTGTCACCCCGCGTCTGTGGAGCGGCGACCGCGAGCCCAAGGACATGGCGCTGGCCGGTACGCCCGCCACCCCCGAACTCCTCGCCGAGGTCGACGCCCTGCCGCCCGCCACCGACCTCCCGGACATCGACGAGGCACGCGCGGTCACCCCCGAGGACTCGTACGGGCTGCGGCGGCTGCTGCGGGGCTTCGGGCTGCCGCTGCTCGTCAGCCTCGGGCTCGTCGCCGTCGACGCGGGCATGGGCCTGCTGCTGCCGGTCCTGATCCGGCACGGCATCGACGAGGGCGTCACGCGGACGGCGCTCGGCGGGGTGTGGGCGGCCTCGGTGATCGCCCTGCTCAGCGTGCTCGTCCAGTGGGCGGCGCAGACCGGCGAGATCCGGATGACCGGACGCACCGGCGAACGGGTCCTGTACTCGCTCCGGCTGAAGATCTTCGCGCAGCTCCAGCGGCTCGGACTCGACTACTACGAGCGGGAGCTGACCGGCCGCATCATGACCCGGATGACGACGGACGTGGACGCGCTGTCCACGTTCCTGCAGACCGGCCTGGTCACCGCCTTCGTCTCCGTCGTCACGTTCTTCGGCATCATGGCCGCGCTGCTCGTCATCGACGTACAGCTCGCGCTGGTCGTCTTCCTCACGCTGCCGCCGCTGATCGTCGGCACGTTCTTCTTCCGCCGCTCCAGCGTGAAGGCGTACGAACTGGCCCGTGAGCGGGTGTCCGTGGTGAACGCCGACCTCCAGGAGTCGGTGTCGGGGCTGCGCATCCTCCAGGCGTTCCGCCGCGAGGGCGCGGGCGGCCGGCGCTTCGCGGAGGGCAGCGACAGCTACCGCCAGGCCCGGATCCGTGGACAGTGGCTCATCTCCGTCTACTTCCCGTTCGTGCAGCTGCTGTCCGCGGTGGCCGCCACCGCCGTGCTCGTCGTGGGCGCCGGGCGGGTCGACGCGGGCACCCTCACCACCGGTGCGCTGGTGGCGTACCTCCTCTACATCGACCTGTTCTTCGCCCCCGTGCAGCAGCTTTCGCAGGTCTTCGACGGCTACCAGCAGGCGACCGTCTCGCTCGGCCGGATCCAGGAGCTGCTGCGGGAGCCGACGTCCACCACGGCCGCCGCCAAGCCCCTCGACGTACCGTCCCTGCGCGGCGAGATCGCCTTCGAGGACGTGGACTTCGCGTACGGCCGCCCCGGCGACCCGGACGCCGAGGCGGAGGAAGCCCTCAGCGGGGTCCGGCTGCGCATCCCCGCAGGGCAGACCGTCGCGTTCGTCGGCGAGACGGGCGCGGGCAAGTCGACCCTGGTCAAACTGGTCGCCCGCTTCTACGACCCCACCGGCGGCCGGGTCACCGTCGACGGCACGGACCTGCGCACGCTCGACCTGACCGCGTACCGGCACCGGCTCGGTGTCGTCCCGCAGGAGGCGTACCTCTTCCAGGGCACGGTCCGGGACGCCATCGCCTACGGCCGCCCCGACGCCACCGACGCCGAGGTGGAGGCCGCGGCCCGCGCGGTCGGCGCGCACGACATGATCGCCACACTGGACGGCGGCTACCTCCACGAGGTCGCCGAGCGCGGCCGCAACCTCTCCGCCGGACAGCGCCAGCTGATCGCGCTGGCCCGCGCCGAGCTGGTCGACCCGGACATTCTGCTCCTCGACGAGGCCACGGCCGCGCTCGACCTGGCCACCGAGGCGCAGGTCAACCAGGCCACCGACCGCATAGCGGGCCGCCGTACGACGCTGGTGGTCGCGCACCGGCTGACCACGGCCGCGCGGGCCGACCGGGTCGTGGTGATGGCCGGCGGCCGGGTCGCGGAGGACGGCACGCACGACGAACTGCTCGCCCTCGACGGCCGGTACGCGCGGCTGTGGCGGACGTTCGTGGGCGAGCCGGACCCGGTCGGCACGGTGACGTGATCCAGGGGACGTGACCCAAGGGACGTGAACCGGGGGACGTGACCCGGGCGGAACGCGTCCCGGATCTCATCGCGAATACGCAGAAAAGCCGCAACCGGCCGGTAGAGCAACCGTTCGCCCTACGCCATGCGTCCGTACATCAGTACGCCAGCTGCCGAGGGCCGAGGAGGGACACCCGTGGAGATGGGCGCGATACGCCGACGCCTCGCGCTCGGCACGGCCGTGCTGACGGCCTCCGGGCTGCTGGCGCTCGCGGGCCCGGCGGTCGGTGACGCGTCGGCGGCGGCCCTGTGCGCCGGGCGGAAGATGCGCACGCTGTCCTTCTCCACCGGTTTCGTGGACGTCCACAAGAAGCGCGGCTACGTCTGCGCGGTGACCTACCCCAAGAAGGTGGGCGCCCGCCGCTACATGATGGTGAGCGTGCAGGCGCGCGGCAGCGAACGCGTGCCGAACGCCGGACGGTTCAAGAAGTACGCGGGCCCCGTGCGGGTGCACGCGGGCCACCGCTGCGTACGGATCAGGGGAGCCGTCGGCTCCGGCTCCGTCAGCACGGGCTGGATCCTCTGCTGAGCCGGCCGGTCCGCCCGCTCCCGCCGCCCAGTCACGCGATCTTCGTCCCCTGCTGTCCGTAATGCGCCCGGCATCCCCTGGTGCGACAGCTGTCGCTCCGCTAAGTTCCGGCGGACATCTGCGTATTCAGGGGAGAACGCATGCGCAAGACGCTCAGATGGCTGTTGTCTCTCGTGGTGCTCATAGGCACCGTGAGCACGGCCGGGGCGGCCACCGCCGCCCAGCCGGACACCACCGGCACCCGTACCGGCCTCGTCACGGACCGGGCCGCGGACATCAAGGACCGGCTCCTCGCGATACCGGGCATGAGCCTGGTCGAGGAGAAGCCGTACACCGGCTACCGTTTCTTCGTCCTCAACTACACCCAGCCGGTCGACCACCGCCGCCCGTCCAGGGGCACCTTCCAGCAGCGCATCACCGTGCTGCACAAGGACACGGCCCGCCCGACGGTCTTCTACACCGGCGGCTACAACGTCTCCACGACCCCGAGCCGCCGCGAGCCGACCCAGATCGTGGACGGCAACCAGGTCTCCATGGAGTACCGCTACTTCACCCCGTCCCGGCCCGCGCCGGCGGACTGGTCGAAGCTCGACATCTGGCAGGCGGCCAGCGACCAGCACCGCATCTTCAAGGCCCTCAAGCCGGTCTACGACAAGAAGTGGATCTCCACCGGCGGTTCGAAGGGCGGCATGACCGCCACGTACTTCGAGCGCTTCTACCCGCGTGACATGGACGGCGTCGTCGCGTACGTCGCCCCCAACGACGTGGTGAACAAGGAGGATTCGGCGTACGACCGGTTCTTCGCGAAGGTCGGCACCAAGGAGTGCCGCGCCCGGCTGAACGCGGTGCAGCGCGAGGCGCTGGTGCGCCGCGCGCCGCTGGAGAAGAAGTATGAGGAACTGGCCGCCGCCGAGGGCTACACCTTCGACACCATCGGCAGCCTGGACAAGGCGTACGAGGCGGTCGTCCTCGACTACGTGTGGGGCTTCTGGCAGTACAGCCTGCTCGCCGACTGCGACACCATCCCGGCGGACGCGAAGAACGCGACGGACGACGAGATCTGGACGTCGATCGACACGATCTCCGGCTTCTCGTTCTACACCGACCAGGGCCTGTCGCCCTACACGCCGTACTACTACCAGGCGGGCACGCAGCTCGGCGCGCCGACCATCACGTTCCCGCACATCGAGAAGAAGTACGTCCGCTACGGCTACCAGCCGCCGCGCAACTTCGTGCCGCGGGACATCGGGATGACGTTCCAGCCGGGCGCGATGCGTGACGTCGACAGCTGGGTCAAGCACAACGCGCACCGCATGCTGTTCGTGTACGGGCAGAACGACCCGTGGGGCGCCGAGCCGTTCCGCCTCGGCAAGGGCGCCCGTGACGCGTACGTCTTCACGGCCCCCGGCGCCAACCACGGCGCCAACGTCGCGGGTCTCGTCCCCGACCAGAAGGCCCACGCCACGGCCCGCATCCTGCAGTGGGCGGGCGTCGCCCCGGCCGCCGTCCAGGCGGACCCGGAGAAGGCGAAGCCGCTGGCCAGGTACGACGCGAAGCTGGACAAGCGCACCGACGAGCGCCAGCTCCGCCCGTAGTACGCCACGACCGGCGGCACGTGCCGTCAGGACCGGCGGCACCTGCCGCCGGTCCTGACGGCACCCGTCGAGCCGCGCCCGTCCGTCGAGCCCCCGGGCTACACCGGGCGGGCGCAGCCCACGGGCTTCGGCCCGCCCAGTTCGACGTACAGCTCCGTCGACGCGGGGCAGCCGGAACGCTTCTCCACGGCCGACGCCACCTTGTACTCGGGGGCCCTGACGTTCCTGCCGTCGCCCCCGGCGCTCCCGGCGCTCCCGTCGCCCTCGTCGCACGGGGTCTCCCGCACCTCACCCGTGCCCGCGCCGTAGACGCAGTCGCCGACGATGGTGCGGGGGCCTCCGCCGCCGCCCGGGTCGCCCGGGTGCGGGGGCTCCAGATTGCGCATGCACGCGTAGCCCTGCGGGACCGCGCCGTCCCCGTCCTCGTCGGCCGAGGGCTTCTGCTCGCTGATGTGCAGCACGAAGTCCGTGGTGGCGGGGCAGGGCGGCCCCGCGCCCACCCTGCCGTCGTGCCGCGCGACCACCCGCGCCGCGGCCCGTTCGCCGGTGCACGGCACCTCGGTGAACGACTCGCGCCCGAACGAACTGCACTCGTCGATCCCGAGGAACACCACCCCGTACCCCGAGGCCCGGGTGGGACCCGGCGCCGCGGTGGTCTCCCGCGCGCCGTCGTCGTCGGACCCGGCGGACCCCTGGCAGCCCGAGAGGGCGGCCGCCACCAGCACCAGCAGCGCGCACAGCACCCCCGCCGACGCCCTGCCGGGTCCCGCGCGGCGTACGGCCGCGCTCCGTGCATCGCGCATGACACTTCCCCCGATCACCCGCCCAGCGTGACCCGCCACGGCGGGCCCCGCCAGGCGTACGGGGGGCTTTGCGTCAGTTGGGGGCGGCGCGCCGGGGGCACGGCGTAGACCCGGTACGCCAGGCCCGTACGCGCGCCCCCGCAAACGCCCTAGTAGGTCAGGCCGTGCCCCACGGGGTACAGCTCCCGCGCCGGGTCGTCCGCGCGCTGCACCGGCACCGGCAGTCTGCCGCGCGGGCCGGTCCGCCCGGCGAGCACCCGTACCGCGGCGCGCAGTTCGACGTCCGTCCACGAGTACGCCGCCAGGTAGGCCCTGACGTCCGGCAGGTGCGCCACGTCGTACGGGTTGCGGATGGCGAGCGCGACCACCGGACGGCCCGTCGCCAGCAGCTGGGCCACGAGGGTGCGCTGGGCGGAGGCCGCGGTGACGTTGTACGTCCCCACCAGGACCGCGTCGGCGTCCTGGGCCGCCGCGACGGCCCGCGCGATGGTCGCGGCGGAGGGCGCCGTGCCCGTGGACAGCGCGGTCGCGGTGAATCCCAGCTCGGTGAGCGCCGCCGCGAGCACGGTCGTGGGCGGCCCGGTGGTGCCCGACGGCGAGGCCGGATCCGCGCCGACGACGAGCACCTTCCTGTGCGTACGACGGGACAGCGGCAGCAGCCCGCCGGAGTTCACCAGCAGGGTCGTCGTCCGCTCGGCGATCCGGTCGGCCGTCCTCAGGTGCGCCGGGATCCCGACCGTGCGCTCCACGCCCTTCCGTGTGACGTACGGGTCCTTCAGCAGCCCCAGCTTCGCCTTGAGCCGCAGGACGCGCAGGATCGATTCGTCGAGGCGGGCCTCGGTCAGCTCGCCGCCGCGGACGGCCTGGAGGACCGCGTTCCAGGCGATGTCCAGCTTCGGCGGGTTGAGGAGCTGGTCGACACCCGCCTTCAGGGCGAGCACGGGCACCCGGTCGTCGCCGTACTTGGTGCGGACGCCCTCCATGCCGAGCGAGTCCGTCACCACGACCCCGTCGTAACCGAGCCGGTCGCGCAGGATGCCGGTGAGGATCGGGCGGGACAGGGTGGCCGGGTCGCCGGACGGGTCGAGGGCCGGGACCATGATGTGCGCGGTCATGATCGAGTCGATGCCCGCGGCGATCGCGGCCCGGAACGGGGGTGCGTCGAGCTCGTTCCACTGCGTCTCGGTGTGCTCGATGACCGGGAAGCCGTAGTGGCTGTCGGTCTCGGTGTCGCCGTGGCCCGGGAAGTGCTTGGAGGTGGCCGCGACGCCGGCGCCCTGGTAGCCCTTCACCTGGGCGGCGACCAGGCCCGCCACGGCCTCCGGGTCGGCGCCGAAGGAGCGGACGCCGATGACCGGGTTGGCCGGGTTCACGTTCACGTCGGCGACCGGTGCGTAGTCCTGGCGGATGCCCATCGCGCGCAGTTCGGCGCCGCCGATGCGGCCCGCGGTGCGGGCGTCGGTGCGCGAACCGCCCGCGCCGAGGGCCATCGCGCCCGGGAAGAGGGTCGCGGGGGTGCCCACGCGCGCCACTATCCCGTGCTCCTGGTCGGTGGAGACGAGCACGGGCAGGCCGCGGGGCTGGGCCAGCGAGGCCCGCTGGATGCCGTTGCTCAGGTCCGCGATCTGGTGGGGGTCACGGGTGTTGTGCGCCCACGTGAAGTAGATGATGCCGCCGACCCGGTACTTCTCGATCAGCTCGGCGGCCGTCCGTACGCCGATCTCCGCGAGGTTGGCGTCGATGTCGGCCTGGTCGGGCTCGGTCGCGGAGTGCCCGTACACCCGCATCACGAAGAGCTGCCCGACCTTCTCCTCGAGCGTCATACGGGAGACGAGGGCCCGCAGGCGCTCGTCCTCGTGCTTCTTGTCCTCGTGCTTCGCGGTGGCGCCGTCGCCGGCCAGTGCCGGGGCGCCGCCGGCGGCGACGGCCGCCGCCGCGCCCGCGGTCGCCGCGAGCAGCGTACGTCTGGAGGTGTGCACGTGCGCTCCTTCCCAGGAGGGCCCCAGGGCCCGTGGAGGGGCGGGTATGAAGGAAACTGCCAAGGAGTCACGGATATCCGGGAAATTTCTGCCAGTCAAGAGCGCGGACAGGCGCGGACGGGGGACACCGTGGCCGTGGCGCGGGGGGAGGGGCCGTCACCGGCGCTGTCGGAGGGGGGCGCGCCGGTGACGGCATGCTGTCGGCCGCAGGCGGCGGAGAGGGTGGTCAGCATTCGCAGCCAGCAGCGAGGCCGACACCGCACTGCGAAGACTCGTCCGACAGCACACGAATGGGACGAAGAGCAACGCCAACGGGTTCCCCCGACCAAAGGGGCGCGGGGATCGGCGCGCCAAGCCACGACGATCGGTCACTGAACGACGCACCGCAGCCCCCGCAAGGGGCGCGGGGAACGGCGCGCCAAGCCCCAACGAACCCGCACTGGACGACGTACCGCACCCCCGTTCAGGGGCGCGGGGATCGGCGCGCCAAGCCATGCCTATCGGTCACTGGACGACGCACCGCAGCCCTCGCAAGGGGCGCGGGGAACGGCGCGCCAAGCCCCAACGAACCCGCACCCACCCTCCCCACCAGGGCCCCCAAGCCCCCCGCGCCCAACCGGAGGTTCACGCCGAGTCGTTCAACAACCGAGCCAAATGATCCCGCCCTCCCGCCAACAACCCCTCCAGCGGCGCAGCCCCCTCGTACCACCGCTTCTCGTACTCCCAGCACAGCCAGCCGTCCCACCCCTCCCGGGACAGCAGGTCGACGCACTCGGTGAGAGGGAGAACCCCCGCCCCGAGCGGCAGCGGAGCCGTGTCGTCCGGCGACGCGATGTCCTTGACCTGGATGTACCCGAGGAACGGGGAGAGCGCCGCGAAGCTGACCGCGGGCTGCTCCCCACCGAGCCAGGTGTGCATGACGTCCCACAGGGCGCCCGCCTGACGGTGGCCGACCAGCCCGAGGACGCGGGTCGCGTCGGCACCGGTGCGATGCGAGTCGTGCGTCTCCAGCAGGATCCGCACGCCGAGGTCGGCCGCGTACTCGGCCGCCGTGCCCAGCCGGCGGGCGGCCGTCGCGTCCGCGTCCTCGGCGTCCTGGTCCTTCTCGGCGCCGGGAAAGACCCGCACGAACGGGGCGCCCAGGTCCCGCGCCAGTTCGAGGAGTTCACGGATCTCCGCGATCACGGGTTCGTCGTCCCCGGGCACGGCCACGCGCGTGTACCCGGCCAGCCCCAGGATCTCGACGCCCGCCGTCTTGAACTCGGCGGCCACGTCGGCCCGGGCGGTGAGGTCGAGGCCGGTGTGCACGGGCTCCTCGGGATGCACGCGCAGCTCGACGCCGTGGTAGCCGTGGGTGGCGGCGAGCCGCACCACGTCACCGATCGGGAGGCCGGGTACGCCGAGGGTGGAGAAGGCCAGTTTCACGAATCGCACCTTCGCAGTCGAGTTCCGGGGCGCGCCGGTATGTCCGGCCGGGGGTCCCGGGGTGCCCCGGGACAGCGCAGCATGAAACGGACCCTACCCGCCCCTCGCGTTCTCTCACTCCCCGATCCCGTGCAGGTCCAGACGCCAGTCCTGACCGACGAGATCGGCGCCGAAGGAGCGGTGCGGCTTCTCGTCGACCAGCACGAATCCGTGGCGCAGGTAGATGCGGCGGGCGGCCGACAGGACGTCGTTCGTCCACAGGACCAGCTCCCGGTAGCCGACCCCCCGGGCGAACTCCGCGCAGGCGCCCACCAGCCGGTCACCGATGCCGAGGCCGCGCGCGTCCGGCTCGACGAGCAGCAGGCGCAGCCGGGCGGCGCCGGGTGCCTCGTCCCGTACGCACATGACGCAGCCCACCGGGCGGCCGTCCAGCTCCGCGATCCACACCCGCTCCAGATGCGGGTCGTGGTCCTCGGCGAAGTCGGCGACGATCCGGGCGACCAGGCCCTCGTAGTCGGTGTTCCAGCCGTACTCGGCGGTGTAGAGCGCCGCGTTGCGCTGCACGATCCAGCCGAGGTCGCCCGGCCCCGGCGCACGCAGCAGTACGTCCTCGCGGCGCGGCGGCCTGCGCCGGCCGTCGGAGAGGATCTCGCGGATCTCCCGCATCGCCGAGACGAGCCGGGTCCGGTCCCCGGGCGGCACGGTGGAGAGCAGGGCCCCGACCGAGTCCTGCGCGCGCTCGTCCAGCAGGTCGGCGGTCTCCCGGCCGCGGGCCGTGAGCGTGACCCGGCGGCGCCGGGTGTCCTTCTCCGAGGGCGCCCGCTCGATCAGCCCGTCCTTCTCGAACTTGGCCAGCATCCTGCTCAGGTAGCCGGAGTCGAGGGAGAGTTCCGCCCTGAGGTCGGCCGCGTCGGTACGGGGGGAGTGGGCGAGCTCGTACAGGACGCGGGACTCCGTGAGCGTGTACGGCGCGTGGAGGCTGCGGCTGTAGTCGAGCGCGCCGATGAGGTTGGTGTAGAAGCGGTTGAAGGCACGGATCTCTTGGACGGTCATGACACCTGGCACCTGTCTCGTGACGCGGACATCCGGACGGCTGCCTCGGGCAGCCGGTGCAGATCGCTGACTCAGTCAGAGATTATGCCCGCTGGGCCCGGCACCCGGTACGGGTTTTCACCGGTTTCCGGGACGACCGCCCGGATAGCCTTCCGAGGTGCTGCAGTACGACGATCTGACGCGTCCGGAACGTGCCGTCTGGGACGCCTTTCCCGAAGGCCGCCTCGTGGACCTGCGCAGCGGGGTACCCGCGCGGGACGACGCCCGGGAGGGGCAGGACTGGGGCCCCGGGCGCACGGTCCGGGCCGAGGTCCTGGCCGCCCTCCTCCTCGGAGCGAACAGCACCCCGCAGGGCGCGGTGGCGGCCCTGAGCCTCGCGGGCGCGCGGATCACCGGCTCCCTCGACCTGGCGGGCGGCGACATCGCCCACGCGGTCCACCTCACGGCGTGCAGGCTGGAGGGGGCCGTGCGCCTGCGCGGCAGCGCCACCCGGACCATCCGGATGAACGACTGCCACGTACCGGACGTCGACGCGCAGATGGCACGCGTCGAAGGCCGCTTCGACCTGCGCGGGACGACCCTCACGGGCGGGCGGCTCGCCCTCACGAACGCGCACGTCTCCGGTGAGCTGAACCTGAACGGGGCGACGCTGGTGTCCGGCGGCCGGTGGGCCCTGTTCGCCGGCGGTCTCGTCATGGAGGGCGCGGTCTTCTGCCGTGGCGGGTTCACGGCCCGGGGCGGACTGCGGCTGCTCGGGGCGCAACTGCCGGGCGGCCTGTTCATGGACGGGGCGCGGCTGGAGAACCCGGAGGGCGAGGCGATACTCGCCAAGCACGCCACGGTACGGACCGTCGAGCTGACCGACGGCTTCTCCGCGACCGGCGCCGTGTGCCTGCGCGGCGCGCACATCACCGACCATCTGACGCTGAACGGGGCCGCGCTCGGCGAACCTGGCGCTTCCCTGGACTGCTCCCGTATGCAGGCGGCCGAGGCCGACCTCACGCCCCGCACGGCCCCGCCCGGCGGCATCGACCTGCGCGGCGCCCGTATCGAGGTGCTGCGGGACAACGAGGTGGCCAGGTCCGCGGCGGTACGGCTGGAAGGACTCACGTACACCTCCCTGCACGCGGAGGACGCCACGTCCCAGAGGTCCGTGGGCGTGGCCCGCAGGGTGGCGTGGCTACGCGGCTCGCCCGGCTACAGTCCGCAGCCGTACGAGCAGCTCGCCGGCTGGTACCGCATGATCGGGCACGACGACGACGCGCGCCTCGTGCTGCTGGAGAAACAGCGTCACCGGCGGGGCACGCTGCGGCCCCTCGCCCGGATCTGGGGCCATGTCTTCGACGCCACGGTCGGTTACGGCTACCGCCCCTGGCGGGCGGGCGGCTGGCTGCTCCTGCTGTCGCTCATCGGCACGTCGGTCTTCGACGCCCACACGCCCACGCCCAACAAGCGGGACGAGGGGCCTCCGTTCAGCGCCCTGGCCTACACGCTGGACCTGCTGATCCCCATCGGCGGCTTCGGGCAGCGCGGGGCCTGGCACTGGGAGGACGACGGGGCGATGTGGCTCTCGTACGCGCTGATCGCCGCGGGGTGGTTGCTGACCACGGCGGTGGTCGCGGGCGTAACCCGCTCCCTGAACAAATCCTGACCCCCACGGTCCGCGCAGTTCCCCGCGTCCCTGAACAACGAGCCCGTCCGCCGTCCGCGGCCCGGCGGTGGCCGCTCGCGCAGTTCCCCGCGCCCCTGAGTGACGAGCTCGTCTGTCGTCTGCGGGCCGGTGGGGGCTGGTCGCGCAGTTCCCCGCGCCCCTAAAGGGGCGCCCCGGACGAACCCGCGGACAACAGACGAGCCTGCTTTTAGGGGCGCGGGGAACTGCGCGACCAGCCACCGCCGGCCCGCAGCCGCGCAGCCGCGCAACCGCTCAGCCAAGGAGCGCCCAAGGAGTCCTCAGGACTTCTTCGGCGCTCCAGTGGACCCCCGCACCATCAGCTCCCCCCGAATCGTCGCGATCCCCCCGGGCGGCACCTCCTCCCGCCCCATGGCGACCCGCCCGGCCCGGGCCCCCGCGTCCGCCAGCGGCAACCGCACGGTCGTCAGCGAAGGCACCGCGTCGACGCTGAACGGAAGGTCGTCGAAGCCGACGACGGACACGTCGTCCGGAATGCGCAGACCGGAATCCCGCAGCGCCGCACACGCCCCCAGCGCCACCGTGTCGTTGGCGGCGACCACAGCCGTCAACCCCGGCTCCCGCCGCAGCAGTTCGAGCGTCGCCTCGTACCCCGCCGTACGGTCGTAGCGTCCGTGGACGGTCCACGCCGGATCGTCGGCGATCCCGTGCGCGGCGAGCGCGTCCCGGTGCCCCTCCAGCCGGTGCCGCGTCGTCGTCCGCTCCTCGGGCCCCGCGATGTACCCCATGCGCCGATGACCGAGCCCGATCAGATGCTCGGTGAGCTGCTGCCCGCCACCCCGGTTGTCGAAGGTGAGGGCCACCGCGTCGGTGTCGGCCGGCGCCGGCGGCCGCCCGCACAGCACCACCCGCGTCCCCGCCGCCACGAGCTTGCGCAGCTTCGTTGCGACGGCCGCCGCGTGCGCGGTGTTCTCCACGGCCCCGCCCGTGAGCACCACCGCCGCGGCGCGCTGCCGCTGGAGGAGCGTGAGGTAGGTGAGCTCCCGCTCGGGAGAGCCCCCGGTGTTGCACACGACAGCGAGCCGCTCCCCGCCCGCCCGGCCCCCCGGCCCGCCGATCTCGGACTGGATCGCCCCCGCCATGATCCCGAAGAACGGGTCGGCGATGTCGTTGACCAGGATCCCGACCAGGTCGGAGGTGGCGGCCGCGAGCGCGCTCGCGGGGCCGTTCAGTACGTAGTCCAGGTCGTCCACGGCCCGCAGCACCCGTTCACGGGTGGAGGCCGCCACGGGGTAGTTCCCGTTCAGCACGCGCGACACCGTCGCGGGTGAGACCTGCGCGCGGGCCGCCACGTCCGCCAGGGTCACCGTCATCTCGTCGTCCTCCGGTCGCGCATCTCGTCCTCGTCCTCAAAGCCGTACGGAGCCTTACCGAGCCGTACCGGGTCGCACCGAGTCGTCGGCCCGTACCGAGTCCGGTCCGAGCCGCACCGAATCGTCGGCCCGGCCCGGGTCCGGTCCCGAGTCCGGTCCGAGCCCGGACCCGGGTCCGGTCCCGAGTCCGGTCCGAGCCCGGACCCGAGTTCGGTCCCGAGTTCGGTCCCGAGCCCGGACCCGAGTCCGGCCCGAGTCCGGTCCCGGCCCGTCCAGACCCTACGGCCGCGAACCCCCACCCGTTCGCCCCCTCGAACAACTCGTCGCCCCCGCGGTCTTGTCCGATCCGCTGCACAGAGGCTAGCTTCTCCTTACATAGAAAGCGCTTGCTGCACCGCTCACCAGTTACCGAGGTACACCGGCGGGGCCTGCGCGGCGCAGGACGCGTACGAAGGGAATGACGTGACACGCAAGACGGTGCGCATCGCCATGAACGGCGTGACGGGACGCATGGGCCACCGCCAGCACCTCGTCCGCTCGATCCTCGCCCTGCGCGAACAGGGCGGCCTCGACCTCGGCGACGGCACCGTGCTGTGGCCCGAACCGATCCTCGTCGGCCGCCGGGAGCACGCCCTGAAGGCGCTCGCGGACCAGCACGGCATCGCCCACTGGTCCACCGACCTCGACGCGGTCCTCGCCGACCCGACCGTCGACATCTACTTCGACGCCCAGGTCACCTCCGCCCGCGAGGAGGCGCTGAAGAAGGCGATCGCGGCCGGCAAGCACATCTACACGGAGAAGCCGACCGCGACCGGCCTCGACGGAGCCCTCGCGCTGGCCCGGCAGGCCGACGAGGCCGGCATCAAGCACGGCGTCGTCCAGGACAAGCTCTTCCTGCCGGGCCTGCTCAAGCTCAAGCGGCTCATCGACGGCGGCTTCTTCGGCCGCATCCTCTCCATCCGCGGCGAGTTCGGCTACTGGGTCTTCGAGGGCGACTGGCAGTCCGCCCAGCGCCCCTCGTGGAACTACCGCAGCGAGGACGGCGGCGGCATCGTCGTCGACATGTTCCCGCACTGGGAGTACGTGCTGCACGAGCTGTTCGGCCGGGTGAAGTCGGTCCAGGCCCTCACCGCCACCCACATCCCGCAGCGCTGGGACGAGCAGAACAAGCCGTACGACGCCACGGCCGACGACGCCGCCTACGGTGTCTTCGAGCTGGAGGGCGGCGCGATCGCCCAGATCAACTCGTCCTGGGCGGTCCGCGTCCACCGCGACGAACTCGTCGAGTTCCAGGTCGACGGCACCGAGGGCTCGGCGGTCGCCGGCCTGCGCACCTGCCGTGTCCAGCACCGCTCCGCGAC
The DNA here is from genome assembly GCF_042889045.1 of Streptomyces sp. NPDC002701. NCBI lineage: Bacteria > Bacillati > Actinomycetota > Actinomycetes > Kitasatosporales > Streptomycetaceae > Streptomyces > Streptomyces sp. NPDC002701. The sequence goes on from NZ_JBIAQL010000001.1 coordinate 301,129, forward strand.
CCCCAAACCGGTCTGGAACCCGGACATCCCCGCCACCGAGGTCTTCCGCGACCAGTGGCAGGAGGTGCCCGACAACACCGAGTTCGACAACGGCTTCAAGGCCCAGTGGGAGCTCTTCCTGCGGCACGTCCACACCGACGCGCCCTACCACTGGGACCTCCTGGCCGGCGCCCGTGGCGTCCAGCTCGCCGAGCTGGGCCTGAAGTCCTCCGCCGAGGGCCGCCGTCTCGACGTCCCGGAGATCTCCCTGTGACGAACGGAAGGATCGAACTGCCCGGCCCACACGGCGAACTGCGCGCCTACACCCCGCGCACCGAGCCGCTCGCCGTCACCACCGGCGCCCCTTTCACCTCCCGTACGGTCTACTCGGCGGCCCACGTGGTGGCCGACCCGTACGCCGATGTCTCGCCCGACTCGCCCGCCGCCGTCGACTGGGACGCCACCCTCGCCTTCCGCCGCCATCTGTGGTCCCACGGACTCGGCGTGGCCGAGGCGATGGACACGGCCCAGCGGGGGATGGGCCTCGACTGGGCGGGCGCGGCCGAGCTGATCCGCCGTTCGTCGGCCGAGGCGAAGGCGTGCGGCGGCCTGATCGCCTGCGGCGTCGGCACCGACCAGCTGACGGCCACCGCGGTCGGCTTCCCGTACGACCTGGACGAGGTGCGGGCCGCGTACGAGGAACAGCTCGCCCTCGTCGAGGAGTCCGGCTCGCGGTCCATCCTGATGGCCTCACGCGCGCTGGCCGCCGTCGCCAAAGGTCCCGAGGACTACCTGGAGGTCTACGGACACCTCCTCCGCCAGTCCGCCGAACCCGTGATCCTGCACTGGCTCGGACCGATGTTCGACCCGGCCCTGGAGGGCTACTGGGGCAGCACCGACCTGGACGCCGCGACGCACACCTTCCTGGAGGTCATCGCCGCCCACCCCGACAAGGTCGACGGCATCAAGGTCTCGCTCCTGGACCCCCGGTGGGAGATCGAGCTGCGCCGCAAGCTCCCCGACGGCGTGCGCTGCTACACCGGCGACGACTTCAACTACCCCGAGCTGATCGCCGGCGACGACCACGGCTTCAGCCACGCCCTGCTCGGCGTCTTCGACCCGCTCGGCCCGCTCGCCGCGGAGGCCGTACGGTCCCTGGACACCGGTGACGTGCCAGGCTTCCGCGCACTCCTCGACCCCACCGTCGAGTTGTCGCGCCACCTCTTCCGGACCCCGACCCGCTTCTACAAGACCGGTGTCGTGTTCCTGGCCTGGCTGGCGGGCCACCAGTCCCACTTCACGATGGTCGGCGGCCTCCAGTCGGCCCGCTCGCTGCCACACCTCGCCCGCGCGTACGAACTCGCCGACGGCCTGGGCCTGTTCCCCGACCCGGCGCTGGCCGAGACCCGTATGAAGAACCTGCTCTCCCTGTACGGAGTGAACCAGTGACCGCAGTCGACGACCTCTCCCGCTTCAGCATCAACCAGATGACGGTCAAGCAGCTGTCGATGCCGGAACTGGTCGACGCCTGCCTGGAGCTGGGCGTCCCGGGGGTCGGGCTCTGGCGGGACCCGGTCCGGACGTACGGCCTGGCGGAGACGGCCAAGCTGGTCAGGGAGGCGGGCCTCGCGGTCACCACCCTCTGCCGGGGCGGCTTCTTCACGGCGATCGACCCGGCCGAGCGCGCGAAGGCGCTCGACGACAACCGCCTGGCGATCGACGAGGCGGCCACCCTCGGCACGGACACGCTCGTCCTGGTCTCGGGCGGCCTCCCGGCGGGCTCCAAGGACCTGCACGGCGCCCGCGAAAGGATCGCCGACGCACTGGCCGACCTGGGCCCGTACGCCGAGGAGCGAGGCGTACGCCTCGCCATCGAACCCCTCCACCCGATGTACGCCGCCGACCGCTGCGTGGTCTCCACGCTCACCCAGGCCCTGGACCTCGCGGAACGCTTCCCCGCGCACCAGGTCGGCGTGACGGTCGACACGTACCACATCTGGTGGGACGACCAGGCCCCCGCGCAGATCGCCCGGGCGGGCGCGCAGAGCCGCATCCACACCTTCCAGCTCGCCGACTGGACGACCCCGCTGCCCGAGGGCGTCCTCAACGGCCGCGGTCAGCTCGGCGACGGCTCGGTCGACCTGCGCGAGTGGAAGGCGTACGTCGAGGCGGCGGGCTACACCGGCCCCGTCGAGGTCGAGCTCTTCAACGACGTCCTGTGGGCCAGGGACGGCCGTGAGGTCCTCGCGGAGACGGCGGCGCGGTTCGTGACGCACGCGCTGTGACGCGGTCCGGGGCCGGTACCGGCGCCGCCGGACCCGGCTCGGAGAAACCTCAGAAAAATCTCAAGTGACCGTGCAACCCTCCCCCCACCTCGCGGGTCGTACTTGGCATCAGGACTTCTGGAGGGGATCTGGGGGGATCGCGGGGGTTCTGATTCGGGGGAGGGGCCGAGGGGGCCCGGTCGACGGACCGGGCCCCCTCGAAATATGCCGGGAAGACCCCGCAGCAGATGCCGCGGCGGATGCCTAGAAGAAGACCCCGCAGCGCAGCAGCACGTTCGCGTACGGGCGGACCTCGCCGGTCCGCACGATCAGGCGGGCGCCGGCCGACAGGGCCTTCAGCTCCTCGTGGGAGACGTGGACCAGCGAGGCCGGGAAGCGGTCGGCCAGCAGGGCGGACGCCTCGGGATTCCCCTCCCGCACCTCCTCAGCCGCCGTCGCGCCCTCCACGACCAGTTCGTCCAGCAGCCCTTCCAGGACCTCCCGGAAGGACGGCACCCCGGCCCGGAACGCCAGGTCGACGACGCGCGGCCCGGCCGGGACGGGCATGCCCGCGTCGCAGACCAGCACCCCGTCGCCATGGCCCAGTTCCGCGGTCGCACCCGCCAGATGACGGTTCAGGATTCCGGCCTTCTTCATACGGCGGCGACCTCCTCGGCGGTGGGGAAGGACGCCTGCGCGCCCTCCCGGGTGACGGCCACGGCACCCACGCGGGCCGCGTACGCCGCCGCGTCCGCGAGGGACTCCCCGGCGCCCAGCCGCCAGGCCAGCGCGGCCGTGAAGGAGTCACCGGCGCCGGTCGTGTCCACGGCGTCCACCCGCACGGCCGGGACCCGGACGGTGCCCGAGGCGTCGGCGGCCAGCGCCCCCTCCTCGCCCAGGGTGACGACCACCGAGCGCGGACCGAGCGCGAGCAGCGCCCCGGCCCACTCCTCGGGCGTCTTCCCGGCGTCCGCGCCGAGCACCACCCGCGCCTCGTGCTCGTTCACGATCAGCGGGTCACAGGCCGCGAGCACCGCCGCGGGCAACTCCCGCGGCGGAGACGGGTTCAGTACGAAGCGGCTGCCCGACCGCAGGCCCCGTACGACCTCCTCGACCGTCTCCAGCGGGATCTCCAGCTGGGCCGACACGACCCGGGAGGCCGAGAGCAGGGCCGAGGCCGCCGGCGCGCGGACGTCGTCCGGGGTCAGCCGGCCGTTCGCGCCGGGCGACACCACGATGCTGTTGTCACCGGAGGGGTCCACCGTGATGAGGGCGACCCCGGTGGGCGCGCCGCCGACGAGGACACCGGCGGTGTCGACCCCGGCCGCGCGCTGCGAGTCCAGCAGCAGCCGGCCGTGCGCGTCGTCACCGACCCGCGCGAGGAGCGCCGTACGGGCTCCGAGGCGGGCGGCGGCGACCGCCTGGTTGGCGCCCTTGCCGCCGGGGTGCAGGGCCAGGTCGGAGCCGAGCACGGTCTCCCCGGCGCCCGGCCGCCGCTCGACACCGACGACCAGGTCGGCGTTGGCCGATCCGACCACCAGCAGGTCGTACTCGAACATGGACTCTCTCCCTGGGCGTGCGCGGTGTGGACGTCGTGGCGGTCGGGGTCAGCCGGTGAAGCCGGCCACGTTCTTCGCCGTGACCACCTTCACCGGGACCTTCACCGTCTGCTCGGTCTTCTTGCCGTCGGCCGCCCGCAGCGCGTTCTCCACGGCGATCCGGCCGAGTTCCTTCGGCTGCTGGGCCACGGACGCGTACATCGTGCCGTCCGCGACCGCCTTCAGTCCGTCCGGCGTGCCGTCGAAGCCGATGACCTGGACCGACTTCCCGGCCTTGGAGCCGAGCGCCTTGATCGCGCCGAGCGCCATCTCGTCGTTCTCGGCGAAGACGCCCTGGACGTCCGGGTGGGCCTGGAGCAGGTTCGTCATCACGTCGAGACCCTTCGTGCGGTCGAAGTCGGCGGGCTGCCGGGCGGCCACCTGGATGCCCGGGTATGCCTTCAGCCCGTCCTCGAAGCCCGCGCCGCGCTCCCGGCTCGCGGACGTACCGGCCAGCCCCTGAAGGATGACGATCTTCCCCTTGCCGCCCAGCTTCTCGGCCAGCGCCTTGGCGCCGAGCCTGCCGCCCTCGACGTTGTCGGAGGCCACGAGCGCGGCCGTCTCCGCCTTGTTGACGCCACGGTCGACCCCGACGACGGGGATGTCGGACTTGTTCGCGGAGCGCACCGAGGGGCCCGCCGCGTCCGAGTCCACCGGGTTGACGACGATCGAGTCGACGCCCTCGCTGGTGAAGTTCTGCAACTGGTTCGCCTGCTGCGAGGCGTCGTTCTGCGCGTCCGTGACGGTCAGGTCCGCCCCGAGCTTCTTCGCCTCCGCCTGAGCGCCTTCCTTGATCTGTACGAAGAAGGGATTGTTCAGGGTGGAGAGGGACAGGCCGACCTTCGGCTTCTCGGAGGACGACGAGCCGTTGTTGAAGATGCTCAGGCCGCCCACGACGGCCGCCACGAGAACGACCGCGAGCCCGTACTTGATGACCTGCGGGCCCTTCTTGCCCGCCGCGCCCCCGGCACCGGACGTGACCGGGGTCGCGCCCGCCTTGCGGCGCACGGTGTCGAGCAGCACGGCCAGCGCGATGACCACACCGATGACGACCTGCTGCCAGAACGCCGACACGGACAGGAGGTTGAGGCCGTTGCGCAGCACCGCGAGGATCAGCGCGCCGATCAGCGTCCCGGACGCCTTGCCGGTACCGCCCGCGAGGGAGGCGCCGCCGATGACGACCGCGGCGATCGCGTCGAGCTCGTACCCCTGCGCGGCCTGGGGCTGCGCGGAGGACAGGCGGGAGGCGAGCACGATGCCCGCGGCGGCGGCGAAGAGCCCCGACAGCGCGTAGATGACGAGCTTCTGGCGCTTCACCCGCAGCCCCGAGAGGCGCGCCGCTTCCTCGTTGCCGCCGATCGCGTACATGGAGCGCCCGATGTACGTACGCCCGAGGATGACGGCCGTGACCAGGCCCAGGACGATCATCACGAGGACCGGGACGGGCAGCCAGCCGCCGAGCGTGTCACCCAGGTGGGAGACCGAGTCGGGGAAGGCGATCGGGGAGCCCTGTGAGATCACCAGGGACAGACCGCGGCCCACCGACAGCATGGCCAGCGTCGCGATGAACGGCGGGAGCTTCCCGTACGAGATCAGCACGCCGTTGACCAGGCCGCACGCTATGCCGGTGGCGATCGCGAGGATCACCGCGATCCAGACCGGTACGCCCTCCGAAGTCGCCGTCCAGGCAAGGACGGTGGCGGAGAGGGCGGCGACGGAACCGACCGAGAGGTCGATGCCCGCCGAGACGATCACGAAGGTCACGCCGAAGGCGAGGATGGCGGTCACGGCCGCCTGGACGCCGATGTTGAGCAGGTTGTCCGTCGTCAGGAAGTCGCCGGACAGGGCGGACATCGCGATGACGAGGATGATGAGCGCGGTGAGCGCGCCGTTGTCGAGCAGCAGACGGCGCAGGCCGCCGGGGGCGCCGCCGCCTGGAGCGCCACTGGCGCCCGTTGTGCTCTTGAGCGTGTCAGTGGCCACGGGAGCCCTCCCCGGAGGTAGCAGAGTCTGTGTCGGTGGTGGTGTGGGTGGTGGTGCCGGTGGTGTGGCCGTCCGGTGCGGCGGGGGTGCTGACGGCGAGAGCCATCACGGAGTCCTGGGTCGCCTCGTCGGCGGAGAGTTCACCGGCGATCCGGCCCTGGGCCATCACCAGCACCCGGTCGCTCATGCCGAGCACCTCGGGCAGATCGCTGGAGATCATCAGGACGGCGTGACCGGCGGCCGTGAGTTCGTTGACCAGTTGATAGATCTCGACCTTGGCGCCCACGTCGATACCGCGGGTCGGCTCGTCGAGGATCAGCACCTTGGTGTCGGCGAGCAGCCACTTGCCGATGACGACCTTCTGCTGGTTGCCACCGGAGAGCGTGCGCACATGCTGGCCGAGCCCGGCCATCCGTACACCCAGCTGCACGGCGATCCTCGCGGCGGCCGTGTGCTGCCCCTTGAGGTCGACGAGCCCGCCGCGGGTGGCCGCCCGCAGGGTGACGAGCCCGAGGTTCTCCTCCACGGAGGCGTCGAGAAGAAGGCCCTGACCCTTGCGGTCCTCGGGGACGAGCCCGATGCCGGCGCCCATCGCCGCGTTGACGTCGTGGCGCGGCAGCCGCTCCCCGGCGACCGACACGGACCCCCCGTCGTACGGGTCGGCACCGAAGACCGCGCGGACGACCTCGGTACGGCCCGCGCCGACGAGCCCGGCGATGCCGACGACCTCACCGGCCCGCACCTCGAAGCTGATGTCGTGGAAGACACCGTCGCGGGTCAGCCCGTCGACGGAGAGCAACACGGCGCCGGTGTCGGGGCGTTCCCGCGGGTACTGCAGCTCGATGGAGCGGCCCACCATCATGCGGACGAGGTCGTCCTCGGGCGTGGACGCGGGCACCTGGCCCACACTCCGGCCGTCCCGGATGACCGTGACCCGGTCGCCGAGGGCGGCGATCTCCTCCAGGTGGTGCGTGATGAAGACGATGCCCACGCCGTCCTCGCGCAGCTTGCGCACGATCCGGAAGAGTTTCTCGACCTCTCCGGAGGTGAGCACCGCGGTCGGCTCGTCCATGATCAGGACGCGGGCGTCCAGACTCAGCGCCTTGGCGATCTCGACCATCTGGAGGCGGGCGATACCCAGTTCACGCACCCGCGCGCGGGGCGAGACACTGACGCCCACCCGCTCCAGGAGCACGGCGGCGTCGGCCTCCATCCGCTTCCGGTCGATCATCCCGAGGCGGCGCGGCTGGCGGCCCAGGAAGATGTTCTCGGCGACGGTGAGATCGGGGACCAGGTTGAACTCCTGGTAGATGGTCGCGATCCCGAGGCGCGCGGCGTCCTGCGCGCCATGGATGCGGACCTGCTCGCCGTCGACGACGATCTTCCCGGCGTCGGGCCGGTAGGCGCCGGACAGCATCTTGATGAGGGTGCTCTTGCCGGCACCGTTCTCACCGAGCAGTACGTGCACCTCGCCGCGCCGCAGGTCGAAGTCGACACTGTCGAGCGCGACCACACCGGGGAAGGTCTTGCGTATCCCTTCGATACGCAGCAACTCGTCCGGGCTGCTCACGGGTTGCTCCTCTGAGTGACGTGGGCGGGCGTGCTGTCGGGGGCGGGCGGCGCACCGCAGGAGCGGCGGACGACGAGCCGGGCGGGGAGGGTCACCGACTGCGGGGGCCGCCCCTCGATGCGGTTGACCAGGGCGCGTACGGCGGCCCGGCCCAGTTCGGGGGTCGGCTGCGCGATCGCCGTGATCGGCGGATCGGTGTGCACGAACCACGGGATGTCGTCGAACGCGGCGAGCGCGATGTCGTCGGGCACACGCAGACCCCGCGCCCGTACGGCGTCCAGGGCGCCCAGGGCCATCAGGTTGTCGGCCGCGAAGACGACCTCGGGCGGCTCGGCGAGGTCGAGGAACTCCTCGGTGGCCCGCCGTCCGCTGGCGGCCTGGAAGTCGCCCTGTCCGATGTAGGCGTCGGGCAGTGGCAGCCCGTGTTCGCGCAGGGCGTCCCGGAAGGCGTCCACGCGCTCGCTGCCGGTGGTGGTGGTCGCCGGGCCGGCGATGATCGCGAGCCTGCGGTGGCCGAGGCCGTACAGGTGGGCGACCAGGTCGCGCACGGCGGCGCGTCCGTCGGCGCGGACCACGGGCACGTCGACGCCGGGTATCCAGCGGTCCACGAAGACCATCGGCGTCCCCGCGCGCACGGCGTCCAGCATCAGCGGCGAGCCGCCGTCGGTGGGCGACACGAGGAGGCCGTCGATCCGCCGGTCGAGCAGCGTACGGACGTGATGGTCCTGCAGCTCCGGCCGTTCGTCGGCGTTTCCGATGATGACGCTGTAGCCGAGGGCGCGGGCCTCCTCCTCGACGGAGCGGGCCAGCTCGGTGAAGTACGGGTTGAGCACGTCGCTGATGACCAGGCCGAGCGTGTGGGTCTGGTCGGTGCGCAGGGAGCGGGCGACGGCGTTCGGGCGGTAGCCCAGCGCGTCGACGGCGGCCAGCACGCGGGCGCGGGCGTCCGCGCTCACCGACGGGTGGTCGTTCAGGACACGCGAGACCGTGGCGACGGACACACCCGCCTCGGCGGCGACATCCTTGATGCTCGCCATCGACGCTCCACCTCCTTGTGGAATCGATTACATGCGCCTATGAAAAGCGATTGGAATCGATTACACGGGACTTGGGCAAGACCCGAGACCGGATCGTGATGATCCGGTCCGGGGGAGTGGTACGACGAGGCACGGGGCTTGCGGGAACCGGCTCGGTCCGGACGACGCAGGGCACCTCGGACGCGGCGGGGGTCGCCGGACGGCAACTGCGGCCGCTGGTACGGAGGTTGACGGCGAGGGCGGTGTGGAAAGCTGGGGGCAGTCACCCGTCGGCGAGGGGCCGGGGCGGCGGTCGAGAGGAGCGCGCAGCGTGAGTCAGGACGGCTTCCGTGCCGAGGAGATCGACACCAGCAGGCCGCACCCCGCGCGGATCTACGACTACCTGCTGGGCGGCAAGGACCACTACGAGGTCGACCAGCAGGCCGGCGACCGGCTCGCGTCCGTCGCACCCGAGGTGTTCATCGGCGTACGGGCCAACCGCGACTTCCTGCGACGCGCCGTCCAGCACATCGTCGGCGGCGGAGTCCGGCAGATCCTCGACATCGGCACCGGCCTGCCCACGTCGCCGAACGTGCACGAGATCGCCCAGTCGGTGGCACCGGATGTGCGGGTCGCGTACGTCGACAACGATCCGATCGTGAAGGCGCACGCCGACGCGCTGCTCAGCCGCACCGGCGAGACCAGCATCGTGCTCGCCGACCTGCGCGACCCGCGGTCCATCGTGGACCACCCCGACGTCCGCAAGGTCATCGACTTCGGCGAACCGGTCGCCGTACTCCTGGTGGCCATCTTCCACTTCCTCACCGACGCGGAGGAACCCGCGCAGGTCGTCGCCACCCTGCGCGACGCGCTGCCGGCCGGAAGCTTCCTGGTGCTCTCGCACGCCACCGGTGACTTCGCCGACCGCAGTGAGGCCCAGGCCGTCTACCGCAACGCGACCGCCACCATGAACCTGCGGTCCCGCGCCGAGGTCGAGCGGCTCTTCGACGGCTTCGAACTGATCGATCCCGGCCTGGTCCAGGTCCCGTACTGGCGCCCGGACGCCGAGCCGCCGGCCGGGTCCGACGTGATCGGTTTCTACGGAGGCGTGGCGCGCAAGACGGGCTGAACGGTCCGGTACGTCAAAAGGCCATCGCCGCCCCGCGGTGTCAGACCTGGGCGGTAGCGTCGGATCATGTCCAATCAGGCGGGGATGCGAGCGGGGGACCGGGCGGGGAGCGGGGAGCGGAACCTGGCCGTTCTCGAAGGCGTGCTGGAGAGAATCACGTACGCCAACGAGGAGAACGGCTACACCGTCGCGCGGGTCGACACCGGCCGTGGCGGCGGTGACCTGCTCACCGTCGTCGGCGCGCTGCTCGGCGCCCAGGTGGGCGAGTCCCTGCGGATGGAGGGCCGTTGGGGCTCCCACCAGCAGTACGGGAAGCAGTTCACCGTCGAGAACTACACGACCGTGCTGCCCGCCACCGTCCAGGGCATCCGGCGCTATCTCGGGTCCGGCCTGGTCAAGGGCATCGGGCCGGTCTTCGCCGACCGCATCACGACGCACTTCGGGCTGGACACCCTGCAGATCATCGAGGAGGAGCCGAAGCGGCTCATCGAGGTGCCGGGGCTCGGTCCCAAGCGCACCAAGAAGATCGCCGAGGCATGGGAGGAGCAGAAGGCGATCAAGGAGGTCATGCTCTTCCTCCAGACCGTCGAGGTGTCCACCTCCATCGCCGTCCGTATCTACAAGAAGTACGGCGACGCGTCGATCTCGGTCGTCAAGAACCAGCCCTACCGCCTCGCGTCCGACGTCTGGGGCATCGGCTTCCTCACCGCCGACAAGATCGCCCAGTCGGTGGGCATCCCGCACGACAGCCCCGAGCGGGTGAAGGCCGGGCTGCAGTACGCCCTGTCGCAGTCCAGCGACCAGGGCCACTGCTTCCTCCCCGAGGAGCGGCTGATCGCGGACGCGGTGAAGCTGCTCCAGGTGGACACCGGCCTGGTCATCGAGTGCCTTGCGGAACTCGCGGCACCCCCCGAGGAGGGCGAGGACCCGGGTGTCGTACGGGAGCGGGTGCCCGGCCCGGACGGCGGGGAGCCGGTGACGGCGGTCTACCTCGTCCCCTTCCACCGGGCCGAACTGTCCCTGTCCGCCCAGCTGCTGCGCCTCCTGCGCACGGACGAGGACCGGATGCCCGGCTTCCGGGACGTGACCTGGGACAAGGCCCTGGCCTGGCTCAAGGGGCGTACGGGGACGGAGCTGGCCCCCGAGCAGGAGCAGGCCGTCCGCCTCGCCCTCACCCGGAAGGTCGCGGTACTGACCGGCGGACCCGGTTGCGGCAAGTCCTTCACGGTCCGCTCGATCGTGGAGCTGGCCCGCGCCAGGAAGGCGAAGGTGGTGCTGGCGGCGCCCACCGGCCGGGCCGCCAAGCGGCTGTCCGAGCTGACGGGGGCGGCGGCCTCGACCGTGCACCGGCTGCTGGAACTGCGGCCCGGGGGAGACGCCGCGTACGACAGGGACCGGCCGCTCGACGCCGACCTGGTGGTCGTGGACGAGGCGTCCATGCTGGATCTGCTGCTCGCCAACAAGCTGGTGAAGGCGGTGCCGCCGGGTGCGCACCTGCTCTTCGTGGGGGACGTCGACCAGTTGCCCAGCGTCGGCGCGGGCGAGGTGCTGCGCGACCTGCTGGCCGAGGGCGGTCCGGTCCCGGCGGTCCGTCTGACCCGGGTCTTCCGGCAGGCCCAGCAGTCCGGTGTGGTGACGAACGCCCACCGGATCAACGCGGGGCAGCAGCCGGTCACCGACGGGCTCAAGGACTTCTTCCTCTTCGTGGAGGACGACACGGAGGAGGCGGGGCGGCTCACGGTGGATGTGGCGGCGCGGCGCATCCCGGCGAAGTTCGGGCTGGACCCGCGCCGGGACGTGCAGGTCCTGGCGCCGATGCACCGGGGGCCGGCGGGGGCCGCGGCGCTCAACGGTCTGCTCCAGCAGGCCGTCACGCCGGCCCGCCCCGATCTGCCCGAGAAGCGGTTCGGCGGGCGGGTCTTCCGGGTCGGCGACAAGGTCACCCAGATCCGCAACAACTACGAGAAGGGGGAGAACGGCGTCTTCAACGGCACGGTGGGTGTCGTCACCTCCCTCAACCTCGACGACCAGCGGCTCATGGTGCTCACCGACGAGGACGAGGAGGTCCCGTACGAGTTCGACGAACTCGACGAGCTGGCGCACGCGTACGCGGTGACCATCCACCGCTCCCAGGGGAGCGAGTATCCGGCGGTGGTCATTCCGGTCACCACCGGGGCGTGGATGATGCTGCAGCGCAACCTCCTCTACACGGCGGTGACACGGGCGAAGAAGCTGGTGGTGCTGGTGGGGTCGCGGAAGGCCCTGGGGCAGGCGGTCCGCACGGTGTCGGCCGGGCGCCGGGGCACGGCTCTGGCGTACCGCCTGTCGGGTACGCGGCCCCTGCCGTGACCGCGCCCCCCGGGGGCCCGAGGTGGTCGACCCCCTGCGCCCCGGCGGGGGCGGGCCGCGCAGTTCCCCGCGCCCCTTACGGGGTGCCCGGGGTGCGTGGTCCCGTGCGGGTCCGTCGTGGTCGATCGCGCAGTTCCCCGCGCCCCTAAAACACGCCCCTCAGGGGCGCGAGGAACTGCGCGCTCAGCCCCCGCCGGCCCGCAGCCGAAGAGCCACGCTTGCCCCCACCCCCTCAGGGGCGCGGGGAACTGCGCGCTCAGCCATGACGGACCCGCACCCGTGACCCGGCGGGTAGCCACCCCGTCGCCCGCGGCCCCTGACCCCTCGGAAAAAATGATCGATCAAACGAGTCGGAAACGTCACACGGCACTTTCGGAAGGCCAACGAAACGGGCAGGATGAACAAGTTGGCGGCACTGAGTGCCGCCAATAGGCCCAATGGTCGACCCCGAGTGCACTCTCCTGCGCCAAATGGGGGATGGTAGAGACAGTCAGGGCACCTCGAAGAAGAGGCACAACGTCGGTGAGGGATGACGTGAGCGACAACTCTGTAGTACTGCGGTACGGCGACGGCGAGTACACCTACCCGGTGATCGACAGCACCGTCGGCGACAAGGGCTTCGACATCGGGAAGCTCCGCGCCCATACCGGTCTGGTCACGCTGGACAGCGGTTACGGGAACACCGCCGCCTATAAATCCGCCATCACCTATCTCGACGGTGAGCAGGGCATCCTCCGCTACCGCGGCTACCCGATCGAGCAGCTTGCCGAGAGCTCCACCTTCCTCGAGGTGGCCTCCCTGCTGATCAACGGCGAGCTGCCCACGGTCGACGAGCTCTCCACCTTCCAGAACGAGATCACGCAGCACACCCTGCTGCACGAGGACGTCAAGCGGTTCTTCCAGGGCTTCCCCCGTGACGCCCACCCGATGGCCATGCTGTCCTCGGTCGTCTCCGCGCTGTCGACGTTCTACCAGGACAGCCACAACCCGTTCGACGAGAAGCAGCGCCACCTCTCGACGATCCGGCTTCTCGCCAAGCTTCCGACGATCGCGGCGTACGCGTACAAGAAGTCGATCGGTCACCCGTTCGTCTACCCGCGCAACGACCTGGGCTACGTCGAGAACTTCCTGCGCATGACCTTCTCGGTCCCGGCGCAGGAGTACGAGCTCGACCCGGTCGTCGTCTCCGCGCTCGACAAGCTGCTCATCCTGCACGCGGACCACGAGCAGAACTGTTCGACCTCCACCGTGCGTCTGGTGGGCTCGTCGCAGGCGAACATGTTCGCCTCGATCTCCGCCGGCATCAGCGCCCTCTGGGGCCCCCTGCACGGCGGTGCCAACCAGTCGGTCCTGGAGATGCTGGAAGGCATCCAGGCCAACGGCGGCGACGTCGACTCCTTCATCCGCAAGGTGAAGAACAAGGAGGACGGCGTCCGCCTGATGGGCTTCGGCCACCGGGTGTACAAGTCCTTCGACCCGCGCGCCAAGATCATCAAGGCTGCCGCGCACGACGTCCTCTCGGCGCTCGGCAAGTCCGACGAGCTCCTGGACATCGCGCTCAAGCTGGAGGAGCACGCGCTCTCCGACGACTACTTCGTCTCGCGCAACCTCTACCCGAACGTCGACTTCTACACCGGCCTGATCTACCGGGCCATGGGCTTCCCGACCGAGATGTTCACGGTCCTGTTCGCCCTCGGCCGGCTGCCGGGCTGGATCGCCCAGTGGCACGAGATGATCAAGGAGCCGGGATCGCGCATCGGCCGTCCCCGGCAGATCTACACGGGTGTGGTCGAGCGGGACTTCACTCCCGTCGAACAGCGTTAGCGCTCCGCTTGCCCGCGGGTTTCCGTCCGCGGGCGGGCAGGGGCCGGTCGCGCGGTTCCCCGCGTCCCTGACGGGGCGCGGGCGGCCGGCCTCACCCGAAGAAGTACGAGGCGGCGACGTACAAGGCGACGACGTACGAGGCAATGAAGAAGGCGCCCCGCTGCCGGTCCCCCCACGGGCCGGAGTCGGGGCGCCTTCCCATGTCCCGGTGCGGATTCCCCCCACGGGATCCGGCCGGGCGTCCGAAGGCAGCGCCTGAATCGCTGCGGTGCGGTCTGCCGGGACCCGTACGGACGGGAGGGCCGCTCAAAGCTCCCCGTCGTACCGGCCCCGGCAACGCAATTCCGAGAACGTCCCCCAAGACGTCCCCAGATGTCAGATTCGCCCCCCAAGACGTCTCTGACATCGACAATCTAGACTCACGAACCCCTTCAATGGTTACGTTGACTTCACTGTGACCTGCGTCTCTTACGTATGTCCTGAAGATGCGCAAGAGCCCCGATATGACTATCGGAGCCCTAGCGTAAGGATGATGCGCGAGCCTTGTGAAGAGCTTATGTGAAGAGGTGTGCCGGACTCTAGGGGACTCCTACCTCTGCGTCATGAAAATGCCCTGAGACGAAGGCTGTTCGTCACCACGAACACCGAGGAGAACGCCATGGCGGCGCCCGCGATCATCGGGTTCAGCAGGCCCGCCGCGGCCAGCGGCAGCGCCGCCACGTTGTAACCGAAGGCCCACACGAGGTTTCCCCTGATCGTGGAGAGGGTCTTCCGCGACAGCCGGATCGCGTCCGCGGCGGTCCGCAGGTCTCCCCGGACGAGCGTCAGGTCGCTCGCCTCGATCGCCGCGTCCGTCCCGGTGCCCATCGCCAGACCGAGATCGGCGGTGGCGAGCGCCGCCGCGTCGTTGACGCCGTCGCCCACCATGGCCACGGCCCGCCCCTCCGCCCGCAGCCGCTCGATCACGCCGACCTTCTCCTCGGGCAGCACCCCGGCGACGACGTCGGCCGGGTCGATGCCCACGGAGCGGGCCACGGATTCGGCGACGGTCCGGTTGTCGCCGGTCAGCAGCATCGGGGTGAGCCCCAGGGCGCGCAGGGCCCGCACCGCCTCCGCGCTGGTCTCCTTCACCGCGTCGGCGACGGTCACGACACCGTGTGCCGTGCCGTCCCAGGCGACGGCCACGGCGGTACGCCCCGCCGTCTCGGCCCGTGCCGTCCGCGCGGCCAGCGTGTCGGGCAGCGTGATCCCGGCGTCCGCCAGGAGGCGGGCCCGGCCCACGACCACCGCGCGGCCCTCGACCGTGCCGCGGACACCGAGCCCCGGCACGTTCTCGAAGCCCTCCACGGCCGGCAGGGCCCCGATCCGCTCCCGCGCGCCCGCCGCGACGGCCCGGGCGATCGGATGCTCCGAGGCGTGCTCCAGGGCGCCCGCGAGCCGCAGTACGCGCTCCTTGTCGGTGCCGTCGGCCGCGTACACCTCCTGGAGGGCCATGCGGCCGGTGGTCAGCGTGCCGGTCTTGTCCAGGACGACCGTGTCGACGCGGCGGGTGGACTCCAGGACCTCGGGGCCCTTGATGAGGATGCCGAGCTGCGCGCCGCGGCCCGTCCCGACCATCAGGGCGGTCGGGGTGGCGAGCCCCAGGGCGCACGGGCAGGCGATGATCAGCACGGCGACGGCCGCGGTGAACGCGGCGGCCGTGTCGCCGGTGACGCCGAGCCAGCCTCCGAAGGTGCCGGCCGCGATCAGCAGCACGACGGGCACGAAGATCCCGGAGACCCGGTCGGCGAGGCGCTGCACCTCGGCCTTGCCGTTCTGGGCGTCCTCCACGAGCCGCGCCATCCGGGCGAGCTGGGTGTCGGCGCCGACCCGGGTCGCCTCGACGAGCAACCGCCCGCCGGCGTTCACGGTCGCCCCGGTGACCGCGGAACCCGCGCTCACGTCCACCGGCACCGACTCGCCCGTCAGCATCGACGCGTCGACCGCCGAGGTCCCCTCGACGACGGTGCCGTCGGTGGCGACCTTCTCGCCGGGCCGTACGACGAAGCGGTCGCCGACGGCCAGCGCGGCCACCGGGACGAGGACCTCACGGCCGCCCCGTACGACGGCGACGTCCTTCGCGCCCAGTTCCATCAGGGAGCGCAGGGCGGCGCCCGCCTGCCGCTTGGAGCGGGCCTCCAGATAACGGCCCAGAAGGATGAGGGCCACCACTCCGGCGGCGACCTCCAGGTAGATCGCCGAGGTGCCCTGCGCGCGGGAGACGGTGAAGGAGAAGCCCTCGTCCCGCATGCCCTCCATGCCCGCGTCGCCGCCGAACAGCGCCCACAGGGACCAGCCGAACGCGGCCAGCGTGCCCGTGGAGACGAGCGTGTCCATGGTGGCGGCACCGTGCCGGGCGTTGGTGAACGCCGCCCGGTGGAAGGGCAGCCCGCCCCAGACGACGACCGGCGCGGCGAGCGTCAGCGCGAGCCACTGCCAGTTGCCGAACTGGAGCGCCGGGATCATCGAAAGGAGCACCACGGGGGCGGCGAGCAGCGCGGAGACGACGAGCCGTTCGCGCAGCGCGGCCAGTTCGGGGTCGCGCTCCGCCGCCGCACCCCCGGCGGCGGGGGCCCCGGAGGGCTGTGGCGGCGGGGGTTCCTCGGCCGTGTAGCCCGTCTTCACCACGGTGGCGATCAGGTCGTCGACCCGCACCCCGCCCGCGTACGTGACCCGCGCCTTCTCCGTCGCGTAGTTCACCGTGGCGGTGACGCCGTCCATACGGTTGAGCTTCTTCTCGACGCGGGCCGCGCAGGAGGCGCAGGTCATCCCGCCGATGGTCAGCTCGATGCGGGAGGCCGGGCCGGTCGCGCCGGCCGACTCGGCCCCCTCGGTCCCGGTGGTCGCCGTGGTGCCGCTGGTCATGTCCGTGCTCCGTGCGGTGTCAGGCCGTGCCGGTGAGCTCGAAGCCCGCCTCGTCGACGGCGGCGCGCACGGCCTCCTCGTCGAGCGGGGCGGCGGAGACCACGGTCACCTCGCCGGTGGAGGCGACGGCCTTCACCGAGGTCACGCCGGCGATCTCGGAGATCTCACCGGAGACCGCGCCTTCGCAGTGTCCGCAGCTCATCCCGCTCACCTGGTAGACGGTGGTGACGGAGCCGGAGGTGTCGGTCTGGGCGGTCATGTCGTTGCTCCTCGTCGAGACGTTCGGGGCGTGCGGGGCATGGGACACGAGTGACCCACGGGCCCTCACACTATCCAGACTATACCCCTAGGGGGTACGTTCCAAGGGGTGGCGACGACGAAGGGGTGAAGGGCATGCGGGCCGTGGTGTTCGAACGGTACGGGGAGCCGGCCGAGGTGCGGGACGTACCGGACCCGGTGCCCGCGCCGCACGGAGTGGTGGTGCGGGTCGAGGCCACCGGACTGTGCCGCAGCGACTGGCACGGCTGGCAGGGCCACGACCCGGACATCGCGCTGCCGCACGTGCCGGGGCACGAACTCGCCGGAACCGTCGAGGCGGTGGGCGCCCTGGTGACCCGCCACCGCCCGGGCGACCGCGTCACGGTGCCCTTCGTCTGCGCCTGCGGAAGCTGTGCCGCGTGCGCGGCGGGCGACCAGCAGGTGTGCGAACGGCAGACCCAGCCCGGATTCACGCACTGGGGGTCCTTCGCCGAGTACGTCGCCCTGGACCACGCCGACGTGAACCTCGTCGCCGTACCGGACGACCTGTCCTTCGCGACCGCCGCCTCACTGGGCTGCCGGTTCGCCACCGCGTTCCGTGCGGTGACCGCGCAAGGGCGGGCCGCACCGGGGGAGTGGGTGGCCGTGCACGGCTGCGGAGGCGTCGGGCTGTCCGCGGTGATGATCGCCGCGGCCGCCGGGGCGCGGGTCGTCGCGGTCGACCTGTCGCCGCGGGCCCTCGACCTGGCGCGGCGGTTCGGCGCCGCGCACTGCGTGGACGCCGCCCGGGCCGGCGACACGGCGGCGACGGTCCGCGAACTGACCGGCGGCGGCGCCCATCTCTCGCTCGACGCCCTCGGCTCGCCGGTCACCTGCGCGGCCTCCGTCAACGGCCTGCGCAGACGCGGGCGGCACGTCCAGGTCGGCCTGCTGCCCGAGGACCCGGCGGTACCGATGTCCCGGGTGATCGCCTTCGAACTCGAACTCCTCGGCAGCCACGGGATGCCCGCGCACGCCTACCCGCCGATGTTGGAGTCCGTCCGGGCCGGGCTGCTGCGCCCCGACCTCCTGGTGACGTCCACGATCCCCCTGGCGGCGGCCCCCGCCGCGCTGGCGGCGATGGGCACGGCACCGGGAGCGGGCGTCACGGTCGTCGAACCCTGGGCATGAGGGCGCCGGGACCCGGACCCGGCGGCGGGCCCCGCACAGGGGCGTGACCCACCGTCGGGTCCGGCACGGAAGGCGGGGACGGTCAGCCGCCCCCGCGCCCTCTGTTACCGGGCCGGGACGCGACCCAGGCGCGCACGGTGTCGGCGTACCAGTAGGGCCTGCCGCTCTCCACGTGGTCGGGCGGAGGCAGCAGCCCGTGCTTGCGGTAGGACCGCACGGTGTCCGGCTGCACCTTGATGTGCGCCGCGATCTCCTTGTACGACCAGAGCCGTCGGTCGGTCATCGGTGGCACCTCCCCGCGCATGCCGCGACGCGGCCGGGGGCGGCCGTCGGGGGAGCCGGGCGCTGCGCTGGTGATCACAGAACTGTGCTCGGTGAACGACGCACGGCGACGACCGGGTAGCCCCTGTCTCCCGGGTGTGACCCAAAACCCGCGTACGCGAGACACCTGTGACAGAACGAGGTCACTTGTGACACAAGTGACGCATGGGTCCGCCAAGGCACCCCCTCGGCCGGGACGCCCGTGCGGGGCGCGGGGAACTGCGCGGCCGACCCCCGACCGGCCGTCAGCTCATCGACGACCCCGCACCCCCGAGGGCGACCCGGTGGAACGCCTACGCCCCGCAGGAGCGGAGGAAGGCCCGGGTCCGCTGAGCGATCGGGAACGGCTTGTCCGGCGGGCACGGATACATGTCCTGCTCGACGATCGCGAACAACTCGACGTCCAGCTTCTGCGCGGCGGCCAGCACCGGCTCCAGCGCCGGCACCCCCGAGGGCGGCTCGCACATCACCCCCCGCCCCACCGCGGGCCCGAAGGGCACCCCGTCGGCCCGCACCCCGGCGAGGATCTCCGGGTCCACCTGCTTGAGGTGCAGGTAACCGATCCGCTCCCCGTACGTCTCGATGAGCTTGACGCTGTCCCCGCCGCAGTAGGCGTAGTGCCCCGTGTCCAGGCACAGCGACACGAGCGACGAGTCCGTGCCGTCGAGGAACCGCGTCACGTTCTCCTCGCTGTCGATGTGGGTGTCCGCGTGCGGGTGGACGACGATTTTCAGCCCGTACCGCTCCCGCACCTCGTGCCCGAGCCGTTCGGTCTGCGTGGTGAGGTGGCGCCACTGCTCGGCGGTGAGCGTGTCCGGCTCCAGCACCTCGCCCGTCTTGTCGTCGCGCCAGAACGACGGGATGACGACGAGGTGCTCGGCGCCCATGGCCTGCGTGAGCGCCGCGATGTCGGAGACATGGGCCCAGGTGGCGTCCCACACGCCCGGGCCGTGGTGCAGACCGGTGAAGACCGTGCCGGCCGAGACGCGCAGGTTCCGGCGGGCGGTCTCGTCGGCGAGGACGGCCGGCTCGCTCGGCAGGTAGCCGTACGGGCCCAGCTCGATCCACTCGTACCCGGACTCGGCGACCTCGTCGAGGAAGCGCTGCCAGGGGACCTGCTGGGGATCGTCGGGGAACCACACGCCCCAGGAGTCGGGCGCCGAACCGATCCGGATGCGCGACAGTGAGGGCGGAGGCGATGACTGAGGCGATGACTGGGGTGGCAACGACGTCATGGGCGTCAGCTTCGGGGTGGCCGGGAGAGGTGTCAAGGGCTGGTCCGAATGTCCGGACAACCAATTGACAGGGCTCTGTGAGCACGGCTAGACCTGGTGAGCGCGTGGACCGTGCTTCCACACGACGGCGGTTGTACGGTGCACCCAGAGGGGAATAAAGAGGGCAAAGTGCTTGAACTCCTGGGCGGGGAGCGCGTGTTCGACGAGGTCACCGACTTCGCGCACGCCCCCGCGACGCC
The DNA here is from genome assembly GCF_042889045.1 of Streptomyces sp. NPDC002701. Classification (NCBI taxonomy): domain Bacteria; kingdom Bacillati; phylum Actinomycetota; class Actinomycetes; order Kitasatosporales; family Streptomycetaceae; genus Streptomyces; species Streptomyces sp. NPDC002701. Next base: position 320,968 of record NZ_JBIAQL010000001.1, read on the forward strand.
CGGGCACAGATCGCCTCCGGCGCGGAACGCCGCTTCGCCCTGGCAGGAGCGAAGTGCGAGCGACGACTCCCCGCCCGCTACGGCTCCGCGCCGGAGGTTCCCGACACCGGACGCGCACCCCGCCGGGCGCGCACGACGGATCGGCGGACGGCCCTCGCCGAGGTGCGGGCCGCCGACACTCCCACTTGTGTCTACGCCGAGACCGAAACGGCAGACACAGTGTCGGGCGCGCCCCCGGCGCAAGCCTGGTGGGATGTTCCTGTGGCCGAGACCTCGACCCGACCGTCGGCGGTCAAGGCCCGCGAGCCGTACGAACGGCTGGCCTCCACCCGGCGCCGCCATCTGTGAAGGAGTTCTCCGGCATGACGAAGATCGTCAACCACTGGATCGGCGGCAAGGCCGTCGACGGCACGTCGGGTGCGTACGGGCCGGTCACCGACCCCGCGACCGGCGCCGTCACCACGAAGGTCGCGTTCGCGAGCGCCGAGGAGGTCGACGCGGCGGTCGCCGCCGCGAAGGACGCGTACGCGAGCTGGGGCACCTCCTCGCTCGCCAGGCGGTCCGCGATCCTCTTCGCGTTCCGCGCGCTGCTCGACGCCCACCGCGACGAGATCGCCGCGCTGATCACCGCCGAGCACGGCAAGGTGCACTCGGACGCGCTCGGCGAGGTCGCGCGCGGCCTGGAGATCGTCGACCTGGCGTGCGGGATCACCGTGCAGCTGAAGGGGGAGCTGTCGACCGAGGTGGCCTCACGTGTCGACGTGGCCTCGATCCGCCAGCCGCTCGGGGTCGTCGCCGGCATCACGCCGTTCAACTTCCCCGCCATGGTGCCGATGTGGATGTTCCCGCTGGCCATCGCCTGCGGCAACACCTTCGTGCTGAAGCCCAGCGAGAAGGACCCGTCGGCGGCCGTCCGGCTGGCGGAGCTGTTCGCCGAGGCGGGCCTTCCGGACGGCGTCCTCAACGTGGTCCACGGCGACAAGGTGGCCGTCGACCGCCTGCTGGAGCACCCGGACGTCAAGGCCGTCTCCTTCGTCGGCTCGACCCCGATCGCCCGGTACATCCACACCACCGCCTCCGCCAACGGCAAGCGCGTGCAGGCCCTCGGCGGCGCCAAGAACCACATGCTGGTCCTCCCGGACGCCGACCTGGACGCGGCGGCGGACGCGGCCGTCTCCGCCGCCTACGGTTCGGCGGGCGAGCGGTGCATGGCCGTCTCGGCCGTCGTCGCCGTCGGCGCGATCGGTGACGAACTGGTCGCCAGGATCCGCGAACGCGCCGAGAAGATCAGGATCGGCCCCGGCGACGACCCGGCCTCCGAGATGGGCCCGCTGATCACCGCGGCCCACCGCGACAAGGTCGCCTCGTACGTGACGGGCGCCGCCGCCCAGGGCTCCGAGGTCGTCCTCGACGGCACCGGGTACACGGTCGAGGGCCGCCCCGAGTACGCGGACGGCCACTGGATCGGGCTCTCGCTGCTCGACCACGTCCCCGTCGACTCGGACGCCTACCGGGACGAGATCTTCGGCCCGGTGCTGTGCGTGCTGCGCGTCGACACGTACGACGAGGGAGTGGCGCTGATCAACAACTCCCCCTTCGGCAACGGCACCGCGATCTTCACCCGGGACGGCGGCGCGGCCCGCCGCTTCCAACTGGAGATCGAGGCGGGCATGGTCGGCGTGAACGTGCCGATCCCGGTCCCGGTGGGCTACCACTCCTTCGGCGGCTGGAAGGACTCCCTCTTCGGGGACCACCACATCTACGGCAACGACGGCACGCACTTCTACACCCGCGGCAAGGTCATCACCACCCGCTGGCCGGACCCGTCGGAGACCCCGACAGGAGTGGACCTGGGCTTCCCCCGCAACCACTGAGAACAGTCCTCACTCGCGAGGGACGCGGGGAACGCCGCAGTCTGTGCTTTTGAGGGTCGCGGGGAACGGCGCAGTCTTTGGTCTTGAGGGTCGCGGGGAACGGCGCAGTCCTTTGCCTTTCAGGGGCGCGGGGAACGGCGCAATCTTTCGTCCTGAGGGGCGCGGGGAACGGCGCAGTCTTTTCAGGGGCGCGGGGAACTGCGCGACCGGCCACGACGCACCCGCACCCCTCGACCACCGGACAAGCCCTCCGCGTACCGCACCTGCGGTACGCGGAGGGCTTCCGTACTCCCACGGGATACCAAAGGGCTCCGCCCCTCGGCTGCACCCCCCGCCGAAGGCGCCCCGTACCGTGGAGGGCATGGATCTTCGAATGCCCGCGGCCCCGCGGAGGTGGCTGCGAGGCCCACGCCGGTGGACCGCCGCCGCGGCCGCCGTCGTCGTGCTCGCCGGCGCCGGGACATGGACCGCGGTGGCCTCCGACGGGGCACCCGCGGTGCACCGCGCCGACCGGGTTCTCCCCACGGGCGACGGGGTGAGACTCGACACGTCGTACTTCGCCACCGGTGCCGGCGACCAGGACCGCCGCCCGGCAGTCCTGCTGACGCACGGCTTCGGAGGCAGCAAGGAGGACGTACGCGAGCAGGCCCAGGACCTCGCCCGCGACGGCTACGCGGTCCTCACCTGGTCCTCGCGCAGCTTCGGCAGGTCCACCGGCAGGATCGGCCTGAACGACCCGAAGGGCGAGGTCGCCGACGTCTCCCGCCTGATCGACTGGCTCGCCGAGCGCCCCGAGGTCGAGCTCGACAAGGACGGCGACCCCCGGGTCGGCGTCGCCGGCGCCTCGTACGGCGGCGCGGTCTCGCTCCTCGCCGCCGGGCACGACCAGCGGGTGGACGCCGTCGCCCCGGCGATCACGTACTGGAACCTCGCGGACGCCCTGTTCCCGAACGGCGTCTTCAAGAAGCTGTGGGCCGGGATGTTCGTCAACTCCGGCGGCGGCTGCGAGAAGTTCGAACCCCGGCTCTGCCGGATGTACGAGCGGGTCGCCGAGTCCGGGAAGCCGGACGCGGAGGCCGTGAAGCTGCTGGAGGAACGCAGCCCCTCCGCCGTCGGCGACCGCATCAAGGTGCCCACGCTCATCATGCAGGGCCAGACCGACTCCCTCTTCCCGCTCGACCAGGCGGACAGGATCGCCGCGGCCGTCCGGGCCAACGGCGCCCCCGTGGACGTCGACTGGCTCTCCGGCGGCCACGACGGCGGCGACATGGAGACCGGCCGCGTACAGGCGCGGGTGCACTCCTGGTTCGACCGCTACCTGAAGGACGACGAGAACGCCGACACCGGCCCCGCGTTCCGCGTCACCCGCACCGGCGGCATCGACTCCACCGACGGCGCCGCCCAGCTGCGGGGCGCCGACAGCGACACGTACCCCGGACTCACCGGCGGCGAGCGCGAGTTCGCGCTGAGCGGGCGCGAGCAGGAGTTCGCCAACCCCGCGGGCGCCAGCCCGCCCGGCGTCTCGGCCCTTCCCGGACTGAGCGGCGCGGGCGGTCTCTCCCAGCTGTCCTCGCTCGGTGTCGGCGTGTCCCTCGACTTCCCCGGCCAGTACGCGCGCTTCGAGTCCAAGGCCCTCACCGAGGACCTCCGCGTCACCGGCACACCCACCGTGACGGTCAACGTGAGGTCGACGACCGGCGAGGCCGTGCTCTTCGCCAAGATGTACGACGTCGGTCCCGGCGGACGGCAGCAGGTCCTGCCGTCCCAGCTGGTCACCCCGGTGCGGGTCGCGACCGGCGAGAGCGGCAAGGACGTCCGGCTGACCCTGCCCGCCATCGACCACGAGGTGCGGGACGGCCACCGGCTGCGCCTGGTCCTCGCCTCGACCGACCTCGGCTACGCCTCCCCGACGGCTCCGGCGACGTACACGGTCTCCCTCCGGAGCGACCTCGCCGTGCCGGTGGCGCCCGGCGTGAGCACCGCGGCCGCGGCGCTGCCCGCCTGGGTGTGGTGGCTGCCGGTCGCCGGCGCGCTGCTCGCGCTGGCCCTGCTGGTGACGGGCCGGCGCCGCACGACCGCGACCTTGCCGGATCCCGCGCTCGCCGAGGTCCCCCTCCAGATCACCGACCTGAGCAAGCGGTACGCGAAGTCGTCGGACCGCTATGCCGTACGGGACCTGTCGTTCCGCGTGGAGAAGGGCCAGGTGCTCGGTCTGCTCGGCCCGAACGGCGCGGGCAAGACCACCACGCTGCGCATGCTCATGGGCCTCATCAAGCCCGACGGCGGCGAGATCCGCGTCTTCGGGCACGCGATCCGGCCGGGCGCACCGGTCCTCTCCCGGGTCGGCGCCTTCGTGGAGGGCGCGGGCTTCCTCCCGCACCTCTCGGGCCGCGAGAACCTGGAGCTGTACTGGCAGGCCACCGGACGTCCGCCCGAGGACGCCCACCTGGAGGAGGCGCTGGAGATCGCGGGCCTCGGCGACGCGCTGGCCCGCGCGGTCCGCACGTATTCGCAGGGCATGCGGCAGCGCCTCGCCATCGCCCAGGCCATGCTCGGCCTCCCGGACCTGCTGATCCTCGACGAACCGACGAACGGTCTGGACCCGCCCCAGATCCGTGAGATGCGCGAGGTGATGATCCGCTACGCCTCGGTCGGCCGTACGGTCATCGTCTCCAGCCACCTCCTCGCCGAGGTCGAGCAGTCCTGCACGCACCTGGTCGTCATGGACCGGGGACGGCTGGTCCAGGCAGGACCGGTCCACGAGATCATCGGCTCCGGGGACACGCTCCTGGTGGGCCTCGCGGCCGAGATCGCGGACCCGCTGGTGGAGAAGGTGGCGGCGCTGCCGGGCGTGGAGTCGGCGGTCCGCGCGGGCGACGGCCTGCTGATACGGCTGACGGCACCCTCTCCGGTGCCCGGAGCCGTGCCCGCGGCAGTGCCCGGATCTGTGCCCGCGGCCGAGACCGGAACGGCGACCGCAGCCGTGACCGCGGCTGTGACCGCATCTGTGACCGCGGCCGTGGACGAGGCGGCCGCCGGAGTCCCGGGAACGGCCGCCGAGGACTCCGCGGCGGCGGCCCGGCTCCTCGTCGAGCTGGTGCGGCTGGAGGTACCGGTGGCGTCCCTCGGCCCGCACCGTCGCCTGGAGGACGCGTTCCTGACCCTGATCGGAGGCTCCGCGTGAGCACCCTTGTAGAGCGTGCCGAGGTCGCCGACGGCTACCGCGCCGGGCGGACCCTGCCCCTGCGGGTCGAGCTGACGCGGCAGCTGAAGCGCCGCCGCACGCTGGTCATGGGCGCGATCCTCGCCGCCCTCCCGTTCGTGCTCGCCGTGGCCTTCGCGATCGGCGGCCAGCCGGACGGCCGCGAGGGCCGGGTCACGCTCATGGACACGGCCACGGCCTCGGGCGCCAACTTCGCCGCGACGAACCTCTTCGTCTCCGCGGGCTTCCTGCTGGTCATCCCCGTCGCCCTGTTCTGCGGCGACACCATCGCCTCGGAGGCGAGCTGGTCCTCCCTGCGCTACCTCCTCGCCGCACCCGTGCCGAGGGCCCGCCTCCTGTGGTCCAAGCTCGTGGTGGCGCTCGGCCTCAGCCTCGCCGCGATGGTGCTGCTGCCGGTCGTCGCGCTGGCGGTGGGCTCGGTCGCGTACGGCTGGGGTCCGCTGGAGATCCCCACCGGCGGAACCCTGTCCGCGGGCACGGCGGCGCAGCGGCTGGTGGTCGTGATCGCGTTCATCTTCGCGTCGCAACTGGTCACCGCGGGGCTCGCGTTCTGGCTGTCGACGAAGACCGACGCCCCGCTGGGCGCGGTGGGAGGCGCCGTCGGCCTGACGATCGTGGGGAACGTGCTGGACGCGGTCACCGCCCTCGGCGACTGGCGCCACTTCCTGCCCGCGCACTGGCAGTTCGCGTGGGCCGACGCGGTGCAGCCCGATCCGGAGTGGGGCGGCATGATCCAGGGCACGGCGGTCTCCGTCACGTACGCGATGGTGCTGTTCGCCCTGGCCTTCCGCGGTTTCGCCCGCAAGGACGTGGTGTCGTAGACACCTCGTGACGGCCGCGGTACGGATCCTCCGGACACCCTCAGGTCTCCGGAGGATCACCCACCGGTCTCGGCCGCCGCCCACCGTGGCCGCATCGAGATCCATCCGCAACGCCTTGGCCCGCTCCTTCCGGCCGCCTCCGCCGTCACAGTCACAGACGTCGGCTCACGGCGGTCACCCGAGGGGGCACACATGAGGCGCACCGAACGGCATGGGGCACGACAGGGACGGCGGCGGCGCGTGCGGGGCACGCTCGTCGCCGCGGCCGTGTCCGCGGGACTCCTGCTCACCGCGTGCGGTGGCACGGACGACGGCGGCGCGCGGGACCGGGGCGGCGCCGAGGCGGGGGAGAGCAACGGCTTCCCGGCCCCCGCCCCGGCCCTGCCGACCGGCCCGCCGAACGGCGGCACCGGCACCGGCACCGGCGAGGGGAACCGGGAGGGCGAACTTCGGGAGTTCGCGCCACCGGCCGCCGACCACCTCTCCACCTTCGCCCTGGACGTCGACACCGCGTCGTACGGCTACGCCCGCCGCACCCTGGAGGACGGCCGCCTGCCCGACCCGTCGACGATCCGCCCCGAGGAGTTCATCAACAGCTTCCGCCAGGACTACGAGCGCCCCGACGGCAACGGCTTCACGGTCACGGTGGACGGCGCCCGCACGGACAGCCCGGACTGGCGGTTCGTCAGGGTCGGGCTCGCCACCCGCGGGGCCGGGGACGGCGGCGAACGTCCGCCCGCCGCCCTCACGTTCGTCATCGACGTCTCGGGTTCGATGGCCGAACCGGGCCGCCTCGACCTGGCCAAGGAGTCCCTGGGCGTGATGACGGACCGGCTGCGCGACGACGACGCGGTCGCGCTCGTCACCTTCAGCGACGAGGCGAGGACCGTTCTTCCGATGACCCGGCTCGGCGACCACCGCGGCCGGGTCCACGAGGCGATCGACACCCTCGAACCGGCCGACTCGACCAACCTCGGGGCGGGCCTCACCACCGGGTACCGTACGGCCGTCGACGGGCTGCGCCCCGGAGCCACCAACCGGGTGGTGCTGCTCTCCGACGCCCTCGCCAACACCGGCGAGACCGACGCCGACGCGCTCCTCGACCGGATCGCGGGCGCCCGCCGGGCGCACGGCATCACGCTCTTCGGCGTCGGCGTGGGCAGCGACTACGGCGACGCGCTGATGGAGCGCCTCGCCGACAAGGGCGACGGGCACACCACGTACGTGTCGGACGCGGCGGAGGCGCGCAGGCTCTTCTGCGACGAGCTGCCCCGCACCATCGACCTCACCGCCAGGGACGCCAAGGCGCAGGTCGCCTTCGACCCGGCGACCGTCGAGCAGTTCCGGCTGGTCGGCTACGACAACCGGCGGGTCGCCGACGAGGACTTCCGCGACGACCGGGTGGACGGGGGCGAGACCGGGCCCGGGCACACGGTGACGGCGTTGTACGCGGTGCGGGTCAAGCCCGGTGCGCGGGGGCACGTCGCCACGGCGACCGTGCGCTGGCTCGACCCCGAGACGCGTGAGCCGTACGAGGAGACGGGGCAGGCCGGCGTCGACGCGCTCGACCGGCCGCTGTGGGACTCGGGAGCCGGGCTGCAGGTCACGGCGGTGGCCGCGTACTTCGCCGACGCGCTGCGGGGCGGGGACGGCCGGTGGAGTGCGCTGCCCGGGGCGCCGCCGCTCCCGGAACTGGCCCGGCGGGCGGCCCGCCTGGCGTCCCTCACGGACTCCACCCCGCTACACCGGCTCACCGACACGATCAACAGGGCCAAGGCCCTGACACTCTGACCCCCCACACCCCTGAAGGGGGTCCGCACGTTGCTTGGCACGTGCGGCCCGCGTGTGGCTGGCCGCGCAGTTCCCCGCGCCCCTGACGGGGCCCCACCGAGCCCCGCCCAAGGGGCGCGAGGAACTGCGCGCCAAGCCCCCACCCACCCGCACCTTTCGGGCGACGGCACCCCCACTCACCTAGGGGCGCGGGGAACTGCGCGCTCAGCACCAACCCACCCGCACACGGCGCCCCGGTCCATTCACCCGCACAGCTCCCGCTCCGCCCGTTCCGGGTCCGGCGGGAAGCGGAAGGCGGTCCGTTCCCACGACCCGGCGACGTTCCGAAGGAAACGTCCCGGAGTCATCACCCCCCGCACCGACGCGTTCAGCTCGGCAAGCCCCCCACACCGCAACGCCCGCCGCGCCGCGGCGACCTGCCCGGGGTCGACCCACCCCGGCCGACCCCCCGCCACCCCCCGATCCGCGGCCAGCCAGGCGGCCGGCAGCCGCTTGTCGTGCCCCACCCGCCCCCGCCCGACCCGCTCGGAGTGCGCGGCCAGGGGATACGCGAGCCCGATCGGATCGAGCGCGGCCCCGTCCAGCGGGACGACGGCCCCGTTGAGCCCGAGGACCACATAACTCGCCGTCACCCCGGGCGAGACCGCACCCCCACGCCCCTCCTTGCCGAACAGCAGCACCGGCGCCCCCGACCGACGCGCCGCCGACACCTGCCGCACGTACGCAAGGTGATGCGGCGCCCCGACGAACGTATGCCGCACGGGATGCGGATCCGCGTTGTGGCGGACGTACACCCCGCGTTCGTCGGCGATCCCCGCCGGCCCGATCTGCCCCCCGTACGGCATCCGCAGCCAGCCGGCGCACACCACCGCCCACAGTCCGACCCCGACCGCGGCCGGCACGGCCACCCGTGTCACCGGGACGGCGAAGACGGGCAGCAGCATCAGCAGCAGCCCGGGCAGCAGCATGCGCCCGTGCATGAAGTCCCCGCCCACCTTCACCACGTACACCCAGCACGACAGCCCCGCGAGGACGGGAGCGAGCACGGGCACGAACCGCACCACCCCGAACCCGCGCGCCCCTCCGCCACGCAAGCCACCGCCACGCAAGCCACTGCCACGCAGACCCAGCACCGCCGCCGCCACGAACAGTGCGGGCAGCCACAGGACATACGGCTGCGCGAAGTCCGCCAGATACACCAGCCCCCGCCCCCACAGACTCCGCGACGCCTCCTTCGTCACGGCGGGCAGCGGCACCAGGTGCCCGTAGTACCCGGCCCGGAACACCTCGTACGCGGCCGGCACCACCCCCGCCGCCCCCGCCCCGGCGCACACGCCACGCCACGACGGCCGCACCAGCAGCCACTGGGCCCCCAGGAACACCACGGTCACCAGCCCCAGATCGGGCCGCACGAGAGGACCGAGGCCGATGACCACCGAGGTCGCCAGGGAGGCCGGCCGGGCCGTCAGCGCCAGCCACGCCCCGGCGATCCAGCAGGTGGCGAGCCCCGTCTCCAGACCCGAGGTGGCGAAGTCCCACACGGGAGGCAGCCCGAGCAGCACCAGCGACCCCAACGGCACGGCCACGCGCCCGCCGTACGTCCGCAGCGCCCCGATCCCCGCGAGCGCGAACCCGGCGGCGGTCAGCAGCAGCCCCCCGAACACCGCCGCCGACGCCACGTCGATCCCCGCCGCCCCGGCCCCGACGAGCAGCCACTGCCACAGCGTGCCGGTCGACGACTCGACCCGCTCACCGGCGTTGAACACGGGCCCGTTCCCCGCCAGCACCTGCCGCACGGTCCGTACGTAGATGTAGGCGTCGTCGGACATCCACCGCCGCCGGAACCCCGCGTACGCCACGAGGAGCGCGGGCACGAGCCACACCGCCGTCCGCCGAAGGCCCGCCCACCCGGTGTCGCCGGGGAGTTCGGGCGGCCGGTTCCCGGGGTGCGCGAAGCGCGACAGGCGCGAGAGGTGCGGGATGTGCGAGGGCTGCGAGGGATAGGAGGGATGCGCGGGCGAGTGCGTCGACGTCATGACCCGTTCATCGGCCCGGGTCCGGCCGACCTTGACGCCCCGGTTCCGCCGGACGTCCCGAGCCGGTTGAAAAATTCCTACGCTCGAGTAAGTTTACTCAAGAGTAAGTAAGCGTCACCGCACCACGAGCCGCCACCGGGGAGCCTCCATGGGCGTACGCAAGGACCTGAAAAGGGCGAAGAAGCGCACCGCTTCGGCGGACCGCGCCCAGGTCGAGGTCACGAGGGACGCGAACGGAGTCGTCCGTGAGGCACGCACGCCCGTCCTCGCGCCCGCGACCACCACCGGCAGCACCGCCGACCTGCCCTTCACCAACGCGGCCGAGGCCCCGGACGCCGTGGTCGTCCGCCGCAGGGAGCGCGGCGGCTGGCGGCCCGTGACCGCCGCCGCCTTCGCCCGCGAGGTCACCGCCGTCGCCAAGGGACTGATCGCGGCGGGCCTCGAACCGGGCGGCCGCGTCGCGGTCATGTCCCGTACCCGCTACGAGTGGACGCTGCTCGACTTCGCGATCTGGGCCGCGGGCGGCCTGTCCGTGCCCGTCTATCCCACGTCCTCCCCCGAGCAGATCGAATGGATCGTCCGGGACTCGGCCACCCGCTTCGTCGTCGTGGAGACCGCGGAGAACGCGGCGGCGGTCGCCACCGGCACGGCCGGCCACCCGGCGCCCCCGCACATCTGGCAGCTCGACGCGGGCGCCGTCGCCGAACTGACCGACGGGGGCCGCGACATACCCGACGAGGACGTCACCAAGCGCCGCACGGCGCTGACCCCCGACTCCGTCGCGACGATCTGCTACACCTCCGGCACCACCGGCCGGCCCAAGGGCTGCGTCCTCACCCACGCCAACCTGTACGCGGAGGCCGCGAACACCGTCGAGCTCCTCCACCCGGTCTTCAAGGAGGTCACCGGCGAACAGGCGTCGACCCTCCTCTTCCTCCCCCTCGCCCACATCCTGGGCCGCACCCTGCAGATCTCCTGCCTGCTGGCCCGCATCGAACTGGGCCACTTCCCGAGCATCAGGCCCGACGAACTCCGCCCGGCACTGCGGGAGTTCCGGCCCACCTTCCTGGTCGGCGTGCCCTACCTCTTCGAGAAGATCCACGGCACCGGCCGCGCCACCGCCGAACGCATCGGCCGCGGCGCCTCCTTCGACCGCGCCCACCGCGTCGGCGTCCGCTTCGGCGAGCGGCACCTCGACAGGTTCCTCGGCCGCGGCAAGGGACCGGGACCCGGCCTCCGCGCCGCCTGGGCCCTGTACGACCTGCTGGTCTACCGCCGCATCCGCAAGGAGATCGGCGGCCGCACCCGCTACGCCATCAGCGGCGGCTCCCCGCTCGACCGCGAGCTGAGCCTCTTCTTCTACGCCGCGGGCATCATGATCTACGAGGGCTACGGCCTCACCGAGACCACCGCGGCCGCGACGATCGTCCCGCCCCTGCGACCGCGCCCCGGCACGGTCGGCCTCCCCGTACCGGGCACCGCCGTCCGCATCGCCGACGACGGCGAGGTGCTGATCAAGGGCGGCATCGTCTTCGGCGCCTACTGGAACGACCCGGCCGCCACCGACGCGGTCCTGTCCGGCGAGTGGTTCGCGACCGGTGACCTCGGTTCGCTCGACGAGGACGGCTACCTCACCATCACCGGCCGCAAGAAGGACATCCTCGTCACCACGGGCGGCAAGAACGTCTCCCCGGCCGTCCTGGAGGACCGCCTGCGCAGCCGGCCTCCGGTCGGCCAGTGCGTCGTCGTCGGCGACAACCGCCCCTACGTCGCCGCCCTGATCAGCCTGGACCGCGAGGACCTGGCCCACTGGCTGTACGTCCGCGGGATGCCGGCCGACACGCCGATGGCCGAGCTCGTCCACGACCCCCGGCTGCGCGCCGACGTCCAGAAGGTCGTGGACCACGCGAACCAGGCCGTCTCCAGGGCGGAGTCGATCCGCGCGTTCACGCTGGTGGAGGGCGAGTTCACCGAGGAGAACGGCCTGCTCACCCCGTCCCTGAAGATCAAGCGCCACGCGGCACTTCAGGCGTACGCCGAGCAGGTCGAGGCGCTGTACGCGTCCGGACGCTGACGCACGGCCACACAGAAACGGGCGGGACCACCGATGTGTTCGGTGGTCCCGCCCTCCCGCCCGTCCTCGGTCCCGCCCGAACTCAGTCCTCGCTGTTGGCGGAGAGGATCGACACGTCCTCCAGCAGGTGCGCCAGCGCACCGTCGCGCTTGGCCTGCGTGGAGTTCTCGACACACTGCTGGGTCATGTCGTCCGACAGGATCGGGACGTCCTGGATCGGGATCACGTTGATCACCGGGATGTTGATGTCGTTCAAGCCGATGCAGGGCTTGTTGAAGGAGCCCTGGATGAGCGCCATCTGCGGGCTCATGTTGCCGTGCGTGGCGGAGTTGCCGTAGTACTGCGCGGCCGCGTTGCCGTTCGCGGTGCTGGGGCCGCTGTCGTCGCCGATCGCCAGCGCCTGCGGAGCCACGGCAGCGGAAGCACCCACGACGGAAGCGGCGATCGCCGCGGTGGCAAGAACCTTCTTGATCATTACCCAAGTCCTTTCTGAAGAAACCCCGTCCACCGGAGCGTTCTGGTTCAACTGCATCGGCGCGGCATGGTTTCTCCCGTTCACTCCGACGGCCCACACCGGGAGCGGTTCCCGGGGAACACGGGGCGGTCGCCTTTCCCACCTGTCCATGGATTCAATGCGGGCCAACCGGGTGAACGCCCGCAACCAATCCCGTGGCCGCCGGTTGATGAGGCCGTAGGACATGCGTCGCTACTAGGAAAGGAACGCGAAGTGCTTAAGAAGGCAATGTTCGCCGCGGCGGCTGCCGCTTCTGTCATCGGTATGTCGGTGGCGGCCGCTCCCCAGGCGCTTGCCGTGGGTGACGACTCCGGACCGGCCGTGGCCAACGGCAACGGTGCCTCGTCGGCGTTCGGCAACTCGGCGACCAAGGGCGACATGAGCCCTCAGCTCTCGCTGGTCGACGGGACCCTCAACAAGCCCTGCGTGGGCCTTGAGGACATCAACGTCGCCGTCATCAACATCGTCCCGCTCCAGGATGTCCCGATCCTGTCGGACGACCTCGCGCAGCAGTGTGCGGACAACTCCACCCAGACGAAGCGCGACGCCGCCCTGTCGCACATCCTGGAGGACCTGTCCGTTCTGTCGGCGAACGGCGACTAAGCCGCATCCGGCACCGCCCGGGTTGTCCGCTGGAGTCGCACGCGGACAGCCCGGGTTCCTCCCCGCGTGTGTTTCGGTGGTGCCCCGGGCGTTGTGTGCGGTGCTGCCGCATGTGGACAACCGTCTGTGGATGCGCGAAATCGCGCTGCTGCCCCCTTCGGGGCACGGCGGCGATTCGGTGCGTTCGAGTGAATTGCCAAGCCGTTCACATTACGTAGTTTCTTCGGACCTCCGTTCCTCGTTAACAGCCCGAGGTCGTGCTGCGAGCCGTCCAGGATGCGCTCGCTCGGTTTCGGCCGTCACAGGGGCATGACCGCAAAGAAGGGAAAGCACGTGAATCACAAGAAGAGCGCAGCTGCCATCGCCGGAGCCATCATGGCCCTCGGAATGGCGGCCCCCGCCTTCGCCGACGCCGGTGCCCAGGGCGCCGCAGTGGGCTCCCCCGGCGTCCTCTCCGGCAACGTCGTCCAGGTGCCCGTTCACGTTCCCGTCAACGTGTGCGGCAACACGATCAACGTGATCGGCCTGCTGAACCCGGCGTTCGGCAACACCTGCGTCAACGACTGACACGTCGGAACGCACCAGCCGTTCGGCTGAGTCATGCCGGCCTTGGACGACCTACTGGGCGCCAAGGCCGGCTTCTCCACTTTTACGAGCAGGAAGACAACTACGTTGCGACAGACCCTGAGCAGGGGAATGGTCGTGGCCGCGGCCGCGACGGGCATTCTGTCCATGTACGGCACCCCCGCGTTCGCCGACGCGGAGGCGCACGGGGGCGCGGTGGGCTCGCCCGGCGTCGCGTCGGGCAACGACGTGGCGGTGCCGGTGGGCGTTCCGGTGAACGCGTGCGGCAACTCCGTCGACGTGGTCGGCGCGTTGAACCCGACCTTCGGCAACTCCTGTGCCAACGCCTCGACCTCGCACGACGAGCACCGAGCCCCCCACCACCAGGCCCCCTCCCACGCCTCGCCCGACCACGCCCCGAGCCATGACGAGCCCCGTCACGACGGACCCCGTCACGACGACGGTCACGGCGGCAAGGGCGGTCACGGCGGCCATGGCGACGACGGCCGTCACGGCGGCCACGGTCACGACGACGGCCGCGGCGGTCGTGGTCACGACGACGGCCGTAACGGCGGTCATGGTCACGACGGCGGTCACGGTCGTCAGGGCGACGACGGCCGTCATGGCGGCCACGGCGGCCACACCGACGACGGCGGCCATGTCGGGCACAGCGGCCACGGTGGCTTCGGCGACGACGGCGGCCACGGCAGTCACGGCGGCTTCGGCGACGACGGCGGCCACGGCAGTCACGGCGGCTTCGGCGACGACGGCGGCCTCGGCGGCTTCGGGGACTTCGGCTCGTACGGGCCCTCGGGCGGGTACGAGCACTCGGGGTCCTCCGCCGACGGCGGGGCGCACGGTTCGCCCGGTGCCGTCAGCGGCAACGACGCCGCGGTGCCGGTGGACGTACCGGTGAACGCCTGCGGCGACTCGATCAACGTGATCGGTCTTCTCAACCCGGTGTTCGGCAACGACTGCGCCGTCCAGGACGGTCCGGGAGGCTACGGCGACGACACGCCGCCGTCGAAGCCCCCGCACACCCCGCCCTCCCACCCGCACACCCCGCCGACCCACCCGCACACGCCTCCGTCCACTCCGCCGTGGACGGCTCCTCCGTCCTCGTCCCCCGAGCCTCCGGTGGCGGCACCGCCCGCGGCGCCCGAGACCGGCACGCCCTCTGCCGGCCCGGTGTCCGGCCCGGAACTGGCACACACCGGAAGCGACGGAATGCTCGCCGCCTCGGGCGCCGGCATGGGCCTGCTGATCGGCGGAGCGATCCTGTACCGCCGCAACCGGGCCGCGGCCCGCAGCTGGTGACCCGCCGGGTGCCGGACGCCACGCGCCCGGCACCCCGACGGTCAGCGCCCGGCGCCCCGCCCCGCGCCGGTCGCCGGCGCGGACGCCCCCGGCCGTACGCGGCCCAGCAGGCGCCGGGCCACATGACGGGACCACAGCGCCCACAGGTCCACACCGGGCGCGAGATCGTCCCGGGCGTGCCAGGCGCGCTCGGTGCCGCCCCGGAAGACCGCCGCGAAGGGCGCGTAGTTCTCCACCACGAAGGTCCGGCCCGGGCGGGGGACGGGCACCGGCAGCGGACGGTGCGTCAGGTCCAGGTGCTGGGCCCGCACCACGTCGAGGCCCGCCCCGTCGGCGAACAGCCGGAACTGCGCGCCGGGCCGCGGATTGAAGTCGAGCAGGTGGTACGCGCCGCTCGCCCCGTCACGGCGGAAGTCCAGGTCGAAGATGCCGCGGTAGCCGAGCGCCGACACCAGCCGCTCGGCGAGCGCCTGCACGGCCGGATTCGGTGTCCAGCGCCCCATCGTGGTCAGGCCCGCGCCGCGCGGCCAGGCCCGTAGCTTGCGGCCCGGGCCGCCCCCGCACACCGCCCCCGACCGGTCCACGTACCCGTGGAAGAACCAGTCCCGGTCCCGCCCCGGTGGCAGGAACGCCTGGAGCAGCAGCCGGCTGCCCGCCTCCTCGGTCCGCCGGCACAGGGCCCGGGCCTCCTGCGCGGAGCCCAGCACCGACGTGCTGCGCAGACCCGAACCGGCGGGCATCAGCCACGGGCGGCTCCACTTCGCCACCACCGGCAGCCCCAGCCGCCGGACCGCCGCGGCCGCCTGCGCGGGGCTGTCCGGAACCAGCGTCGTCGGGTGCGGGATCTCCGCGGACCCGCACACGGCCGCCAGTTCCGCCTTGTCCGCGACGCGTTCGGCGAGACCCCGGGGGGCCGGCGGCAGCAGGAACCGGGGTGCGAGCTCGTCCCGCATGCGGTCCACCGCGACGGCGCTCGCGTCATCCATTGGGATCAGTACGGCGGGACGGGTCACCCGGGCCGCCACTCGGCGCAACGCCAGGGCGATGTCGGCGGGCGGCGAACCGGGCGCGGGCGGCGGATGCATCCGGCACACGAAGCGCGAACCGCGCACCGGACTTCCGACGCAGTCCGCGACGAGGTGTACGTCGATCCCGGCCCGGCCGAGCGAGCGTACGGCCCCCAGCGTCCCGTGGTGGAAGGGATTGCGGTCGATGCGCAGCAGTACGGCGGGGACACGGATGTCGAAGGGCGGCATGGGCACGTTTTCCTCGAGGTCTGTTCATGACGTCTGTGGTGATGTCTCACCCGTGCGGGTGAGCGGGCCTTCCCCCGGGCGCTCGGCCCCGGTTGGCGCAGTGCCGCTGGCCGTGACTGAGTGTCAGTGGACGGTTGGACGGTGAAACGAAGCGCGAGGAGCTGGCATGGCCCCACTGCAACGGACCCGAACCGGACGGCCGGCATGCGCCGCCGCCGTACTCACCGCCGTACTCACCGCCGGGCTCCTCACCTCGGCCGGCCTCGCGTCGGGGACGGAGCACTCCACGGGCGCGGGAGCGGCGACCGAACCACCGCCCTCGCCGCCGACCGGTGTCGTGGCGCCGATGGCTCCCGTACGGCCGCAGCTCCCGGTGACCCCGCGCCCCGCGCCGCCGAAGGACTCCGGGACGCCGGCCTTCGGCGCCTACCTGGACTACGGGCCCCGCGGGGTGGGCCGGATCGCAGAGCTCAGCCGCTGGCTGGGCGGCAGCGAGCTGCGCGTGGCGCACACCTATCTGCCGGGCGACCTCTGGAGCAACATCGAGGGCCTGCCCGGATTCCTCGACGCGTGGGCGGACTGGCGGCGCCAGCGGGACGACCGGCTCTTCGTCCTCAACGTCCCCATGCTGGAGCGCAACGAGGATCACGTCTCCGACCCGGAGGTGCGCAGCCTGCTGCGGCGGGGCGCGGCCGGAGAGTTCGACCACCACTTCCGCAAGCTGGCCGAGCGGCTCGTCGAGCTGCGGGTGCCCGACACCGTCATCGTGCTCGGCTGGGAGATGAACGGCATCACGTACACCCATCGTTGCGGGCCGGACCCGGAGGCGTGGAAGACGTACTGGGACAGGATCGTCACCGCCATGCGGGCGGTGCCGGGGCAGAAGTTCCGGTTCGACTTCACCCCGAACCGGGGCCGCGACGCCATTCCCTGGACGGAGTGCTATCCGGGCGACGAGACGGTCGACATCATCGGCATGGACTCGTACGACCAGCCGCGCGGACAGTCATTCGACGAGGCGGTGTCCGAGCCCTACGGGCTGCAGGCGCACGTCGATTTCGCGAAGGAACACGGAAAGCCGATCTCCTATCCCGAATGGGGGCTCTTCCGTAACGGGGACAACCCGACGTACATGCGGCGCATGCTCGCCTGGCTGGACGAGCACAAGCCGCTCTACAACACGCTCACCGACTACTGCCCGCACGGTGTGTGGCAGTGCGACGACAACCCGAGGGCCTCCGAGGTCTACCGTTCGGTGCTCTCCGGCCGCACCGACCCGGCGCCGACCGACCCGACCCCGAAGCCGACCGATCCGGCGCCGAAGCCGACCGATCCGGCGCCGAGGCCCACCGATCCGGCGCCCAGGCCGACCGACCCGGCGCCCGTGCGGCCGCCGGACTGCTCGCCCGTGGAGCTGGGCGAATGGGCCGAGTACTGGCTCGGCGGGAAGCTCTGCCTGCGTCTCGACTGGTGGTCGCGCAACCGCTGACCCGAAGGCGGCGGCGGGTCGGTCACGGCCTGCCGCCACCGCGCCCCCTCCAGTCGAGGAACCGGTCGAGCAGCTGCTTGCCCCGGCTGCGCGCGGCCACGTCACAGACGGCGGCGGACATCAGCGGCGCCGTCCGCCGCCGGGCCAGCAGGAAACGCTGGTTGACGACGGGCAGGGGACGCCAGTGGTGCTTGTAGGGCTCGTTGCCCCGCAGCAGGCTCAGCACCCGGCGCCCGCCCGTCCCGGTGTGCTGGACACAGGCGTGCAGCAGCATCGTCGCCACGTCCGCCTTGCGCTCCCGCAGCTGCGGATGCGCGCCGTACAGATAGCCGCCCGCCAACCGCGGCGACAGGAGCGTCAGATCCACCGCCACCACGGTGTCGTCCACCAGGAACTCGGTCACCACCGCGTCCCCGGCGCGGACCATCGGCCCCACCGAGCGCACCAGATGCTCGGCGAACCGCTCCCGCAGATGCTCGGCGGTCACCTTGCGGCCCTGCCACTGCAGCCGGTGCAGCTCCAGGAGCCGGCGCAGCGCCGCGTCGACCCCGTCCGGGCGTACGGCACGCCGTTCGACGCCCAGCGACTTCAGTCTGCGCAGCTTGGCGCGGACCCGCTGCTGGGCCTTGGCCGTCCCGAGCCGCCCGATCAGGTCGTCCATCGGCACGGCGGGCAGCTCCAGGCACAGCGAGTCCAGCACCCGTCGGCGAGGGCCGCGCCAGCGCGCGTACACCCGCTCGACCGCGCCGCCGGGCCGTACCTCACGGAAGTCGATCAGCGCGGTGCGCGCGGCCGCGGCCAGTCCGTCGGCCAGGGCCGCGGCGGCCCGGTCGGCCCGCTCGCCGTCCTCGATCAGCACGTCCCCGAAGTCGGAGATCGGCCCGCCCAGCGGCACCAGGACCGGCCACGGCTGCCGTACGAGCATCAGCGGGGCCGCGGCCACCAGGTCGTCACCGTCACGGACGACGACCAGGCGCAGCCGGCCGGGCGTGCCGTACGAGAGCCACCACGAGTGCAGCCAGGCGTGGCTCTGGAACGGGGTCGCCGCACCGCACCGCCGGTACAGCAGTCCCCACTCCTCCGCCATCCCGCCGAACTCCCGCTCGTCCGTGCAGAGCTGCGCGCGCAGTTCCGTGCGCGCGGCGGTGGCTCTCACAGCTGCCCGCGGAAGACGGCGGCGGTGGCGGGGCCCGGCACCGAGGCCGTGGGCGCGGGCTCCGGGGCCCGGCGCGGCCGGACCAGCAGCGCGAGCCCGCCGAGCAGGCCGCCGGCGCTCGCGCCGACGAGTCCGGTCACCGCGGCGGACGCCGAGGACGCCTCGGTGGGCTCGATGGCCCGGGAGAACTGCAGCAGCTCCACATGGGTGCTGTCCTCGCTGTCGTTCGCGTGCCGGGTCAGCGAGCGCGACACGGCGTTGGCGATGTCAGCGGCGAGGTCGGGCTCCGCGGAGGTGGCGGTCACCGCGACCATGGGCGCGTCCGGCGAGGTCGCGGTCCGTACGCTCTCGCGCAGGGTCGACACCGGCACACCCGCCCACACCTGGGCGTCCCCCAGCACCGCGAGCTGGGTGGCGACCCGTCCGTACGCCTGCGCGAAGCCGAGCGCGGCCGCCGGGTCCGACTGCTTCGTGGGGACGGCGATGACGTAACTCGTGGCGGTGTACTGCGGGGTCCTGAGACCGCCGTACGCGCTGCCGAGCACGCCGCCGAGGAGGACGCCCGCGGCCAGCAGGGCCCACGGCGGCAGCGCCCTGGCGCGGGCGAGTGCCCAGCGCGCCCACTCGGCCGGACGGTCGGGGTTGTCGGTCATGTGGAACTCACTCCCAGAGTTGCGGCCGTGTAGATGTCCATGAGCCGGTCGGCACTGCGGGCGATGCTGTAGTGGTGGGCGGCGTCCGGCGCCGCACGCGTCCCGGGGGCCTGCGCGCGGGCCTGCCGCAGGGCCCGTACGAACGAGTCCGCGCCGCCCTGCACCCGGCGGGCGAACGGCGCCGCGTCCCGGGGCAGGTCGTCGACGGCCGGGCAGGAGACGTAGAGCACGGGCAGGCCCGCCGCCAGGGCCTCCACGACGGCGAGCCCGAACGCCTCCTCCGCGCAGGGCGAGGCGAGGACGTCCATGGCACCGGTCAGCGACGGCAGGTCCAGGCCGCCCGCAGTGGTGTGCCCGGTGGGCCCGTTCGGGCGCTCGCCGGTGAACAGCACCCGGTCGGCGACCCCCCGGTGCTGGGCCGCGCGCCGCAGGACGTTCTCCTCCGGCCCGCTGCCGACCAGCAGCAGCCAGACGTCGTCCGGGAGTTCGGCCAGTGCCCGGACGAGCACCTCGAACCGCTTGCCGGCCGTCAGGCGCCCGACACCTCCGACGACGTACGCCCCCTGCGGCAGCCCGAGCCGCCGCCGGGTGCTCTCGCGCCGGGCGGGGTCGAAGCGGAAGCGGGCCACGTCGATGCCGTTCGGTACGACCTCGATACGCGGTTCCGGCACCCCCCAGCGGCGCAGCCGTTCGGCGACCGTGGGCGAGACGGCGACCGTCGCGCGGCCCAGGCGCTCGCTGGCCAGATAGAGCGCCCGCACGCCAGGGGTGAGCCGGCGGCCCTCCATCTGCGAGTCGCCGAGCGAGTGCTCGGTGGCCACGACGGCCCGCACCCCGGCCAGCCGCGCGGCGACCCTGCCGTACACGCAGGCCCGGTAGAGATGCGTGTGGACGAGGTCGTACCGGCCGCGGCGGATCAGCCGGACGAGCCGGGGGAGTGCCGTCAGATCGCGGTTGCCCTGTATGCCGAGGTGGGTGACGCGCACGCCGTCCGCGGTGAGGCCCTCGGCGACGGCGCCCGGGTTGGTGAGGGTCACCACGTCGCAGTGGACCGGCAGGTTCCGCACCAGCAGGCGCAGTTGCTGCTCGGCCCCGCCGACGCCGAGACCGGTGATGACGTGCAGGGCCCTCACCGGGCCGCCGCCACCGGGCCGGCGCCGGTCAGGGTCACCGGGCGCCGGCGGAACCCGCCCAGGCGGTACTTCAGCAGCAGCCGCCAGGACCCGTCCCTCTCGCCGATGTGGACCCGGGGGAGGGCGAAGGTGCCGGTCAGCGGGCCGGGGTCGATGGCACACGCGTAGCCGTACCCGGCGGCCCGCGCGGCGTCGGCGACCCGCTGGTCCACGGTCCCGTACGGGTAGCACAGGCCCCGCACCTCACGGCCCGTCAGCTCGGCGAGCAGGGCCCTGCTGCCGCCGACCTCGGCGCCCAGCAGCGCGTCGTCGGCCAGTGTGAGGTCGATGTGGGTGAGGCCGTGCGAGGCGATCTCCAGGCCCTCGGTGTCCGCGAGCCGGCGGATGCCGTCGGCGGTGAGGAGCGGTCTGCGGGGGCCGAGCGGGTCCCACTCGTTCGTGCCGCCCAGCCGGCCCGGCAGGACGAACACGGTGGCGCCGAAGCCCAGGCGCCGGAGCACCGGCAGGGCGTTGTCGGCGAAGTCCGCGTACCCGTCGTCGAAGGTGAGCCCGACCAGGCCCCGCCCTTCGCCGCGGGAGTGGGCCGCGAGCAGGTCGGCCACGCTCACGCCGCGCAGGCCCCGGCGCCGCAGCCAGTCGAGCTGCTGTTCGAGGCGGTCGGGCGAGACCGTGATGCGGTACGGGTCGTCCGAGCAGTCGCCCACCGAGTGGTACATCGCCACCCACAGGGCCGCCGGGCGCGCGCCGGTACGGGTCGGGCCGGTCATGACGCCGGCCGGGTCGGCGGTGGGGTCGCTGGTGGGGTCGTTGGTGGTGCCGGCGGTGGGGTCGTCGGTCGGATCAGCGGAAACGGGCATGCGGCAGCCTTCGGGTGACGGAACGGAGGACGGTACGGAAGGCGGGTGCGACGGCCTGGACGCCGAGCAACCGGAGCAGCAGGACATAGACGACCGTGACGGTCAGGCCGCCGGTGAGCAGGGCGGCCTCCGGCGCGTCGAAGCGGCTCGCGCACAGCGCCCCGGCCACCGCGGCCGCCACGGCCGCGCGGACCGGCTTGCTGAGCTCGTGGACGACCCGGCGGGTACGGATCGGCACACTGCGCCTCTCGCTCATGCCGGACAGCAGCAGCGCCGCGGTGAGGGTGATCCCGATCGCGTTGGCGGCGGCGATCCCGCGCACGCCCCAGGTCCCGACGGTCCCCGCGCCGATCCACGAGGTGGCGACGATGCCCGCGGCCATCGCCGCCAGCGGGTACCAGGTGGGGCGGCCCGCGGAGAAGTACGTCCGCACGAGTGCGCCCACCAGCGTGTGGCCGAGCAGCCCGGCCGAGTACACCCGCATGACGGTCGCCGTCGCCGCCGTGTCCGTGGCGGTGAACGCGCCCCGCTGGAAGAGGAGTTCGATGATCTGTGGCGCGCACGCGAAGACCGCCGCCGCGCCCAGCAGCACTATGCACGAGGCGACCGCCACGTCCCGCTCGACGCGGCTGCGGGCCCGCTCGGTGTCGCCCTCGGCGAGGGCCTGGGCCAGCACCGGGAAGGTGACCGTGCACAGCATCAGCGACAGGGTCATGGGGATCTGGGCGACCTTCTGCGCGTAGTTCAGGTGCGAGATGGCCCCGGAGGGGAGGTTCGAGGCGAGGTAGCGCTCGATGAGGACCTGGGACTGCCGGCAGAGGGCGAAGAGCAGGACCGGGGTGATGAGGGCGAGATCCACCGAGTGGGTCACGGACCGTCCGGCGGGGTCCCCGGCGGTGGTGCCGGGTGTCTCCCGGGGCTGCTCGGAGGTGCCCTCGGCGGGTGTGGCGTGTACGGCGTCCGCGGGCCGGTAACGGCCGAAGAGCTGCCGTACGAGAGCCGGCGTCTGCGCCGCCACCATCAGACAGCCGCCCACCGCGACACCGACGGCCGCCGAGCGCACGCCCCAGCGGCCGCCGAGGACGAACATCGCCGTGATGATGCCGGTGTTGTAGGCGACGTAGATCGCGGCGGGCGCCAGGAAGCGGCGGTGCGCGCGCAGCGCCGCGCTGCAGTAGCCGGCGAGCCCGAAGCTCAGCACGCAGGTCGCCGTCAGCCGGGTGCAGTCCACCGCGAGGCCGGGGTCGGGCAGTCCCGGCGCCAGCCCCGCGACCAGGTACGGCGCCCCGGCCATCAGCAGCGCGGAGACCCCCACCAGGGCCAGCGCGAGGCGGGGCAGCGTCGAGGCGACGAGCGCGCGGACGGGGTCGCCGTCGCCCGTCCCGCGCGCCCGTGCCCGCCGGGCCACGGCCAGGCTGAACGCCGGGACCAGCACGAAGGCCATCCCGTCCTCGATCAGCAGGGTCGCCGCGACCTCCGGCACGGTCCACGCGACCAGGAAGGCGTCCGTCTCGGTCCCGGCGCCGAAGAGATGCGCGAGCGCCTGGTCCCGGCCGAGACCGAGCAGCGCGCCCGCGATGGAGAGGACAGCGGTGACGAGCGTGGCCTTGGCGAGGAACCCCCGGGTGGGCGGGGCGACCCCGGCGGAGGGGCCCTGCGCTCGGGTACCCCGAGTACGGGTGGTGTCGGTGGGGGAGGTGTCGGCGGAGGAGGTCCCGGTGACCTCGGTGACGTCGCCGGCCGCCGCGCGCGGTGCCGCCGCGCGGGCCCCGGGCAGCAGGACGTCGTCCTCCGGCCCCGCGCCCGCCCCCGACCCACGGCGGAGCCGCTCGCGGGGCGTCGTTCCCTCACCCTCCGCCCGGGAAGGCGTCACCGTCATCGTTCCCCGGCCCCCTCGGGGGCCAGCGCCCACCAGGCGGCGAGGCCGAGGACCAGCGCGGTCAGCACGGTCGAGGGGCCGCCGATGTCGGCGTACGCGAAGTCGACGAGCTGCCAGAGCAGCATCCCGCAGGCGACGAGCGCGCAGTCGGGGCCGTCCGGCGAACGGCGTGCCCGAACGAGCCGCCGCAGCCCGCGGACCAGCAGCGCCAGCCAGCTCCCGGCCAGCGCGAGCAGCCCCAGCAGCCCCTGCTCGCTGAGCACCAGCAAGTACATGTTGTGCGGCGAGAGGAGCGGCTGCCGGTGGAAGCCGGCGCCCGCCCCGTCCGTGTCACTGCCCGAGGACAGCGCCAGTGAGGCGTGCCCGTCGCGGTGGTCGGGAAAGCCCTTCAGCCCCACGCCGGTCAGCGGCCGCTCGCGCCACATGTCGACGGCCGCCGCCCACATCGTGTACCGGTCGGTCACCGACTGGTCGGGCGCCTGGGCGACCTGCGTGATGCTGCTCATCCGTTCCTGGAGCATCGCGGTGCCCACGCCGAGCCCGCCCACCAGGACCACCGCGGCGGCCGCCGCCACCGCGAACACCTGTACGGCCCGGCGCAGTCCGGCGAGCGCGAGCTGCGCCCCGCACGTCACGGCCGTCGCGATCCACGCCCCCCGGCTGAACGACACCGCCAGCGGCAGCAGCAGCGCCAGCGCGCACGCCGCCGCCACGGCCCGGTGCCGCGCGGGCCCGGACCCGAGGGCGAGACCGAGCGCGCACACCAGACCGAACGAGACCACGGCCGCCATGCCCATGATGTCCGTCGGCCCGAACGTGCCCACGGCCCGGATCTCCTCGCCCTGGTACGAGGCACCGGTCCCGGTCACGTACTGGTGGACGCCGATCGCCCCCTGCCACAGCGCGAGCGTGACGAGGGACCAGGCGATCAGCCGGGCGTCACGGCGGTCGCGGACCAGCAGCACCACCGCGGCCGGCACCAGCACGAAGATCTGCAGATAGCGTACGAGCCCCGCGGCCCCCGCCCCGGCCGAGGCCGCGCCCGCCGTCGCGAGCGCGACCCCGACGACGGGCATCGCGAGCACCACGGCGGCGGTACGGGTCAGGGGGCGCCGTCGGCCGCGTACGAGACGCAGCGCGCAGCACAGCACGACCAGCCCGGACACGGCGTCGGCGACCGTGCCGCCCCCGCCCCCGCCCGCGTCCCCGGGGACCGGCAGCGCGAGCGTGGCGACGAGGGCGAGCACGGGCAGTACGGGCAGGAAGCGGCGGGGCGCCGCGGTCACGGTGGCCACGGCGGCCACCAGGGGCGGGGCGGGCAGGACCTGGGCCACCGGCTCAGCTCCCCGTCGGACGCACGAGCGAGGCCGCGGTGCGCACGAGGATGCAGACGTCCTGCCAGAGCGACCAGTCGTCGATGTACGCGTTGTCGAACCGGCAGCGGTCCTCGATCGACGTGTCGCCGCGCAGTCCGTGGATCTGCGCGAGCCCGGTGATCCCGGTCCGCATCCGGTGGCGGGCCGCGTAACCGGGGTGGGCCTGGCTGAACCGGTCGACGAAGAACGGCCGTTCGGGCCGTGGCCCGACCAGGCTCATGTCGCCCCGGAGCACGTTCCACAGCTGGAGCAGCTCGTCCAGCGAGGTCCGCCGCAGGAACCGGCAGAACCAGCGCATCTCCTGTTCGTTCGCCACGCTCCAGCGGGTCGCCGCCTCGTGCGCGTCGACCGGCCGGTGCGTACGGAACTTCAGCAGGGTGAACGGCCGCCCGTCCTTGCCGATCCGCTCCTGCCGGAACACCACCCCGGGCCCGTCGGCGGCCCGCAGGACGACCGCGCACAGCAGCAGCACCGGGCCGGCCACCAGCAGCAGCACCCCGGAGACCAGCACGTCCAGCAGCCGCTTCCCGGCGCTCCCGTACCGCCGCCGGTCCGTGGGCAGCGGCCGGCAGGCGAACCCGGCGAGCCGGTCACCCCGCCCGGACGCCGAGGGGTCCGTCTCCACCTCCCACACGGAGCAGCCCGCCGCACCCAGCGACCCGAGCAGCGCGCCCTGTTCGGCGCGCGCGGCGGGTCCCACGGCGAGTACGTCCTGCACACCGGTCTGGATGAGCGCCCGCTGGACCTCCTCGCCGGTGGTCAGCACCGGCAGCCCCTCGGGGCCGCCCGGCTCGTCGGCGACGACACCCACCGGCCGTACCCCGCACCCCGGATGCCGCAGGAAGGCGGCCGCCACCCGCTGTGCCTCCGCGGCCCGGCCGACCACCAGGGCCGCGCGCGGATGCCGCAGGAGCGCCCGGCGCCGGCCCCCGTGCACGGCGCCGCGGCCCGCACAGCTCACCACCGACTGCACCGCGCAGCCGAGGACCAGGGTGTGGGCGGACAGCGCGTGCTCGGGCGAGTACGCCGCCAGCAGGGCCGCGAGCGCACACCAGCCCGCCGCGATCCGGCCGCAGAGGGCGGGCAGTTCGTCCAGGACGGCGGGGACGGGCGCAACGCGGTACAGCGACGCGTGCGCGTTGAGCCCGAGCACCGCCAGCACCAGCAGCAGCACCGGCACCGCGAGCGGCAGCGGAGACGCGAAGGGCAGCGCCAGGCAGCCGCCGGCCAGCGCGGCGCCGATGTCCACGGCGGGCAGCGGCAGCCGCGAGGCGCGCCGCACGGAGGGCCGTCGACCGTCGGGGAAACCGAAGCCGGCCGTGGCCCCGCGCGGCGGGATGACCGAGACGGGCGAGAATCCGTGGTCCGACGCCCGCGGCCGGCCGCCGGGGGAGGGAACGGTACTTTCCGCAGTCACGTGTGGATGGACTCCCTGCACTCGGTGTGGTCCACGCCCGTGCCCCGCCCGGTCGGCCAGGTGCCGATCAGCTCGCGGTACACGCCGGCGACGGCCGCGGCCGTGCGCCGGACGTCGTGCGTGGTCGTTACGTACCGGCGTGCCTGATGACCGAGCGACTCGCGCAGCAGCGGGTCGAGGAGCAGCTCGGCGACGGCTCCGGCCAGCGCCTGTGGCCGCTCGGGCGGCACCAGGCAGCGCGGCCCCTGACCGGGCGGAAGGCTCTCGTGGGCCCCGTCCACCTCGGTGAGCACGACGGGCCGCCCGCAGGCCATGGCCTCCAGCGGCGCCAGCGCCATGCCCTCCCAGCGGGACGGCAGGACGACCAGATCGGCGGCCTGGTACCAGGGCACGGCGTCGGCGACGGCTCCGGCGAACAGCACGGACGGGGGAGCCCCGGCCCGTAGCGTCCGCGCGTCCGGGCCGTCGCCGACCAGGACCAGCCGGGCCCCGGGCACCCGCCGCGTCACCTCGCCCCACGCCTCCAGCAGGACGTCCTGCGCCTTCTGCCGGCACAGCCGTCCGACGCACACCACGAGCGGCGCCGCCGCGTCCACCCCTTCGAGTAGGGGGATCCCGGCCCGTACGGCGTCCACCGAGGCCGGGTGGAAGCGCTCCAGGTCGATGCCGTTGGGGATGACGCTCCAGCGCGCCCGGACCCCGGACCGCTGACCCGTGCGCCGCTCGGCTTCGCTGACGCAGATCACCCGTGACGCCCAACGCGCGCCCAGCCGCTCCCAGTTGCGGGCGAGCAGCTCGGTCGTCCCGCCGACGGCCTCGAACGACCAGGCGTGCGGCTGGAACACGGTCGGCACCCGCCCGCGCACGGCGAGCCGCACCGCCAGTCCGGCCTTGGCGCTGTGCGCGTGCACCACGTCGGGGCGCACCTCCCGCACGGCCTGACGCAGACTCCGTACCTCCCGCGCGAGTCCCGGCCCCGGTGAACGGCCCGCCCGCCAGTGCCGTACGCCGGCGCCCAGCACCTCGGCCGCCGCCGCGAGGCCCCCGGACTCCGGACAGGCGACGGTGACCTCGGCGCCCACGGCCAGCTGCGCCCGCACCAGGTCCGTGACCACACGGGCCACGCCGCCGTCGACGGGCTGGGAGACGTGCAGGACCCGCGGCCGGGGCCCGGACGGTGACAGGTGCATACGCGCTTTCCTCGCCCCGCTCACCGGTGGCGCTCGGCGGGAGCGCGGTCGGAACCCGGGCGGACGCGGGCGAACCCGCTGTGCCCGTGCGGGCGGTGCCGCTGACCGGACGTCAGGCCCGATGCCCGGCGCGGGACGGGGGAAAAGGCACCCGCCATGGCGCGGCGCAACAGAGGACCCAGCGGATTGCGCATGACCGGCATTGCCCTTTCGGGGGAATTCAGAAGGGATGTGCGGCGGAGGAGTCATTGGGCCTGACGGGTGAGGAGAACGGGGCCCTCACGCGAGTGCCGCCATGAAATCCCCGCTGTTTCCCGAGGTCCGAGGGAGAACGCAACTGTAGCCGCTATCCGTATTTATCGGTGAAAGTCGTCAAGTGTGTCGGAATCGTGTGCACGCTCCGGGATAACCCCCTGGTCCGCATCTGGTAACGGGCCGGAGCGTCACTCTTTTGGTGGCACAACCCGCGCCCGCGCCACGCGTTGAGTCCAGGACCGGGCACCTCCGCCCGGCTGTTGTTTTCAATCCCAAGGAGCACCTCTCCATGTCGCGTATCGCGAAGGGCCTGGTCTTCACCTCCGTTGCCGCCGCCGCCATGGCGGGCACCGCCGGCATCGCCGCTGCCGACAGTGGCGCGCAGGCCGCCGCCGCCCACTCCCCGGGCGTCCTGTCGGGCAACGTGCTGCAGGTCCCCGTTCACGTGCCGGTCAACGTCTGCGGCAACACGGTGGACGTCATCGCGCTGCTGAACCCGGCGTTCGGCAACGAGTGCGCCAACGACTGACGTCGAAGTCCGACCCTGATCGGCCGTTCTCCCGCGAGGGAGGGCGGCCGATCCGCGTTGCCCCGAATGGAGGGAGGGGCGGGCGGCCCCCGAGGCGGACCGGGAGATGGCGCCTCACCAGGGACAACGGTCGCGGCGGCGGATTCGGGCCGCCGCGGGGCACGGCCGGTCGGTTGCAGGCGGCGGTCACCACTTCCACGGTGAGGACACGATCCGACACACCACCGCACCGTCGAAAGGACCTTCCATGCGTGCTCTGCCCGCGCGGCGTATCGCGACCTCCGCGCTCTGCGCCACGCTCCTGCTGGGGATCGCCGGACCCGCGGCGGTGGCCGCCGACCACGGCGCGGCGCACGACGCCCGTGCCGCGGGGGCCCGGGCGCCGGTGCCCGAGGCGGAGACCCTGCTGACGCAGGCCACGACCCTCGGCGACGTCGCCGGAGTGCTGACGCCGGTCACCGCCCTGCTCACCGCCGCGCTCAAGGCCGACAACGGGCGGCTCCCGGCCGCCGAGGCCACCGCGCTCGCCGACGCGGCGAGGAAGGCGATCGCCGAGGCCGCCGCCACGCCGGCCACCGCCGCGCCAGCCGCCGCGACCCCGGCCGCGCCGGCCGCCGCCGCGCCGGCCACCGCCGCGCCAGCCGCCGCGACCCCGGCCGCGCCGGCCGCCGCCGCGCCGGCCGCCGCCGCGCCGGCTCAGGCCGATCCGGCCGATCCGGCTGACCCGGAGGATCCGATCGATCCGGAGGATCCGGCCGACCCGCAGAGTCCGGCCGACCCGCAGAGTCCGGCCGACCCGCAGAGTCCGGCCGACCCGCAGAGTCCGGTGGCTCCGCAGAGTCCGGCTGACCCGGAGGATCCGGTCGACCCGCAGAGTCCGGTGGCTCCGCAGAGTCCGGCTGACCCGCAGTCGCCGGTTGACTCGCAGACTCCGGCCGACCCGCAGTCGCCGGCCGACCCGCAGGATTCAGCTGACCCACAGAGTCCGGTGGCTCCGCAGGCGCCGGTTGACTCGCAGAGTCCGGCCGACCCGCAGACGCCCGCCCGGCCCGCCGTTCCGGTCTCTCCGCCGGTGGTCCTGCCGGCGCTTCCCGGCACCCCCGCGCTGCCGTCGCGGAGCGACAGCGGCCGGGTGGACGCGCCCAGCCTGAGGGCCGACGCACTCAAGGCCCTGCAGCGCTCGGTCGATGCGCTGGTCAAGGCGTCCGCGGACGGTGACGCCACCGCGCTGGGGACGGCCGCGAAGGAGGTCGTGCAGGGCCTCGTGAACTTCGTCGCCGCCGCGATGCCGGCCGGCGGCCTGCCCGCGCCGAACCGCCCGGGCGCCGGGAGCGGCGGCTGAGGCGAAGCGGCGCCGCACCGGGCTTCTCATATGAGGGATCGCATTTGCTGACGACCCACCCTTCAATCGGGTGGGTTTCCCGGTGGGGCCCGGGAATCTTCGGCGCACGGGGTTTCCGTCCCGACGGGGGGTCGTTGGGCAGGAGGCAGTGCGAGAGCAGGCACGCACGCTGCCTGATCACCGAGCATTCCCTCCGGTGACGCGAGTCGCCGACGAAAGGAACACGATGAAGTCCCTGAAGGCCGCCGCTGTCGTTGCCGGGTCCATGGCCGTCGCTGGTGTCGCCGCGCCCGCCTCCGCCGCCGACGTGGCGCCCCCCATGAGCCTCAACGGCGGCGTCGACTCGGCTTTCATGCAGCTCTTCTACGAGCCGCTGGACGTCATGCCTCTGAAGTCGCAGTCGAGCGCGCTCGACACGGAGAACGAGGACTCCGTGCTCAGCACCTTCTCGCACGCGACGGACGCCCTGAACGCGACGGGCGGACCCACGGGCCTCCTGGGCGGACTGCCGCTCCGGAAGTGACCCCTCCGAAGTGACCCCCTCCGAAGCGCCCCTGAAGTGGCACTCCGGAAGGGGCACTTCCGGACGCTGCGGTGGGACTTCCGGACAAGCTGACGATTGCACCGACCGGGGGAATTCTGACCTGTTCCGGTTCGCCGGGTCGTTACCCGTTCCGGACGCAGTCCCCGAATCCCGAAAGGCCCGTGCCTGAGATGAAGTCGACCACCCGAGGAACTCTTGCCGCCGTCGTCACCTGTGTGGCGGCCGCCGTCGCGACGCCCGCCGTCGCGGCCGACGGGGTTCCGGTCGCCGTGCCCCTGAACGGTGTGGAGCACTCCCTGGACATGGAGATGCCCAAGGTCGGCGGTACCGTGCCGCTGATCAAGCCGGGCAGCCCCGACGGGCCGCGGTACGTCGAGGGCCGGCTGCTGCCGGACCGTGCCGTCCCGCAGGTGCCGTTCTCCAGCGACATGCCCTCGCTGGACCTGCGTACGCCGCTGCCGCGCGTGCTCGGGGAGTCCTTCGACCACCTCACCGCGACCACGGCCGCCTCCGACCTGCACGCGGTGACGCCGGGTGCCTCGCTGGACGCCCCGCTGACCGCGCCGCGTGCGGACGCGCTCGGCCTGCCGGCCCCGAAGCTGCCCGAGGCCGGCCTGCTCGCGCCGGTCCTTCAGGCGGCGCCGGAGGCGAGCCTCGGCCTCGCGCCCGGACTGTAGGCGTTCAGAACTCGTACAGGACATGTCGGAGGGGGTGGGGCAGGTGCGGGTGGAAGCGGGGAACGGTACGCGGCGTGCGGTCCTGAGAGGGGGGTTCGCCGCGGCCGTGGCCGCCGCTTCGGCGCCGCTCGTCACGGCATCGCGACCGTCACCCGCCGGTCCGTACACCCCCGGCAGCACACCGGCCGCCGGACCACCCGGCGGTGCGTCCGGCGGTGCATCCGGTGAGATGGAGCGGTTCGAGGCCGAGTTCGCGGACGGGTTCGACGAGACGTACCGCGGGTGCCGGATCCGTGGGTGCCGGGAGACGGCGGACGGCGCGCGTACGGCGGGAGTCGCGCGTACCGCTCCCGCGGGGCCCTGGCGGGTCACCGTGGACGACCGGCCGCTGCATCTCATGCGACGCGCCGACGGCGGCTATCTGACGATGATCGACCACTACCAGTCGTACCCGACCCCGCTCGCCGCGGCCCGCGCGGCCGTGGACGAACTGGGCGGCACGCTGCGGCTGCGGGCGCCCGTCACGGGGGCGGAGCCGGGGGAGGGGCACGGGCATGGCGTACACACGTAAGAACGTGAGCGCGCTGACGCGTACGGAGAAGCGCAGACTCGTCGAGGCGTTCCTGGAGCTCAAACGCACCGGTGAGTACGACGAGTTCGTCCGGATGCACATCGACCACTACGTGGCGGACGGCGAGGGCGGGCTGCGTGCGGCGCACATGGCCCCCTCCTTCTTCCCCTGGCACCGGCGGTTCCTGCTGGACCTGGAGCGGGCGCTGCGCCGGATCGACTCCTCCGTGTCCGTGCCGTACTGGGACTGGACGAAGGACCGCACCCCGGCAGCCCCGCTGTGGGGGGACGACCTGCTCGGCGGCAACGGGCGGCGCTCCGACCACCAGGTGACGACCGGGCCCTTCGCCCGCCGGCACAAGAAGTGGGTCGTCAAGGAGTCGATGACCGACGGCGACTACCTCACGCGTGACTTCGGCAGGCCCCGCGACCCGCTCGCCCTGCCCACCGCGGACGACCTCGCCCGGGCCCTGGAGGACCCCGTGTACGACGTGGAGCCCTGGGACTCCACCGCGGGCCGCGGCTTCCGCAACAAGCTGGAGGGGTGGGGAACCGGGCGCGGCAACGACGCCTGGCGCAACCACAACCGCGTCCACCGCTGGGTCGGCGGACACATGCTGGGCGGGGGCTCGGTCAACGACCCCGTCTTCTGGCTGCACCACTCCTTCGTGGACCTGCTCTGGACGCGCTGGCAGAAGCGGCACCGGGGCGCGCGGTATCTGCCCGGCTCACCGCCGGAGCTGGGGGACCTGCAGCACGGGCGGGTCGTGGCGCGGCACGAGGCGATGCCGCCGTGGGACACGACGCCGGACGACATGGAGGACCACAGCGGGATCTACCGGTACGTCTGAGGGTCGGCCAGGGGCCGAGGTGAGGCCGATGTGGGCCACGCATAGGCCGCGAGCGGCACGGGGAAGCCCCCGGCGGTGGACAACCGCCGGGGGCCGCACGTCGTGCGGTGACTCAGTGGCCGTAGCCCTCGTGCTTGTCGCTGATGTTCGCGCACTTGTTGCCGAACGCCGGGTTCAGCAGGCCGATGACGTCCACGGTGTTGCCGCAGAGGTTGATCGGAATGTGCAGCGGAACCTGGATGACATTGCCCGACGCCACGCCGGGCGAGCCGATGGCCTTGCCCGCGGCGTCCGCGTCCGCC
This sequence comes from Streptomyces sp. NPDC002701, assembly GCF_042889045.1. Classification (NCBI taxonomy): domain Bacteria; kingdom Bacillati; phylum Actinomycetota; class Actinomycetes; order Kitasatosporales; family Streptomycetaceae; genus Streptomyces; species Streptomyces sp. NPDC002701. The sequence continues at coordinate 353,261 of NZ_JBIAQL010000001.1, forward strand.
ATGGCCAGACCGGCACCACTGAGCACAACGGCGCTCGTGCCGAGAGCGACACCGGCTGCCTTCGCGATGCGAGACATCACGTTTCTCCTTCGAATCGGTGAGCGCGGCAGCATGAACGCGACCGCACTGTCCCTTCAACGCGAGGACTGACGGTGGGTAACGGTGCGCAACGTGACATCATCCACCAAGGTGCTTCATATGGGGCGGGAGCAGCGGCCGGTCGGGGCGGCGGCCGGAGGACGGCACTGCAGCTCGAAGTCGTCCGCGCTCGTGCTCAGGTAGCGGCCGACGCAGGTGGTCGGCGTGGTCCGGCCGCGTTCGTCGCAGAAGGCCAGGGCGGCCCGGCCGTCGGGGAAGGGGCCCGGGGCGTAGATGACCCAGTAGCCGGGGCGGAGCGACGCGTAGTCGTCGCTGCGGAGGTAGACGGCCTCGGGGACGGACCGCCGGATGACGGCGAGCCGCCGGTCGCGAGCGGCGGTGCCGGAGCCGACCGGTTCGGAGAAGAGCTGGGCGATCCATCTGTTCCCGGCCGCGGGCGGCGGCGGATCCGTCGTCTCCTTCGAGCGGGTCGGTGACGGGGAGGGAGTCGAGGACGACGGCGTCCGGTCCGCGGACGGCGGGGACTGCGAGGACGGTGCGCCCTGCGAGGGCGAGGTGCCGGCCGTCGAGCGGTCGCCCCCCTTGGCGCCGTCGGCCCCGCCGTCGTCGCCGCTCAAGGCGAGCACCAGAGCGGCCGTGGCCGTCGCCAGGGCGACCGCCACGACGGTTGCGGTCGCGACCAGCGCCGTCCGCCGTCCGCGCCCGGACGAGGGCTGACCGTCGACTCGCGTCGGCGGACCGCTGACCGGTTCGGCCGGTACGGGGCCACCGGGCACGGACCCGCCGAGTACGGGGCCGCCGGGTACCGACCCGCCGTGCGCGGCACCGTCCCGCGTGGTGCCGTCCTGTGTGGTGCCGTCCCGCGTGGACGGGGCGCGCAGGACGTGGGTCGGAGCCGTCGAGAGGCCGGGCGGCAGCGGGGCGGTCGCCGTCGGCAGCGCCCAGTCCGGCGTCGAACCCGACTCGACCTGCGCCAGCATCGCGTCCAGCCGTGCCGCGCCGGGGCGGGCCGCTGGATCCCGTACGAGCAGGGCCTGGAGTACGGGCGCGAGCGGGCCCGAGCGCACCGGCGGGGGTACGGCCTCGTCGAGCACGGCGGCCAGGGTGCCCAGGGTCGTACCGCGGCGCAGCGGGCTGACGCCCTCGACGCACACGTACAGGACCAGCCCCAGGGACCAGAGGTCGGACGCCGGGTCGTCGTCGTTGCCGCGGATCCGCTCGGGGGCGATGTACTCGGGGGAGCCGATGAGTTCGCCGGTCGCCGTCAGCGCCGTGGACCCCTGGAGGGCCGCGATGCCGAAGTCGGTGAGCACGGCGGAGCCGTCGGGACGCAGCAGGATGTTGGCGGGCTTGACGTCCCGGTGCTGGACCCCGGCCGCGTCGGCGGCGCGCAGGGCGCCGAGCACCTGGCGGCCCAGGCGCGCGGTCTCGGCCGGGGCCAACGGGCCTTCGGTGAGCCGCTCCTGGAGCGAGACGCCCTCCACCAGTTCCATCACGAGCCAGGGGTGCGGGTCGTCGTCCACGATGTGATGGATCATCACCACGTTCGGGTGACTGACCCGGGCCAGGGCCCGCGCCTCCCGCAGTACCCGCTCGCGAACGGCGTCGGAGGCCGCGGCGTCCTGCCGTACGGCCTTGAGCGCGACCTCCCGCTGCAGCACGCTGTCGCGCGCCCGCCACACCGTCCCCATGCCGCCACTGCCGAGCCGTGCGATCAGCTCGAAGCGGCCGTCGACCATGTCCCCCGGTGCGTTCATGGCGGACAGGCTAGTGGGCCACGTGGTGGCGGGAACGCAGTCGTCGGCCGGTCCACCGCCGGCCGTCCCCGGCCCGGGCTCCGCCGCGAGCAGCAAGGAGCCCTCCTGGGGGGAGGGCGGGGAGTGACGAGCGCCCCCGGCAGGACTCGAACCTGCGGCCAAGCGCTTAGAAGGCGCCTGCTCTATCCACTGAGCTACGGGGGCCGGGTGTGGTGGCCTGTGGTGCTGGTGCCCGGGTATGGGCGGGGCTGTGACCTTGCCGGGGACAAGGATAGAGCTCCTGGGTCCCTGTGCTTCGCGCTTCGCCTCCGTGGCTCGATGTGGAGGTTCAGTGAAGCGGTCCTGATAATCGCAGGCAGGTACGAATCGTGCATCGCTTTTGGCGTCTCGCGCCCCGGGTGTTGTGCACTCGTTATGCCTGCGCCCCGGTCGTCCCGTAGGCCCCGGGTGTCCGATCGGCGCGCAGACATGCCCATATGCTTTAGAAACCCTGCAAAATTGGGCATTCTTCGCATGTGGTGACCTTGGACGTACGGCCCCAGCTGCTCGACGCACTCTCCGCCCTGCGCGACCGTGTCGCCGCCGCACGCTTCCCGCTGCCCCTGGCGGGGGCTCCACGCGCGCGTGCCAACCGCGACGAACTGCTCGCGCAGCTCGACGACTATCTCGTGCCCCGGTTGAGAGAACCCGAAGCACCCTTGCTCGCCGTGATCGGAGGATCGACAGGGGCGGGCAAGTCCACGCTGGTCAACTCCCTCGTGGGGCGGCGGGTCAGCGAGGCCGGGGTGCTGCGGCCCACGACGCGCACTCCGGTGCTCGTGTGCCACCCGGAGGACCATCACTGGTTCAGCGGGATGCGCGTACTGCCCGACCTCACGCGCGTGTGGATGCCCCAACAGGACGTCGACGACGATCCCCTGCTGCCGGAGGAGGGCGACACGCGCGTCCTGCGCATCGAGACCGCCGACACCCTCCCCCGAGGGCTCGCGCTGCTCGACGCGCCCGACATCGACTCCCTGGTGGCCGGCAACCGGGTGCTGGCCGCCGAACTCATGTGCGCGGCCGACATCTGGGTCATGGTCACCACGGCGGCACGGTACGCCGACGCGGTGCCCTGGCATCTGCTGCGTACCGCCAAGGAGCAGGACGCCACCCTCGTCACCGTGCTGGACCGGGTGCCGCACCAGGTGGTGTCCGAGGTCTCGCGCCAATTCGGGGCGCTCCTCACCAAGGCGGGGCTCGGTGACGTGCCCCGATTCACCGTTCCCGAACTGCCCGAGTCCGCCTGGGGCGGAGGGCTGCTTCCGGCCACCGCCGTGGCGCCGCTGCGTGCCTGGCTGGCCCAGCAGGCACAGGACCCGGCTGCCCGGCACCGGGCGATGGCGCGCACGGCGTACGGGGCGCTCGACTCGCTGAAGTCGCGGATGCCCGAGCTCGCCGGTGCGGCCGCGGCCCAGTACGCCGCCGCACTGCGGCTCACCACGGCCGTCGAAGGGGCGTACGACAGCGAGTACACGCGTCTGCGGGGCCGTCTTCAGGCGGGGGCCGTCCTCGCCGGGGGCGCGCTCAAGCGGTGGCGCAGCTATCCGCTGGACTGCAGCGCGGGCGAACTGCTCGACGCGCTGACCGAGAGCCTGGTCACCCTTCTGCTGTGCGCCGTCACCGCGGCGGACGAGCGCATCGACGAGGCGTGGCGGCGCGAACCGGCGGCCGGCGCACCGGGGCTGACGGACCGCGACCCGACGCTGGAGAGCGCCGAGCACCGCATCGGGATGGCGGTACGGCGCTGGCGGCGGGTCGTCGAGGAGTACGCCGAGGACGAGGTGGGCGCCCTGGAGAAGAGCGTCGCGCCGGATCCCGAGGTGGTGGCCGCGCTGGTCGCCACCGTGCTCCTGGGCGGCCGCCGGGCGCGGTCCGCAGGGGAGGGACTCGCCGAGCGGATCGGTGCCCACGGGGCGCTGCGGCTGCGCGACAAGGGCGGCCGGCTGCTCACCGAGTACCTCGACAAGGCGCTGCACCACGAGCGGGAGCGGCGGCTCGCGCCGCTCGACGCACTCGACGTCCATCCGGAACCGCAGGCCGAACTCATCGCCGCGCTGTCCGTACTGCAGAAGGAGAGGTGACCTCGGTGACCGCCGTCACGGATCACACGGACCAGGCCGACCAGCCGGAGGACGACGACGAGGGGCGCGGGGCGAGACAGGAACGTGGGGGACGTGAGGGACGTGGGCACGCGCGCGTGGAGGGGGATTTCGTGAGAGGCGCGGGGGACGGAGAGGGTACGGAGGGCGTGGCCGGGCGGAGAGACGTCCGCAGGAAAGGGCGCGACGGGGAAGCCGGCCGCGGGGAAGGTGTTGTCGGCCGGGGCGAAGGTGCTGCCGGTGTCGGTACCGGCGGTGGTGACGGCGGAGGCGGTGCGGACGGCACCGGCGGTAGGGACGGTGCCGGTGGTGGGGACGGTGCCGGTGGTGGGGACGGTGCCGGTGGGGATCCGGAGGACGGCTGGGACGACGGGCTGATCGCACGGCGCGTGTCCGTCACGGCAGAGGGGCAGGCCAAGCCCGTACAGGAGACCGTGGTGGACCACCGACCGTCCTCGGCGACCCCTCTCGCGTACGACGGCGCGCTGCGGTCCCGCCTGGACGCACTGCGCGAACTGACGGGACTCTCCCGCGCGCGGCTCGACAACCGGACCCTCGCGGAGGCGGGACGCGTCCTGGACGAGGCGGCGGCGCGCCGCAGGCTCTCCGGACAGCACACCGTCGTCGCCATCGCGGGAGCCACCGGAAGCGGCAAGTCGCAGCTCTTCAACGCGCTCGCCGGGGTGGCCATCTCGGAGACCGGGGTACGCAGACCGACCACCGCCGCCCCCATCGCGTGCAGCTGGAGCGACGGCGCGGCCGGACTCATCGACCGGCTCGGCATCCCGGGTCGGCTGCGCCGCAGGCCGTTGCAGAGCGCCGAGGCCGAGGCGCAGTTGCGCGGGCTCGTCCTGGTGGACCTGCCCGACCACGACTCGGCAGCCGTCCAGCACCGGGAACACGTGGACCGGATCCTGGCACTCGTGGACGCCGTCATCTGGGTCGTCGACCCGGAGAAGTACGCCGACGCGGTGCTCCACGAGCGCTATCTGCGTCCCATGGCGGGCTACGCGGAGGTCTCCTTCGTGGTCCTCAACCAGATCGACCGGCTGCCCGGCGAGGCCGCCGACCAGGTCCTCGACGACCTGCGGCGACTGCTCGACGACGACGGCATCGCGATCGGCGAGTACGGCGAGCCGGGCGCCACCGTCCTCGCGCTGTCCGCGCTCACCGGGGAGGGCATCGGTGAACTGCGCGAGCTGCTCGGCCACTTCGTGGCGGAGCGGGGCGCCGCGGCCCGCCGGATCGCCGCCGACGTGGACGCGGCCGCGGTGCGTCTGTGGCCCGTGTACGCCAACCGGCGGCAGGCCGGGCTCAGCGAGGAGGCGCGCGACGAGTTCGCCGACCGGCTCGCCGACGCGGTCGGCGCCACGGCGGCGGGCGAGGCCGCCGAGCGCGCCTGGCGCCGCAACGCCAACCGCGCGTGCGGCACACCCTGGCTGCGGCTGTGGCGGTGGTACCAGGACCGGCGTGAGCCACCGACCGGGCGTCTGCCCGTACGGGTGTACGACGACGAGGAGGTCACGGCGCGGCAGCGCGTCGAGCAGGCGGTGCGCACGGTGGCCGAACAGGCGTCCGACGGGCTGCCCGCGCCCTGGGCGCAGGCGGTGCGCGAGGCGGCCGTACGGGGGTCGCAGGGTCTGAGCGAGGCACTGGACGAACTGGCGGTACGGTCCGGTACTCCGGTGGGGCGGCCGCCGCGGCCCGGCTGGTGGCCGGCGGCCGTGCTCGCGCAGGCGTCCATGACCGTTCTCCAGGTCCTCGGCGGGCTGTGGCTGCTGGGCCAGATCGTCGGTGTCATGTCACCGAACCTGGGCGTGCCCGTGCTGCTGATGGTCATCGGCATCGTGGGCGGTCCGGGCGTGGAGTGGGCCTGCGGACTGGCGGCGAACGGGCCCGCGCGGCGGTACGGGGCCGAGGCGGAACGGCGGTTGCGGGAGGCGGCGTCGGGATGCGGCCGGGCCCGGGTGCTCGACCCGGTGGCGGCGGAGCTGCTGCGGTACCGGGAGGTGCGGGAGCAGTTCCTGCGGGTCTCGGGGGTCACGGGCGTCTCGGGGGCCGCAGGAGGCTCGGGAGCTGCAGGGGTCTCGGGGGTTACGGGGGCCACGGGGGTCGCGGTTTCGGCGGGGTGAGGGTCGGGGCCGCCCAGGGTTGGGGGCGAGTGGGGTCGCGGCGAGTGGGGGTCGGGGGCGAGTCGGGGCGGCGGCGAGTCGGGTCGGCCGGGGCGGGGGCGGAAGTCCTCGTTCGGGTGCCGGAGTTGTCCACAACCGGGCGGTGGCCCACAGGGCTCAGCGGGTTCGGGGCGGCGGAGGCAGTCTGAGGTCGTGGCGATCACGAGGCGGTCGCCACGACAGACAGACGCAGCCGTACGGGACGGGCCCGTGGGCGTGGGCAGGGGAGGCTTCCGCGATGAACGAGACGATGGTGTGCGTGGTGGGGAACGTGGCTACACAGCCCGTGTTCCGGGAGACGGCGGCCGGCCCGTCGGCGAGGTTCCGGCTGGCGGTCACGCAGCGGTACTGGGACCGCGAGAAGAACTCGTGGAGGGACGGGCACACCAACTTCTTCACGGTGTGGGCCAATCGGGCGCTCGCGGCGAACGTGCAGGCGTCCGTGTCGCTGGGCGAACCGCTCGTGGTGCGCGGCAGGCTGAAGGTCCGGTCCGAGCAGCGCGACGGACAGTCGTGGACGGGCGCGGACATCGAGGCGTCGGCGATCGGACACGATCTGGCGCGCGGTACGGCGGCGTTCCGGAGGCTGCTCAGGGGCGACCCGGCATCCGATCAGCCGTCGGACCACTCGTCCGACCAGCCGTCCGAGCAGTCGTCCCCTCGGACATCGAGTACGTCGGCCCGGCCGGAGCCCAGCTGGGAGACGGCACCCACGGACCTCGCGCAGCCTATGGCGCAGACCGACGAAGCGGCCCGGCAACAGGAACCGGCCCTGGTGGTGTGACCGTCGGTGCCGCTTCCCCCGGTCCGACGACCGAAGTACGGCTTATCGGCGAGTTCATTCGGAACAATCCCAGGGGATTTGTCGATAAGCCCAGCTCGCACCCGGTCCTGGCGATAACGATTCCGAGTCGGATCACTCATCGGATGACATGACCGGGAAGGGAGGTGCGCCCCGTCCTTAGGATGCCCGGCATAGCTCTCGGGGCTTCCGATGTCGCTGGCGGGACCGTAACCCACCAGGTCAAGGGGCCCTGCTCGAAGGGGAATTCTGTGCTTTCTTCGTTCTCTGCGCCGTCCGTGCACGGGCGAGGTGCTGCCGCCGCCCGCCTGGCCGCGGTGGCGCTCGTGTCCGGGCTCGTCGCCGTGAGCGCCGCGACCACCGCCGGTGCGGCCGTCGCGGACGAACCCCCTCTGAACCAGGGCGGCGCCACCGCGACCATAGGTGCGCTGAAGACGTCCGGGGCCGCCGTCATCCACGAGGACGGCGGGGACAAGCAGGTCTCGGCGGGGCTGTTCGAGATGTCCGTCGACAACGGCGGCACCCTGCAGACCTACTGCGTCGACATCTACAGCCCGACACAGAAGGACGCCAAGTACCAGGAGACCCCCTGGAGCGGCACGTCACTGAACGGGAACCCCGACGCGGGCCGGATCCGCTGGATCCTGCAGAACTCCTACCCGCAGGTCAACGACCTGGCGGCGCTGGCGGCGAAGGCGGGCACGAGCGGCCTCACCGAGCAGGACGCGGCAGCCGGCACCCAGGTGGCGATCTGGCGCTACTCGGACGGCGCCGACGTGGACGCCGTGGACCCGCAGGCGGAGAAACTCGCGGACCATCTGGAGCGCAGCGCACGCGATCTCGCCGAACCCGCGGCCTCCCTGCGCCTGGACCCGCCCGCGGTCTCCGGTCGCCCCGGTGAGCCGCTCGGTCCGGTCACCGTGCACACCGACGCGGCCAACGTGACGGTGACGCCGCCCGCCGACGCGGCCACGAGCGGCGTGCGGATCGTCGACCGGGACGGCAAGGAGATCACCTCCGCGGCCGACGGAGGCGAGCTGTACTTCGACGTCCCCGAGGACGCCGCGGACGGTTCGGCCGCGCTGACCGTGCAGGCATCGACCACCGTGCCGGTCGGGCGGGCCTTCGCCTCCGAGACCAGGAGCCAGACCCAGATCCTGGCCGGCTCCAGCGAGTCGACGGTCTCCGCTGCGGCGACCGCGACCTGGGCGGGCAGCGGGCCGATACCCGCCGTGTCGGCCCAGAAGAACTGCGCCGAGGGCGGCCTGGACGTCACGGCGGTCAACGAGGGCGACGAGGCGTTCACCTTCGAGCTGATGGGCGCCGAGCACACCGTCGAGGCGGGCGCCACGCAGACCGTGACGGTCCCCCTGCAGGAGGACCAGGCGTACGACGTCACGGTCAAGGGGCCGGGCGGCTACGAGAAGCGCTTCCAGGGGGTGCTCGACTGCCAGACACAGAGCGGCGCCGGCGGCGAGAAGACACAGACGCTGAGCGAGCCCAGCCCCGCCACGGTGGACGGCACCACCACCACGACCAGCGACCTCGCCGAGACGGGCGCGTCCAGCGCCACACCGGTGATGGCCGGCATAGCGATCGGCCTGGTCGTGCTCGGCGGCGCCACGATCCTCTTCCTCCGCAAAAAGAAGACACCGACCCAGGACTGAGCGCCCGCGCACGGGGCTGCGGGTCAGTCCTGTGCCGGGGTGGCATGCGCTGCTACGGAGCATCCGGAGTCGGCAGCCGGCAGCCGGCAGCCCGAAGCCGCAGTCGACAGCGGACAGCCGACCCTCGGCGGGCGCCGCCGACCGCCGAGAAGGCTGTGCCTCTCGTCGTTCAGGAGAGCGCGCTCGTCGCGCACCCCCAGTGATCGTCGAGTCGCATGCGGTCAGCGGGAGAGTGCCCGGTCACGGGCTGCCGGGCATACGCGTTTCCTCCCAGGGGTGGCGGTGCGGCAAGATGGGGTGTATCTGCCCACTGCCGATTTCAAGCGTCCGGACGGTTTCTCTTGGCTGAGTTCATTTACACCATGCGCAAGACGCGCAAGGCGCACGGCGACAAGGTGATTCTTGATGACGTCACCCTGAGCTTCCTGCCGGGGGCGAAGATCGGCGTCGTCGGGCCGAACGGTGCCGGTAAGTCGACCGTGCTGAAGATCATGGCGGGGCTCGAGCAGCCGTCGAACGGTGACGCGTTCCTGTCGCCCGGCTACAGCGTCGGGATCCTCATGCAGGAGCCGGAGCTGGACGAGACCAAGACGGTCCTGGAGAACGTCCAGGACGGGGCCGCCGAGATCATGGGCAAGCTCCAGCGCTTCAACGAGGTCGCCGAGCTGATGGCGACCGACTACTCGGAAGCGCTCATGGAGGAGATGGGCAAGCTCCAGGACGACCTGGACCACTCCAACGCCTGGGACCTCGACGCGCAGCTGGAGCAGGCCATGGACGCGCTGGGCTGCCCGCCCGGCGACTGGCCGGTCACCACCCTCTCCGGTGGCGAGAAGCGCCGGGTCGCCCTCTGCAAGCTGCTGATCGAGGCGCCGGACCTGCTCCTCCTCGACGAGCCCACCAACCACCTCGACGCCGAGTCGGTGAACTGGCTGGAGCAGCACCTCTCGAAGTACGCGGGCTGCGTCATCGCCGTCACCCACGACCGGTACTTCCTGAACAACGTCGCCGAGTGGATCCTCGAACTCGACCGCGGCCGCGCGATCGCCTACGAGGGCAACTACTCCACGTACCTGGACAAGAAGTCCGCCCGCCTCAAGGTCGAGGGCCGCAAGGACGAGAAGCGCGCCAAGCGGCTCAAGGAAGAGCTGGAGTGGGTCCGGTCCAACGCCAAGGGCCGGCAGACCAAGTCAAAGGCGCGCCTCGCCCGTTACGAGGAGATGGCGGCCGAGGCCGACAAGATGCGGAAGCTGGACTTCGAGGAGATCCAGATCCCGCCGGGCCCGCGGCTGGGCTCCGTCGTCGTCGAGGTCCAGAACCTGTCCAAGGCGTTCGGCGACAAGGTCCTGATCGACGGCCTCAGCTTCACGCTGCCGCGCAACGGCATCGTCGGCGTCATCGGCCCGAACGGCGCCGGCAAGACCACGCTGTTCAAGATGATCCAGGGCCTGGAGAAGCCGGACTCCGGTGCGATCAAGGTCGGCGACACGGTCAAGATCAGCTACGTCGACCAGAGCCGCGCCAACATCGACCCCAAGAAGACGCTGTGGGCCGTCGTCTCCGACGAGCTCGACTACATCAACGTCGGTCAGGTCGAGATGCCGTCGCGGGCGTACGTGTCCGCCTTCGGCTTCAAGGGCCCGGACCAGCAGAAGCCGGCCGGCGTCCTCTCCGGCGGTGAGCGCAACCGCCTGAACCTGGCGCTGACCCTCAAGGAGGGCGGCAACCTGCTGCTCCTCGACGAGCCCACCAACGACCTCGACGTGGAGACCCTGTCCTCGCTCGAGAACGCGCTGCTGGAGTTCCCCGGCGCGGCCGTGGTCATCTCCCACGACCGCTGGTTCCTGGACCGGGTCGCGACGCACATCCTCGCGTACGAGGGTGAGTCGAAGTGGTACTGGTTCGAGGGCAACTTCGAGTCCTACGAGAAGAACAAGGTCGAGCGGCTCGGGCCGGACGCCGCGCGTCCGCACCGCGCCACCTACAAGAAGCTGACCCGGGGCTGATCTGTCTTGCGGCACATCTACCGCTGCCCGCTGCGCTGGGCGGACATGGACGCGTACGGCCACATCAACAACGTGGTCTTCCTCCGCTATCTGGAGGAGGCGCGCATCGACTTCCTGTTCCGCCCGGACAAGAATTTCCAGCAGGGGTCCGTGGTGGCGCGCCACGAGATCGACTACAAGCAGCAGTTGGTGCACCGGCACACACCGGTGGACATCGAGCTGTGGGTCACGCGGATAAGGGCGGCGTCGTTCACCGTCGCCTACGAGGTCAAGGACCCGGACCAGGTGTACGTGCGGGCCCAGACGGTCATCGTGCCGTTCGACTTCGAGGCGCAGCGGCCGCGTCGTCTCACCGCTGAGGAGCGCGAGTTCCTGGAGGAGTACACCGACGACAAGGGCGGCGGGAACGACACGAACGACGGGGCCGATCCCGCCGGGGCCGTCGCCGCATGACGTCCCTGCACCTCGACGACGCGGGGGAGGCGGCGGATCTCGCCGCCTTCCTGGCCCGGCTGATCCACTACGACCGCGCGGCCGCGGTGCGGCTGCAGGCGTCGGGCACGACGCTCGCGGTGTTCGGCCGGCCGCCGTCGTTCGAGGTGCTCGCGATCCGTACGGCACGGCTCGCCAAACCGTACGAGGACGGGCTGGACGTCCTCCTCGACGTGACGGTCTCGGCCGGTGAACTCCTGGAGTCCCTCGACGAGCCGGCGGCCACGGCGACCGTGCCCGCCGCCGTCACCGGACCGCCGTGGGCCGGGGTGCTGCCGCCCCGCGGTGGCTGGCGGCCCGAGCCGGGGCTGCCCGCGCCGGACGCGGTGCGCACGACGGTGGCGGCGGTGGTGGCCGAGTTCCGGTCGCGCATCGACGCGTTGCCGCCCGAGGGGCGTACGCGGTCCGCGCTCGACGGGATCGGGCGGGAGATCTGGTCCCGGCCGGTCGGGGACACCGCTCTCCCGGTACGGGCCGCACACGCGGCCCAGTCGCTGGGATTCCTGCGGCCCGCGCGCGGCCCCGCGGGCGCCGCCCCCGGCGAGGGCGCGCTGCGGCTGCTCTCCTCGGGCGCCTGGCTCAGGCTGCGCACGCCGTACGGGTCGGTCGCCGTGCGACGGGCGGGACTCGGGGCGCTGGACGTCAGCGTCCGCTGAGCGTCCCACCGGTCCGTCCACGGTTTCGTTTACGGCCTCGCCCACCGGTCCGTCCATGGGCCCGCCCTACGGTCCCGTCCACGGGGCCCGCGCACCCGTCCGTCCGAGTGCCCGCCCACTGGTCCATCCCCCGGCGTACCGGTGCGCTCTCAGTGGTGTTCGCGCGTGCCCGCAACAGCCGTGACCCGGCGGCTCGTTCGATGCTCAGGAGGCGGGCCACGAGCAGCAGCGCGTACCCGGCGAGCAGGGCCAGCTGCAGCGCGACGATCAGCAGCGTCGAACGGGACGAGGGTCAGCCGCGCCCCCGGTCCGAGCGCCAGCCGGCGCGCGGCGGTCTCGGGGAGGGCCACCTCGACCTCGCCGCCCCGCGACTGCCGCTGCCGTCGTCGCTGCCGCCGCCCGGGGCGCGGGGCGGGCGTCCCTCGGCCGGGCGCACCTGGGCCGGGTCGAGCGCCGCGAAGTGGGTGGGATCCGGGTCCTGCGAGCGGGCGTCCGGCCCCTGCGGGGACCTCGGCAGCGCGTACGGCCCCGACCGGGTCAGCGTCCGCGGCGTCACCGGCAGCCCGTCGAAGGTACGCCGGGCACCCTCCCGTACGGCCTGGTCGGCGGCCGCGCGCTCCCGCGGAGGGACGTCGGCCTTGACGGCCAGCGTCGTGGCCGCCGCGCTCCGCTTACCGGACGCGCCCGCCGACGGATCGAGGAGCGAGTGCCGCAGCGCCGCGTCACCGATGGCGCCCGAGTACGCGGTCGGGGTGGCCAGGACCGCCGTGGTCAGCAGGACGGTGAGCAGCGCGGCGGTCAGCAGCAGCCGGTGCGCCCGCGCCCGCAGAGGGACGAACCCCGTCACCCGGCCCCCGCCGTATCGCCGGACACCCCGGACCTCCGGCGATGTTGTCAGAGGGGACCGGCCACGGGAAAGCGCTTCAGGACCGGGTTCGACCGTATCGTGACCGGAATCCGACGACACGCGACCGGAATGCGCCCGTCAGTGTGCTGCTCGACTCCTGCCGCTCAACCTGCACTCGATCTTCCGCGCAACCCGCCGCTCAAGCTGCCACTCAACTTTCCGCTCAGCCTTCGGTGTTCACCATCGAAGCCGCCGCGTACGTCAGGTAGTTCCACAGCGTGTGCTCGTGCTCCTCGGAGAGACCGAGCTCGTCGACGGCGACCCGCATGTGCCGCAGCCACGCGTCGTGCGCCGCGCGGTCGACGGCGAAGGGGGCGTGCCGCATCCGCAGCCGGGGGTGGCCGCGGTTGTCGCTGTACGTGGTCGGGCCGCCCCAGTACTGGATCAGGAACAGCGTGAAGCGTTCCTCGGCCGGGCCCAGGTCCTCCTCGGGATACATGGGCCGCAGCAGCGGGTCCTCGGCGACACCCTCGTAGAACCGGTGCACCAGGCGCCGGAAGGTCTCCTCGCCGCCGACCTGCTCGTAGAAGGTCTGCTCCTGCAGCGTGCCGCGCCGTATCTCTGTCACACCGTCCATGGTCTCAGACCGGCCGACCGAGGACCTGAGGCTTAGGACCAGCGGTGCCGCCGGTGTCGGAGGGGGGATGCCGGATCGCCCGGTTCCGGCGCTCGCCTCCCGGGCCGTCCCGCAGCACAGTGGAGGTATGAGCGCGCGTGCCACCGATCACGGGCTCGACGACCTCGCCGCCGCGGCGCGGGCGGCGCTGGTGCGCGAGATCGACGCGAGCGGCGCCTGGGACGCCGACCCGGTCTGGCGGGAGGCGTTCGAGAGCGTCCCGCGTCACCTCTTCGTGCCGTACTACTACGTGGGCGCGCCGGGCGGCTACGAGCGCAGATGGGGCGAGGACCCGAGCGCGCGCCGGCGGGAGGAGTGGCTGCGCGGGGTGTACGCGGACGCCCCGCTGGCCACCCGGGTGCGCGACGGCGAACTGGTGTCGTCCAGCAGCCAGCCGTCCCTGATGGCGAAGATGCTGGTCGAGCTGGGGGTGCGGGACGGGGCCGCGGTCCTGGAGATCGGCGCCGGCACCGGCTACAACGCGGCGCTGCTCTCGCACCGGCTCGGCGGGGAACTGGTCACCACGGTCGACCTGGACCCGGAGATCACCGAGTCCGCCCGGCGGCACCTGGCCGTCGCCGGTTACCGTCCGGCCGTCGTCACCGGCGACGGAGCGTGCGGCTGCCCGGAGCGCGCCCCCTTCGACCGTGTCATCGCGACCTGCACGCTGAGTTCGATCCCGCGGTCCTGGCTCGCGCAGTGCCGTCCCGGCGCCCGGATCCTCGCGCCGTTCGCCACCGGTCTCGTCGTCCTGCGGGTACGGGATCCCGGGCATGCCGAGGGCCGCTTCCTGCACACGGCCGCCTACTTCGTGCCGCTGCGCGGCGGATCCCGGTCCGGGCGCGACGACCTGGACACGCCGCCGGCCGGCCTGCCGCGCCGGGCCAGGGGGCACGAACTGTTCCGCTTCCTGCTGACCCTGACCGCGGGCAGCCTCACCCCGGACGCGGCGCTCGCGCTGTGGGAGCGTGAGGACTGCCCGTCGCGGGAGCGGTACGGGATCACGGTCGCCGACGGGAACGCGTGGGCGTGGCTGGACGACCCGGAGGGGCCGTACACCTGGCCGCTGCCGTAGCCGTAGCCGTAGCCCGGCCGACCGGGGCCTTCGGGTACGTCCGGCCGCCGGGTACGTCCAGCCGTCGGGTCTGTCCGGGCCGGTGTCCTCCGGCCCGGGTGCCCCTCCGACCCGGTGTACGGCCCCGGTGCCGCGCTGCGGTGGCGGCGCCGGTGTCTAACCCCGCCGGACCGTGATCGTCGTCCAGGCGCCCACGTGCACCCGGTCGCCGTCCTGGAGCGGTACGGGGACGAAGGGCTGGATGGGCTCCTCGGCGCCGTTGACCGTGGTGCCGTTGGTGGAGTTCTGGTCGACGACCGCCCAGCCGCCGTCCGGCTGCTGCACGAGGACCGCGTGCTGGTGCGAGACGCCCGGGTCCTCCGGCGGCACCGACAGGTCGATGTCCGGGGTGTCGCCCGTGGAGTGGCGGCGGCGGCCGATCGTGACCTGGTTGCCGCTGAGCGGACGCTGCTGTTCCGGTGAGTACGCGGGCAGGTTCAGCCCCGCCGCCTCCGGGCCCGACCGCTGCATCATCGCCATGAAGTAGTCACGGTCGGGGCCGATCGTGATGCTCCAGGCCGACGGTTGCTGTTGCTGCTGCTGGTATCCGGGAGGCGCCTGCGTCGAGCCCGGCTGCGGATAGCCGTAGCCGCCGCCCGGGCCGCCACCGGGTCCGGGCGGGCCGCCGGGGCCGCCCGACGGAGGGGAGATCACCCAGTCGTCCTCGCCGCCGCCGAAGGACGGGCCGCCCGGTGCCTGCGGGCGCCCGGTCTCCCGCGGGTACCCGGGCGGGGCGGGCGGACCCGCCTGCTGGAACCCCTGCGGGGCATGAGGGCCGCCGGGACCGCCTGGACCGTTCGGGCCGCCGGGGCCGTTGGGGCCCCCGTACCCGCTTTGGCCGCCTTGACCACCAGGGCCACCCTGCGCACCGGGGCCATCGGGGCCACCGGGGCCGTTCGGGCCGCCGGGGCCAGGGGGGAAGCCGTAGCCGCCCTGGGCGCCGGGACCGCCGAATCCACCGGGGCCGCCAGGGCCTCCCGGTCCTCCGGGGCTCGTGCCGCCGGGCCCCTGCTGCCGCGGGCCCGGCCTCGACGGGTCACCCGGGAAACCCGGGGGTTCCTCGCCGAAGGGCGGGATCGGTTCCGCGGGCCGGTTCATCTGCGAGGGCCGGGAGCCCTGGTAGTCGAATCCGCCGTGGGTGGGACCGGACTGTCCGGGCGGCGCCTGCTGCTGGAAGCGGTGGGCCGGGTTCCCCCCGCCGGGACCGCCGGGACCGCCGGGACCGCCGGGACCGCCGGGGCCGGGACCACCGGGGCCGGGTCCGGACGGGCGCGGCGCGGCCGGGGTGTACGAGGTCGCGGTGTTCGTCAGGTAGTTCCACCGGCACTGCTCGCAGAACGGTGCCCCGCCCTCCCGCGGGGTACGGCACTGCGGGCACAGCTCGGCCTCGGGCGCCGGGTCCGGCACCGCGGAGAGATGGGGACGGCCGCCGGGCGGGGGATAGCCGTAACCGGCCGCCGGGGGCGGTGGCGGAGGGGGCGGGGGCACGGCACCGGCCATGCGGTGACCGCAGACCTCGCACCAGTCGTCGGAACCCGACTGGTGTCCGTTCGGGCAGGTCGGCATGTCGGCGCTTCCCCCTCTCCTGTTCCGGCCCCCGGGGACCGTACATCGTGCAAACGCGTACGTACCGCTCTACTTCTTCACGCGAACCGTCTTCGTGGACCGTGTCTCGAGAGTCATCTCGTCGGCCTCCGCGACCTTCGCCTTCAATCGCACAGTACCTGCCGCGGCGTCGACCACGTCCACCACCTTCGCAAGCAGTTTCGCCGTATCCGCGTTTCCGGAGGCACTCGCGAGCTGAACCGCCCGTCCCAGTTTGGCCGTTGCCCCGTCGGCATCTCCCGCTTTGCGGGCGTCCAGACCCTGTTGGATGACTTGTGCCAGTTCCGCCTGCCCCGTGTAGTGCGCCACCTGCGGATTGATCGACGTGGACGCCGCCATGTCGTCGGTCCACACGGCCCGTACGAGCCCCTGGGCGCCCAGGGGCTGGGCGCTGCCGTCACCCTGCGGGATCACCAGGGACACCCGGGCGGCGAGCATCTCCTGCCCGAGGTCGGCCTCGGGCACCTCCACGCACACGTGGTAGTCGCGGGACTCGTCCCCCCAGGACCCCGTGGGGTAGTCCCCGGCGCGCGGGCCCGCCTCGATGCGGCGGTCGGTCAGCTGCTCGACCGTGGGCGCGACCTGCTTGACGAACTTGATCGAGGTGCCGACCGGGGTCCACAGCCGCAGCGCGACGTCCGCGACCTCCTTGCCCATGGCCGTCTCCATCATCTGCGTGAAGTCGGCGGACAGGCCCGCGGGATCGGCCACGATGTCGGCGGTGCCGAGCAGCGCCGACGCGATGGCCGTGACCTCCTTCACCTCCCAGTCCGTGCCGACGCCCCGCGCGTCGGCGGTGAACCGCCCCGCGGAGGCGTCCAGGGCCGCCTTCAGGTCCTCGGGCGACTCGTGTTCGTTGCGGCCGTCGGTGAGCACGATGCCGTGCCGGATGGTGACGTCCACCGAGGACAGCAGCCGGTCGGCCAGCTTCAGCCAGGTGCCGATCGCGGTGCCGCCGCCCGCGCTGAGCCTGCGCAGCGACTGCTTCGCCTGCTCACGGGTCCGCGCGTCGGCCACGGCCAGTTCACCGTTGCCCGGGTAGACCTCCTTGGCCACATGCGTCCCGCCGATCACCGCGAAGTGCACGCCGTCCCGCAGGGCGTCGATCGCGGCGGCCGTCGCGTCCCTGGCGCCGCGCATCTTCGTCGGCGGGTAGTCCATGGACCCCGAACAGTCGACCATGATCGCCACGGCCGCGTCCGGGCCCTGCCCCGGTGTGTACAGATGGGGTGCCGCCACGGCACTCCCGATCGTGCCGCCGCCGGTGGAGGTGACCGTCACGATCGCGTTGACCTCGCGGCCGCCCTCCGGCAGGTACTCGTTCTGGTAGACCTCCACCGAGAACTGCGGCACGTTCGACTTCGAGAAATTGGCCATGCCTTCTCTGCTCCCCCTCAGGACTCCCACAGGTCGTGGGCGATGTCGGTAGGCGGACCGGTCCCCTCCGGCCCTGGCCGCCCGAGGCCGTCACGGTCCCTGACGTTCCTGTCGCCTCTGCCGTCTCTGCCGTCTCTACCGTTTCGTACCGCTTGGGCCTCTCAGGCCGATCCTGCCCCCTGCGGCGGTGCCGGGAACGGAAGGACGGCCACTGTTACGTTGTCGTGGCCCCCGCCGTCCAGGGCGTGGCCCACCAGGACCTGGGCGCTGTGCAGCGGCCGGTCCGCCGCGTCGGGCGGGATGACCTCGGCCATCTCCTCCGCGCCCTCCGCGTAGTTCCACAGCCCGTCGGTGCACACCACCACCACACCCGGCCGGTCGGGCTTGAAGGAGGCGGTGTGCGGCTCCAGTTCGTACGCGTCGGCCCCGAGCCAGCCCGTGATGGCGTGGGCGCGGTCGTCCGCGTACGCCTCCGCCTCGCTCATCAGGCCCGCGGCGACCATCTGGGCCGCCCAGGAGTCGTCCTCGGTGAGCCGGGCCGGCGGTGCGGAGCGGTCCACGGGCACCCAGTAGGCGCGGCTGTCGCCGACCCAGCCGATGATCAGCAGGCTGGGGGTGACGACGGCGCCGACGATGGTGCAGGCCGGGGCGTTGACGTGCGGCTGGTGCTCGTGGGCTGCCGGGGTGCGGTCCGCCAGGGAGTTGACCGCCTCGGAGGCCGCGAGGATCGCGTCGTGCATGGCCTGCTGCGGGTGGGTGCCGCGGGGCAGGACCGCCAGGAGCGACTCGATGGCCGCGCGGGAGGCGGCCAGGGACGCCTCGTCGGGACGGGTCGCCGAGGAGACGCCGTCGCAGACGATGGCGACGACCGCGGGGGAGCCGTCGGAGAGCGTGGTCGAGGACACGGTGAAGGCGTCCTCGTTGCGGTGGTGGCGCAGCCCGCGGTCACTGACCGCGGCGACCGCGTCCAGTTCCTGTTCCATGTGGTCGCGCTCACGCGGCTGCGCGTGCCCGCAGTTCTCGCAGTAGCCGTCCCGGTCGACCTGGCCCGCCCGGCACGCCACGCAGACCTTCAGGCCCGCGGGGGGCGTCGCGGGGCCGGCCGTCCGCGGATCGGCCGGCGGTACCTCGGGCGGCAGCGGCGCGGCGAGCGGGTACTCGTCGGGCTCCGCCCCGGCACGGGCCGGCGCCTCCTTCGGCGGGCCGGCCGCCGCACCGGCCGCCGCACCGGCCGCCGCACCGGCCGCCGCACCGGCCGGGGAGCCGCCCGGCCCCCAGGCGGAGGCGTCCGCCGACGTGCCGGCCGACGCGTGCGACGAGGAGTGCGGCGACACGGGCACCGGAGTGTGCGACGCCGGCACCGAGACGTGCGGCGAGGCGTGTGGCGGCTCGGGCGCCCGTCCGGGGGGCGGCGGCTGCGCATGTGCGTGAGCCGCCGCACGGGCGGGCGGCGCGGGGGGTGCCGAGGCCGTCGGTCCCGCATACGGCGCCGCGACCGGCTGGGCCGGCCGGTCGAACCGTACGCCGGGGCTCTCGGAACCGCCCGACTCCCGGCCCTCCAGGTCCGTCGGCAGGACCATGGCCGCCGGTGTGTCCGAACCGGCCGGTTCGGGCGCGACCGGCCAGTCCACGGCCGCCGCGGCCGACGGGGGCCGCGGCGCCGAGCCGTTCATGGTGATCGTGGGGTGGTCGTCCGGCGGCGCGGGTACGGCCGACAGGTCGTACCCGCACGCACCGCAGAAGCGGTCTCCCGACTCCAGCGGTTCCTCACAGCTGGGGCAGGCGGCCAGTTGGGGCATCTGCGACATGAATTACACCCACGTCCGGGGGCGGTAGCGGTTGGCGCGCTCCACCAGTTCGATCCTCTCCTCGCCACCTGTGGCGAGCCGGGCCAGTGTCCGGTACGAACGCTCCAGACCGAAACGCAGGCCCCGCTCGTCCAGGTCGCTGCCGAGCAGTACGGTCCGCGCACCGGTGGCCGGTGGGGCGGAACCCTGGATACCGGAGAGTACCCAGTCCAGGGCGCAGCCAAGGACCTCTGTGGACAACTGCTCGCGGCGCACCGGGTCCAGGCCGTACGCGCGCAGGGCCTCGACCTGGGCCGCGGCCGAGGTCAGGTCGTCCAGGAACGGCGTCCCGGGAAGCCCCGCCCCGGCCGGCCCCTGCTGGGGCACCGACGCGCCCGGCGCTCCCGGGGCGGGCGGCGCAACCCCCGCCAGCCGCTGCCGCAGCCGGGCCCGCACGGCGGCGACCCGCGCCGCCGTGTAGTGGATCGACGCCTCAGGCACCGACTCCAGCGTCCGTACGGCACCGGTCCTGTCGCCCGCCGCGAGCTGGACGCGGGCCAGCCCGAACGCGCTGCTCACATAGCTCGGGTCGGTCGTCCACACCAGCCGGTAGTACTCGGCGGCGTTGTCCAGCTGTCCGAGGACCTCCGCGCACAGGCCGAGGGCCAGCTTGGGCGCGGGCTCCCCGGGGAAGGCGTCGTAGATCGCGTCGAAGGACACCGCCGCGACCTCGTGGTCGCCGGTCGCCAGCGCCGCCACGCCCCGGTACCAGACCACCCGCCAGTCGTCGGGATGGTCCGCCTCCAGGGCTTCGAGCGTCCTGGTCGCGAGGTCGCTCTCGCCCATCTCCAGCCGGGCCCGCAGCTCCCGCAGCCGCAGCTCCAGGGAGCCGGCGGGCGCGGTGCGCAGCGCCGTGATCAGCTCCGCGGGCGCCGATGTCATGAGCCCCGCCAGGAATCCGGCGTTCGGGTCGCCGGGGTCGACGTGGGGGACCGGCAGCGCGAGTCCGGCGGCCGCGGTGTCGAGCGGCTTGACGAGGGCGGCCGGGACGGCCGGGGCCGCCGGGTGACCGTTCGAGCCGGCCGGCAGCGCCGGTGCGGATCTCTTCTCCCGCACGGGCACGGTCCGGACCCCGAGCCGCGACACGTCCCCTTCCAGGGCGCCGAACAACTCCGTGTCCGTCACCCGCAGTTCGGGTCCGAACAAGGTGGACAGCGAGGGGCGCGCCCGTCCCGTCTGCACGGCGACGACCTCGCGCAGCACCCCCGTGAGCTGCTCGGCCATCTCCTGCGCGGAGGCGAACCGGCGCGCCGGATCGGGGTCGGTGGCCCGCACGAGCAGCCGGTAGAACGACTCGTAGGTGCGGAAGACCTCGATGTTGTCCGGGTCGGGCAGGGAGTCCACGAACACGTTCGTGTAGCCCTGGAAGTCGAAGGTCAGCACCGCCAGCGTGCGGGCGACGGTGTAGAGGTCGGAGGCGACCGAGGGGCCGGCGTCGGCGACCTCGGGGGCCTGGTAGCCGACCGTGCCGTAGATGGCCGACTCGTCGTCGTCCATCCTGCGCACGGCGCCCATGTCGATCAGCTTGAGCTGGTCCTCGGTCTGTATCGCGTTGTCGACCTTGAAGTCGCAGTACAGGAGGTTGCGGCTGTGCAGGTGCCCGAGCGCCTCCAGCGCCTCGATGCCGTACGCGCACGCCTGCTCGACCGGCAGCGGGTCGCGCTTGCCCAGCGCGTCGCGGCGGCCGTTGGCGATCTCCTTGAGGGACTTGCCGCCGACGTACTCCATGACGATGTAGCCGTCGAGGGAACCGGTGCGCTGGTCGAGGTGCTCCACGAAGTTGTAGATCCGCACGATGTTCGCGTGCTCGATCTCGGCGAGGAAGCGCCGCTCCGAGATCGCCGCGGCCATGGCGTCCTGGTCGCCCGTGTCGAGGAGGCCCTTGAGGACCACCCAGCGGTCGGACACCGCCCGGTCGACGGCGAGGTAGACCCAGCCGAGCCCGCCGTGCGCGAGACAGCCCACGACCTCGTACTGGCCGTGCACGATGTCGCCGGTCTGCAGTTTCGGCACGAACGAGTACGGGTGGCCGCACTTGGTGCAGAACCCCTCCGTGCGTCCGGCACGCTCACCGCGCGAACGTCCCACCGGCGCACCGCAGTCGGAGCGCGAGCAGAATCGCTTCCGCTCCGGGACCTCGGGGTTCTCCTGCACCATGGCGCGCGGGTCGGGCCGCGGTACGCCCGGGACCTGTACGAGACCCACCCCGAGCCGGCCGCGGGCCGTGGTGCCGGCCGCCGAGCCGGAGCTGCGCACCGACACCGAGCGGCCCGTCGACCGCCCCGAGACGGAGCGCGAGAGACGGCCCGACACCGAACGCCGGGACTGCGCCGACCGCGACGACGAGCGGGAGGAGGCGCGGGAGCTGGAGCGCGAACTGCCGCTGCCCGAACCCCGCGAGCCCTTGCCGCCCGCCGTGATCCCGGTCGGCGGTGAGCCGACCATGCCGGTCGGCGAGACGACCGGCGCCAGACCGCAGGTGTCGCAGTACAGCTCACCGCCGCCCATGTCCTCGTACGACCCCGTGCAACCGGGCCGCTGGCACGGTTTCTGTAGGCTCTGCTGACTCTGTCGGCTCTGCTGCTTCTCGTCCGGCTGACTCATGACTCCCCCCTCCGGTCCTGTGGTCCCCCGTGGCCGGGGACCCTCGGCACCAGCAGTTCGGCCGCCGCCTGCTGGTAGCGCAGCACCGCCTGTTCCGCCACCCGCAGATCGCAGGGCGCGCTCCACAGCATGCGGCGCGCCGCGTCGTACCGCTCGACGAGCAGCGGGTCCTCGGCGAAGCCGTGCCGCGCGACCTTCGCCTTGTACGCGTCGAGCCGGCCGCGCAGCTCCGCACGGACCGCGAGCGGCGCGGTGACCGCCGTCAACGACTCGCGGGCCCGCAGCAGTTCGTCCTCGGCCTTCTCCTCCAGGGACTCCAGGAGCGGCGAGAGGCGGTGCCACTGCGCGTGCCTGCGGTACTCGGAGGCCATCGCCAGCTGCTCCTGCAGCGCGGTCGGCGGGCCGCTCACCGCGGGCACCTCGGACGCGGCGATCTTCGCCAGTACTTCGCCACGCGCGCTCCTCGCCTCGGCCAGCGTGCGGTCCGCGCGGCTCAGCACGTCCCGCAGCCGCACCAGCCGCGCCTCCGCGTCCTGCCGCACGGTCAGCACGGCGTCGATCTCGCGGCGCACCTCTTCCAGGGCGCGCGCCTCCCGGTCGTAGCGGGTCGTGTCCGGACGTCCGCCGCCCGGCGCCGAACTGCCCTGCGCGGGTGTCCAGAAGGCCAGCGGGTCGGACACCACCTGCTCGCGCAGGGCCGTCAGCGTGCGGGTGATCCGCTCCAGGTCGTCCCCCGAGGGGTGTTCACCGGGCCGTACGCCCACGGAGTGCGCGAGCCGGCGGGTGCGCTGCAACTCCGCGGCCAGCAGGTCGATCCGGGCGGGCAGCGCCGACCACACCGCGTCGGCCGCGACGACCATGTCCAGCGAGGACGCGTACAACTCGTTCATCCGCTCGACGAGTTCGGCGAGGGTGAAGCGCTCGCTGAGCCTGCCCGTGCCCGCCATCGTGGGGGCGGCCGCCGTGGCGGAGGTGCCGCCGGCCACCGTGACGCTCTCGCCGCGCAGGAGTTCCGTCAGTTCCACGAGGTCGTCGCGGCTCGACCAGCGCCGGCGGGAGCGGATCTGCCGCGCGGAGCGCAGCGCGTCCGCGTACGCGTCGAAGTACGTCCAGAGCAGGGTGATCGACGCCTCGGCGGTCTCCCAGCGTTCCTTGGTGGTGCCCGTGAGCTCGGCGCCTTCGAGGAGTCTGCGGCCCGCGTGGTCCTGCAGGGCGAGGAGCGAGGTCTCGATGGCCTCGTGCTCCGCGCCGAGCCGCGACAGCGCACGGTCCACCTCGTCCCGGTCCAGTACCGGCCCGGATGGTCCCGCGACGCCCATCGATCACCCCTCGTCTCGTGTTGCCTGCGCTGCTTGTCCGTCTCGGAGCGAAACTGCCGGAACTGCCGGAACGTCACGCCTACTCGTGCGTGACTACTTGTAGGTGACCGGCGGCGGCCCGCCGGACTTGCCGAGCGTCCCGCGGAGCCACTCGCCGTATGACGCCTGCCACTTGTCCTTGCGGTAGTCCACCAGTATCGCGTTGACCCGGCGGATCAGGTCGTCGGCGCCGGTCTTCTTCATCGCGACGCCGTAGTACTCCTCGGTGAACGGCTCGCCCTTGAGCTGGACCGTCGGGTCCTGGGCGGCCTGGCTCGCGGCGAGGGCGCCGTCGGTGACGACGGCGTCGACCTCGCCGAGCTGCAGCCGCACCAGACAGTCGAGCTGGTTCGGCACGGTGTGCTCCTCGAAGTCGGCGGACGCGGCGAGTGTCCCGTCGGCCCTGCCCTTCTCCAGTGCCTCCAGTGCCGTGGAGCCCTTCGCCGCGCAGATCCTCTTCTTCGCCAGCGACCCGTCGTACCCGGTGATCGCGGATCCCTTCGGCGCGAGCACCTGCTGGCCGGTCTTGAAGTAGGGCGAGGAGAACGCCACCTGGTCCAGCCGGGTGCAGCTGATCGACATGGTGCGCACCACCATGTCGACCTCGCCCCGCTGGATCGCCGGAACGCGTTCGATGGTCGGGACGGCACGGAAGGTGATCTTCTTCTCGTCGCCGAGGATGTCCTTGGCGATCGCGCGCGCGAGGTCGATGTCGAAGCCCTCCAGATCGGCCTTCTTCGACGCGCTGTTCGGATCGCGGTAACCCCAGCGGTAGCTGTTCTGGTCGACGCCGACGATCAGGGAGCCACGCTCGACGATCTTCCGCACCGCCGCGCCGTTCCGGGTGCCGGAGTCCGGCGCCAGGCTCTGGTCCTGCGGAGCGGGGCAGTCCTCGTCCGCGGTCTGCTCCCCACGGGCCACGCCCCGCCCGGCACGGTCCGAGGCGTCGTCCTCGCGCGACTGGGCCACCGGCAGCAGCAGGGCGAAGACCGCCGCCAGGGCACAGACGACCGCCATGGCACCCACCCCGCCCCAGCCCTTCAGGCTGGCTCGCAAACGCCGTGCGTTCATCGTCATGCCCCCTCTCACCGGTACTCCGAAAGCCTGCGTCCGATACCGAGGACCGCGCCGGCCGCGGCCAGCACCCCGAGCAGCGCGGCGCCCACCACGAGGCCGTCCATCGCGCTCCGGCCGTCACCGGCCGCCCGCCGGAACTCGGCCCGCTCGTGCGTGAGCGCGAGCGCGAGGTTCTTGTCCACGCTCTCGAAGCACTCGCCGGTCGGCTCCTTGTCGGGGGTGCCGATCACCTTGTCGAGCGCCGCCTGGTAGTTGCCCAGCCTGTCCTCGTCGCGGGCTTCCCGGTGGCGTTCCTTCCAGACCTCCATGTTGCCCGTCGCGGCCTCGACCGGCCGCACGCCCGCGCTGTCGTCGGCGAGGTCCTCGGCGGCGGCCAGTTTCACGGTGAGGTCCTTCATCTGCCGCTGGAAGTCGTAGTCGTACGCGTCCACGGTCCTCTTGTCGGCGCCCGTGCCCACTTCCCTGGTCTCCGCACCGCGGGAGACCAGGGTGAGGTTCTCGTTGGCGCGTGCCTTGATCGAGGCGATCCGGGCGTCGTTCAGCGTGTTCAGCGAACGGACCCCGTGGTCGTACGAGTCGTTCAGCCCGGCGCGCGCGACGGTGTGCCCGACGACCAGCCAGAGCAGGACGACCGTGGTGGCGGCCGTGGCGGCGGCCATGCCGTGGTTCAGCACGCGGTTCGTCCGGCGGTAGTTGCGGCGCTGGGCCCACACGAGAGCGCCGATGGCGACGACACCCGCGCCGATCGCGATCCACGGGTAGGGCGTCGCGTCGTCGTAGTCGGAACGCAGCCGCTCGTTCTCCACCTTGTAGAGCCGCTCGGCGTCCTCCAGCATCACCTGCATCTTGGAGTTCGCGTAGCGCAGGTAGGCGCCCCCGAGGGGATAGCCCTGGCGGTTGTTGGCGCGGGCCCGCTCGACCAGGCCCTTGTACTCCGGGAGCATCTTGTTGAGCTCGGTGATGGTCTTCGCCGAGGTGGACCCGGGCCGGGAGTTGGCCGCGGCCGTCACCAGCTTGTCCGCGGCCAGGCTGATGTTCTCCTCGTACCCCTCGCGGGACCTGGCGGTCTCCTGGCCGCCCGCGAGGAAGCCGCTGGACGCGGCCGTGTTGGCGTCGGCGAGGGAGCGGTAGATGTCCGCCGCGTCGGCGCTCAGCGGCTGGCTGCTGTGCAGCACGTCGTCCGCCGCGGTCGAACGTTCCGTCATCTCCCAGGCGGTGACCGCCCCGAACGCGACGACGAGGACGGCGAGAGCGGCGCCGATGATGCGCAGCCGTCCCGGCTCGGTGGTCGCCGCGGCCCGCAGCCGGTCGACGCCCTCCGCCCACGCCGTGCGCCGCGGGGGCACGGGGTCGGGCACATCCGGGTTCCGCGGCCCCGGCGGCGGAACCTGCGGCGGGACCGCGGGCGGCGTGCTCGCCGGTGCTCCCGGTGGCGCCGCGGTGCCCTGCTGCTGACGTGTCACCTGACCTCCCCCATGGTCATCGCCGGTCACCCCCGCCCGGCTCCAGGAAGCACG
Organism: Streptomyces sp. NPDC002701; assembly: GCF_042889045.1. Lineage (NCBI taxonomy): Bacteria > Bacillati > Actinomycetota > Actinomycetes > Kitasatosporales > Streptomycetaceae > Streptomyces > Streptomyces sp. NPDC002701. The sequence goes on from NZ_JBIAQL010000001.1 coordinate 379,074, forward strand.
GGAAGAGACGCCACGGCCGCAAGTATCGCCGCCGGGACGGGTATCCGCACCAGCCTTGACTCGATCTTGTACGGATTGCGCCCCGGCGAAGATCCCGCACCACCCCTGCTCATGAATACGCCAACTCGAACTGTTCGGTTCCCGGTGTGCTCAGGCCCTGTCGTAAAACTCCCGCACGCGGGCGTGCGCCCGGGCCGGGGCTGCCACGTGGTCGAGCCCGAGGAGCGCGGACCCGAGGACCGGCCGGGCGGTGACGACCCGGGGCACGGCCTTCGGGGCACGCTCGGCCAGCAACTCCCGTACGCGGTCGTCGAGCTGGGGGTGCCGGGCGGCCAGGACGCCGCCGCCGAGCAGCACCGGCGCCTCCTCGTCCAGCAGGTCGAGCCTGGTCAGGGCGACGACCGCCATGGTCACGACCTCGTCGGCCAGCCGGTCGACGAGCGCGCGGGCGACCGGGTCGCCGGCCGCGGCGGTGGCGAACAGGACCGGCGCCAGCTCGTGGCGCCGTACCTCGTCGATCTCACGCAGGTGCAGGGCCTCGATCAGCGCGTACATCGTGGGGAGGGCGAAGTGCGCGGGCAGGGCGCGGGCCAGTTCGGTCGCGGGGCCCCGCCCGTCCTCGGCCCGCGCCGCGTGCCACAGCGCCTCCTCGGCGAGTCCCGAGCCGCCGCCCCAGTCACCGGAGACCCGGCCGAGCGCGGGGAAGCGGGCGACCCGGCCGTCGGGCCGCATGCCCACGCAGTTGATGCCCGCGCCGCACACCACGGCGACGCCCCGCGGCTCCTCGACACCGGCCCGCAGGATCGCGAAGGTGTCGTTGCGGACCTCCACGGTCGTGCCCCACGCGCGCGCGTGCAGAGCCTCCGTCAACTGCCGCTCCTCGACCGGCAGATCGGCGTTGGCGAGGCAGGCCGAGACATGGCCGACGGAGCTGACGCCGGCCGCGGCGAAGGCCCGGTCCACCGCCTCCGCGAGCCGGTCCACCGCCTGCCGGACACCGACCACGGGCGGCTGGAACCCGCCGCCGCGCGCCGTGGCCAGCACACTCCCGTCGGCCGCCACGACCGCCACGTCGGTCTTGCTGTTCCCCGCGTCCACGGCGAGGACGGTTCTGCCGTCCCCCGCGCCGACGGTGGGGACGGTTCCGCCAGTCTTTGTGCCGACGGAGGCGGGATCAGGTGCGGTCACGCCCACGCGAGGTGCTCCCGGTTGTGCGCGATCAGCCGGTCGGTGAGGCCGTCGGCGAGCGCGTACTGACCGACCAGGGGGTGCGCGAGCAGCGCCCGGAACACCCTCTCGCGCCCCCCGCGCAGCGCGGCCTCCAGGGCCAGGTCCTCGTACGCGGTGACGTTCGCCATCAGCCCCGCGAACAGCGGGTCCACCGGCGCCACCGGCAGCGGGGCCGCCCCGCCGTGCCCGACCGCCGCCTGCACCTCGATCACCGCGTCGGCGGGCAGGAACGGCAGCGTCCCCCGGTTGGCCGTGTTCACCACCTGGTACGGGCTGCCGCCCCCGCCCAGCAGGGACGCGGCGAGGTCGACGGCGGCCTCCGAGTAGTACGCGCCGCCCCGCTTGGCCAGCAGCGCCGGCTTCTCGTCGAGCGCCGGGTCGCCGTACATCGCCAGCAGCTCCCGCTCCATCTCCGCCACCTCCGCGGCCCGCGAGGGCTTCGTCCCCAGCTCCCGTACGACCTCGTCGTGCGCGTAGAAGTAACGCAGGTAGTAGGACGGGACGACCCCCAGGCGGTCGAGGAGGCCGCGCGGCAGGCGCAGGTCGCCGGCGAGGGCGTCCCCGTGCTCGGCGAGCAGTTTCGGAAGGACGTCCTCCCCCTCGGGGCCGCCGAGTCGCACATGGGTTTCCCAGGTGAGGTGGTTGAGGCCCACATGGTCCAGGTGCACGTCGGTGGCGGCGACCCCCAGCAGCCCGGCGAACTTCCGCTGGAATCCGATCGCCACGTTGCACAGCCCGACCGCCCTGTGACCGGCCTGGAGGAGGGCGCGGGTCACGATGCCGACGGGGTTGGTGAAGTCGATGATCCAGGCGTCCGGGTTGGCCCGCCGGACGCGCTCGGCGATGTCCAGCACCACCGGGACCGTACGCAGCGCCTTGGCGAGGCCGCCCGCGCCGGTCGTCTCCTGGCCCACGCAGCCGCACTCCAGCGGCCAGGTCTCGTCCTCGTTGCGGGCCGCCTGGCCGCCCACCCGGAGCTGGAGCAGCACGGCGTCGGCGCCGTCGACGCCCGCGTCGAGGTCGTCGGTCGTCGTGACGCGTCCCGGGTGTCCCTGCCTGGCGAAGATCCGCCGGGCGAGCCCGCCGACGAGCTCGAGACGGTCGAGGGCCGGGTCGACGAGGACCAGTTCCCCGACGGGGAGCGTGTCCCGCAAGCGGGCGAACCCGTCGACGAGTTCGGGGGTGTAGGTGGAACCCCCGCCCACAACTGCGAGTTTCATGTCAGCCTTTCACTCCGGTGAGCGTGACGCCCTCGACGAACGCCTTCTGTGCGAAGAAGAACACGACGATCACGGGGGCCATGACCAGGACGGTCGCGGCCATCGTCAGGTTCCAGTCGGTGTGGTGCGCGCCCTTGAAGGATTCCAGGCCGTAGCTCAGGGTCCAGGCGCCGGGGTTCTCGGACGCGTAGATCTGCGGCCCGAAGTAGTCGTTCCAGGCGTAGAAGAACTGGAAGAGCGCGACGGCCGCGATGCCCGGTTTCGCCATCGGCAGGACGACCCTGAGGAGGGTCTTCAGGTCCCCGCAGCCGTCGACCTTCGCCGCGTCGAGGTACTCGTCCGGGATCGTCATCAGAAACTGCCGCAGCAGGAAGATGGAGAACGCGTCCCCGAACGCCATCGGGACGATCAGCGGCCACAGCGTGCCGGACAGATCCAGCTGCTTCGCCCAGAACAGGTACATCGGGATGACGACGACCTGCGGCGGCAGCATCATCATCGAGATGACCAGCATCAGCGACAGGTTCCGGCCGCGGAAGCGGAACTTGGCGAGCGCGTACGCCACCGGGATCGAGGACGCGACCGTCAGCGCGGTGCCGGCGCCCGCGTACAGGAGGGTGTTGCGCCACCAGGTCAGGAAGCCGGGGGTGTCGAACACCTTCGTGTAGTTGCCCCACTCCCAGGTGTCCGGGACCAGGTCCCTGGTGAGTGTCTGGTCGTCGCTCATCAGCGAGGTCAGGACGACGAACACGAAGGGCAGCACGAAGAACAGCGCGGCGGCGACCCCGAGCGCGTGCACGGCGATCCACTCCAGGAGCGCCCTGCGGCGGGCGGTGCGCTCGGCGGGTGTGACGGTCGGCTTCGGGGACTCCAGCTCCGGCTTCTTGCCGAGCACTTGGGTGTCGGTCGTCTGCGTCATGGTCAGTCACCTGCCTGGACGAGGCCGCCCCGGCGCCGCAGCAGGACCGCCGTGAACGCCATGGACAGCGCGAACAGCACCAGCGCGACCACGCACGCGGAGCCGTAGTCGAACCGCTGGAAGCCGAGGTTGTAGACGAGCTGGGGCAGGGTGAGCGTCGACTTGTCGGGGTAGCCCGGCTCGAACTGCTGCCCGGAGCCGCCGATGACCCCGGAGGCGACCTTCCCCGCGACCAGCGGCTGCGTGTAGTACTGCATCGTCTGGATCACTCCCGTGACCACCGCGAACATCACGATCGGCGAGATGTTCGGCAGCGTCACGAACCGGAACCGCTGCCAGGCCGACGTCCCGTCCAGCTCGGCGGCCTCGTACTGCTCCTTCGGTACGTCGAGCAGCGCGGCCATGAAGATGACCATCAGGTCGCCGACGCCCCACAGGGCCAGCATGGTGAGCGCGGGCTTGGACCAGGTGGCGTCCGTGAACCAGCCCGGCGTCGGCAGACCGAGGTCGCCCAGCACCGAGTCGACCGGCCCCGTACCCGGGTTGAGCAGGAAAACGAAGGCCAGCGTGGCGGCGACGGGCGGCGCGAGGTAGGGCAGGTAGAACAGCGTGCGGAACACACCCGTGCCGGTCCTGATCTTCGTGATCAGCAGACCGATCCCCAGGCCGAAGACGACCCGGAAGGTGACCATGACGAGCACCAGCCACAGGGTGTTGCGCAGCGCCGGCCAGAACATGGGGTAGTCGTGGAAGACATAGCTCCAGTTGCCGAGCCCCCTGAACTCGGGTACGCCGAAGCCGTCGTACTTCATGAAGGAGAAGTACACGGTCGAGATCAGCGGGTACGCGAAGAAGACGCTGAAGCCGATCAGCCAGGGCGACATGAAGGCGGCCGTGCGCAGGGCCTGTCTCCGGCGTCTGGTTCCCAGAGTCGGGGTGGCGGGGGACGCGGGGAGTGTGGACATGGGGCGCTACTTCGCCTGCTCGATGTCGCGGTCGATCTGCTCGGCGGTCCTCGCCAGACCGGCCTTCAGATCCTTCGCCCTGCCGGACTCGTACTGGAAGCCGAAGTCCTGGAGGGTCGTCTGGTAGGTCGAGCCGTTGACGGAGGCCGGCGGGGTGTTGGACTGCGGGTGCTGCGCGATGTCGAGGAAGGTCCTGAAACCGGGTTCGACCTTCAGGTCGGGCGACTTCAGCGCGTCGAACGTGGACGGCACGTTGCGGATGGCGTTGGCGAACGAGACGACGGCCTCCGTGTCGGTCGTCATGTACTTCATCAGTTCCCAGGCCGCGTTCTGCTTCTCGCTCTGCGGGGCGATGCCCATGACCGTGCCGGAGAGGAAGCCCTTGCCGTACTCGTCCGCCTCGTCGTCGGCGACGGGCATCGGGGCGGTACCGATCTCGAACTCCGCCCCCGCGTCCTTGGCCATGCCGAGCCGCCACTCGCCGTCGAGCTGCATCGCCACCTGGCCGGTGTGGAAGGGGTGCTTGGCGCCCCACTCGTCACCGAAGGTGTTGCGGTACCTCTCCAGCTTCCGGAAGCCGCCGAGGTCGTCGACGAGCTTCTTCTGGTACGTGAACATCTCGGCGAAGGCGGGGTCCTTCGCGATGTTCGACTTTCCGTCCTGGTCGAAGTAGGCGTGGTCCCACTGCGACATGTAGTGGTCCACCACGGTCTCGTAGCCGTGGTAGTTCGGCATGAAGCCCAGTTGCTCGTACGAGTCGCCCTTGGCCTTCGTCAGCTTCTTCGCGTCCTTCGCGAACTGCGACCAGGTCTTCGGCGGCGCCTTGATGCCGGCCTTCTCGAAGGCGTCCTTGTTGTAGTACAGGCCGTACGCGTCGCCCAGCAGCGGCAGCGCGCAGCGGGTGCCCTCGAACTGGGTGTACTCCAGCATCGGCTTCGGGATGATCTCGGCGAGGTCGAGCTTCGACTTCTCGATGAAGGGCGCGAGATCGGCGAAGGCGCCGGACGAGCAGAACTTGCCGATGTTGGACGTGGTGAACGACGACACGACGTCCGGGCCCTTCGAACCGCCCGCACGCAGCGCCTGGTTGAGCTTGTCGTCGTTGATGTTGCCGACGACCTTCACCTTGATGTTGGGGTGTGCCCTCTCGAAGCGGTCGACGTTCTCCTGGACCGCCTTCACCTCGGCGGGCGCGCTCCAGCCGTGCCAGAACGTGATGGTGGTGTCGGCGTCCGGGTCGTCCGTGGCACCGGAGCCGGACGAGCCGGTACAGCCGGTGGCGAGGAGGGCGACGGAGGCGGAGACGGCGAGTACGGAAGCCGCTTTTCTGGATATTCCGGGCATGGTGAGGTCTCCCTGGGGCGGGGCGGGACGGGCGGGGGTCGAGCGGGAGGCGGGTGGAGTCGCGGGTCCGGGCGGAGGTCCGGGCGGAGTCAGTGGGCCGAGGTGTCGAAGACCTCGTCACGGGTGGCCGCCAGCGCGCTCTCCAACGCGCCGCGCAGCACGGGCTGTTCACGGACGTCCCCGACGACGAGGCGCGGCCGGGACGCGGCCAGCTCCTCCAGCTCGGCCTGCACCAGCGCGCGCAGGGGTTCGCCGCCCCTGCTGAGCGAGGCGCCGCTGAGGACGACGAGTTCGGGGTCGAGGACGGAGACGAGCGAGGCGAGACCGGTGGCGAGCCCGGTCGCGTACGTCTGCAGCAGCTCCCGGTGGGCGCCCGCGTCGATCTCCGCCGCCTGCTCCACCAGGGCGGCGGCGACCTCGGTGTAGGGCCCGGTCGGTATGGGCCGGATACCGAGGTCGCGGGCGAGCTTCGGGATGGCCTGGGAGCCGGCCAGCTCCTGGTAGCCACCGCTGTTGGCCTTGGTGACCTGCCGGACCAGGGGCGCGCCGGGCACCGGCAGGAAGCCGACCTCGCCCGCGCCACCGGTCCAGCCGCGGTGCAGCCGTCCGCCGAGCACGAGGGCCGCGCCGAGGCCGCCCTCGTTCCACAGCAGGACGAAGTCCTCGTGGCCCCGGGCCGCGCCGAGCCGCTGTTCCGCGACGGCGGCGAGGTTGACGTCGTTCTCGTACTCGACGGGCATCGGCAGCGCCGCCGCGAGTTCGTCGAGGAGCGCGGGGGAGTGCCAGCCGGGCAGGTGGGAGGCGTAGCGCAGGCGTCCGGTGTTCGGGTCGAAGGCGCCCGGGGTGCCGATGACCAGCCGCCGGACGTCGGCGCGGGTCAGCCCCGCGGCCTTCACCGCGCCGTCGAGGGCGTCGGTGACCTGCCGTACGACGGTGTGGGCCGCGCGCCGGCCGGGGGTGGGCAGTTCGTACGAGCCCACCGTCCGTCCCGTCACGTCGGCGACGGCGGCGAGGATCCGCTCGGGCGTCACGTCGAGCCCGGCGGCGTACGCGGCGACCGGGTTCACCGCGTACAGCTGGGCGTTGGGTCCGGGCCGCCCTTCACTCGTCCCGGTGACGACGACGAGCCCCGCCGCCTCCAGCCGGGCGAGCAGCTGGGAGGCGGTCGGCTTCGACAGCCCGGTCAGCTTGCCGATCCGGGTCCGGGACAGCGGGCCGTGCTCCAGGAGCAGGTCGAGCGCGGCGCGGTCGTTCATGGCGCGCAGCACACGCGGGGTGCCCGGCGTGCCGGAGGTTCCTGCCGTTCCTGCCATGACGGACGCCACCTGCCTTTCGGCTGCCCAGCTTCCCAGGACGCCGCCCGGTCGGTCCACCGGGACGGCATTGTTAGGAAACTTTCCTGTTGATGGGAGGAAGGTAGGCCGGAGGCGGGGGAGCCGTCAACGGGTCGCGCCCGCGGCAACGCAGTCGTTACCGACGCGCCACGTGCGGGCGGCGAACGCGTGGGGGCGGCGAACGCGTGTGGGCGGCCCGGAGTCTTCCGGGCCGCCCACACGGGTGAACGTGAACGCGTATGAAAAAGGTCTCGCGGCTACTTCGTCACATTGGACGGGACGACCGCCGGCGGCGGCGCTATCGGGGACGCCGACTGGGACTGGGGAGAGGAGGTGTTGGCGTAGGCCGACGGGGGCGCCATGCCGGCCGTCGGGTCGGCGGCCGGTTCGCCGTCCGGCTGGAGCGGGGGGTTGCCCACGATGCGGATACCGGCCCGGTCGAAGGCCAGCTTGATGCGCCAGCGCAGTTCGCGTTCCACCGAGAGGGCCTTGCCGGGCATCGTCTTGGCGCTGACGCGGACGACCATGGAGTCCAGGAGGACGCTGTCGAGGCCCAGGACCTCTATCGGGCCCCACAGGCGCTCGTTCCAGGGCTCGTCCTTGCTCATCGCCTCGCCCACCTCGGCGAGCACCGTGCGGACGCGGTCGAGGTTCTCGTCCGAGCGGACCGTGACGTCGACGCCGGCCGTGGCCCAGCCCTGGGAGAGGTTGCCGATGCGCTTGACCTCGCCGTTGCGGACGTACCAGATCTCGCCGTTGTCGCCCCGGAGCTTGGTGACCCTGAGGCCCACCTCGATGACCTCGCCGGAGGCCACGCCCGCGTCGACCGTGTCGCCCACCCCGTACTGGTCCTCCAGGATCATGAAGACGCCGGAGAGGAAGTCCGTCACGAGGTTGCGGGCGCCGAAACCGATCGCCACGCCCGCCACGCCCGCGGAGGCCAGCAGCGGGGCCAGGTTGATCTGGAACGTGCCCAGGACCATCAGCGCCGCCGTGCCCACGATCAGGAAGGACGCGACCGAACGCAGTACCGAACCGATGGCCTGGGAGCGCTGGCGGCGACGCTCGACGTTGACCAGCAGGCCGCCCAGCGCCGTTCCGTCGACCGCCTGCGCCGTGCGGTTCATCCGGTCGATGAACTGCGTGATGGTCCGCCGCACGGCGATTCTCAGCGCCACGGCGATGACCACGATGAGCAGCACCCGCAGTCCGATGCTGAGCCAGGTGGACCAGTTCTGCTCCACCCAGCTGGCGGCGTTGGTCGCACTTTCCTGGGCGTCCTGGAGCGATGGCGGCGTCGGTTCCTCGGTGGGATCGGCGGCCGACAGGACGGACAAGAACACGGCAGGTACCTCCAGGCGTAGCGGCCCGCCCGCGGCAAGGGCATCGGGTGAAGTCGGGTGAAGTGCCGACGGGCGGAAACACCACACTAACGGGGCACCGTGTGCGGATCGTTGCAATGTTCGGGGGAGAGACTGTGCTCACCTGGGGAGGAAGAAGATGTGGTCGAAAACACTCCCAGCCCGTTACCGGGACATGGTGGCGCTTCCACCAGGCATGAGGGGAGACTGACTACAGATCGTCCCGGCGCGAGCCACGCGCCGCCGGCGTACAAGGAGGCCATCCGTGCCGCATGTCCTGGTCCTCAACGCGTCGTACGAGCCCCTCGGCGTCGTACCGCTCCGCCGCGCGCTCGTCCTCGTCCTCGAGAACAAGGCCGTTTCTCTCGAGGAATCCGGCGCCTTCATGCACAGCGCGACCGTCACTGTCCCCGCGCCCAGCGTGGTCCGGCTGAAGAGGTTCGTGCGGGTCCCTTACCGGGGGCCCGTCCCGCTGACCCGCCGGGCGCTGTTCGCCCGGGACGGCGGCCGGTGCATGTACTGCGGTGGCGTCGCAACCAGCGTCGACCACGTCATCCCGCGCAGCCGCGGGGGTCAGCACGTCTGGGACAACGTGGTGGCGTCCTGCCGCCGCTGCAACCACGTCAAGGCCGACCGCCACCTGGTCGAGATCGGCTGGCGCCTGCGCCACAAACCGGCCCCGCCGACGGGGCTCGCGTGGCGCATCATCGGCACCGGGCACCGGGATCCGCGCTGGCTGCCCTACCTGCAGCCGTACGGAGCGGAGGACGCGATGGCCCGGATCGACGGCATTTCCGCCTGACGACCCGGGCCTTCGTCTTGCCCCTCGCGCGCTCCTGCTCGGCACCCTGGGCATCCTCGGCAGCGAGGCCCGGATCATGCTCCGCGGACCGTTCGCACGAGCCGGTCGCGCAGGGGCTCGGTGTCGGCACTCTTGGTGATCGCGGGCGGCCGGGACAGAATGTGAACCGGCGCACGTAGTCCGGGCTGTCACGTCTGCGGGCCCGCCCGTTGGGTAGGGGCTGCCTGACCCGCCCGCACGACCACCAAGGAGGCCCCCGTGGCCGCATCGGCACAGCTTCTGCTCTCGGCCCTCTCCAAACGTCCGGCGGACGTGCCCGCCGACCCCGGTCTCCACCCGCTCCACTGCATCTTCAGCGCCGAGGGTTCCTGCGCCGAGACGCCGCTCACCAGTGAGCCGCCGCTGCCCGATGCCGCACCTCTCACCAGCGAACCTCCTCTTGCCGACGCCGCGCCCCTGACGAGCGAGCCCACTTCCACGGGTGCCGCCGCGGGCCTGGACCCATCGGGGGTCTGATGCCGCTCTCCCGGCTCGCCGCGCTGTACGGCGTCGCCACGTCCTACAGCCCGTCCCCCGACCGCACGGTCGCGGCCTCCGACGCGGCGGTCGTCGCCGCGCTCGCCGCGCTGGGTGTCGCCGCGGGGACGCCGGACGCCGTCCGAGACTCGCTCGCCGCGCGCGAGACGGAACTCCGCGAGCGGTTGCTGCCGCCGACGGTCGTGCACTGGTCCGACCCCGACCCCGACCCCGACCCCGAACACGGTCCTGGTGGCGGTCCCGGCCCTGGTACCGGGACAGGCCGCGATCCCGACCCCGGTCTCGACGCCGATCCCGATCCCGGTCCTGGCCCCGCTCTCGATGCCGGTCCCCGTCCCGATTCTGATCCCGGCACTGACGCCGAGCCCGGCATCGGTGCCGAGCCCGGCGCCGACGGCGGACCTGGTGTCGTTGGCACCGGCACCGGCACCGGCACCGGCGCCGACGTCGCCCTCGGTGTCGGCCACGGGAGTGACGGAAGGGGTGTGGCCGGCGGGAGTGGGCCCGGGGGCGTGGCCGGTGACCGGGGGCCGGGGGCCGCGGCCGGGGGTGGTGGGGCGGCTGCCGGAGGCGGGCCCGCCGTCTCGGACGCGGGGTTCGCCGACTCCTCCCTCGGGTCCGTCCTCGCCGCGCTCCCCCCGGGGACCCGGCTGAGCGTCCGGACCGAGCAGGGGGAGACCCGTGACTCCCTGGAGCGGCTGCCGCTCGGGGTGCACGAGGTGGAGGCCGCAGCCCCCGACGGACGCACCGCGCGGGCCCACCTCGTCGTGGCCCCGAAGGAACTGCCCACACCCCCCGAACGTACGTACGGGCTGCTCGTGCAGGTCTACTCGCTGCTCTCCCGCCGCTCCTGGGGCATGGGCGACCTCGGGGACCTCGCGGAGCTGACCGCCTGGGCGGGACGCGCCCTCGGCGCCGGGTTCGTCCAGGTCAACCCGATGCACGCGGCCGTACCTGGCGCGCCCACCGACCCCTCCCCGTACCGGCCCTCCTCGCGCCGCTACCCCGACCCCGTCCACCTGCGCGTCGAGGACATCCCCGAGTTCGCGTACGTCGACGAAGGCGACCGCGAACGCCTCCTGGGGATTCTGGAACGGGCCCGCAGGCTGCGCGAGTCCGTGCTCGAGAAGGACGCGCTGATCGACCGCGACGCCGTGTGGGAGCTGAAGCGCGAGGCCCTCGAACTCGTACGCGACGTGCCGCTCGGGCCCGGCCGCCGCGCCGCGTACTGCGACTTCCTCGCCGAGGAGGGCGAGGCACTGGAGGACCACGCGACCTGGTACGCGCTCGCGGAGGTGTACGGCTCCGACTGGACGCAGTGGCCGTCCGGCCTGCGCGACCCGCGCTCGGCCGAAACCGCCCGCGCCCGCGCCGAGTTGATGGACCGCGTCGACTTCCACAGCCGGCTCGCCTGGCTGACGGACGCCCAGCTCTCCGCCGCCCAGCGCAGCGCCCGTGACGCCGGTATGGCCGTGGGGCTCGTGCACGACCTCGCCGTGGGGGTCCACCCCGAGGGCGCCGACGCCTGGGCGCAGCAGGAGTACTTCGCGGCCGGCATGTCGGTGGGCGCGCCCCCGGACGCGTTCAGCGTGCAGGGGCAGGGCTGGGGGCTGCCGCCCTGGCGCCCCGACCGCCTCGCCGAGTCCGGCTACGCCCCGTACCGCCGCCTCCTGCGCGCCCTCTTCCGGTACGCGGGCGCCCTCCGTATCGACCACGTCATGGGCCTGTTCCGCCTCTGGTGGATCCCGCAGGGCCGGCCCGCCACCGAGGGCACGTACGTCCGCTACGACGCCGAGGCCATGCTCGCCGTCCTCGCCCTGGAAGCCTCCCGCGCCGGGGCCCTGGTGATCGGCGAGGACCTCGGCACCGTCGAGCCCGGGGTGCGGGAGGCGCTCCAGGAGCACGGTGTGCTGGGCACCTCCGTCCTCTGGTTCGAACGCGACTGGGACGGCACGGGGCTGCCACTGCCGCCCGAGAGCTGGCGCGCCGACTGCCTCGCCACCGCCACCACCCACGACCTGCCGCCCACCGCCTCCCGGCTCACCGGCGACCATGTCGAACTCCGCGACCGGCTGGGCCTGTTGTCCCGCCCCGTGGGGGAGGAGCGGGCCGAGGCCGCCGCGGACGTGGGGGAGTGGCTGGCGCTGCTCGCCCGGCTCGGACTGCTCCAGGGCGGGGCCGGCGGGGTCTCGGAGCCGTCGGAGGAGGCCGAGATCCAGGCCGTGCACCGCTTCCTGCTGCGTACCCCCGCCCGCCTCGTGGGCGTCTGGCTGCCGGACGCCGTCGGCGACCGCCGCCCGCAGAACCTGCCGGGCACCTGGGACCAGTACCCGAACTGGCGCCTGCCCGTCGCCGACGCCGAGGGACGCCCCGTCACCCTGGAGGACCTCGCCGCCTCACCCCGGCTGCACGCCCTCATGGAGGTGGTGCGCGAAGGCCGCACGACGGCCGGCGAACCCGGGCCTCCCGCATGAGGCGCAAGGCCCCGTACGGCACCTCACGGGTGCCGTACGGCACCACCGCGGTCCCGTACGGCACCCCCGGCCGCGCGGCCGTGACGGGAGTTCGCTACGTTTGCACCGTGGACATGAAGAACGCCCTGCGCGCCGGCGCCCTGGCTGCCGGTACGACGCTGATGATGCTGCTGATGTCGTCCCCCGCGCTCGCGCTGACGCCCGACGACGGCGACGACCCCGCGCAGAAGCTGAGCGTCGTCGAGACGCTGGGCCTCTACGTCGTGGCTCCGATCGGGTTGTTCCTGCTGATCGCCGGCCTGGTCTGGGTGCTGGACGGCTCGACGGACCGGCAGCCGCGGCTCAAGCCGGGCGGCAAGGGTCAGGGCAAGATGCAGGGCAAGGACCAGGTCCGCGCCACGTCCTGACCCCGGTCCCCGCCGGATTCTGTTTCGAGGGCACCGTCCTCGCCCCCGTACACGACCGAGGTCGTACGGGCGCGAGGACGGTGCCCTCGACGTGTTCTGGCGCCCCTACGGGACGCTCGCGTCCCGTAGGGGCGCGGGGAACGGCGCGCCCAGCCCCCACCGGACCCGCACGGACCCGTGAACGCACGGACCCGCTTGGAGGGGCGCCCGGCAGACGCCGGGAGCCCCTCCCCTTCGCGTACGACCGTGACCGGGACGGCTACGAGGCCGCGGACGCCGCCGCGTCCGCCGCCTGCGCCCTGAGCGCGCGCTCGACCCCGGAGCGGGACTCCGAGATCAGCCGCCGCAGCGCCGGGCTCGGCTCGGCCGAGGCCAGCCACTCGTCCGTCCTGGCGAGGGTGTCCGCGTCGACCTGCACCGCCGGGTAGAGACCGACCGCGATCTGCTGGGCCATCTCGTGCGAGCGCGAGTCCCAGACGTCCTTGACCGCCGCGAAGTACCTGTCCGTGTAGGGCGCGAGCAGTTCGCGCTGGCCGGTCTGCACGAAACCGCCGATGACGGCCTCCTGAAGGGCGTTCGGCAGCTTGTCGGACTCGACGACGGACGCCCATGCCTCCGCCTTCGCCTCCTCGGTCGGCCGGGCGGCCCGGGCGGTCGCCGCGTGACGCTCACCGGCGGCGGTCCTGTCCCGCTCGTACTCGCCCGCGATCTCGGCGTCGTCGAAGCGCCCCACCGCCGCGAGCCGCTGCACGAACCCCCAGCGCAGCTCGGTGTCGACGGCCAGGCCCTCGATGCTCTCCCGGCCGTCGAGCAGGCCCTCCAGGAGGTCCAGCTGCTCGGGCGTCCGGGCGGTCGCCGCGAAGGCCCGCGCCCAGGCGAGCTGATGGTCGCTGCCCGCCGCGGAGGACCGCAGGTGGGCCAGCGTGGCGTCCGTCCAGCGGGTCAGCAGCGCCTCGCGGGCGTTCGGGTCGGCGTACAGCTCGACGGCCGTCTTCACCTGCCGCTGCAGCGACTGCACGACACCGATGTCCGACTCCTTGCCGATCCCGGAGAGGACGAGCGAGAGGTAGTCGCGGGTGGCCAGTTCGGCGTCGCGGGTCATGTCCCAGGCCGAGGCCCAGCACAGGGCGCGGGGCAGGGACGCCTCGAAGTCGCCGAGGTGCCCGGTGACGAAGGCGAGGGACTGCTCGTCGAGACGGACCTTCGCGTACGAGAGGTCGTCGTCGTTGAGGAGGACCACGGCCGGGCGGCGCTTGCCCACCAGCCCGGGCACCTCGGTCAGTTCGCCGTCCACGTCCAGTTCGAGGCGCTCGCCGCGCACCAGCTTGCCGCCGCCGTCCTCGCCCGCCGCGCCGTCCAGGTCGTACAGGCCGACCGCGATCCGGTGCGGGCGCAGCGTGGGCTCGCCCTTGGCGCCGGCGGGCAGGGCCGGGGCCTCCTGACGGATCGCGAACGAGGTGATGACCCCGTTCGAGTCCGTCTCGATCTCCGGGCGCAGGATGTTGATGCCCGCGGTCTGCAGCCACTTCTGCGACCAGGTGCCCAGGTCGCGCCCGCTGGTCTCCTCCAGGGCGCCGAGCAGGTCGGACAGCCGGGTGTTGCCGTACGCGTGCGCCTTGAAGTACGCCTGTACGCCCCGGAAGAACTCGTCCTCACCGACGTACGCGACGAGCTGCTTGAGGACGCTGGCGCCCTTGGCGTACGTGATGCCGTCGAAGTTGACGAGCACGTCGTCGAGGTCGTTGATCTCCGCCATGATCGGGTGCGTGGAGGGCAGCTGGTCCTGCCGGTACGCCCAGGTCTTCATGGAGTTGGCGAAGGTGGTCCAGGAGTGCGGCCAGCGGGAGCCCGGCGCGTACGCCTGGCAGGCGATCGAGGTGTAGGTGGCGAAGGACTCGTTGAGCCACAGGTCGTTCCACCACTCCATGGTCACGAGGTCGCCGAACCACATGTGGGCCAGCTCGTGCAGGATGGTCTCCGCCCGCACCTCGTACGCCGCGTCCGTCACCTTCGACCGGAAGACGTACTGGTCGCGGATGGTCACCGCGCCCGCGTTCTCCATCGCGCCCGCGTTGAACTCCGGTACGAACAGCTGGTCGTACTTCTTGAACGGGTACGCGTAGTCGAACTTCTCCTGGAACCACTCGAAGCCCTGCCGCGTGACCTCGAAGATGGCGTCCGAGTCGAGGAACTCGGCGAGCGAGGGCCGGCAGTAGATGCCCAGCGGCACGCTCTGCCCGTCCTTCTCGTACACGCTGTGCACCGAGTGGTACGGGCCGACGACCAGCGCCGTGATGTACGAGGAGATGCGGGGCGTCGGCTCGAACTCCCAGACGTCGTCCTTGGGTTCCGGCGTCGGCGAGTTGGAGATGACGGTCCAGCCGGGCGGCGCCTTCACGGTGAACCGGAAGGTCGCCTTCAGGTCGGGCTGCTCGAAGCTGGCGAAGACCCGCCGCGCGTCCGGCACCTCGAACTGCGTGTAGAGGTACGCCTGCTGGTCGACCGGGTCGACGAACCGGTGCAGCCCCTCGCCCGTGTTCGTGTACGCGCAGTCGGCCACGACCCGCAGGACGTTGCGCCCGTCCAGGATGCCCGGGAGTGCGATCCGCGAGTCCTTGAAGACCTCGGCGGGGTCGAGGGAGTCACCGTTGAGGACGACTTCGTGGACGGCCGGAGCCACCAGGTCGATGAAGGACTCGACGCCGGTCTCGGCCGAGTCGAAGCGGACCGTGGTCACCGACCGGTAGGTCCCTCCCTCCTGCGCGCCGGAGAGGTCGAGATCGATCTCGTACGAGTCAACGGTGAGCAGCTCGGCCCGCTGCTGCGCCTCTTCGCGGGTCAGGTTTGTGCCAGGCACGCGGTCATCTCCTCGTCATGTGTCAGTTGCGTCATCCTTCCACGGCGGCTGCGGGAGTGCGATGTCCGTTTACCGCCGGTGTCCGGGCCGGGCGCGGGGCCACCCTGGAGCCATGACCAGCCAGCACGCACGTCCCCGGCACACACGTCCCCGGCACGTCCGTTCCCCTCACGTACGTGCCGTCGAGCCCCGGGTGGCGCAGGAACTCCGCGAGCGGGACGACGCCGGGCGCCCGTGTGTGCCCGTCGTGGACACCGAGGGCGGCGCCCCGCTCCGCTGCTGCCTCAGGAGGAGCGAACCGGGGGAGCGCGTCGCCCTCGTCTCCTACGCGCCCCTGCGGCGCTGGGCCGCGCAGACGGGCGCGCGGCCCGGCGCGTACGACAAACAGGGACCGGTCTTCCTGCACGCCGAGGAGTGTCCGGGCCCGGAGCCGAGCCCGGACTCCACCGCCCCTGCCGGCCCCGCCACGTACCCCTTCGCCCGGCCCGGCGCGCTGCGCGTCCTGCGCCGCTACTCCGCCGACGGTCACCTCCTCGGCGGACGGTTCCTGGAGATCCCGGAGGCGGCCGACGAGGCGCTGGACGCGGCTCTCGCGGAGACCTTCGCCGAGCCGGAGGTGGCGCTGGTGCACGTCAGGGCCGTCGAGTACGGCTGCTTCCTCTACGAGGTGCGCCGCCCCTGACGGCCGGGCGGTCGGCCGTCAGGGGCGGTGGATTTGGGCGCGGAGGAGTGTTCCGTAAAGGACGGGGAACTCGGGTTCGAGTCAAGTGGACCGACTTTGGACCGAGTTGAGGGGGAATGTGCTGATGGCAGCGAAGCGTGTTCTGGGAGTCGCCACCGTACTGGTGCTCACCGCGGGGGTGTCCGCCTGTTCGGACGGCGGCGACGGCGGCGACGGGAAGTCGAAGGGCGCGGCGAAGGGGGCGTCCTCGACCAAGGGCGCGTCCGAGTCCCAGGTGGTACGGGCCGCCCACCAGAAGACGACCGCGGCGGACACGGCGAAGATGACCCTCGCCACCGAGGCGACCGCGGCCGGCAAGTCGGTGACCGTGCGGGGCACGGGGGTGATGGACCTGGAGGACGGCGACAGCACCATGACGATGACGTCCCAGGGCCAGAAGATCGAGCAGCGGGTCCTCGACGGCGTCGTCTACCAGAAGGCGCCCGCCGAGCAGCGCGCCCAGTTGGAGATGCCCAAGGGCAAGACGTGGATGAAGATCGACCCGTCCCGGCTGAACGGCTCGAACGGGCAGGTCAACGACCCGGCCGAGTCCTTCGGGTTCACCAAGGGCGTGACCGACCGCGATGTCACGAAGGTCGGCACGGAGACGATCGACGGGACCCGCACCACGCACTACCGCGTCAAGGTCGCCGTGCAGGATCTGGCCAAGGGCGACCGGGCGAAGGCCGACCAGCTGGAGAAGCAGCTGGGCACCTCGACGCTGCCGCTGGAGATGTGGCTCGACGACGAGGGCCGCCTGCGCCAGGAGACCATCAAGCTCACGCTGCGCCCCCAGACGGGTGAGGGCCAGAAGAGCCAGACGGTCACCAGCACCACGACGCTCAAGTTCACCGACTTCGGCACGGAGGCGGACATCGAGGCCCCGCCCGCCACCGACACACTGGACGTCACAAAGAAACTCGCAGCCGCCTCGAAGTCCCAGGGCACGGCCTAAGTTTCCAGGGGCGCGAGCCACGGCCGACTCTTCCAGGCCCCCGGAGCACGGCCGAGTCTTTCAGGTCCCCGGGCCACGGCTGAATCCTTCAGCCCAGGGGCACGGCCGACTCTTTCAGCCCAGGGGCACGGCCGACTCTTTCAGGCCCGGGGCGCGGCCGACTTTTTCAGGGGCGCGGGGAACTGCGCGAACAACCCCCACCGGGCCGCACCCGACACACACTCCCCGACCCGCGTCCGGTGGACCACAAGGTGGTCCACCGGACGCGGGTCGTCCCGTCAAACCGCCGCAGCGCCAAGCTCGGCCGCCACCAACTCCGCAATCTGAACGGCGTTCAACGCAGCGCCCTTGCGCAGGTTGTCGCTGGAGACGAACAGCGCAAGACCGTGCTCCACGGTCTCGTCGGCACGGATGCGGCCGACGAAGGAGGGGTCCTGGCCGGCGGCCTCGAGCGGGGTCGGGATCTCCGAGAGCGCGACCCCCGGAGCGCCGCCCAGCAGCTCCGTGGCCCGCGCCACGCTCAGCGGCCGCGCAAACCGGGCGTTGACCTGCAGCGAGTGGCCCGAGAACACCGGTACGCGGACACAGGTGCCGGAGACCTTGAGACCCGGGATCTCCAGGATCTTGCGGGACTCGTGGCGGAGCTTCTGCTCCTCGTCGGTCTCGTACGAGCCGTCGTCGACGACCGAACCGGCCAGCGGCAGGACGTTGAAGGCGATGGGCCGCTGGTAGACGGCCGGCTCGGGGAAGTCGACCGCCGAACCGTCGTGCGTCAGCCTGTCCGCGACGGCGACGACCTTCTGCGCCTGCCCGTGCAGCTCGGCGACACCGGAGAGACCGGAGCCGGAGACGGCCTGGTAGGTGGCGACGACGAGGGCTTCGAGGCCCGCCTCCTCGTGGAGGGGCTTGAGCACGGGCATCGCGGCCATCGTGGTGCAGTTCGGGTTGGCGATGATCCCCTTGGGCCGGTCCGCCACGGCGTGCGGGTTGACCTCGGAGACGACCAGCGGGACCTCGGGGTCCCGGCGCCAGGCGGAGGAGTTGTCGATCACGACGGCACCCTGTGCGGCCACCTTCTCGGCGAGGGCCCTGGACGTGGCGCCGCCCGCGGAGAACAGCACGATGTCGAGGCCCGTGTAGTCGGCCGTGGAGGCGTCCTCCACCGTGACCGGCTCGCCCTTGTAGTCGATCGTCGAACCGGCCGAACGGGCCGAGGCGAACAGCCGCAGGGTCCGCACCGGGAAGTCGCGCTCGGCGAGGATCCTCAGCATGACCGTGCCGACCTGACCGGTGGCTCCGACGATTCCTACCTTCACGGTGACTCCTTCTGCCTGTTCCCTGATGGCCGAGATTCCATCATGTGTCTCACCCCGGCCCATGTGTCCAATCCATTGCCCGCGCACTGAGACGGTGTGACGTACACCTCCGTCGAGGTCGGCCGAACGTTTCCCGCGCCGCGTGCGTCCTAGAGGAAACGCGGCGAGGGGAGGGCAGCTGTGCTGCGCAGAAAGGCCCGCCGCGTCCAGGGGGGCGGGGAGGCGGCCGGGGGGACGCCCGCCGACCCCCTGGACGCGGCCCAGGAGCGCCGGGTGCGTGCGGTGCTCGCGCTCGGCGGGGTGCCGCAGGCGGACCTGCCGGACGGGGTACAGCAGGTACGTCTGCGGCTCCTGGAACGGGAGGCGAGCGGGGCCGAGGCACTGCGGGACGTCTCCGCGTGGGCGGCGGTCGTCGCCTCGAACCTCGCCATGGACTGGCACCGGGCCAGGCGCCGGCAGGAGCGGATCGGCGAGCGCCTGGCCGCCCTGCGGTCCGAGGAGCACACCGTGGGCGACGCGGGTGAGGACACGAAGGTGCTGTCGCTCGCCGTGGCCCAGGGACTGGACGAGCTGCCGGACGCCCAGCGCCAGATCCTCGTGCTGCGCTTCTACGCCGACCTGCCCGTCCGCGGGATCGCCGAACAGCTCGGCATCCCCGAGGGCACGGTCAAGAGCAGGCTGCACACGGCGGTCCGCGCGCTGCGCGCCCGCCTGCACGAGGACGAGGTGGTGTGACGTGGCCGAACACGAAGGGATCGACGCGCTGCTGGCCGCGATCACCGAGGAGCCCCTGCCCGAGGGGGCCCGGGACGACGCGCGGTTCATGGCGGAGCACCGGTCGGCGGTCGCGGACGTGGCCCTGCTCAGGGAACAGCTGCGGATCATGGGTGACACCCTGGCGGGCCCGCCACCCGCGACCGAGCCGTCCCCGGTCTCCGTATCCCCGGCGGCCTCCGTACCCCCGGCCTCCGTACCGCGCACGGCGGCGAGGCCGCTCAAACCCTCGCAGCCGCCCTGGTACCGCCGGTACGCGGGCGTGGCGCTCGGCACCCTGGTGGTGGCCGCGGGCACCGCGATGCTCGGCGGGCTGGTGTGGCTCGGGTCGAACGGGGGCGGCGACGCCACCAGTTCGGCCGACTCGGCGACCGCCGAGCAGGACTCCGGGGCGGGCGGGGCGAAGTCCTCCTCGGCCGAGCGGCACCTCGCGTGCGCGAAGGTCCTCGCCGAGGGGACCGTACGGAGCATCACGCCTGCGGGCGCCGGGAACGTGAGCGTCGTCCTGGAGGTGGAGCGCTACTACCGGCCCGAGCAGTCGGCGAAGGACCACCCGACGATCACCGTCACGTTGCCGACGAGTGCGCGCGAGGACCTGAAGGCCGGCACGTACACCCTGGTCAGGGTGCCGGTGTACGCGCAGGACGGGCAGGACTGGGAGACCGGCCCGGGAGTCGGCGACGCCCGGAGCGAGATCCTGCGGGCGCTCCCGGGAGCCCGCGGTCTGCGGTGCCCGGGCCCGGATGACGGCCGGGGCTGAGAACCGGAAGGGGCGGGCGCCCGGTCACCCGGACGCCCGCCCCCTGCTACGTCACCACTGCGCCGGTTACGGCACGACCTTCTCGATCAGCACGTTGCCGGTGCCGGCCGCGGTGCCCCGCGCGTTCACGAGCTGCACGCGCCCGAAGAACGTGCGTCCCTCCGGCGCCGCCGCGTTCGCGACGACCTTCGCGGTCATCGACGCCGACGCCCCGGTGGCGAGCTTCACGGGCGTGGAGTCGACCTCGATCTGTCCGAGCGAGGGCGCGAAGTACACGTCCAGGTAGTCGTACGCGGTGCTGCCGGCCGGGACCGAGTAGCCGGCGATCAGCACGCGGTACGTGCCGGCCGCGGGCGACGGGACGGAGACGGCCTCCTCGGAGTCGCCGTCGGCCGACGAACCGACCTCGTTGCCCTGCGCGTCGAAGACCGACAGGTCGAGGTCGGCGGCCGCGTCCGAGACGTTGCCGATGGACACGTCGAGCGACTCGGCGCCCGCGGGCACGTCCACCGTGACGACGTCCGTGGCGCCGTCGGCGATGGTCGGCCGCGTGCTCTTGGAGGAGCCGAGCGGGCCGCCCCGGAGCGAACCGTCCACCGCGGCCAGCTTGTTCGTCACCTTCCACGAAGCCGGCGTCGGCGTACCGACCTTGGCCTCGGGGACGGTCACGACCGCCGGGTCGAACTCGGCGCCCAGCACCTCGACGCTCAGCTTGTACGGGTTGTCGAGCACCGGCGACGTACGGCGGGACTCGACCTCGATCTCCCACACGCCCGGCTGCGGGTCGCTGTACGAGCGCAGGTCGGGGCGGCAGCCGTTGCCGTCGAGGTAGTTGTTGTAGCAGTACGGCGTGGAGGTGTTGTCGACCGGGACGCCGTACGGGTGGATGGCGATGAACCGGGTCTGGCTGCCGGCCTTCAGCCCGCCGATCGCGACCTCGAGGTTCTTGGCGCCCTCGGGGACGGTCACGAAGTAGGACCTGCTGGAGTTGCGCTGGACCGTGCCGGACGCGGAGTAGGCGTACTTCTGCGGGGCGGCCAGCGGGGCGGCGACCACCACCGTGGTGAGGACCTGCTTGTCGACGCCCTCGGTGCGCGGGTCGTCGACCTCCAGGATGGCGCTGCTCAGACCGGAGTTCTCCGGCCTGGCCTCGACCTTCACCGTCACCGGCTTGTTCAGCGGCAGCGAGATCTCGTCCTTGCCGACGATCCGGAAGGTCCTGTCCCGGTTGTTCTCGAAGTGCAGCTCGTGCCGGACGGCACGGTCCGCGCCGGTCGTACGGGTCACGGTGACGTCGTACGTCTTCTTCTGCCCGGCCTTCAGGCCGCCCTCGCGGTCGTAGAGGCCGGTGCCGAAGCCCGGGGTCTCCAGCGCGAAGTCGATCGCGGTGTCGACCGGCGCCTTCACGGTGTATTCGTGGGCGGTGGCGCCGCGGCGGATCGACTTCCAGGCGTCCTGGATGTCGATGAGGCCCGCACCCTCCTCGTACGCCTGTGTGCCGCTGATGTGGTCGGCGGTCGAGGTCAGCGCGGTGCGCAGCTTCGCGGGCGTCAGATCGATGCGCTTCTGCTTCGCGGCGCTCAGGAGCAGCGCGGAGGCGCCCGCGGCCTGCGGGGACGCCATCGAGGTGCCCTGGAGCATCGAGTAGCCGGGCGGCAGGGAGTAGCCCGCCTCGGCGACCGGGCCGCCGGGGAACCAGGTCTGCGTGGTGTTGATGGCCGCGCCGGGCGCGGTCAGCGTGGGCGTGAAGCCGCCGTCCTCGCGCGGGCCGCGCGAGGAGAAGGGCATCATCGCGTACTTCTTCTCCACGGCCGAGCCGTAGTTGGCGGCCCAGGTCTGCCTGGAGATGGACGCGCCGACCGAGATGACCTTGTCGGCGAGGCCGGGGTCGCCGATGGTGTTGGCGCCGGGGCCGGAGTTGCCGGCCGAGATGACCAGCTGCACGCCGTAGGTGTCGATGAGACGCGTGTAGAGCTCGGCGCGCGCGTTGTTGCCGTCGTTGAGCGCGGGCAGGCCGCCGATCGACATGTTCACGATGTCGACGCCGCGGTTCGCGACGAGGTCGATCATGCCCTCGGTGAGCGCGACGTTCGTGCAGCCGCCGGTCCAGGTGCAGGCGCGCGAGGAGACGAGCTTGGCGCCGGGCGCCGCGCCGTTCATCCTCCCGCCGAACAGCTTGTTGGCGGCGGTGATGCCGGCGACGTGCGTGCCGTGCTCGGACTCGATGATGCCGATGTTGACGAAGTCGGCCTTCTTGCCGACCCAGTCGCCGCCCAGCGGGTCCATCGGGACGTCCTTGCGGATCTCCACGGTGAACGGCACGCGCTCGACGATGGCGGTCGCCGGGTCGTCGGTACCGAAGTAGCCGATCTGGTAGCCGTCCTTGTACGGCTTCATCGGCGTGTCGTCGGTGAAGTCGTTGTTGTCGTTCAGGTCGACGCGGGCGGTCCCGGCCGCGGCGTCGTAGAGGACGCCCCAGCTGTCGGTGGTGTCGCCGTCGCGGTTGAGGTCGCCGTTGGCGTCGCCGCCGGTGGACGCGGACTCGCGGAAGCGGCTGACCGCGTAGTTCCCGGCCGGAGCCGTCCAGCTCTCGCCGTCGTAGGTGAAGACCGGGCCCGAGCGGGCGTTGACCATGGCGCGCCAGGTGGCGTCGCCGTCGACCAGCGGGTCGGTCGCCGTCACCCAGTCGACGATCTTGCGCTCGCCGGTGGTGGTCTTCTGCAGCGCGGGGTGCGCCACGTCGACACCGGAGTCGAGGATGCCGATGGTGATGCCGCGGCCGTCCGCCTTCGGGTTGTCCTCCACGAAGTCGACGGCACCCGTCTCGAAGGACGGGTTGTACGGGTTCTCGGCGGGGGTGTTCTTCCCGGGGGCCGGGTAGGAACCGGCGGTCGGGGTCTTCTTGGCCCCCTTCGCCCGGTCACCGGACGGCGTCGGGTCGTCCAGCGCGATCTCCTGGCGCAGGTCGATGCCGTGCACGGAGGAGAGCTTGGAGGCCGCCGCGATGGCCGCCTCGGCCCGGGCGGTCGGCACGGTGGCGCGGACGTAGCCGAGCTTGTCGTGGGTGCGGCCCACGGAGCCGCCCTTGACCGCGTCCAGCTGCCCGGCGACCTGCTCGGTCTGCCCGGGAGCGGTGGCGATCATCATCGTGACGTTCTTGTCGCCGGCCGCCTGCGCCTCGGCGAGGAGGTCCGCGTCCGCCGAACCGAGCTTGCCGCTCGCGGACTTGACCGGCGTGTCGGCGGAGGTGCCCGGGTCGTCCGCGGAGAACGCCATGGGTATCGGCCCTGCCGCGGAGAGAGCGGCCACGAGACCGGCGGCGACGGCTATGCGTGCCGCGCGTCTCGCCCCGCTGATCGGAGCGCGCTGAGAGTTGAGGGTCATCAGCATCCTTGTAGGTAAAGGAAAAGTCCGTTCACGATCGGATCGACATCGAATCGATCGCGTCAGTCCGGAATGTGAACCCGGATGACCGCTCAGCTTTACCCACGAGACAGATGTTTGGGGAGAGCTGACCGTGACGTGAAGTGTTCATGGCGTAATTCCGCCATACGTCATGCGGTCGATCTCCGGCCAAACCGGGACGTGCGGGTGTCCCTGCCGTCACGTCGGGCCATAACGTCTGGTCATGCACAAGGAGTTGCGGGTGGCGGCCTACGCCGTGTGCGTACGGGACGGGCGAATGCTCCTCGCGCGCTGGGTGGCCAGGGACGGCGGCAAGCGCTGGACGCTGCCGGGCGGCGGCACGGACCACGGCGAGGACCCGTACGACACCGTCGTCCGGGAGGCCGAGGAGGAGACCGGGTACACCGTCGAGCCGGTCGCCCTGCTCGGCGTCGACACGGTCCGGGAGACCCATCCCCGCCGCCTCGGTGCCGCCGTCGACCTCCATGGTCTGCGGATCGTCTACGAGGCCCGCGTCACCGGCGGCGAACTGCGCCACGAGATCGGCGGCTCGACCGACCTGGCGGCCTGGCACCCGCTCGACGAGGTACCGGCGCTGACGCGCGTGGGACTCGTCGACGTAGGGCTCGGACTGTGGCGGGACCGGCCCGCGACCGGACGGGTGACGGGCGTCCCGGAACACCCCGCGGACGCCTGACGTCGGCGCGCGGGACCTGCCCCCTACCCCGCCAGATGAACATGGAGTGACCGGCCCGCCTCGGTTCGGAGAGGACCCGGTGGACGCGGAGGGTAGTCCAAGATCGACGTACGGTGATCGGCGCTGCCCGTTGCCGTCCAGTTAACGCGCAGGTCACCCCGGATGCCAACCATCCAGTAAGAGCGGGAAGTTCGCGTCGGCGAACCGCCCGCGACCACTGCTGACGCGTTCGTACCCGGGGAGACCGCGCCATGTCGCGCATACGCTCTGTCGCCACCGCCGCCCGTGACCGCCGCGCCTTCCTGGCCGCCACCGGGGCGGTGTCCCTCTCCGCGGGCATCGGCTTCGCGCTGCGGCCGGGAACCAGCGAGGCCGCCACCGACACCGCCGCCACCACCCAGGGTCGGTCCATCGCGGTCTCCCGTCAGGCACCGGCCGCGCCCCTGGCCCCGTACACCCGGGGCACCACCCTCTCCACCCTCGCGACCGCGCGCCCGGGCTCCGGGTTCCGGCGGCTCGGGGACGGGCCCGCCTGGCCGCGCGTCGTCCGCGGCGACCTGGCCGCCGCCAAGGCGGGACGGGAGGGACGGCGCACCGCGCTCGCCGCGTTCGTGCAGTTCACGGACCTGCACCTGGTCGACGTACAGCACCCGCTGCGGTACGAGTACCTGCGCGCCCAGACCGCCAGCGCCTGGCGGCCCCAGGAGTCCCTGTCGGTGCCCGGCGCGGTCTCGCTCGTCGAGCGCGTCAACGCGCTGCGCGGAGCCCCCGTCACCGGGTCCCCGCTGCACTTCGTGATGACCACGGGCGACAACACCGACAACAACGCCAAGACGGAGCTGGACTGGTTCCTGAAGGTGATGAGCGGCGGCCGTATCACGCCCAACTCCGGTGACCCGGCCCGTTACGAGGGCGTCCAGAACAGCGACCTCAAGCTGTACTGGCAGCCCGACTCGGCCCTGCGCGACGCCGACAAGCAGCTCGGTTTCCCGCGCATCGAGGGCTTCCTCGCCGCCGCGATCCGCGAGGTGCGCAGCCCCGGCCTCAACCTGCCCTGGTACTCCACGGTCGGCAACCACGACTCCCTGCCCGGCGGCTGCTACGCGCCCGGCGACTCCTTCTTCGCCGAGTTCGCGGTCGGCGGCAGGAAGCTGATGACGCTTGACGAGTCGGAGGGCGTCCGCATCTGGAAGAACGTCAGGAAGGGCGGCGACCCGACGGGCGCCGGCTTCAAGGCGATGCTCAAGTCCCAGTCGCGGAAGCTGCGTCCGGTCACCCCGGACGAGGGCCGCGCCCCCTTCACACCCGCCGAGTACCTCCGGGCCCACCTCGATCCGGCACACGCCGGGGTGGGCCCCGTCGGACACGGCTACTCGCAGGCCAACCTCGCCGCGGGGACCCAGTACTACACGTTCCGGATCGCGGACGACCTGATCGGTGTCAGCCTCGACACCACCGACCCGGGAGGCCACTACGAGGGCTCGCTCGGCACCGGCCAGCTCAGGTGGCTGGAGCGCACGCTGAAGGCGGCCGAGAAGAACAAGGAACACGTCATCGTCTTCAGCCACCACACCAGCAAGTCGATGCGCAACCTCCGCGAGGACCCGGCCCACCCGGGGGAGCGGCGGCACGGCGGTGACGAGGTGCTCGCCCTGCTCGGCGCCCACCGCCCGGTGCTGGCCTGGGTGAACGGCCACAGCCACCGGAACAGGATCACCCCGCACTCCGCCCCGGACGGGCGCTCCTTCTGGGAGGTCTCCACCGCCTCGCACGTCGACTTCCCGCAGCTCGCCCGGGTGATCGAGGTCGCCGACAACCACGACGGCACGGTCTCCCTGTTCACCACGCTCATCGAGTCCGCGGCCCCGCACGACACGGACTTCACGGACCTCTCCCAGACGGGTCTGGCAGCCCTGTACCGGGAGCTCTCCTTCAACGCCGCGGGCGCCCGCACGGACCTCAGCGGCACGCCCGAGGACCGCAACACGGAACTCGTCCTGAAGAAGGGCTGAGCCCTTCGGACTCCGGTTCGCCGGCACCCCGAAAGGGGCTCGAACACGCCCAACCGTCCCAGGGCGGAGCAACCCGCGCGGCCACCCGCGGGGTCCCTCCCGTCGGTTCACCCACGACGGAAGGCACACGACATGTCATCCCGCACCCTGCGCCTGGGCCTGACCGGCACCGCCGCCCTCGTCGCGGCCGCACTGACCGCTCCGGCGGCCCTCGCCGACTCCCCGGCGCCGACAACGCGGACCGCACCGGCCGCGGACCACGCCGCGACCCGCAGCGCCATCGACGCCGCCGTCAAGGACGGAGTCCCCGGCGTGACCGCCCGGGCCGAGGACACCCGCGGCACCTGGAAGGCCACCTCGGGTGTGGGCGACCTGAGGACGAAGAAGCCCCGCTCCGCCCACGACCGCTACCGCGTGGGCAGCATCACCAAGACCTTCGTGTCGACGGTCCTGCTCCAGCTGGAGGCGGAGGAACGCCTCTCGCTCGACGACACGGTGGACGAGTGGCTGCCGGGCGTCGTGCGCGGCAACGGTCACGACGGCCGCCGGATCACCCTGCGCCAACTGCTCAACCACACGAGCGGCATCTTCGACTACACGGCGGACGACGACTTCGCCCGGACCTACTTCCTCAAGGACGGCTTCTTCGCGCACCGCTACGACGAACTGTCGCCCCGGGACCTGGTGGGCATCGCGACGGCCCACGAACCGGACTTCGCGCCGGGCGCCTCGTGGAACTACTCCAACACCAACTACGTCCTGGCCGGAATGGTGATCCAGAAGGCCACCGGCCACCCGTACGGCGACGAGATCCGCCGGCGCCTCATCGAGCCCCTCGGACTGCGCGCCACCCTCGTCCCGGGTACGTATCCGAAGGTGCCGGGGCCCAGCAGCCGGGCGTACGGGAAACTCGCCCCCTCGGTCACCGGCCCGACCTACGACGTCACGGAGCTCAACCCCTCCCTCGCCTCCGCGGCGGGCGAGATGATCTCCGACTCGGCCGACCTCAACCGCTTCTACTCGGCGCTGCTGCGCGGCAGGCTCCTGCCGCGCGAACAGCTCACCGAGATGAAGACGACGGTCAAGGTGTCCGAGGCCCCGAAGGCCGGCTACGGCCTCGGCCTCATCGAACGCGAGCTGAGCTGCGGCGTCGTCGTCTGGGGCCACGGCGGCGGCATCCACGGTTCCAACTCGGAGGCCGTCACGACCGCGGACGGCCGCCGTTCGCTCGCCTTCAACTTCAACGGCGACTGGTCGGGGAACAGCGACGCGGTGATCGAGGCGGAGTTCTGCCCGAAGCCGAAGTAGCGCCCTACCGGGGCAGTACCTCGACGTAGGCCGCCGGATCGCGGTCCCCCGACGCCATCAGAGCCGTGCGCACCACGGTCGCCTGCTGCTCCGGCGAGTCCCGCAGCTTCTTCGGCGTGACGTGGACGACCGTGATGCCGAGCCGCTCCAGGTGCTCACGCTTGCGGGCGTACTCGGACCACATCGTGTCGTCGTCCTGGCGGGGTGTGCGGGTGTCGAGTTCGAGGGCGACGGCCTGGTCGGGCCAGTACGCGTCGAGGCCGCCGAGGTGCGGGCCGCCGGGCAGCCGGAGGTCCACGTTCCAGACCGGGTCGGGCAGGCCGTGCTCCGCGACCATGCGGTAGAGCCGGCTCTCGGCGATGGCACGGCCCTCGGCGAGGAGCGAGTCGACCGCGTCCACCACGTGCGGCCGGCCCAGCAGCCGGGCCTGCGTCAGCTCCCGTACGACGGCGGCGGGCTCGCAGTGGCCGCCGCGTACCGCCTCGGTGAGCAGGTGGCGTACGGCTGCCGCGTCGGTGAGGTCGGCGATCGCGTCGGCCAGTGCGCGGGGGACGGGCGCCACCGGGACGCCGGTGATCTGCTCGGGCTCCGGCAGGCCCGACGTCCGGACGATCCGGACGCAGCCCGTGGAGCGCAGCCGGCGCAGCCGGGGGACGAGGACGTCGACGCGGTCGAGGGAGGACAGCGGGGGAACGCACGGGAAGCGGTGCAGGGCGAGCGCCGCGAGACCGGTGATCATCGCGTCGGCGTACCGCTTCGGGGGGTACGGTGCGCCGGCGTCCGGCTGGGCGGGGACCCCCGGTTCGGTGACGGGGGAGCGGGCCGCGTACAGCAGCACCGCGTGCAGCCGCTCCTCGGTGGTGACGGGGCCCGGGCGGAGCAGGAAGACGCCCGGCAGGAGCTGCTGCCAGGAGCCGCCGGGCCGGCACTGGGCGCTGATGTCGGCGCCGCTCACGCCCCGCGCCCGCAGGTGCGCGGTGGTCAGGACACGCTGCTGGACGTCGGACAGGTGGCGCAGGGGCCGGGGGGAGAGCGGGGTGTTGTGGTTCATGCTCCCGAATCTGCCGCGCCCGGCCCGGTGCATAACCGCTGTTACACGCCCGTCGTCAAACCAGGACAAGCCCGCCCTAAAGTCCAAACGTTCGACTGCCGAAACCCCCTGGTTGAAAAGGGGGTCACGGCTTCGACCCCCCAAATCCCGTAACCGTCCTGCAACCCCCCAAAGTCAACCCCCGAACCACCGTCCCCCGTTGGAGGAGGGTTCTTAGGGGCACGAGGAACACCGCAATCCTTCGGGGGCACGGGCGGGCGCAGTCTTTCGGGGGCGCGGGGAACGGCGCAATCTTTCGGGGGTGCGGGGAACGGCACAATCTTTCAGGGGCGCGGGGAACTGCGCGACCAGCCACAGCGCACCCGTACCCGACAGCCCAGCCGGCGGCAGCCAACGCGCACCCGACAGCCCAGCCGGCGGCAGCCAATCATCCACCCGCAGCCACATCACACTCCTGCCCCCGCAACACCCGAGCCAGATCATCCCGAGCCTCAAGCACCAGCCTCCGCAGCGCAGGCGCAGCCTCCCCATGGGAGGCAAGCCACGCGTCGGCCGCGTCCAGCGTGGCCCGGGAGTCCTGGAGCGAGGGGAACAGCCCCCGCACCACATCCATCCCGATCTGGATGGACCGCTCCTCCCACACCCGCTCGATCACCTCGAAGTACTTCGAGGCGTACGGCGCGGCGAGCTCCCGGTGCGACGCCTGCGCGAACCCGGCGATCGTCGCCTCCACCAGCGCGTTGGACAGCGAGTCCGACTCGACCACGGAGGCCCACGCCTGCGCCTTGACCGCCGCGGAGGGCCGCGCCGCCAGACACCGCACCTGGTGCCGCTTCCCGGACGCGGTGTCGTCCCGGGCGAGCTCCGCGGCGAGCGCGGCCTCGTCGGCGACCCCGTGCGCGGCGAGCGGCTCCAGGAACGCCCACCGCAGCTCCTGGTCGACCTCGAGCCCGTCGATCTTCTCCGTGCCCTCCAGCAGCCCCGAGAGCAGTTGGAGATCGGCCTCCTCGGAGGCGACCGCCGCGAGGAAACGCGCCCAGGTCAGCTGGTGCTGGCTGCCGGCCTCGGCGACCCGCAGCTCACGCAGCGCGCCCTCGGCGAGCAGCCGCCCGCCGGTCTCCCGCCACCCGGGCGCCGC
This sequence comes from Streptomyces sp. NPDC002701, assembly GCF_042889045.1. Classification (NCBI taxonomy): domain Bacteria; kingdom Bacillati; phylum Actinomycetota; class Actinomycetes; order Kitasatosporales; family Streptomycetaceae; genus Streptomyces; species Streptomyces sp. NPDC002701. Next base: position 408,661 of record NZ_JBIAQL010000001.1, read on the forward strand.
GTAGTGGGTCAGCGCGGAGTTCGCCCAGGAGTGCAGGGTCTGGAGCACACCGATGTCCGACTCGCGGCCGGCGAAACGCAGCACCAGGCCGATGAAGTCCCGCGCGGGCATGAGCGCGTCCCGGGTCAGGTTCCACAGCGCCGACCAGCACAGGGCGCGGGCGAGCGGGTCGGTGATGTCGCCGAGATGGGAGCGCAGCGTGTCCAGCGACCCCTCGTCGAAGCGGATCTTGCAGTACGTGAGGTCGTCGTCGTTGACGAGGACCAGTTCGGGGGCGTCCGCGCCGGCCAGCTCGCCGACGACCGTGCGCGGCCCGTCGACGTCCACCTCGGCGCGCGCGTACCGCACGAGCGGGCCGTCCGCGCCCTCGCGCCGGTAGAGGCCCACCGCCACCCGGTGGGGCCGCAGTTCGGGATGCGACTCGGCGGCCTCCTGGAGGACCGACAGTTCGGAGACCCGGCCCTGCGCGTCGAGGATGACCTGCGGGGTGAGGGAGTTGACCCCGGCGGTCTGCAGCCAGGCCCGCGACCAGGCGGCCATGTCGCGCCCGCTCGTCTCCTCCAGCGCCGACAGCAGGTCACCGAGGCGCGTGTTCCCGTACGCGTGCCGCTTGAAGTAGCGGCGGGCGCCCTCAAGGAAGGCGTCCCGGCCCGCGTACGCCACCAGCTGCTTGAGGACCGAGGCCCCCTTGGCGTACGTGATGCCGTCGAAGTTGAGCTTGGCGTCCTCCAGGTCACGGATGTCGGCGGTGATCGGATGCGTGGAGGGCAGCTGGTCGGCGCGGTACGCCCACGCCTTGCGGTTGTTGGCGAAGGTGATCCAGCCGTTCGTGAAGCGGGTCGCCTCGACCATCGAGAACGCGCCCATGAAGTCCGCGAAGGACTCCTTGAGCCACAGGTCGTCCCACCAGACCATGGTCACCAGGTCGCCGAACCACATGTGGGCCATCTCGTGCAGGATGACGTTCGCCCGGCGCTCGTACGACGCCTGCGTCACGTTCCCGCGGAAGATGAACTCCTCGCGGAACGTCACGAGTCCCGGGTTCTCCATCGCGCCGAGGTTGTACTCGGGCACGAACGCCTGGTCGTACTTCCCGAACGGGTACGGGTAGTCGAAGTGGTCGTGGAAGAAGTCCAGGCCCTGCTTGGTGACCAGGAAGACGTCGTCGACGTCGAAGTGCCTGGCGAGGCCCTTGCGGCACAGCGCGCCGAGCGGGATCTCCAGCCGGGTGCCGTCGTCGAGGACACGCTCGTACGAGTCGGTCACGTAGTGGTAGGGGCCGGCGACGACCGCCGTGATGTACGTCGAGATCGGCTTGGTCCCGGCGAACCTCCACACCCCGTCGGTGAGTTCACCGACGCCGTTGCTCCACACGACCCAGCCCTCGGGGGCCCGCACCTCGAAGCGGTAGGGCGCCTTGAGGTCGGGCTGCTCGAAGTTGGCGAAGACGCGGCGGGCGTCGGCCGGCTCGTACTGCGTGTAGAGGTAGACCTCGCCGTCCTCGGGGTCGACGAAGCGGTGCATGCCCTCACCCGTGCGGCTGTACGCGCACTGGGCGTCGACGACCAGTTCGTTCTCCTCGGCCAGATCCTCCAGGAGGATGCGCGAGCCGTCGAAGACCGCGCCCGGGTCGAGGTCCCTGCCGTTCAGCGAGACGGCCGTGACACTCGGTGCGATCAGGTCCGCGAAACTCGTGGCGCCCGGCTCGGCGCTGCGGAACCGGATGGTCGTCACCGACCGGAAGGTGCGCGGCCCGGCATCCGTCCCGCCGACCGCGGAGCGCAGGTCCAGGGACACCTCGTACTCCTCGACGGACAGCAGTGCTGCCCGCTCGCGGGCCTCGTCGCGGGACAGATTCTCACCGGGCACGGGCGGCACTCCCTCGTGGCGTCTTGGATACACGTCGCATACGTGTGAACAGGACCGATCCTGCCATGCGCCCCTGACACGGGGTACCCGGGAATGGCACGGACGACCGATCGCGTTGACGCTGGAAGCAGCACCCAGGGCCCCTGACGGCGAACGATCCCGACCGAGGAGAAACATGTCCGAACAGACCTCTGCCAAGACTCCCGTCGACTTCTGGTTCGACCCGCTGTGTCCCTGGGCGTGGATGACCTCGCGCTGGGTCCTGGAGGTGGAGAAGGTCCGGGACATCGAGGTGCGCTGGCACATCATGAGCCTCGCGGTCCTGAACGAGCCGAAGCTGGACGAGCTCGACGACGAGTACCGCGAGATGCTCGCCACCACCGCCTGGCAGCCGGTCCGCGTGGTGACCGCGGCCGCGCAGAAGCACGGCTCCGACATCCTCGGCCCGCTCTACACCGCGCTCGGCAACCGCATCCACAACGACGGCCTCGGCCTGACGAAGGAGGCGATCGCCGGCGCGCTCGACGAGGTCGGCCTGCCCGCCGACCTGATCGACTACGCCGACCAGGAGGACTTCGAGTTCGACGCCGAGCTGCGCGCCTCGCACAAGGAGGGCATCGACAAGGTCGGCCAGGACGTCGGCACGCCCGTCATCGCGGTCCCCGGCGCCGACGGCGAGCAGATCGCCTTCTTCGGCCCGGTCGTCACCCCGGCCCCGCAGGGCGAGGAGGCCGCCAAGCTCTGGGACGGCACGCTCCTGGTCGCCTCGGTCCCCGGCTTCTACGAACTGAAGCGCACTCGCACAAAGGGCCCGGACTTCAGCAACCTGTGACCGGTTGCGGGAGCCTCATTCCTGCTCGGGCAGGCGCAGGGGCTCCTTGAGGTGCTTCTCGGCCCAGGAGGTGCGGAGGTTGCGGCACTGCTTGGCTCCGTCGTCCAGAGGAGCCAAGCAGATCATGTACGTGCCGGTGAACTTCTCCTTCAGGTGCTCCTTGACCCACACCGCTTCCTTCGGTTCCAGGAAGCGGTGTGGCTGTCTCTGGCTCTTGCAGGTGCTGCAGCTCTTCATCCGCATCCGGCAACCATCACCCGGAGGGCCGCATACCGGAAGCCCCCGGTCAGGCGACCTTCGTGTAGTGCGACGCGTCGCCCGTGATCGAGTAGCTCTCCTTGCCCTCGACACCGGCCGGCACGTCACCGGCGACCGTCACCCGGTTCAGGCGGCGCGGCAGGCCGTCGTAGTTGTCGATGGCGTAGTGCTGGGTGATGCGGTTGTCGAACAGCACGAGCTGGTTCGCCGACCAGCGGTGCCGCAGGACGTTCTCGGGCCGCACGACGTACGCCTGGAGCAGGTCGAGGACCTTGCGGGACTCGCCCAAAGACAGGCCGACGATCCGCTGGGCGAAGCCGCCGATGAACAGTCCGCGCTCGCCGGTCAGCGGGTGGACCCGGACCACGGGGTGCGCGGTCCGGTACTCGATGGACGTGAACTGGGCGCGCTGGGCGGCCTGCGCCTCGTCGATCTCCTCCTCGGGCACCGCGTAGTCGTAGTCGTTGGTGTGCTCGGCCCACAGCGTGTCGGCCAGCAGCCGCAGGGGCTCGGGCAGGTCGCGGTAGGCGGCGGCGGAACTGGCGATCAGCGTCTCGCCCCCGTACGGCGGGAGCGTGATGCTGCGCAGGGTGCTGGCCTGCGGCGGGTTGAGGACGAACGTGACGTCGGTGTGCCAGTTGTTGGCGGCCCGCCCGCGCTCGCTGTCGACGGGCAGCACGTTGGGGGCGCCCGGTACCGCGGGCACGGTCGGATGGGCGGTGGTGAGGTCGCCGAAGTGCCGGGCGAACGCCTGCTGGCCCTCGTCGTCCAGGCCGACGTCGTCGAAGACCAGTGCCTTGTGTTCGTTCAGCGCGTTCCGCAGGGCGGTGACGGTCTCCTCGTCGAGCGGCTCGCCGATGTCGACGCCGGATATCCGCGCGCCGATCCTGGCGGTGATCCTGCTGATCTCGATGCCGGGCATGGGGGTTCCTCTCGGGTACGGGCGGGCCTGGTGCGGGCGGGTCAGACGCGGGTGAGTGCCGGGGAGACGTGCTGGTTGGCGGGGCGTGGGAGGCCGTACCGCGCGCGCAGGGTCTGGCGCGGGCCGTACTCCTCGCGGAGCAGGCCGCGGGAGCGCAGGATCGGCACGACGTGGTCGACGAAGGTGTCGAGGCCGGACGGCAGGACCGCGGGCATGATGTTGAACCCGTCGGCGGCGCCGAGGGTGAACCACTCCTCGATGGCGTCCGCGACCTGCTCGGGTGTCCCGGAGAAGGTGAGGTGCCCGCGGCCGCCGCCGAGCCGGCCGATCAGCTGCCGCACGGTCAGACGGTCGCGCCGGGCCAGCTCCACCACCAGCGTGTACCGGCTCCTGGCCCCCTCGATGGAGCTCTCCGGCGGCAGGTCGGCGGGCAGCGGCCCGTCCAGCTCCAGCGTGCCGGGCGGCAACTGCAGCAGGCTCTCCAGGCGGTCCACCCCGTGCGCGTACACGATGTGGTCCTCCAGCACCTGTTCGTTCGCGCGGGCCTCGGCCTCCGTCGAACCGATCACCGGGACGATGCCGGGCAGCACCTTGATGTGGTCGGGGTCCCGGCCGGCCGCCACCGTCAGGGCCTTGAGGCCGGCGTAGAAGTCCCGCGCGTCCCCCAGGGTCTGCTGCGCGGTGAACACCGCCTCCGCGTAACGGGCCGCGAACGCCTTGCCGTCCTTCGAGGAGCCGGCCTGGACCAGCAGCGGATAACCCTGCGGGGAGCGCGGCACGTTCAGGGCGCCCTCGACGCCGAAGTACGTGCCCCGGTGGCGGGGCGGATGGATCTTCGTGTCGTCGCCCCAGACGCCGGCCGCCTTGTCGGCGACGATCGCGTCGTCCTCCCAGCTGTCCCAGAGCTTGAGCGCCACGTCGAGGAACTCGGCGGCACGGGCGTACCGCTCCGCGTGCGCGGGCTCCGCGTCGAGCCCGAAGTTACGGGCGGCCTCGGCGCCCGCCGTGGTGACGATGTTCCAGCCCGCCCGGCCGCCGCTGATGATGTCCAGCGAGGCGAACCTGCGGGCCAGGTTGTACGGCGAGTTGTACGACGTGGAGGCGGTGGCGATCAGACCGATGTGCTCGGTGGCCGTCGCCAGCGCCGTGAGCAGTGTGAGCGGTTCCAGGGCACCGGCAGGCCGCTGCGCGAGGTTGCTCCACAGCTGGGGCCCGTCGGCCAGGAAGAGCGAGTCGAAGGTGCCGCGCTCGGCGGTCCTGGCGAGGCCGACGTAGTGCCCGAGCTCCACATGGGCGTACGGGTCGCTCTCCGGGAGCCGCCAGGACGCCTCGTGATGGCCGGTGTTCATGAGGAAGGCGTTGAGATGCAGTCGGCGCCGGGTCTTCACTGGTGGTCCTTCTGGTCGGTGCGGGCCGCCGGGTCCGCGGGGGAGGTCTGCGCCGGATCGTGGCCCGGGTGGTCCTCCGTCACGCCGAGCGCGGCGAGCAGCCGCTCGCGGTACTCACCCAGCAGCGGATCGCGGTACGAGCGCGGGTGCGGGCGGTCGATGGCCAGGTCGAGGCCGATCCGGCCCTGGTCGAGGACGAGCACCCGGTCGGCCAGCACGATCGCCTCGTCCACGTCATGGGTGACGAGGAGGACCGAGGGCCGGTGACGCTCCCACAGCTCGCGCAGCAGGCCGTGCATCTTGATGCGGGTCAGCGCGTCCAGGGCGCCGAACGGCTCGTCGGCCAGCAGCAGTTCGGGCTCCCGGACCAGGGAACGGGCCAGCGCGGCACGCTGCGCCTCCCCGCCGGACATCTCGTTGGGCCAGGCCCGTTCGCGCCCGGCCAGGCCGACCTCGGCGAGAGCGGCGCGGCCCCGCTCCGCCGCCTGCCTGCCGTCGGTGCCGAGCAGGACGTTGTCGAGGACACGGCGCCAGGGCAGCAGCCGGGAGTCCTGGAAGACGACGGACACCCGTTCCGGCGCGCTCAGCGTGCCGCTGCCGACGACCTCGTGGTCGAGGCCCGCGACGGCGCGGAGCAGGGTGCTCTTGCCGGAGCCGCTGTGGCCCAGCAGGGCCGTCAGCTGTCCGGCCGGCAGGTCCAGGTCGACGTCGTCGAGGACGGTCCGGCCGTCGAAGGAGCGGGTCAGGCCGCGGATCCGGACGGCGGGCGCCGCCGGGGACGACGGCTGTCCGGGGTGCGTGCGGGGTTCGGTGTGCGTCAGCTGTTTAGCGTGCGTCGCCATGACAGCACCTTCCGTTCGACGATGCGGACCGCGCTGTCGGAGACCAGGCCGAAGACGCCGTAGATCAGCAGGCCGACGAGGATCACATCCGTCTGGCCGTAGTTCTGGGCCTGGAACATCATGTAGCCGAGGCCGCTGGTGGCGTTGATCTGCTCCAGCACCACCAGACCGAGCCAGGAGCCGGTGACGCCGAGCCGCAGTCCCACGAAGAAGCCGGGCAGCGCGCCGGGGATGACGATCTCCCGGATGAACCGGAGCCTCGACAGCCCCTGCACCTCGGCGAGTTCGACGTACCGGTGATCGATGCCGGACAGCGCCGAGTGCAGGTTCAGGTAGATCGGGATGTAGACGACGATGGCGATGATCGCGATCTTGAAGGTCTCGCCGATGCCCAGCCAGAGGATGAACAGCGGGATCAGACCGAGGGTCGGGATCGCCCGGTTGAGCTGGACCGTCCCGTCGATCAGCGCCTCGCCGACCCGGCTGAGCCCGGACGCCAGGGCGAGGGCGACCCCGGCGGTCAGCCCGAGGGCGAACCCGGATCCGGCACGTTGCAGCGAGGTCAGGATGTCGGTGGGGAGCGTGCCGTCGCTCCACAGCCGGCCTGTGGTCTCCAGGACCGTCCAGGGCGCGGGGATCGCGCCGGGGTCGAGCTGCCCGGCGGCCGAGGCGGCCGCCCACAGCGCGAAGAACAGGGAGGGCCCGATGAGGCGGGAGGCGGGCAGCCGCTTGCCGGGGGCGAGCCCGCGACGGCGCCGGCCCCTCCGCCGTGCCGGGTCGGTGGCCTCGGCGCCCGTGACGGCCCCGCCGCCCCGCGCGTCCTGCGGCTCCACGGGTGTGGGGGCGGAGGTGGTCGCGGTGGTGGACATCGCGCTCACCTCCGGTACTCGGCGGGGACGGCTTTCGCCGCGATGCCCTCGAAACGGCGGTCGAAGAGCGAGTCGACCGTGAACGCCTTCACGAAGCCGCCCTCGGCCAGCAGGTCCGCCGTCTCCTGCTCCCACTTCACGGCCTCGTCCCAACTGGGCGGGAACAGGGGCTTGTTCGCGAGCTCGGTGATCGACTCCGCCTGGGCGAGGCTCAGGTTCTGCGTCTTGACGTAGAACTCCCTGTTCCAGGCGTCGGGATGCTCGTACGCCCACACCTGGCCCTGGGCCCACCGCGGGATGTACGCGGCGACCGCGGCCGCCTTCGCCCTGTCGGCCAGCACCGAGGCCGGCGCCCACAGCAGGCTCAGGAGGTCCACCACGTCGGTGGGGATGGTGCGGGCGCCCTTGGACCCGTACTGCTTGAGGTAGGCCGGCGACTGGCTGTTGGCGAGCGGGGCGATGTCCACCTGGCCCGCCTGGAGCGCGGTGAGGAACTGGTTGCTGGTCAGCGGCACCAGCTCCACGTCGTCGTACGCCAGCCCGGCCTGCTTGAGCGCCCGCAGCAGGACGACACCCTGGGCCTGCCCCTGCGAGAAGGCCAGCTTCCTGCCCCTGAAGTCGTCGACCGACCGGATGTCGCTGCCCGGCTTGGTGGCGAAGAGGTAGTTGGGTTTGCGGGTGAGGTTGATCGCGACGATCTTCGCGTCGTAGCCCTGGTAGTGCGCCTGGATGGGCGGGATGCCCGCGTTGTTGGCGACGTCGAGGGACTTGGCGCGGAAGGCGTTGATGACGTCGGGCCCCGCGCCGATGTTCGCCCAGGACGAGACCTTGAACGGCAGGTCGGTCAGCCCCGCGAGCTTGAACTGAAGCTGCTGGACGCCCTGGTACGAGGAGATCTTGAGGCTCGTACCGGGCGGGACCTCGGCGGCCGGCGGGGCGGACGCCGACGCCTTGCCCCCGGAGTCGGCGGCGCTGCTGCCCGCGCAGCCGCTGAGCCCGGCAGCGGCGGCGGCGCCGAGCAGCGAGGAGAGGAAGAGCCGCCGGTCGACTCCGGACGCGGTCAGAGGTGGCATGGGAGGACTCCCTGAATTCAAGGGGCGGTTCACGGCCGTGCCGCGGAGGGCAGGGGTGCGCGCGGAACCCGGCAGCGGCAGGGGGCAGCCGGGAGACGCGAGACACGCGGGGGAGGGGGAACGGCAGACGCACGCGGGGCATGCCGGGAGACGACGGACGGACGCGGACGGATCGTCAGCGCGTCAACGTGTCGATGCCGGATGTGCCGGCGCTTCGGCGTGCGGTATCAACAACAGAGGGTGCGGCAGCTCATGGACACGATGCTCCTGGCCTGGTGGGAAGCCTGTCAACATTCGGATCTTCTGAATTAAATCGGTCCCGGTGACACGCCGAGCGGATCCCGGTAGAGCACGTCCAGAGCCACCGAACCACCCGCGACGGCCAGTACCGAATCCGGGAAACTGGTCGGGACGACGCTCGCCCCCCGGTCGGCTCCGACCTCCTCGCGCAGCGCGGCGAGGCAGTCCTCCCGGTGGATCGCGCCCGCCTCGGTGACGACGACCGTGTCCGGGTTCAGCACGTCGAGCAGCAGCCGCACCGCCCGGCCGGTCATCCGGGCGCGGCGGCGCAGCAGACGTACGGCGACCGCGTCGCCGCCGGCCGCGGCGGCCAGTACGTGCATGGGGTTCGCGGTACGGATGATCCCGGCCTCCCGTGCCCGCCGGCACAGGGTCCGCTCGCTCAACTCCACCTGGAGGCAGCCGGTCCGGCCGCAGTCGCAGCGCTCCGTGCCGCCCGCGACCGGAAGGTGGGCGATCGAGCCGGCCTGGGAACGGGGACCGTGGTGGACCTCGTCGTGGGTGGCGAACGCGGCGTCCACGACGTTGCCGACGAAGAGGTGCAGCACACTCAGGCTGCCGCGCGCCGACGCCCCGAACAGCCGCTCACCGTTGACCAGCGCCCGTGCGTGCCCGTCCACATGGACCGGCAGCCCGGTGTGCGCGCGCATCGCCTCCCGTACGGGGACGTCGCGCCAGCCGAGGAGCGGGTGCTCCACGACGGTCCCGGAGTCCCGGTCCACCCAGCCGCCGGCTGCGACGCCCACGGCGAGGGGGGTGCGGCCGGGGGCGTCCGCCAGCAGGGACCGCAGGCCGGCCGCGGCCCCGGCGAGCACCCGGGCCGGTTCGGGAGCGCCGTCGTGGCCCAGCCGGCGCTCGGCGACGACCCGGCCGCGCAGGTCCAGGAGGGCGACCGTGGTGTACGGCACCGCCACGTGGACGCCGCCGACGACGAACCGGGAACCGTCCAGGTCGACCGGCACGTGGGGGCGGCCGACGCCGTTCGACCGGCGGGGTTCGGGGGACTCCTCGATCAGGCCGAGTCCGGTGAGCCGGGAGCAGTGGTCGGTGACCGACGCCGGGGAGAGGCCGGTCAGGCGGGCGATGGTGCTGCGGGCGACCGGACCGTGGTCCAGGACCGCCCGCAGGACGACGCTGGCGCTGGTCCTGCGCCGGTCGCTGTTGACGGCTCCCCGGGGAGCCGGGCGGGGGCGTACGGGGGCGAGGGAGGGGCTGGGCATGGGGAATGTCCTCGGAGGCTGGTCCGACACGGCGCAGGCGCCGTACGTCGGGCGCCCGCCGTCTGTCTCGTCTCGGCGAGCCGGAACGCTCCGCCCGCCTCAGCGGTGGCGACAGGTGGCCGTTCCCTGGCGTCGCAGGTCGACGTAGCGACGCGACGCGAAGTTCCGGGCTTGGGGGACCATGGGTCGAGGGTAGGGGCTGTGCCCCCGTCCGACCAGACCGGCTCCGTGACCAGCGTCACGCCCTCACGGGTGTAGGGCACATCCTTTGTCGGAGATGGACCAACCCCCGGTGATCCCCTTTGTCGACCACTGACGGTGATCGACCCGACCCCGCTGGGATAGCGTCGACAGGTCCCGCCACCCACACCCCCGCCGGAGCCCCCATGACCACCGCCGTCGCCACCACCCACCCGCGCCAGGTCCTCGCCGACCTCCTCCCCGCCTCCCGCGTCAGGGACATCGCACTCGTGGCGGGCGGCGCCGCGCTCACCGGCCTCGCCGCCCAGATCGCGGTGCCCGTCCCGGGCTCCCCGGTGCCGGTGACGGGCCAGACCTTCGCCGCCCTCCTCGTCGGCACCGCGCTCGGCGCCGGCCGCGGCCTGTCCTCCCTCGCCCTGTACGCGGTGCTCGGCCTCGCGGGCCTGCCGTGGTTCTCCGGCGGAAGCTCCGGCGCCACCGCGTCCTTCGGCTACATCCTCGGCATGCTGCTCGCCGCGACCGTCGTGGGCGCACTCGCCCGCCGCGGCGCCGACCGCTCGATGCTCCGCATGGCGGGCGCGATGCTGGCGGGCGAGGCGATCATCTACGCGGTCGGTGTCCCGTACCTGGCCCTCGTGGCCGACCTGACGGCCGCCCAGGCCGTGGCGGCGGGCCTCACCCCGTTCCTCATCGGCGACGCGGTCAAGGCCGCCCTGGCGATGGGTCTGCTCCCCACCGCCTGGAAGTTCGTCAGGCGCGAGAGCTGACAGCTACGGCGTCCACGCCGTGGTGCGCGCGGAAAGAGGCCCGCGGGGTCGTCGTCGTCGTCCACCGACTTCGACCCCGCGGGCCTCTTCCGCGTCGTACGGCCCCCGCGCCGCCCGGACCGGGCCGGCCGTCCTACGCCTCGCTCCGCCCGGGCCGCCGCTGCGTCCACCACAGACCCACCGCTCCTGCGGAGAGGAGCGCGGCCCCCACCGCGCCGAGCGGCAGGACCTGGTCGGCAGGACCTGTCCTGGGCAGTTCCTCGCCCCCGGCGTCGTTGCCGGCCTTGTCGCTGCCCGGGGTGACCGGGCTGTTGTCGGTGCCGAGCAGGAGAGGCGTCGCCGGGGCGTTCGGCGAGGGGTTGTTCGCGCCGAACGGGACCGGCCCCTGCTGCCAGAACGTCTTCTTGCCGTCGGCGTCCTGGACGGGCAGACAGATCTTGCCCTCCTTCTTCAGATCGAACGTCGCGTCCACGGCGTACGACTTCGACTTGCCGGCGGCCAGATTGTCGATGGCGCAGGCGTAGCCGCTGTTCGATCCCTCGGGGAGATCCTTCTCGGCGATTTCTGCGCATCCTTCGACGCTCTTGACCGAAAGGCCGTCGAATCCGACCACGAGCAGTCGGATTTCGCCGCTGTCCTTCGTTCCTCCGTTCTTCACCGTGGCAGTGATCGCCGTTTTCTGTGAACTGTTGTCGACGTCGATCTTCTCAGGCAGCGAGGTCGTCAGCTTCACACCCGCGGGCGCTCCGTCGACGGCCTTTCCCCCCTTGTCGCTCATCGGCCCCGGATCGTCCGCCCCGGCGGAGAAGGAAAAAATCATCACCGCCGAGAATGACGCCGTGAGCAGCGATCCCGTGGCGATCGTCATGCGACGAGAACTCATGTTCGTCCCCCTTGTATCCCCGTACCTGCGCCTGAATTCGCAGTACTTGAAGAGGTACCACAAGATTTCTCCCCACTATGCTGGTGCGGTGCAAAGTTGTGGCGATTGTGCTTCTTTGCGTTTCTTCTGGGGCGGGTGTTGAAGGGAGGCATGGGGGTGCCGGGAATAAGGAGGGGTGGTATTCCGGGATTGCTGGTGACGGGGCGATACCGGCTGGTCGAGAGTATCGGCCAAGGAGGAATGGGGCGGGTGTGGCGGGCGGCCGACGAAACACTCGACCGGCAGGTCGCCGTCAAGGAGATGCGCATAGACGGCATGGACCAGGAGGACGCCAGGACCCGCCGCGAACGGACCCTCCGCGAGGCCAGGGCCACCGCCCGGATCGACCATCCCAACGTGGTGCGCGTGTACGACGTCGTGGACGAGGGTGAGCGCCTGTGGATCGTCATGGAACTGGTCGACGGCCGCTCGCTCGAACGCGTCGTCGCGGAGGACGGGCCGCTCAGCCCGCGCGACACGGCCCGCATCGGGCTCGAACTGGCGGCGGCGCTCGGCCAGGTGCACGCGGGCGGTGTCCTGCACCGGGACATCAAACCGGGCAACGTCCTGGTCGAGCGGCGCGCCGGCCGGGTCGTGCTCACCGACTTCGGCATCGCCGCCATCCAGAACACGGAAGCTCTGACGATGGCCGGCATGCTGGTCGGCTCCCCCGACTACATGGCACCGGAGCGGATCTCCGGCCGCCCGCAGGGCCCGCCGTCCGACCTCTGGTCCCTGGGCGCGACGCTCTGCGCGGCGCTGGGCGGCCGTTCCCCCTTCTCCCGCGCGACGACCCTCGCGACCCTGCACGCCGTGCTGTACGAGGAGCCCGAGATCCCCGCCGCGGCGGGAGAGCTGCGGGAAGCGCTCACGGCCCTGCTCCGGAAGGACCCGGCGGAACGTCCCGGCCTGCGCGAACTGGTCCCGCTCCTGGTCCCGACGGCGGACGGCAGCGGCGGGACGGCGGCACCGGCCGTCGCGGTCATGGGCGAGGAGGGACCCCCGGAGTGGGGGCGGGAGCCGGAGCCGGAAACCGGACCGCCGGACCCCGCCACGGAGCCGGAACCACAGCCGGACCAAGGACCACAGTCGGACCAGGCAGCGCAGCCGACACCAGAGGCAGAACCAGAACCAGAGTCAGAACCACACCCGACCCCCGTGTTCCTCCGTATCCCCCTCCCCTTCGCGGAGCCGGTGCAGGACGCGGTACCGGCTGAAGCGGCACCGTCCGCCGTACCGGCACCGTCCGCCGAGCCGGAGCCCGCACCCACACCCCCCGACGCCGGGAACACGTCCTCCGAGGCCCCCCACGAGGGCACCCCCGAGATTCCCTCCGAGGGCGCGACCCCCGACCACCCCCTCCGCGCGCCGGGCGTCCGGCTGGAGCGGCCACAACCGCCGGAAACACCGGAGCCGCAGGAGACCCCGGTGTCGCAGGAGGCACCGGCGCCGGACGGGCCACACCGCACCGGGAACCGGACCCTCGGCCGCAAGGGCCTCGTGATCGCCGTGGGCGTGATCGTCGTCGCGGCCCTCGCCGGCCTGCTCGTGCCGCTGCTGGGCGGTTCCCCCGGTGGCGGGGACAAGCCCTCGGCGTCCTCCGCCACGCCCGGCGGGAGCGACCCGACCGGTCCGCCTCCCACCGTCGGGGGCACCGCCCGCCCGGAGGGCTCCCGGACGGAGGCCGGTCTGTACGCCTGGGTGCCGCCCGAGGGCTTCGACCGCGTGGCGCAGAGCGGCGCCCAGGTCCACTACAGCTCACCGGACCGTAAGCAGGAGGTCCTGGCCAACGCCTCCACGGCACGCGGCGATCTGATGGAGCAGTGGGAGAGGACGGAGGAGTCCACCAGCAAGGGCCTGGACTACCGGCGGATCCGTCTGGAGGAGACCACGTTCCGCGGGATGCCCGCCGTCGTCTGGGAGTACACGGTCACGGCCAAGGGACTGCCCTGGCACGCCCGGCTGCTCGGCTTCGACACCGGCGGCAGGTCCTACGAGATCACCACCTGGTACCACCCGGACATCGAGGACCGGGCACTTCCCGTCTACGACAGGCTGAAGAGCACCTTCACCCCCCTGTGACCAGGTCAGCTGTCGGAGCCGGCCGGTGCCGGGCGCTCCTGGCGGCCCCGGCGCACCTTCTCCAGCACCAGCGCGATGCCCACCACGACGGCGGCCACGAGCAGCGACAGCAGGACGGTCTGCCGGCCGTCGTGCTCGGTGTCGGTGAGCATGTAGCCGAGGACGAAGACGATCAGCGCGATCGTCGCGTACGTCAGATACGGGTACAGCCACATCCGCACGACCAGCTTCTCCGGCGACTCACGCTCGATGATCTTCCGCATGCGCAGCTGGGAGCAGCAGATGACGAGCCAGACGAACAGGGCGACGGCGCCGGAGGAGTTGACCAGGAAGAGGAAGACCGAGTCGGGGAACTCGTAGTTGAAGAACACCGCGACGAAGCCGAAGGCGACCGACGCGAGGATCGCGGTCCGCGGGACGCCGCGCTGCGTGGTGCGGGCGAAGGATTTCGGCGCGTCACCGCGCCGGCCGAGCGAGAACGCCATGCGGGAGGCCGTGTAGAGGCCGGAGTTGAGGCAGGACAGGACGGACGTCAGCACGATGAACTTCATGATCTCGCCGGCGTTCGCGATGCCGAGCGAGTTCAGGGCGGCGACGTACGAGCCGTCCTTCTGGATGGCCTCGGAGTCCCAGGGCAGCAGGGTGACGACGACGAAGATCGAGCCCAGGTAGAAGACGCCGATCCGCCAGATGATGCTGTTGGTCGACTTCGTGACGGCGCGCTGCGGGTTCTCGGACTCGCCCGCCGCGAGGGTGGCGATCTCGCTGCCCATGAAGGAGAAGACGACGAGCAGGATGCCGGTGAGGATCGCGCCGGGTCCGTTCGGCAGGAAACCGCCGTGGTCCGTGAGGTTCCCGAGGCCGGCGCTGTCGCTGTCGACGCCCGGCAGGACGCCGAAGACCGCGAGTCCGCCGATGACGATGAAAGCGCCGATCGCGACGACCTTGATGCCGGCGAACCAGAACTCGAACTCGCCGTACGAGCCCACGGAGACCAGGTTCGTCGCGGTCAGCACGAGCATGACGATGAGGGCCCAGCCCCACTGCGGCACGGCCGGGACCCAGCTCTCCAGGATCACCGCGCCCGCGGTGGCCTCGATCGCCAGGACGACGACCCAGAAGAACCAGTACAGCCAGCCGATCGAGAAGCCCGCCCAGCGGCCGAGCGCGCGGTCCGCGTGCGCGGAGAACGAACCCGAGGTCGGGTTGGCGGCGGACATCTCGCCGAGCATCCGCATCACGAGGACGACCATCGTGCCGACGAGGGCGTACGACAGCAGGATGCCGGGACCCGCGGTGGCGATACCGGAGCTGGAGCCGACGAAGAGGCCGGCGCCGATGACTCCGCCGATCGCGATCATCGACAGATGCCGGTTCTTGAGTCCGGCCTGCAGGCCGTCGCCGGGTTCTCCAGGGCCGTCGGGGCCGTTACCGGCCTTCGTCAGGGTCGGCTGCGAGGTCATGGACGGTGTTCCTTTGCGCCGGGGACTGTGGGGGGCGGCCGAGGGCGTGCGCGTACGAGCGGTGTACGGGCGGTGGACCTGCGGTGCCGCGAGCCGGTCCAGTGAATCCCAGGCGAATGGATTCGTGAACCTCTGATTCCAGATTGTTATTTGAGGTCTTCTTGAGGTTCTATGGTTTCACTCACACTTCTTCTGCATTCGCCTCAGAGCATTTCTGCGCCTGCCCCGACGGGGCCGCCCCGAAACAGGCGTGTCACACTCGGACCATGCGCGTGTACCTCGGCTCCGACCATGCCGGTTTCGAACTCAAGAACCACCTCGTCGAGTGGCTCACGTCCGCCGGGCACGAGCCCGTCGACTGCGGACCGCTCATCTACGACGCCCAGGACGACTACCCGCCGTTCTGCCTGCGCGCCGCCGAGCGTGCGGCGGCCGACCCCGATTCCCTGGGGATCGTGATCGGCGGGTCCGGCAACGGTGAGCAGATCGCCGCGAACAAGGTCGAGGGGGTGCGGGCCGCGCTCGCGTGGAGCGAGGAGACCGCCGCGCTGGGGCGGCAGCACAATGACGCGAACGTCATGGCCGTCGGGGCGCGGATGCACTCCGAGGAGGAGGCGACGAAGTTCGTCGAGACCTTCCTCGGCACGCCGTTCTCCGGGGACGAACGGCACATCCGGCGCATCGACATGCTGTCGGCGTACGAGACGACAGGCACCCTCCCAGAAATCCCCCCCCACCACCCACAACCCTGACCCCACACTTCCCCGCCCAGTCAGGGGCGCAGCCCCGGAAGTCCGCTCCCCACGCTCACCCTTGCCGACCCAGGGGCGCAGCCCCGAAGGTCGCTTCCCACCCCTACCCCCGCTTACCAAGGGGCGCGGGGAACTGCGCGACAAGCCCCCACGCACCCGCGGACGAAGTGGACGAAGCAGGGGGCCCGGGGCGCAGCCCCGAAAGCTCGCCCCCACCCCCCAACCCCCCACCCCCACCCGACCGGAGGTCACCCGTGCCGGAGGGGCACACCATCCACCGGCTGGCCGAGGACTACCTCGGCGGATTCGCCGGCCGAAAGGCAGCCGTCACCAGCCCGCAGGGCAAGTTCGCGGACGCCGCCGCCCTCCTGGACGGCACCACCCTGACCACGGCGGAGGCCCACGGAAAACACCTCTTCCTGGGCTTCGAGAGGGACGACTGGGTCCACATCCACCTCGGCCTCTTCGGCAAGGTGAGTTTCGGCGGCGCCCCCGCGCCCCCGCCCACGGACACGGTCCGCCTGAGACTGGCGAACGACACCGCGTACGTGGACCTGCGCGGCCCCACCACCTGCCGGCTCGTCGCCGAGCCGGAGAAGCGGGCGATACACGACCGCCTGGGCCCCGACCCGCTGCGCGAGGACGCCGAGCCGGCCCGGGCGTACGCGCGCGTCTCCCGGAGCCGTACGACGATCGCCGCCCTGCTGATGGACCAGAAGGTCATCGCGGGCGTGGGCAACGTCTACCGCGCGGAGGTCCTCTTCCGCCACGGCATCGACCCGTACCGGCCGGGCCGGGACATCACGCGCTCCGAGTGGGACGCGATGTGGGCGGACCTGGTGGTGCTGATGCGTGAGGGGGTCCGCAACAACCGCATCGACACGGTCCGCCCGGAGCACGAGCCGGAGGCGATGGGCCGCCCGCCGCGCAAGGACGACCACGGCGGCGAGGTCTACGTGTACCGCAGGGCGAACATGCCCTGCCACATCTGTGGCGGCGAGATCCGCACCGCCGGTCTCGCCGCCCGCAACCTCTTCTGGTGTCCCACCTGCCAGCAGGCCCCGGGTGCCCGGGGCCTGTGAGGCGGCTCAGTCCAGCGGTTCGAGCGAGATCGTCGCGTCCTTCGGGTCGCCGTCGTGCACGAGCGACTCGTGGTTGCCGACGTCGTCGAACGCGAAGGCGTACGCCTGCCCGTCCTGCATCTGCTCGTGGACCAGCCGGGCGTAGTGGTTGGTGACGCCGTCCTGGTAGAAGCCGGCCGCGTCGGCGTCGGGCTGCTGGGGGTTGCTGAGCAGGGTCGACCGGTTGTACGCGGCGCACAGGGTCCGCGAGATGGGGCCGCGGACCTGGTCGTTGGGGGCGTCCAGCTTGTTGTAGCAGCCGAAGACGGAGTCGGAGTCGGGCTTGTCGAAGGAGGTCACGACGGCGCCGGTGCCGTCGGTGAACTCCATCTTGCCGCCGTTGACCCGGCCCTGGAACTTCTTGTCCGGCTGGTCCTTGAACGGGGTCACCGTCAGGGTGTCGGTGGCGTACTTGGCCCAGACCCGGTCGATGTAGTCGTCCATCACCCCGGCCGGGATCGCGCCCGAGGAGATGCCGTGGCCGGGGGCCAGCACGCGCAGGGGCGTGCCGTCGCTGCGGGACTCGACCAGTCCTTCCCAGCCGCCGCCCTGCTCCTTGAGCCCGTTGACGACGGCCTGGTACCCGCCCGGCTTGAGCTTGCCGGTCTCCTTGGTGGAGCCGTCACCGGCGGTGAGGCCCACGGAGTAGGGCGCGGAGAACATGTCCACCTGGGTGGAGTTCAGCCACAGACCCGAGTCGTTGAGCGTGTACTCGGTCCAGTTGAACAGGGTGTCGTGGTTGGGGTCGGAGGCGTTCTGGACGGCGGGCTGCACGAGACCGCCGTCGGCGAGCCGGAAGTCCAGCTTCTTGCCGTACGAGAAGTAGACCCGGCCGGAGAACTTGGGGAGCTGGACGGTCTTGGACGCGCCGTCGGCCGGTCCGGCGAACGAGGCGTCGGGGGCCGGGACCGGCGGGGCACCGCCGGCCGGCCAGGCGTGGAAGGCTCCGCTCTCGTCGGCGTAGCCCTGCTTGCCCGAGGCGAGTTCGGTGCCGATGACGTACACGTAGACCTGTTCGCCGCTGCCCGAGGTGTTCTTCAGGGTGAGCGGGATGGTGTCCGCGACGGCCGTGGCCTGTTCGGCCGGTCCGACGACGATGGCGGCGGCGCCCAGCGCGGCCGCGACGGCCAGTGACACCGTCAGCTTGCGTGCGGAAAGCATGCGGTCCTCTTTGCTGTGGGGGGCGTTCAGTGCGTTGAGTGCGTTCCGTGCGTGGGATGCACGGGGGCGTGCGGGGGCGTGCGGGTGTGCGACGGGCTCAGCAGCTGAGGTTGCCGCCGGGCTCGACGCCGAGCAGCTGGGTGAAGCGCTGGTAGTTGTCGATCCGGCTCTGGACCTGGCCCGGGTTGCCGCCGTTGCACTCCAGGCTGCCGTTGATGGAGCGGATCGTCTCGCCGAACCCGGCGCCGTTGACCATGGCGTCGTGCGGCGTCATGGTGCCGGGGCCGTTCTGGGTGTTCCAGTACCAGAGGCCCGTCTTCCAGGCCACGGCCGCGTCGTTCTGCACGAGGTCGGGGTTGTTGAGCAGGTCGATGCCCAGCGCGTCGCCCGCGGCCTTGTAGTTGAAGTTCCAGCTGAGCTGCACGGGACCGCGGCCGTAGTACTTGTCGTTGCCCGCCGGGCAGCCGTAGGACTGGCTGCTGTCGCAGTAGTGCGGGTAGTTGGCGGTGTTCTGCTCCACCACGTACTGCAGCCCGCCGGTCTCGTGGCTGACGTTGGCGAGGAAGGCGGCGGCCTCCTGCTTCTTCACCGTGTCGCTGCCGGTGTTGCTGAACCCGGGATAGGCGTCGAGCGCGGCGGTGAGACCGCTGTACGAGTAGAACGCGTTCCGGTTCGGGAACATCGAGTTGAACTGGCTCTCGCTGACGACGAACGCGGCGGCGGTGGTGTCCTCGCCGCCCTTCTGGGCGGAGGCCGTCGGGGCGAGCGTGAGCGTGCAGAGGGCGGCGGCGGCGCCGGTGGCGGTCAGCAGCCCGAGTATGCGTCGGTGCACGGTGTCGACTCCTGTGGGGGTGGGGTGTGGGGGGAACGGCGCGGTGAGGGGCGGCGGAAGAAGGTTGGGGGGGCTTCCGTCGCCGGTACGCGCCTCGGCGCCCCGGCGGCCCGCGATGTCCTGGGCCGCCGCGGGCCGGTCCCTGGCGGAACCGGCCCGCGGGGCTGGCTCGTCAGCCGCCGACGTTGACGTCGATGCAGGCGTAGAAGGCGTTGTCGGTGTTGGCCACGTTCCAGACGGCCAGCACCTTCTGCTGACCGCCGAGGCCGCCGAAGTCGACCTGGTGGTTCACCACTTCGCCCGGCTGGGCGCCGCCGTCGTCGAACACGGCGATCTGCCGGCCGCCGGCGTAGTACTCCCAGGTGCTGGTGGCGTGGCGCGCGGTGAGCTTCCACGAGAACGTCGTGTTCTTCGGCACCGGCGTGACGGCCCAGCCCTTGCTGTCGTCGTCCAGTTCGGAGAAGCGGCTGTTGCCGCCGCTGCAACTGGTCAGGCCCTTGGGGCCCTCGACGCTCTGGGGCTCGTAGGTGATGTCCCCGCAGGACACCGTGCCCGCGGCGCACTGCGCTTGGCGGCTGGGCGGGTCGGAGATGTAGCCGTGGGCGCTCGCCGACCCGGCGGGAAGGCTCACGGCGAGAAAGGGGGCGAGGGCGGCGCCGACGAGGGCAGCCGACTTCCTGCTGGCGTGCATGGGGAACTCCTTCACATCAGGCCCTCCCGGATACGCACGGTTGTGTGGGGGACCGTGCGCGGCGGGACCGGCCTCTCGTGGGTGGGGCCAAGAGGCGGAAGGTGACGCGCTCCGGCCGTTCGCGCAAGGGCGGGTTGCTCCAGCGAAGAACCAACTCCCCGAACGGAACGGGCCGTTCTGTTGGCCTAGACCATACAAGTGGCTCTTCACGATGTGTCAAGGGCATGACGGAGCGGTGGACGACGGCGCCCGGTCGTCCTCACCACGACGCGCACGCACCCCCGCGACGGCGTGGCGCGGGGGTGCGAGGTCTGCCGAGTGAAGGTTTCCGCAGGTGACGCGAGGGATGGGGCGGGGATCGCAGGACCGGGTTCGCACGGCCCCGAAGCCGCTCGCCGAGTGGTGCGGGCGGCCCGGAATTCGCCCCGCGACCGCCGGGGCGCGCACTCGGCCCGCATGGGTTCGGTCCGCCGGGGTACGCGGGATGGGACACCAGGCCGTACGCGGCCGATCCCGTCCTGCCCGTACGGAGGTTCACGCCGGCACAGGGAAGAGCCGGCACCCGGAAAGGAGCCGGCTCCACCGGAACCGGCTCAGAAGCCGTGCGGCAGCCAGGGGGCCACGACGGAGCCGAAACCGAGCGAGGTCTCCGCGAGGGCGCCGTGGCGCAGCTCCCGTACGCGACCCGCCGCGGCCAGTGAGGCGAGGGACACGCCGCCGAGGTAGGCCGCCCCCAGCTCCCGTACGGACAGGCTCAGATCGGCCGCGTCGGAGGTCCGCGCGCAGGACGCGCCCTTCGCGTCGCCCGTGAGCCGCCAACGGCCCTCGTTCCAGGGGCAGAAGGGGTCCGCGACATCGAACACCACGTCCACCGGAGCCTGGTACGTACGTGCCTCCAGCGCCGCGCCGACGTCGACCAGCCGCACGTGGAGGGAGTCGCGCGGCGCCACGGCACAGCGCCGGTTGTCGGAGACGAGGTGCTGCCAGGCGTCGTCCACGGGCCTGTTGTACATCTTCACCTTCGACGTCAGGTCGATGTCGAAGAGGTGTCGCCACAGCGCCGCGTACGCCGCGGGGTCGACCGCCTCCAGATCGCGCAGCTCGACCGTGCCCTTCGGTCCGGCCGCGTCCCAGTCCGGCTTGTTGACGTAGCGTGCGTAGCCCACGACGTCGCCGTCCCGCCGCGCCAGGACGCACTGCAGCGGTGACCCGCCCTTGCGGTCGCTCTCCGGGTCGAGCAGCGGCAGCCGCTCCCAGCCGGGCCGCCGCTCCAGCATGCCGGGCCGGGCCGGCACCTGTCGCGCGTACACCGCCTCGCATGCCTCGCGTACGTCGGGGGCGTCCGGCTGTACGAGCCGCAGCCGTACGTCGTCCGTGCCGTCCGGCACCGAGAGGCGCACCCGGGCCGTGTCGATCTCGGCGCGCAGCTGCTGGGTCGCGATGCCGTAGCCGAACCGGCCGTAGATGGCCGGTTCCGACGCCGTGAGCACGGCGAGCGGCTCGCCCCAGGACCGTACGTCGTCCAGTTGGCGCCGCATCATCGAGGTCAGCACCCCGCGCCTGCGGTGTGTCGAGGCGACACTCACCATCGTGACGCCCGCGACCTGCACGGCCGCACCGCCAGGGACCGTGATCCGGAACGTGAACGCGCCGGCCGTCCCCACGCACTCGTCACCGTCCCAGGCCCCGAGGGAACGGTCGTGCTCCGTGAGGTCGCTCCACAGCGCCTGCTCCTCGGGGGACTCCGCGACGCCGCCGAACGCCAACTCCAGTTTCCCGTACCACTCGTCCCAGTCGGCCCGGCGCAGCACGCGCAAGTCTGTCGTCATGTCCTCATGCCTACCAGGGCGATCCGGGATCAGCGACCGGATTTCTCCCGGTCGGCGGTGTCCGGTCGCCATCCCGCCGTACGCTCTGCGAGGACCGGGCTTCCCTGTGACTTCCGTCCCCGGACGGGGGACAAGTGGGACCTCCCGTGCCAAGCACCTGGTCCGATGGATAGGGTCCCGAACTAATGGCAGCAGGACGAGAGCGGCGCGCGGCAGCCGATACGTTCACGGCCCGGTTGAAGAAGCAGGTACACCGGGTCCGCACCGGGCTGCGCAGATCCGCCGTCGACTACTTCCGCGGCGACGGCTCCGACTGGGTCGCGCTCGCCGGCCTGCTGATGACCATTCCCGTGATCGCCTGCGTCACGCTCATGAACTCCGTCTGGTGCTCGCCGGCGATGCTCGTCCTGCCGATCGTCGCGGGCGGGCTGCTGCTGCGGCCCTCCAGCCTGCTCGGGCTGTACGCGGCGGCCGCCACCGCGCTGATCGTGGAGTCCGTGAAGCTCGGCCCCTATACGGAGGGTCCTTCCCGGGTGACGCCGGGCATCGTGCTGGTCGTCGCCGCCTGCGGGTTCTTCGGGCTGCTGATCGCCCAGTTCCGCAGCCGGGTCGGGGTGCCGTGGCGGCGGGGCGGCACGATGCTGTTCGACCTGCGCGAGCGGATCCGGGTACAGAGCAAGCTGCCGAAACTGCCGGCGGGCTGGCACCGGGAGATGGCCCTGCGGCCGGCCGGCGGCCAGTCCTTCTCCGGTGACTTCGTCGTCGCGGCCCGCACGAACGGGGGCCGCACCCTCGAAGTGGTCCTCACCGACGTCTCCGGCAAGGGAATGGACGCGGGCTCGCGGGCGCTGCTCCTCTCCGGCGCGTTCGGGGGCCTGTTGGGGTCCCTGCCGCCGCACGCCTTCCTGCCCGCGGCGAACGGCTACCTGCTGCGGCAGGACTGGGACGAGGGCTTCGCCACCTCCACGCATCTCGTGCTGGACCTGGACTCGGGGGACTACGAGCTGTTCACCGCGGGCCACCCGCCGGGCCTGCAGCTCAGCGCGGGCAACGGCCGCTGGGAGGAGAAGGCCGCGGACGGGCCGCTCCTCGGGGTGTACGACGGTGCGCAGTTCGACCCGGTGAAGGGGTCGCTGCGGCCCGGGGACGTCCTGATGCTGTTCACGGACGGCCTCGTCGAGACGTCCGAACGGGACATCGTCGAGGGCATCGACCGCCTGACCGGGGAAGCCGACCGCTATGTGGCGGGCGGCTTCCACGGGGCGGCGTGGCACCTGATCGAGGCGGTCGCGAAGGACGTGAACGACGACCGGGCACTCCTGCTGATCTGCCGGGAGGGCGCGACGACGGGGCCCGCGACGCTCTGATGTCAGTCCGTCCGGCGTCTGAGGACGAGCGCGCGGCGCGACAGGGGGGGCCGGGGGCGCAACCCTCAGAAGGGACGGGAAGGGCAGGGGCGGCGGGGGCGGGAAGAGGCCACGTCAGCCGACCCGCGCAGGCTCCGGCACCTCCGCCCCCTCCCGCTCCTTCCCCCCGGGCAGCACCCGCGCCAACCACCCCGACCGCCCCGCGGCCAGCGGCCCGAGCACGGCCAGCAGCAGTACGTACCCCGCGATGAACGGCGACAGCCGGGCGTCAAGACCCGCCGCGGCAGCCATCGTGGCAAGGATGAGCGCGAACTCCCCCCGGGCGAGCAGCGTGGTCGAGATGTTGGCGGCGGGCCCCGGCCCGAACCCGTGGATACGCGCGGCCCCCAGACCCGCCAGCACGTTCATCACCAGTGTCAGCGCCACCGCCGCCAGTACCGGCCACAGCACCGTCGGCAGATCCCCCGGATCGATGGACAGACCGAAGGCGAAGAAGAACATCGCGCCGAAGGCGTCCCGCAGAGGGTGCACCAGCTTGCGTATGCGCTCGCCGGAGGTCGTGCTGCCCAGCATCAGACCGACCATGAACGCCCCGATCGCGTCCGCCACCCCGAACCACTCCGAGACCCCCGCCATGAACACGGCCGCACCGAGGAAGGAGATGACCAGCAACTCGTCGTCCCCGGTGTCGAAGAGGCGCCCCACGACCCGCGTACCGAAACGCGCGACGAGCGCCAGCAGCAGCAGGAAGGCGAACGCCTTGCCGCCGTCCAGGACCGCCGAACCGAGGGAGTCGGCGCCGGACAGGATCGGCTGGAGGGCGGCCAGGTAGAGGGCGAGGAAGACGTCCTCGACGACGATGATGCCGAGGATCGGCTTGGTCTCCGGGTTGCCGAGCCGCCCCGTGTCGACCAGCACCTTCGTGACGATCGCCGACGAGGAGATGCCGAGGACCCCGGCGAGCACCAGCGCCTCGGACGTACCCCAGCCGAGGGCGAAGCCGAAGCCCAGGCCCGCGCCGACGTTCAGGGCGAGGTAGGTCCCTCCGGCGAGGGCCATCCGGCGCCCGCCGGCCTTGAGGTCGTCCATGTGGAACTCGAGGCCGAGGTAGAAGAGCAGCAGCACCAGACCCAGCGCGGAGAGCATCTCCATGTCGTGCGGGTCCGAGACGAGCACGATGCCGGGCGTGTGCGGGCCGAGCAGGATCCCGGCCAGGATGAAGAGGGGAATGGTGGGGAGCCCGATCCGGGCACCCGCGCGGGCGAGAACGGCGGCGGCCAGAAAGGCGCCGCCCATGGCGATCAGAAGCTCTGCGTGTCCGATGGGCCCGTTCCTTCTTTGTGAGTCAAGGGATGGTCAAGAAAGCGTCAGTAGTTAGTTTACCAAATGATCGAGAAGGGGCGCCTGGGCAGCGGCGATCGAAGTGGGGCGGCGCCACGGGGCACACTCGACGCATGACCTACAACGAGCGCCGCGAGCCCCATCCGCTGCTGACCCTCACGCAGGTGGAGGCGCTGGCCCGCAACGCGCACGCCGCTCAGACGGACAAGGCGGGGCGTCCGTACGCCGAGCATCTGCGGGCCGTGGCCGACGGTGTGCGGGCCCGTGGCGGCGACGAGGAGCAGATCGCCGCCGCCTGGCTGCACGACTCCGTCGAGGACGACGCGCTCTCGGCGGACTGGCTGCGCGAGGCCGCGCTGTCACCCCGTACGAAGGACATCGTCCTGGCCGTCACCAAGCGGCCCGGCGAGCCCATGGAGGCGTACGCGGAACGTGTCCTGTCGACCCCGGGCGCCCTTCTGGTGAAGGAGTCGGACCTGGCGCACAACGCCGACCCGGCCCGCCTGGCGGCCCTGGACGCCACGACGAGGGCCCGCCTGACACAGAAGTACACGAAGATGCGGGAGCTGCTGGGCCTGCGGGCCCCGTGAGGGGCGCGGGAGCCGCGCGACGGGCCCCCGGCGGCCCCCGCAGGGTGAACAGGGGAGCGGGGCAGTCCGTCAGGACCTGGCCCGCTCCCGGGCGAGGTCGGTCGCGTCCCTCTTGAACGCCCACTCCATCTTCGGCTCCATCGCGAAGCGGAAGACGCGCTGCACGACCGGCGTGCACAGGGCGGTGATGACCGCCGCGGCGAACACGGACACGAGCACCTCGCCGACCGGATGGTTCAGCCAGGTGTACTCGTCGTACCAGCCCCAGAACCGGGACCCCTTGGCCAGGAACCCGTGCAGCAGGTAGCCGTACAGCGTGCCCGCGCCGAGCACCGTGAACCACATCCTGCGCCGTGGCACCCAGGCGAAGAAGCACGACGTGAGCACCATCGAGCAGCCGAACATCGCGAGCGTCATGACGACACCGGCCCACCACGGCGCACCCAGCTCCTGGGCACTGTCGCGGTGGTAGAACCAGGCCGAGTTCATCCGCGGCCCCGCCCAGTACGCGAGGGCCAGCGTGACCGCGAGGACCGGCACCGACAGGATCCGCACCTCGCGGCGCCGCATCAGCTGGAAGTGCTCGGGCTTCATGAACAGGCCCACGACGAAGAACGGCAGGAACTGCAGGACGCGCTGGAGGTCCAGGTCGTCACCGATGTCGGGGGAGACGGACGCGAGGACGGCGATGGCGAGCGCGAGCGGCACCGGCCACCGCACGACCTTCCAGAGCGGGACGGTCATCCGCCACACGAACAGCGCGACCAGGAACCACGTGAGGTACCAGGGGTCCAGCAGGCTGATCGGGTGGCTGGGGTCGTCGTCGGCCCACTTCTTGAAGACGGAGTACGCCACCTCGAAGAGGACGTAGGGCACGGCGATCCCCGTGACCAGCCGCCGCAGCCGGTCGGGCCGCATGTCGAAACTGCGGGAGAAGTAGCCGGAGATGAGGATGAAGGCCGGCATGTGGAAGGTGTAGACGACCATGTAGAGCGCCTCGGCGGCGCGGCTGTGGTCGGTCAGCGGTTCCCAGGCGTGGCCCATCGCGACGAACACGATCGCGAGGTACTTGGCGTTGTCGAAGAACGCGTCACGCTGCTTGACGGGCCTGGCGTGCGGCCCGGTGGCGGAGGCGCCCGCCAGGGGTGCTCCGGGTGGTCGCGGACTCGGCACTCCCGGCGCCGGTGTCTGGGCCGGGGGGAGCGGAGCCCTCTGTTGGCCGTGCGGACGGAGCGAGTTCGTCACAGACCCTCCCACCAGGAGCCGGGGGAGACGATCCGCGACCTCGCCGCACATGCGGGGGACGAGGCAGCGTAGGACATCTGAGGCACCCTAGCGTTGTCTGTGGGATTCCGTGAAACCCCTGAGGTGATTCCTGCTTATGGTCCTGCGGGTACCCGGCATTCGGCGAAGTTGACATCGCAACGACTATGGCGTGAACCACACTTCGAGCGATCGGTACGTACTGGTTTGTCATGATGAAACGGGGCATAACACTCGCGGGCGACTCTGGTGAAATGTCCGTGTGAGTCGCCTTTAGTGCGCTGTTGGTGACCCGCCCACCAGGCTTGCCGATGTGCCTGTGTCAACAATTCGAATTACCTGCGAACAGGTTGTGTGCACAGATGTGTGGGCATGGAAACGATCATTCTTCATTTCGTCCGGGGGGTCATTCGAATTGCCGTACGGGGAGCGGCTGTTCGCGTCGGTGACCGACGGATGCCTCACCCGCCGCATACGGCGGGCCTGTTGGTGGCACGATGGTTCTGGCGGGGGTGCGCGGGGTTGCACCTCCGGGCCGGGTGAGCGGGACCGACCGTAGGGTGTGATCAGTTGTGGCCATTTCGCTGTCAGTGGTGCTGCTGTTGGGGATCGTCCTGGTGGTGTTGATACGGGGTGGGTCGATCAAGGGAGGGCCGGCGGTGGTCGCCGTGCTCTTCGGCTTCTTCCTCGCCTCCACGGGCATGGCGGACGACATCCAACGGTTCCTCAACTCGGTGGCGGAGACCATCAACTCCATCCAGTTCTGAGCCCGTTGTCGGGGCCCGGCTCAGCGCTGGGGTGCGGCGGAGGAGCGGACGGGGCGGGACCGCCCGGACCCGCCGCCCGGCCGGCCCCGAGCCCGGCCCCCCCTGTCGACGCCTTCCGGCCGCTCCCCGGTGGACCTCCCACCACTCCCCGGTGAACCTCAGGCCGCCCCGCGGTGAGGACGACGGCGGCACGCCCCGCCCGCGCCCGGCGCTCGGACACCTCCCCGCGTAAGCCTGTTGCGAGCCTTTTGCGCCCGCGCACGCTCGGGCGTGTACGCACACGCCCACGCCCGCCCGGGACCGACGTACGACTTCTCTTCGAAGGGCTCGCCGACATGGACCCGCAGACCACCTGGGAGCTGCGCGAGACCTGGGACAGTCCGATCGGGACCCTCCGCTGGGACCGGCTCGGCCCGGCCGACGGACCACCGGTGGTGCTGCTGCACGGCACCCCGTTCTCGTCCTACGTGTGGCACGAGATCGCCCCGGCGCTGGCCGCCGAAGGGCACCGGGTCCACGTCTGGGACATGCCCGGCTACGGCGGCTCCGCGAAGAGCGACGGCCAGGACGTCTCCCTCGCGGCACAGGGCGAGGTGTTCGCCGGACTCCTCGGCGTCTGGGGACTGACGAGGCCCTCGGTGGTCGCCCACGACTTCGGGGGCTGCGTCGCCCTCCGCGCGCACCTGCTCCACGGGGCCGAGTACGAACGTCTCGCGCTGGTCGACCCGGTCGCGCTGCGCCCCTGGGGCTCACCGTTCTTCCGCCTGGTGGCCGAACACACGGAAGTCTTCGAACAGCTCCCGGCACCCCTGCACGAGGCACTGGTCCGTGAGTACGTGAGCTCCGCGAGCCACCGCGGACTGCGGCCCGACGTCCTGGACGGGCTGGTCGCCCCCTGGACGGGCGGGGCCGGGCAGGCGGCGTTCTACCGCCAGATCGGCCAGGCCGACCAGCGCCACACCGACGAGATCCAGGATCTGTACCCGACGATGGACCTGCCCGTCACCGTCTGCTGGGGCGCGCAGGACACCTGGATCCCACCCGCCAAGGGCGAGGAACTGGCCGCCCTGATCCCCGGCGCCCGACTGCGCACGATCCCGGACGCCGGCCACCTGGTCCCCCTGGACGCCCCGGCCCGGCTGCTCGCCGCCCTGCTCACGTTCCTCGCCGGCTGACCCGCGCCCCGGCACACCGACCGCGGCACACAACGAATCGGGGCCAGGCGGAGGAACGAACCTCCGGCCTGGCCCCGACCTGTCGAGAGCGGGCGACGGGAATCGAACCCGCGTAGCTAGTTTGGAAGACTAGGGCTCTACCATTGAGCTACGCCCGCACAGCGTGCACCGCAGGTCAGTGACGCGCGGCACGGAAGCATCGTAGCGGGTCGCACCCCTCCACCGCACACCCCGTTCCGGAGAGCGCGGACGGCGCGCGAAATGCGGGCGTCGGGGGGTCCGCGGGCATGTACCCTACGTGTCGCACCAGACGGGGTGTGGCGCAGCTTGGTAGCGCGTCCGCTTTGGGAGCGGAAGGCCGTGGGTTCAAATCCCGCCACCCCGACCACCGTGCCGGACCGCCGTGCCGGACACCGGCAAGATCACCTTTTGGGGCGTGTACCGCCTGCGGCTAGTATGCAAACTGCGCGCCCGTGTGTCTGCGTTTTCACGTCCCTCAAGGGCCGCCAGATCCGCTGAGGCTCGGCCGTACCGGCCGAGACCGTCAGCAGAACCCGAAGAAGTCAGCCCCCAAGGAGACCCAACCGTGAAGAGCGCCGTGGAGACCCTGAACCCGACCCGGGTTCGGCTCAGCATCGAGGTGCCCTTCGAGGAGCTCAAGGACAGCCTCGACGCGGCGTACAAGAAGATCAACCAGCAGGTCACGGTGAAGGGGTTCCGGAAGGGCAAGATTCCGGCGCGCGTCATCGACCAGCGGTTCGGCCGCGGTGCGGTCCTCGAGGAAGCGGTCAACGACGCGCTCCCGAAGTTCTACACCGACGCGGTCAACGAGGCCGAGCTGAACGTCCTCGGCCAGCCCGAGGTCGACATCACGGAGCTGAAGGACGGCGAGACGCTGAACTTCACCGCCGAGGTCGACGTCCGCCCGACCCTGGAGATCCCGGACTACTCCGGCATCGAGGTCGAGGTCGACGCCGTCGAGGTCGGCGAGGAGGACGTCGACAAGGCCGTCGAGGAGCTGCGCGAGCGCTTCGCGTCGACCTCCCCGGTCGAGCGTGCCGCCGAGGAGGGTGACGTCGTCACCCTCGACCTGGAGGCCAAGGTCGACGGAGAGGTGCTGGAGGACGGTGTCGCGAGCGGCGTCTCCTACACCATCGGCTCCGGCGAGCTCCTGGACGGCATCGACGACGCCGTGAAGGGCCTGGAGGCCGGTGGCGAGGCCACCTTCGCCTCCGAGCTCAAGGGCGGCTCGGCGGCCGGCAAGGAGGCCGAGGTCACCGTCAAGGTCAGCCAGGTCGCCAAGCGCGAGCTGCCCGAGCTGGACGACGACTTCGCGCAGCTCGCGTCGGAGTTCGACACCCTCGAAGAGCTCCGCGCCGACAGCCGCAAGCGCCTCGAGAACATGAAGCAGTACGACCAGGCCACGCAGGCCCAGGAGCGCGTCCTGGAGAAGCTGCTGGAGCTCGTCGAGGTGCCCGTCCCCGAGAAGCTCCTCGAGGACGAGATCAACACCCGCAAGCACAACCTGGAGCACCACCAGCTCGGCCAGATGGGCCTCGACCTCGAGAAGTACCTCGAGATCCAGGGCAAGACGGCCGAGGAGTTCGACACCGAGACCAAGGAAGCCGCGGTCAAGGGCATCAAGACGCAGTTCGTCCTGGACGAGCTCGTCAACAAGGAGAAGCTGAACGTCAACCAGGAGGAGCTCACCGAGCACCTCATGCGGCGGGCCGCCTCCTCCAACATGTCCCCCGACCAGTTCGCCCAGGCGGTCGTCGAGGGCGGCCAGGTCCCGATGCTGGTCGGCGAGGTCGCCCGCGGGAAGGCCCTTGCCGTGGTCGTCGAGGCCGCCACCGTCAAGGACACGAACGGCGAGATCGTGGACCTGGACGACGACGAGGACGAGGTCTCTGCGGACGGCTCCGCCGAGGGCTCGACCGAGGAAGCGGCTGAGACCGAGGAAGCAGCTGAGGAGGCCCCCGCGGCCGCCCAGGAGAAGACCGAAGCCTGATCCGCCTCCGCACTCCGCAGTACGTACTACGGGCTCCCAGGACACCCTGGGGGCCCGTGTGCTTCCTGAGGGCCCGCAGGGCCCCTTCAGGGGCGCGGGGAACGGCGCGAACAACCCCCACCGGCCCGCACCCGCCGCCACCCCACCGGAGGCAACCGCGCTCGCGCCCGATGGGGGCGAGCCGCGCAGTTCCCCACGCCCCTACGGGGCCCGGCCCGCGCATCACCGGAGGCGGATGCGTCTGCGGCGCGGCGGGGGCCGGTCGCGCAGTTCCCCGCGCCCGTGACGGGGCGCGGTCCGCGTGCCGTCGGCTGCCGGCCGGTGGGGGCGGGGGCCGGTGAATTCCCTGCTGGACCCGGCGGAGCGCATGCGCTCACAGCGAACAGTTCCTTCTGCGGGATTCCCCGGAGGGACCCGCGCGTTAGGGTCCATGAGTACGAGGGCAGGGGAGTCCCCGGAGCCGTCCGACACGGCACGCACACGGGGTCCCACGCCCCCAGCAGAAGACGTGTAGACGGCCCGGCGCCGTCGTAAGACGAGCAGGTGGATACGTGACGAATCTGATGCCCACAGCCGCCGGCGACCCCATCGGTGGTGGCCTCGGCGACCAGGTCTACAACCGGCTGCTCGGCGAGCGGATCATCTTCCTCGGCCAGGCGGTCGACGACGACATCGCCAACAAGATCACCGCACAGTTGCTGCTCCTTGCCTCCGACCCGGACAAGGACATCTACCTCTACATCAACAGCCCCGGCGGCTCGATCACCGCCGGCATGGCGATCTACGACACCATGCAGTACATCAAGAACGACGTGGTGACGATCGCGATGGGCATGGCGGCCTCCATGGGCCAGTTCCTGCTGAGCGCCGGCACCCCCGGCAAGCGCTTCGCGCTGCCGAACGCCGAGATCCTGATCCACCAGCCCTCGGCCGGCCTCGCCGGCTCCGCGTCGGACATCAAGATCCACGCCGAGCGGCTGCTGCACACCAAGAAGCGGATGGCGGAGCTGACCGCCTTCCACACCGGTCAGACGGTGGAGCAGGTCACCCGCGACTCCGACCGTGACCGCTGGTTCGACCCGATCGAGGCCAAGGAGTACGGCCTCATCGACGACATCATGCCCACCGCTGCCGACATGCCGGGCGGCGGCGGTACCGGGGCGGCGTAGGGCGGCCCTGTGCCGACCCCGGTGTCGGCGCAGGCCGACACCGGCCCCTCCGAGCCCCCAGCCGACCGCCTCAGCCCTTATCAGGCTCTTCAGGAGACACAGTGAACGACTTCCCCGGCAGCGGACTCTACGCCCGCGCGCAGGCCGAGTACACGGGTCCTCGCGCGGAGTCCCGCTACGTCATCCCGCGCTTCGTCGAGCGCACCTCGCAGGGTGTCCGTGAGTACGACCCGTACGCGAAGCTGTTCGAGGAGCGCGTGATCTTCCTCGGCGTGCAGATCGACGACGCCTCCGCCAACGACGTCATGGCGCAGCTGCTGTGCCTGGAGTCGATGGACCCCGACCGTGACATCTCGGTCTACATCAACAGCCCCGGCGGCTCTTTCACGTCACTCACCGCCATCTACGACACGATGCAGTTCGTGAAGCCGGACATCCAGACCGTCTGCATGGGCCAGGCGGCCTCGGCCGCCGCGATCCTGCTGGCGGCCGGAACACCCGGCAAGCGCATGGCACTTCCGAACGCGCGCGTGCTGATCCACCAGCCCTACAGCGAGACCGGCCGCGGGCAGGTCTCGGACCTCGAGATCGCCGCCAACGAGATCCTCCGGATGCGCGGTCAGCTGGAAGACATGCTGGCCAAGCACTCGACGACGCCGATCGAGAAGATCCGCGAGGACATCGAGCGCGACAAGATCCTCACGGCCGAGGACGCGCTCGCGTACGGCCTGATCGACCAGATCATCTCGACCCGGAAGATGAACAACGCCGCGGTCGCGTGACGCTTCGCTGTATCGTCTGCCGCTCCTTGACGCGGTTCACGACAAAGTGAACCGCGCCAAGGGGGGCCCGGACGAGGGGCTCGGCAAGGTACCGTCGGACATAAGGCAGCACCAGGAGCCGCTGGACGCAGGCGACTCCCAGGCGAAGGGGAAGCACACCGTGGCACGCATCGGTGACGGCGGCGATCTGCTCAAGTGCTCGTTCTGTGGCAAGAGCCAGAAGCAGGTCAAGAAGCTCATCGCAGGCCCTGGTGTGTACATCTGCGACGAGTGCATCGATCTCTGCAACGAGATCATCGAGGAAGAACTCGCGGAGACGAGCGAGGTGCGCTGGGAGGAACTTCCCAAGCCCCGCGAGATCTACGAGTTCCTCGAGGGGTACGTCGTAGGCCAGGAGTCGGCCAAGAAGGCACTCTCGGTCGCGGTGTACAACCACTACAAGCGGGTCCAGGCCGGCGAGAACAGCACGGGTCAGAACCGTGAGGACGCCATCGAGTTGGCGAAGTCCAACATCCTCCTGCTCGGCCCCACGGGCTCCGGCAAGACACTTCTCGCCCAGACCCTGGCCCGCATGCTGAACGTCCCGTTCGCCATCGCCGACGCGACGGCGCTCACGGAGGCGGGATATGTGGGCGAGGACGTCGAGAACATCCTGCTGAAGCTGATCCAGGCGGCGGACTACGACGTCAAGAAGGCCGAGACCGGGATCATCTACATCGACGAGATCGACAAGGTGGCCCGCAAGAGCGAGAACCCGTCGATCACGCGCGACGTGTCGGGCGAGGGCGTCCAGCAGGCCCTGCTGAAGATCCTGGAGGGCACCACGGCCTCCGTGCCCCCGCAGGGCGGACGCAAGCACCCCCACCAGGAGTTCATCCAGATCGACACGACGAACGTCCTGTTCATCGTGGGTGGTGCCTTCGCGGGTCTGGAGAAGCTCGTCGAGTCCCGCGCGGGTGCCAAGGGCATCGGCTTCGGCGCGACGATCCGCTCCAAGAAGGAGCTGGAGGCGAAGGACCGCTTCGAGGACGTCATGCCCGAGGACCTGGTGAAGTTCGGCATGATCCCCGAGTTCATCGGCCGCCTCCCGGTCATCACCTCGGTCCACAACCTCGACCGTGAGGCCCTCCTCCAGATCCTGGTGGAGCCGCGCAACGCGCTCGTGAAGCAGTACCAGCGCCTGTTCGAACTGGACGGCGTGGAGCTGGACTTCGAGCGCGAGGCCCTGGAGGCCATCGCCGACCAGGCCATCCTCCGCCAGACCGGCGCGCGCGGCCTGCGCGCCATCATGGAAGAGGTTCTGCAGGCGGTGATGTACGAGGTCCCGTCCCGCAAGGACGTGGCCCGCGTCGTCATCACCTCCGAGGTCGTCCGCTCGAACGTCAACCCGACCCTGATCCCGCGCGACGCGCGGGGCCGCGGCCCGGGGGAGCAGAAGACCGCGTAAGCGGCGCGTCACAGAGGCGAGTTGCACCGAAGGGGCCCCGGTCGTTCGACCGGGGCCCCTTCGCCGTCACGCGTGCCGCGTCGGTCAGAGCTTGACGCGGACTTCCTTGCGGAACTTCGCCGTCAGGTCCGCGGCCGCCGAGAGATCGGCGCCCTTGCCCGCCATGGCGTTGGCCATGTCGATGTTGATGATGACGCCGAGCGTGCTGTGGTCGCCCCAGATGCACACCGGCATGCTGATCGAGGACGGACCGGAGGCCGCGTCACCCGTGGCGTCCTCGTTCGTGATCTTGGTTTCCTGGCACTTCAGGACCGCGCCGTCGAGACCACTGGGCGAGTAGCTCTTGGGGCTGCCGACGACCTCGCCCTCGTCCGCGTCGTCCTTCTCGGAGCCTTCCTTCATGTCGACGAACATCGCGTCGACGACCTTCTCCGGGTCGTCGATCTCGCCGTAGACGCCCATGAACTGGATCATCTGCATGGCCAGCGGGTTGCTGTCGTCCCCGGACTGGTATCCCGCGTTGACGTCCTTGGCGCCCTTGACGCCGTGCTTCTCGGCCTTCTTGACGTCGCTCGCGTCGAAGCCGCCGCTGTCGGCCTCTTTGCTCTTCTTGTAGTCGGTGAGCACCGTCGCCGGAGTCGTCAGCTTGTGCGGGCCGTCGTCCTCGACCGCCGCGGAGCCGCCGTCACTGCCGCCGATGACGAAGTACGCGCCGACCGCGATCGCGGCCACGACCGCCACCGCGCCGACGATGAGGCCCGTCTTCTTCTTGCCCCCGCCGGGCGCCGGCGGCATCGGGGCGCCGTAGGGGGCGCCGGGCGGCTGCTGACCGTACGGAGGCTGCTGGCCGTAGCCGGGCTGCTGCGGAGGAACCCCGGGAGGGGTCTGCTGAGGGTAGCCGTAACCGGGCTGCTGCCCGGGAGCCTGCTGCGGATAGCCGTAACCGGGCTGAGGGGCCTGCGGCTGCTGGCCGTAAGGACCCGGCTGACCGTGCGGTCCGGGCTGCTGGGGCTGCCCGCCGTACGGGCCCGGCTGGTTGTAGCTCATTCCTGGGTTCCCCTCCAGATGCTTATGTGATTCCGACATCCTCACCCAAGGTGGGGACGGCCGGAGCATCGGGGGCCGCACCGTTACCAACTAATCGAGTTTCGGAGCGCGCCTGTGACACCTCTAAACTGGCTGCGTGACCGACAACGCTCAGCAGCAGCCACCAGCCGACACCCCCGAACTGCCGACCCAGTACGCGCCGGCCGAGGTAGAGGGGAAGCTGTACGAGCGCTGGGTCGAGCGGGGTTACTTCGCCGCCGACGCGGACAGCGACAAGCCCCCGTACACCATCGTCATCCCGCCGCCGAACGTCACCGGGTCCCTGCACCTCGGCCACGCCTTCCAGCACACGCTCATGGACGCGCTGACGCGGCGCAAGCGCATGCAGGGGTACGAGGCGCTGTGGCTGCCCGGCATGGACCACGCGGGCATCGCCACGCAGAACAAGGTCGAGCAGCAGCTCGCCGAGGAGGGCAAGTCGCGCGACGACCTCGGGCGCGAGGAGTTCGTCGAGCGCGTGTGGCGGTGGAAGGAGGAGTACGGCGGCAGGATCCTGGGCCAGATGCGCCGGCTCGGAGACGGCGTCGACTGGGACCGCGAGCGGTTCACCATGGACGAAGGGCTGTCCAAGGCCGTCCAGACCATTTTCAAGAAGCTGTACGACGACGAGCTGATCTACCGCGCCGAGCGCATCATCAACTGGTGTCCCCGCTGTCTGACGGCCATCTCCGACATCGAGGTCAACTACCAGGAGGACGACGGCGAGCTCGTCTCCATCACGTACGGCGAGGGCGACGAGACCCTCGTCGTCGCCACCACGCGCGCCGAGACGATGCTCGGTGACACCGCCGTCGCCGTCCACCCCGACGACGAGCGCTACCGGCACCTCGTCGGCAAGCGCATCAAGCTCCCGCTGACCGACCGCACCATCCCGGTCGTCGCGGACACGCACGTCGACCCCGAGTTCGGCACCGGTGCCGTCAAGGTCACCCCCGCCCACGACCCGAACGACTTCGCCATCGGCCGGCGCCACGGCCTGGAGTCGATCACGGTCATGGACGAGCGGGCGGTCATCACGGTCCACGGCCCCTTCCAGGGACTCGACCGCTTCGAGGCGCGCAGCGCCATCGTCGGCGCGCTGCGTTCACAGGGCCGGATCGTCGCCGAGAAGCGCCCGTACGTCCACAGCGTCGGGCACTGCTCGCGCTGCCGGACCACCATCGAGCCGCGGCTGTCCCTGCAGTGGTGGGTCAAGGTCGGCCCGCTCGCGCAGGCCGCCGGTGACGCGGTCCGCGACGGCCGGGTGAAGATCCACCCCGAGGACATGTCGAAGCGGTACTTCGACTGGGTCGACAACATGCACGACTGGTGCATCTCGCGCCAGCTGTGGTGGGGCCACCGCATCCCCGTCTGGTACGGCCCGGACGGCGAGACGGTCTGCGTCGGCCCCGACGAGCAGCCGCCGGGCACGGAGGCCGAGGGCTGGCGGCAGGACACCGACGTCCTCGACACCTGGTTCTCGTCCGGCCTGTGGCCGTTCTCCACGCTCGGCTGGCCCGAACAGACCCCGGATCTGCGGAAGTTCTACTCCACCGACGTTCTGCTCACCGGACACGACATCATCTTCTTCTGGGTCGCCCGGATGATGATGTTCGGCCTGTACGCGATGGACGGCGAGGTCCCCTTCAGGACCATCGCGCTGACCGGTCTGGTCCGGGACGAGCGCGGCAAGAAGATGTCGAAGTCGTTCGGCAACGTCGTCGACCCGCTTGACTGGATGGACGCGTACGGCTCCGACGCCGTCCGATTCACCCTGGCCCGCGGCGCCAACCCCGGCACGGACGTGCCGATCGGGGAGGACTGGGTCCAGGCGTCCCGGAACTTCGCCAACAAGATCTGGAACGCGACGCGGTTCGCGCTGATGAACGGCGCGACGGTGGACGGGCCGCTGCCCGACCCGTCCGAGATGTCGGCGACGGACCGGTGGATCCTGTCCCGGCTCAACAAGACCGTCGCCGACGTCGACGCGTTCTACGACGACTTCCAGTTCGCGAAACTCTCCGACGCCCTCTACCACTTCGCGTGGGACGAGGTCTTCGACTGGTACGTCGAGCTGTCGAAGACGACGTTCATGGCGGGCGGCCCGGCCGCCGACGTCAGCAAGCGGGTCCTCGGTGAGGTCCTGGACGTCACACTGCGGCTGCTGCACCCGGTCGTGCCGTTCGTCACGGAGACGCTCTGGACGACCCTCACGGGCGGCGAGTCGGTCGTCGTCGCGGACTGGCCGGCGGACAGCGGGTTCCGTGACGCCGGCGCCGAGCGTGAGATCGAGACGCTGCAGCAGGTGATCACGGAGGTGCGCCGCTTCCGTGCCGACCAGGGGCTGCAGCCGGGGCAGCGGGTGCCGGCGCGGCTGTCCCTGGAAGGGACCGCGTTCGCTCCGCACGAGGCGGCCATCCGGCAGTTGCTGCGGTTGCAGCCGGAGGGTGAGTCCTTCGCGGCGACGGCGACGCTGCCCGTCGCCGGGGCGTCGGTCGCGCTCGATCTGTCGGGGACGATCGATGTGGCGGCGGAGCGGAAGCGGCTTGCCAAGGACTTGGCCGCC
The DNA here is from genome assembly GCF_042889045.1 of Streptomyces sp. NPDC002701. Taxonomy (NCBI): domain Bacteria; kingdom Bacillati; phylum Actinomycetota; class Actinomycetes; order Kitasatosporales; family Streptomycetaceae; genus Streptomyces; species Streptomyces sp. NPDC002701. The sequence goes on from NZ_JBIAQL010000001.1 coordinate 445,619, forward strand.
GCCGAGAAGGAGAAGGCCGTCGCCGAGGGCAAGCTGGGAAACGAGGCGTTCCTGGCGAAGGCTCCGGATCAGGTCGTGGACAAGATCCGGGGGCGGCTGGCCAAGGCCGAGGAGGACATTGCGCGGTTGCGGGCTCAGCTGGATGGGTTGCCGCGGGCGTAGTTTTTTGAGGGTCCCGGGACCGTGGCGGTCCCGGGGCCCTTTTGCGTGCGGGTGCGGTGCGGTGCGTTTGTCGGGTGCGGGTCGGTGGGGGCTGGTCGCGCAGTTCCCCGCGCCCCTGAAGGAGGGCTGCGCCCTCCCCGGGGCGCGGGTCCTTGCGCCGCTGAAGGAGGGGGTGCGCCCTCCTGAGGGCGCGGGTCCTTGCGCCGCTTGAAGAGGGCTGCGCTCTCCTTTTAGGGGGCTCCGTAGACTGGGGGGGTGAGTGAGCTGCCGCAGGACCGTAGTGAGTCTGATCCGTTCGATGCGATCGTCGAGGCGGAGACCGGGCGTGATCCCGATCTCGCCGTGATCGAGGCCGGCAGCCGGACCCTGCGTACGCAGGGCGGGGCGCCGCAGTCCGACATCCCCGGGCGCCCGGACGACCCGGAGACCGACAAGGCGCTGCGGGAGGTCGAGACCGAGCTCGCCTCGCGGTGGGGCGAGACCAAGCTGGAGCCCTCGGTGGCCCGGATCGCCGCGCTCATGGACGTGCTGGGCGAGCCGCAGCGCGCGTACCCCTCGATCCACATCACCGGGACCAACGGCAAGACGTCGACCGCCCGCATGATCGAGGCCCTGCTCGGCGCCTTCGACCTGCGTACCGGTCGGTACACCTCACCGCACGTCCAGTCGATCACCGAGCGGATCAGCCTGGACGGGGCGGCGATCCCGGCGGAGCGGTTCGTGGAGACGTACCGGGACATCCAGCCGTACGTCGAGATGGTCGACGCGCAGCAGGAGTTCCGCCTCTCCTTCTTCGAGGTGCTCACCGGCATGGCGTACGCGGCCTTCGCGGACGCGCCCGTCGACGTGGCCGTCGTGGAGGTCGGGATGGGCGGCAGCTGGGACGCCACGAACGTGATCGACGGGGATGTCGCCGTGGTGACCCCCATCGATCTGGACCATACGGACCGGCTCGGCGGGACTCCGGGGGAGATCGCCAAGGAGAAGGCCGGGATCGTCAAGCCGGGGGCGACGGTGATCCTGGCCCAGCAGCCCGTCGACGCCGCCCAGGTGCTGCTCAAGAAGTCGGTGGAGGTCGACGCCGCCGTCGCCCGCGAGGGGCTGGAGTTCGGCGTGGTGAGCCGCCAGGTCGCCGTCGGCGGGCAGCTGCTGACGCTGCGCGGCCTCGGCGGGGAGTACGAGGAGGTGTACCTCCCGCTGCACGGGGCGTACCAGGCGCACAACGCCGGGGTGGCGCTGGCGGCGGTCGAGGCGTTCTTCGGCGTCGGGTCCCAGCGGCCGGAGCCGCTCGACCTCGACACGGTCCGCAAGGCTTTCGCGTCGGTCGCCTCGCCGGGGCGCCTGGAGATCGTGCGCCGCTCGCCCACCGTCGTGCTGGACGCCGCGCACAACCCGGCGGGCGCCCGGGCGACCGCCGAGGCGGTCCAGGAGGTCTTCGACTTCAGCCGGCTGATCGGCGTCGTCGGGGCGAGCGGCGACAAGAACGTACGGGGGCTGCTGGAAGCCTTCGAGCCGATCTTCACCGAGGTCGTCGTGACGCAGAACTCCAGCCACCGGGCGATGGACGCGGACGCGCTGGCTGCGATCGCCGTCGAGGTGTTCGGGGACGACCGCGTGCAGGTCGAGCCCCGGCTGGACGACGCGCTGGAGGCCGCGATCACGCTGGCCGAGGAAGAGGCCGAGTACGCGGGCGGCGGCGTCCTCGTGACCGGTTCCGTCATCACGGTCGGCGAGGCCCGGCTGCTGCTCGGAGGGAACTGAACCGTGCGGACGCTCTGCGCTTCGACGCTGATCGGTGAGTTCTTCGTCATCGGGTTCGCCGGACTCGTGGCGATGAAGGATCCCGACCTGTCCATGACCACGGTCTGGACGGTGAGCGGGATCGCGATGGTGCTGTGTCTGCTCCTGTGCGGGATGATCACGCGGCCGGGAGGTGTCCAGCTCGGCTGGGCGCTGCAGATCGCGCTGATCGCGAGCGGGTTCGTGGTGCCGGTGATGTTCTTCCTCGGGGCCGTCTTCGCCGCGCTGTGGTGGGCGTCGGTGCACTACGGGCGGAAGGTGGAGGAGGCGAAGGCGCGGTTTGCCGCGCAGGCCGGGGCGGGGGGTTAGCGCGGCGCGGGCACCGTGGCTTCTTCCTCGCCCCCGCCGCCCCTCCCCGTCCCTGGGGGCTGCGCCCTCAGACCCCCCTGTCGCGCTGCGCGCCCGTCCTCAAACGTCGGACGGGCTGAAAACATTTCAGCCCGGCCTAGCACCTGACACTGTGTAACGCGTGTCCGGACACGCCCTGTAGCCTCGTGTTCCGCACATCTGTGACCTGAAGGAGCCACCACCGTGAGCCAGCGCACCCTCGTCCTTCTCAAGCCCGACGCGGTCCGTCGTGGCCTGACCGGCGAGATCATCAGCCGTATCGAGCGCAAGGCCGGCTGGCAGATCACCGCGCTGGAGCTGCGCACGCTGGACCAGGACACGCTGGAGCAGCACTACGGGGAGCACCAGGGCAAGCCCTTCTACGAGCCGCTGGTCGCCTTCATGGCCTCCGGCCCGGTCGTGGCGCTGGTCGTCGAGGGCGAGCGGGTCATCGAGGGCGTACGCGCGCTCGCGGGTCCGACCGACCCGATCGCCGCCGCGCCCGGCTCGATCCGTGGTGACTTCGGCGTGATCGTCCGCGAGAACCTGATCCACGCCTCCGACTCCGAGGAGTCCTCCGAGCGCGAGATCAAGATCTTCTTCCCCGGTCTGGCGTGAGCCACCTCGCGTGGGCCATCTCGTGTGAGCCGTCGCGCTTGAGCCGTCTGGCGTGAGTCCTCTCGCGTGGCGATGGTGAAAATCTTCTGAAGGGCCGTCAGACCAGTAGGCGTCTGACCTGCGGTCTGCGCAGAATGGTGGCTGTTCACCGGCGTATGCGTGCCGATCGGGGGAACGCGTTCCCCCGATCGCCCGTCTCCAGGAGCGAGGCGGCGCGTCATCTGGTGACAATGGCGGAGACCCTCGCGCAGTGTTCGTGCAGGCGAGACTACGATGGAAGTCTTCACGTCACAGCGCTCACCCTCGCCATCCTGAAAAGCCATCAAAAGCTCCACTTGGGAAGGCCAGACGAATCCTGATGGGGAACTCAATGTCGTTCATCGGCCGTGACATGGCTGTCGACCTCGGGACCGCCAACACGCTGGTGTACGTCAGGGGTCGCGGGATCGTACTCAACGAACCGTCCGTCGTGGCGATCAACACCAACACCGGTGGCATCCTCGCGGTCGGTGCGGAAGCGAAGAAGATGATCGGGCGGACGCCGGGCAACATCGTTGCCGTGCGCCCGCTGAAGGACGGCGTCATCGCCGACTTCGAGATCACCGAGCGCATGCTCCGCTACTTCATCCTGAAGATCCACAAGCGGCGCTACCTCGCCCGTCCCCGGGTCGTCGTCTGCGTGCCCTCCGGCATCACGGGCGTCGAGCGCCGTGCCGTCATCGAGGCGTCGTCCCAGGCCGGCGCCCGTCAGGTGCACATCATCGAGGAGCCCATGGCCGCGGCCATCGGCTCCGGCCTGCCGGTCCACGAGGCCACGGGCAACATGGTGGTGGACATCGGCGGCGGCACCACCGAGGTCGCGGTCATCTCGCTCGGCGGAATCGTCACGGCACAGTCCATCCGCGTGGCCGGCGACGAGCTGGACAACGCGATCATCCAGCACATCAAGAAGGAGTACTCGCTCCTCCTCGGTGAGCGGACGGCCGAGCAGATCAAGATCACGATCGGTTCCGCGTACGACCTCGACACCGACGAGCACACCGAGATCCGCGGCCGGGACCTGGTCTCCGGCCTGCCGAAGACCGTCGTCATCTCGGCGGCCGAGGTCCGCAAGGCGATCGAGGAACCGGTCAACGCGATCGTCGACGCCGTCAAGACCACCCTCGACAAGTGTCCGCCGGAGCTCTCCGGCGACGTCATGGACCGCGGGATCGTGCTGACCGGCGGCGGTGCCCTGCTGCGCGGCCTGGACGAGCGGCTGCGCCGCGAGACGGGCATGCCGATCCACATCGCCGAGGACCCGCTGGACAGCGTGGCGCTCGGCTCCGGAAAGTGCGTGGAGGAGTTCGAGGCGCTCCAGCAGGTGCTGGACGCCCAGCCGCGCAGATGACGTAACTCTTCGTTCCGCCGTACGAGATGATCTCCTCTCGTACGGCGGATCGTTGATATCGAGGCATAAGCTCCCCCTAGTCACCCCCACGGGGCCGCGCTCCAGGGCCCTTCGTGGCGCCGCAGGACGCGTCACGCGCGTCAGGCGTCCCGGGGTCCTCCGGATCCCGCCGGGTGAGCCATACACGAATTCCGACGAGGAAGGCACGGCCGTCGCACGTGAGGGACACACGAGAGAGCCGGCTGCTCCTGGTGCTGCTGATCGCCATCGCGTTCGCTCTGATCACGGTGGACATCCGCGGGGGTGAGGACTCCCCGGTCGACGGTGCCCGCCGTGGCGCCGCCACGGTCTTCGGCCCGATCGAGGACGGGGTGTCGACCGCCGTCGACCCCGTCGGCAACGCGATCGAAGCCGTGCGGGACTCCGGTGACCGTCACGACCGCATCTCCCAACTCGAGCGTGACAACGCCGAGTTGAAGGCGAGGCTGGGCAGCGACGACCGCAACCGCAGCCGCGGCGCACAGCTCGACAAGATGCTGAAGACGGCAGGCGCCGGTCAGTACGGCATCAAGGGCGCCGAGGTCATCGCCATAGGAGCGGCCCAGGGCTTCTCCTGGACGGTCACCATCGACGCCGGCGCGAACGACGGCATCAAGCGCGACATGACCGTCCTCAACGGCGACGGACTGGTCGGGCGCGTCACCACCGTGGGACCGGGCAGCGCCACCGTGCTGCTCGCCAACGACCCCGACTTCACGGTCGGCACGCGGATGGAGTCCAGCGACGAGCTGGGCTTCGCCTCCGGCCAGGGCGACCGCCCGCTGCGCGTGGAACTGCTCAACGGCAAGGCCAAGATCAAGAAGGGCGACCGGCTGGTCACCTTCGGATCGCAGGCCGACAAGCCCTTCGTGCCCGGCGTCCCCGTCGGACTGGTCTCCCGCGTCGACCCCTCCGGCGGCGACCTGACCCGCACGATCTACGTCACGCCGTTCGTGTCCTTCTCCAAGCTCGACATCGTCGGCGTCGTCGTCCAGGCCCCGCGCAAGGACCCGCGCGACGAGGTGCTGCCGCCCAAACCCAAGCCCACGCCCCGGCCGACCGTGACCGTGACGGTCACGCCCTCGGCCGGCGCGCCCGCCGACGGCCAGCAGCAAGAGCAGTAGGAGCTGACTTCCCCATGCGCTTCAACCGAATGCTGCTCTCCACGACCCTGGTGATCGTCGCCCTGGTGATCCAGGTCAGCGTCCTGGCCCGGCTGCACCTGCCGGGCGCCGTGCCGGACCTCCTGCTGCTCACCGTCCTCGGCCTCGCCCTGGTCTACGGCCACGTCGGCGGCGCCCTCGTCGGCTTCGGCGCGGGCCTGCTCGCCGACCTGGCCCCGCCCGCCGACCACGCCGCCGGGCGCTACGCGCTGGTGCTGTGCGTCATCGGCTACCTCGCCGGCCTCGCCAAGCCCGACAACGGCCAGCTGAAGTCCGCGACCGGCCCGATGGCCGTGGTGGTGGCCGCCGCGATCGGCTCCACCCTCCTGTACGCGGGCGTGGGCGCCCTCGTCGGCGACACCGCCGCCCGCCATGTCGGCCTGAGCAACCTGCTCTTCACGGCGGCCCTGTACGACCTGCTGCTCGCCCCCTTCGTGGTCCCCGGGATCATGGCACTGGCCCGGCGCGCCGAGAACGACCCGCTCGCCGACACCGGCGGCTCCGGCAAGTCGGCCGACGTCGCCGCGGGCTGGCTGTCCTCCGGCACGGGGCTGCGCGTCGGCGGCCGGCGCGGTGGACTCAAGGTGAAGGCCGCCAGGGCCCGGATGGCCCGCGCGGGTCGCATCAAGGGGGTCAAGCGGCTGTGACGGCGGCGCGTACGGACCGCATGACGACAGCACACCGAACCCGCTGAGGGAGGGGGAGCAGCGCAGTGACCAACATTCCGGAGACCGGCCGGACCCCACGGGTCCAGATCCGGCTCGTCGTCATCCAGATCCTCGTCCTGTCCCTCCTCGGCACCCTCGGCGGCCGCCTCTGGTACCTCCAGATCCGCAACGGCGACGAGTACGCCAAGGAAGCCTCCGGCAACCACGTCCAGCAGGTCGTCAGCCCCGCCGTGCGCGGCTCGATCCTGGACGCCCGCGGGGTGCCGATCGCCGACAACGAGACCCGGCTCGTGGTCTCCGCGTCCCGGACCGACCTGATGAAGATGAAGGACGACGGCGACGCCGTCCTCACCAAGCTCGCGGCCGTCCTCGGCCTGAAGCCCTCGGACGTGCTGGACAAGGTCCGGCTGTGCGACTCCAAGACGCCGCAGCCCTGCTGGAACGGCTCGCCCTACCAGCCGATCCCCATCACCGACGAGGCCACGCCCAAGCAGGCCCTGCAGATCCGCGAGCGCGCCGAGGACTTCCCCGGCATCACCGCCGAGCCCCAGGCCGTCCGCCGCTACGCCGCCCCCGGCGGGGCCAACACCGCCCAGGTCCTCGGCTATCTCTCGCCCGTCACCGACGAGGAGATCACCAAGGCCGAGCACACCGACTCGCCGTACCTGCGCTCCGACCAGGTCGGCCGCTCGGGTCTCGAACGCCAGTACGACAAGCAGCTGCGCGGCAAGGCCGGTGTCACCCGCTACGAGGTGGACAACCTCGGCCGGGTCATCGGCCAGGCCGAGAGCGACGAGGCCCAGCCCGGCGCGAACGTCGTCACCAGCATCGACTCCCGTGTCCAGCGCGTCGCCGAGTACGAGCTGAACGAGGCGATGAAGGACGCCCGTGACGTCTTCGACAAGAACACCGGCGAGAAGTACAAGGCCGACTCCGGCGCCGTGGTCGTCATGGAGAACAAGACCGGGCGCGTCGTGTCGATGGCGTCCAACCCGTCGTACGACCCGAACGCCTGGGTCGGCGGCATCTCCGGCAAGGACTACACCCGGCTCACCGGCAAGGAGTCCAACTACCCGCTGCTGAACCGCGCCATCCAGGGCCAGTCGGCCCCCGGCTCGGTCTTCAAGGTCATCTCGACGGCCGCCGCCATAAAGGCCGGCTACTCCTTCGGCGGGCCCTACCAGTGCGGTGCCTCGTACTCCATCGGCGGCCAGGTCTTCAAGAACTTCGAGTCCAAGGGGTACGGCCCGATCAGCCTCGGCCGCGCCCTGGAGGTCTCCTGCGACACCGTCTTCTACAGCCTCTCCCACGAGGAGTGGAAGAAGGACGGCGGCATCAAGCCGAAGAAGAACGCCAAGAACTGGTTCTACCGGACCGCCCACGACTTCGGCCTCGGCAAGGAGACCGGCATCGACCTGCCGAACGAGGTCACCGGCCGCGTCCCCGACCGCCAGTGGAAGCAGGACTACTGGAAGGCCAACAAGGACGCCTGGTGCAAGTACGGCAAGAAGGGCGGCTCGTACGCCCAGCAGATCGCGTACGAGAACTGCCTCGAAGGCAACAGGATGCGCGCCGGTGACTCCGTCAACTACTCGATCGGCCAGGGCGACACCCTCGTCACCCCGATCCAGATGGCGACGATCTACGGGGCCATCGCCAACGGCGGCACGCTCTACGACCCCACCGTCGGCAAGGCGATCATCAGTGCGGACGGCAAGAGCGTCCAGGAGATCGAGCCGAAGTCGCACGGCAGGCTGCCGATGTCGAAGCAGACCCGCGACGCGATAGACGGTGCCCTCGAAGGTGTCGCGACCCGCGGATCGGCCGCCTGGAGGTTCGGCGGCTGGCCGCAGGACGAGATCCCGATGCACGCCAAGACGGGCACGGCCGAGGTCTACGGCAAGCAGACGACCTCGTGGTTCACCACGTACACCGAGGACTACACGGTCGTCATGACCATCTCCCAGGGCGGTACCGGTTCCGGCGCCTCGGCCCCCGCCGTCCGCAAGATCTACAACGCGCTGTACGGAGTCTCCGAGGACGGCAAGATCGACAAGAAGAAGGCGCTGCTCCCCACGCCGCAGAAGAACCTGCCGAAGATCCAGAAGGACGGGTCGATCGACGCACCGAAGGTCGGGGTCTACCCGCCCAAGGGCGACGAGCAGGCCGCCGAGGAGGAGCAGCAGCAGGTGGCGTACGACAATCCGGCCGCCACCGCGGCGAACACCGGCACCGGCGACGGCACCAACCGGGACGCCCGCAGGCGCTCCGCGCGCTCGGCCCGCTCGGTTCGCTCTGCCCGCTCCGCCCGCCTGAAGAAGAGGCGGAGGTCGCTCGTATGACCGGCGCGAACGGCTTCTCCGTCTCCGGGTACGGACCCGAACGCGCGGGCTGGACGCGGGTGTTCGCCCGCGACTCGCTGGCCCGCAGACTCGACTGGCCGATACTGTTCGCGGCCATTGCGCTCTCCCTGATCGGCGCGGCCCTCGTCTACTCGGCGACCCGCAACCGCACCGAGCTCAACCAGGGAGACCCGTACTACTTCCTGTTCCGGCACCTGCTCAACACCGGCATCGGCTTCGCCCTGATGATCGGCACGGTCTGGCTCGGCCACCGCACCCTGCGCACGGCCGTACCGATCCTGTACGGGCTCAGCGTCTTCCTGGTCCTGCTGGTGCTGACCCCGCTCGGCGCGACCATCAACGGCGCCCACGCGTGGATCGTCATCGGCGGCGGCTTCTCGCTGCAGCCCTCCGAGTTCGTCAAGATCACGATCATCCTCGGCATGGCGATGCTGCTCGCGGCCCGGGTCGACGCGGGCGACAAACCGCACCCCGACCACCGCACGGTCCTCCAGGCGCTCGGCCTGGCCGTCGTACCGATACTGGTCGTCCTGCTCATGCCCGACCTCGGGTCGGTCATGGTCATGGTCATCATCGTGCTCGGTGTCCTGCTCGCCTCCGGCGCCTCCAACCGCTGGATCTTCGGCCTGATCGGGGCGGGCGCGCTCGGGGCGATCGCGGTCTGGCAGCTCAAGATCCTCGACGAGTACCAGATCAACCGCTTCGCGGCCTTCGCCAACCCCGAGCTCGACCCGGCGGGCGTCGGCTACAACACCAACCAGGCGCGGATCGCGATCGGCTCCGGCGGGCTGTTCGGCACCGGCCTCGGCAAGGGCTCACAGACCACCGGCCAGTTCGTGCCCGAGCAGCAGACGGACTTCGTCTTCACGGTCGCCGGCGAGGAACTGGGCTTCGTCGGCGCCGGGCTCATCCTGCTCCTGCTGGGCGTCGTCCTGTGGCGGGCCTGCCGGATCGCCCGCGAGACGACCGAGCTGTACGGCACGATCGTCGCCGCCGGGATCATCGCCTGGTTCGCCTTCCAGTCCTTCGAGAACGTCGGGATGACCCTCGGCATCATGCCGGTCGCGGGGCTGCCCCTGCCCTTCGTCTCGTACGGGGGGTCGTCGATGTTCGCGGTGTGGGTGGCGGTCGGGCTGCTGCAGTCGATCCGGGTGCAGCGGCCCATGTCGGCGTAGCCGTTCCACCGGGTTCGGCGTGGAGGGGCGCGGTGGTTCGTTCGCGTGCTTGCCGGTCGTGGCTGAGCGCGCAGTTCCCCGCGCCCCTTTCGGGGCGGTTCCCCGCGGGCCTTCCGGGGCCTAGATTCAGGTCATGGTGGAGACGAAGCGGGAGATCGAGCGCAAGTACGAGGCCGATGCGGATGCCGGGCTGTCGGATCTGCCGGACCTGACGCGGGTCTCCGGTGTCTCGGCCGTCGTCGACAAGGGCGTCGCCGAACTGGACGCGATCTACTACGACACGGCCGACCAGCGCCTCGCCGCCGCGTCCCTCACCCTGCGCCGCCGCACCGGCGGCCACGACGCCGGCTGGCATCTGAAGCTCCCCGTCTCCGACGGCGTACGGGACGAGGTCCACGCCCCGCTCTCCGACACCGTGCCCCACGCCTTCACCGGACTCGTCCGCTCCCGCGCGCGCGACGCCGAACTGGTTCCCGTCGTACGGCTGCGGTCGGCCCGCGACGTACGCCACCTCGTCGACGAGGCCGGGGGCCTGCTCGCCGAGGTCAGCGTCGACCGCGTACGCGCCGAGCGGCTCAGCGGCGGCCACGGCACCGCCGAATGGACCGAGATCGAGGTCGAACTCGCGGACGGGGGCGACCCCGCCTTCCTCGACAAGGTCGAGAAGAAACTGCGCAAGGCCGGCGTCTCCCGCTCCAGGTCGACGTCCAAACTCGCCAGGGCACTCGGCGAGACGGGCCGCAAACCCCGCACGGAGGCCGTCGTGAAGGCGGCGCCGGTCACCGCAGGCGACCACGTCCTCGCGTACGTCCGTGCCCAGCGCGACGCGATCGTCGAACTCGACCCGGCCGTCCGGCGGGACGTCCACGACGCCGTGCACGGCATGCGCGTCGCCACCCGCCGGCTGCGCAGCACCTTCCGCTCGTACGGCAACATCCTGGACCGGACCGTCACCGACCCCGTCCAGGACGAACTGAAGTGGCTGGCGGGGGAACTGGGCATCGACCGCGACCGTGAGGTCCTGACCGAGCGGCTCACCGCGGCCCTCGACGACCTGCCGGGCACCCTGCTCGCCGGACCCGTCCGTGGCCGCCTGCGCGCCTGGGCCCACGCCCGCCGCTCCGGTTCCCGGCGCCGTCTCGTCGCGGTCCTCGACGGCGGGCGTTACCTGGACCTCCTCGTCACCCTCGACGCGCTGCTCGCCACCCCGCCGCTGCGGGGCGCCGCTGCGGACACCACGGACAAGGCGATCACGAAGGCGCTGCGCAAGGACTTCGCCAAGCTGTCCGGACTGGTCGAGGAGGCCATCGGCCTGGCGTCCGGGGAGACCCGCGACCTCGCCGTCCACGAGTCCCGCAAGAAGACCAAGCGCACCCGCTACGCGGCCGAGCTGGCCACCCCCGTACTCGGCGAACCCGCGAAGAGCCTGGTGCGCGACATGGAGGCCCTGCAGAGCCTGCTCGGCGAGCACCAGGACAGCGTGATGGCCCGGGAGGCACTGCGCGACCTGGCCTCCCAGGCGCACGCGGCGGGGGAGAACGGCTTCACGTACGGAGTCCTGTACGGACGCGAGGAGCTCAGGGCCACGTACGCGGAGGCCGCCCTCCCGGAGACATGGCAGTCGATCCACAACGAAAACACCTTCTAGCCCCGCGCCTTGAGGGGCGCGGGGAACTGCGCGCTCAGCCACGACGGACCCGCAGTCGAGCCCCTCGGGGGCGCGGGGAACTGCGCGCCCGGCCACGACGGACCCGCAGCCGCACGAGGCCCCGGCGTGACCCGGTGCGGGCGCATCCAGGGCGCCCCGGGGCGGCCGGTGCTCCGGAAGGCGGACGGGGGGCACCCCCCGGCACGTTAGGCTTGACAGTCACCCCCTATCAGCTCACGAAGGTCGCGACATGCCTGCCGAAGCCGCTGTGTCGGTGTTCCCACAGCTCGAAGCTCTGCTCCCGCATGTGCAGAAGCCGATCCAGTACGTCGGCGGAGAGCTCAACTCCACGGTCAAGCCCTGGGAGGCGTGCGACGTCCGCTGGGCGCTGATGTACCCGGACGCGTACGAGGTAGGGCTGCCCAACCAGGGCGTCATGATCCTCTACGAGGTCCTGAACGAGCGCGAGGGCGTGCTGGCCGAGCGCACGTACAGCGTCTGGCCGGACCTGGAGGAGCTGATGCGCGAGCACGGCGTCCCGCAGTTCACGGTGGACGCCCACCGCCCGGTGAAGGCGTTCGACGTGTTCGGCCTGTCCTTCTCCACGGAGCTGGGCTACACGAACATGCTGACCGCCCTCGACCTCGCCGGCATCCCGCTGGAGTCGAAGGACCGCGGTCTCGACGACCCGATCGTCCTGGCCGGCGGCCACGCCGCCTTCAACCCGGAGCCCATCGCCGACTTCATCGACGCGGCGATCATCGGCGACGGCGAGCAGGCCGTGCTCGACATGACGGACATCATCCGCGCCTGGAAGGCGGAGGGCCGCCCCGGCGGCCGCGAGGAGGTCCTGCTCCGCCTCGCGAAGACGGGATCGGTCTACATCCCGGCGTTCTACGACGTGGAGTACCTCGCGGACGGCCGTATCGCCCGCGTGGTCCCCAACAGGTCGGGTGTCCCGTGGCGCGTGTCCAAGCACACGGTCATGGACCTGGACGAGTGGCCCTATCCGAAGCAGCCCCTCGTGCCGCTCGCGGAGACCGTCCACGAGCGCATGTCGGTGGAGATCTTCCGCGGCTGCACCCGCGGCTGCCGCTTCTGCCAGGCGGGCATGATCACCCGCCCGGTGCGTGAGCGCTCGATCACGGGCATCGGCGACATGGTCGAGAAGGGCCTCAAGGCGACGGGCTTCGAGGAGGTGGGCCTGCTCTCCCTCTCCTCGGCGGACCACTCCGAGATCGGCGACATCGCCAAGGGCCTGGCCGACCGGTACGAGGAGGACAAGGTCGGACTCTCCCTCCCCTCCACCCGCGTCGACGCCTTCAACGTGGACCTGGCGAACGAGCTGACCCGCAACGGCCGCCGCTCCGGACTGACCTTCGCCCCCGAGGGCGGCTCCGAGCGCATGCGCAAGGTCATCAACAAGATGGTCTCGGAAGAGGACCTCATCCGGACCGTCTCGACGGCGTACGGCAACGGCTGGCGCCAGGTCAAGCTGTACTTCATGTGCGGCCTGCCCACCGAGACGGACGAGGACGTCCTGCAGATCGCGGACATGGCGATGAACGTGATCGCCGAGGGCCGCAAGGTCTCCGGCCAGAACGACATCCGCTGCACGGTGTCCATCGGCGGCTTCGTCCCCAAGCCCCACACGCCGTTCCAGTGGGCCCCGCAGCTGTCGGCGGAGGAGACGGACGCACGCCTGGGCAAGCTCCGCGACAAGATCCGCGGCGACAAGAAGTACGGCCGCTCCATCGGCTTCCGCTACCACGACGGCAAGCCCGGCATCGTGGAGGGCCTGCTCTCCCGCGGCGACCGCCGCATCGGCTCCGTCATCCGCGCCGTCTACGAGGACGGCGGCCGCTTCGACGGCTGGCGTGAGTACTTCTCGTACGACCGCTGGATGCGCTGCGCCGACAAGACGCTGCCCGCCTTCGGCGTGGACGTCGACTGGTACACCACCCGCGAGCGCACCTACGAGGAGGTCCTGCCCTGGGACCACCTGGACTCAGGGCTGGACAAGGACTGGCTCTGGGAGGACTGGCAGGACGCCCTCGACGAGACGGAGGTCGACGACTGCCGGTGGACCCCTTGCTTCGATTGCGGCGTGTGTCCTGCCATGTCCACCGAGATCCAGGTGGGCCCGACGGGCAAGAAGCTGCTGCCCCTGACGGTCAAGCAGCCCGTGACCGGCGGACACGTCCACTGAGCCGGACGCCTGGAGGAAAACCGGGGTTCTGCATCCGTACGGGCCGCTGACGCGTCCTGGTCGGTATGGACCTGGAGAAGTCGCCGCAGCCCGCGCCGCCCGAGGGGTGCCTCGTCGTGGCCATCCGCATCCCCGTGCGGATCGTGGTGTTACTGCTGGTCCTGCCCGTGCGGATGGCCTGGGACGCGATGGTCGTCGCCGGCCGGTTCCTCAGGGACACGCTGCTGCGACCGTTCGGCCGGGCCCTCCTGTGGGTGGCGACCCCGCTGGGACGAGCCGTCGTGTGGCTGGGCCGGCTGGTGTTCGTGTGGCCCTGGGTGGGGCTGTGGCGGTACGTGGCCGTCCCGGCGGGCCGGGCGCTCGCCCGGCTCGGGCACGTGCTGCTCGTCCTCCCGTCCCAGTGGTCGTACGAGCGGGTGCTGACGCCTCTCGGGCACGGCATCGTGTGGGCGCTGCGAGGGTTCGGGGCGCTCTGCGGCCTGCTGTGGCGGGTGTCGGTGCTGGTTCCGGCGGGCTGGCTGTACCGGACGCTGCTGACACCGGCAGGGCGGGGCATCGCCTGGGCCGTGGGGGGCCTGTGGGCCGGTGCCCTGTGGGTCGCCCGTGGGGTGTGGGCCGGCGTGACATGGATCGGCGGAGGGGTGTGGGCTGCCGTCACGTGGGTCGGCCTGGGGGTGTGGGCCGACGTGGCATGGGCCGGCCGGGGGGTGTGGACCGGGATCACCTGGGTCGGTGGTGGGCTGTGGGCCGGGGCCACTTGGGTGGGGCGGGGAGCTCGGGGCGTGGCGGTGTGGGGTGCCCGGGGCGTCGGGACCCTGCTGTGGTGGGTCGTCGTCGTGCCCGCCGTCGCCGTGTGGCGCCGGGTGCTCGCCCCGGTCGGCCGTGGCGTCGCCGTCGTCGCGCGGGAGATCGGCGCCGCCCTCGGGCACGCCTGGCGGGTGGCCGGGTACGTGTCCCTGGCCGTCGGGCGGTTCCTCGGACGACTCTTCCGGTGGATCTTCGTCGAGCCGGTGCTCTGGGCGTACCGGAGTGTGCTCACCCCGTTGGGCCACCTCGTGCGGGACACCTTCTGGCGGCCCGTGGCCGAAGCCGCCCGGAGCGTGGGGCGCGCCACCCGGCAGGCCCTGGCGAGCGCGCGGGAGACGGCACGGCAGACCAGGGCCGACATCCGGCGCGCGCTGTTCGGAGCCCCGCGCGAGCCCGTCCCCGTATCCCTGTCCCGGCCCGGGAGCGAGCCGCGGCCGGGACACCCCGTGGCGCCCGACGGGTCACCGCGGTCCGCACCGGACGGCTCCCGGAGGGAACCGGCGGCCGCCGGGGCACGTACTCTAGGTAGTAGTACGACCGCACTCACGAAGGACTGAGCGACACTGGGCAAGCGACAGCCCGAAGGCCCGCCGCCCGCACTCGCGGTGCAGCGCATCCGACTGCGTTACACCAAGCGCGGCCGCCTCCGGTTCACCAGCCACCGTGACTTCCAGCGTGCCTTCGAGCGCGCGTTGCGCCGAGCCGAGGTGCCCATGGCGTACTCGGCGGGGTTCACGCCGCACCCGAAGGTGTCGTACGCCAATGCCGCACCCACCGGCACGGGCAGTGAGGCCGAGTACCTGGAGATCGCGCTCACCGACGCGCGCGACCCCGACACGCTGCGCGAGCTCCTCGACGAGTCGATGCCCGTGGGGCTCGACATCATCGACGCCGTGGAGGCCCGTACGTCGGGTCTCGCCGAACGGCTCACCGCGTCCGTGTGGGAGATGCGCCTCGACGGCGTGTCCCCCGAGGACGCGGAGCGGGCGGTCGGCGCCTTCACGGCGGCCGAGACCGTCGAGGTCCGGCGCAAGGCGAAGAACGGCATGCGCACCTTCGACGCCCGCGGCGCCGTCGCGAGCCTGGAGGCGCACAGCGCACGGCCCGGCACGCCGTCGGAGGCACTCGGTCCCCAGGCTGATAGGCCGACCGACCAGGCTTGTGCGATACTGCGGCTGGTTGTTCGGCACGTGACGCCTGCCGTTCGACCTGACGACGTCCTGTCCGGTCTCCGAGCTGTGGCCGACCTGGCGCCGCCGGTCCCCGCAGCGGTGACCAGGCTGGCGCAGGGGCTGTTCGATGAAGAGACCGGCACGGTGACCGACCCGCTCGCGCCCGACCGCGAGGCAGCAGCATCTTCCCCGGTCACCTCCGGGGAGACCGCAGCTGCCGCCGCGAAGGCGTCGGCGTAAGGAAGGTCCCGCGTAGGGACGGACGTCGAAGCGCCGCCCTCGTATCCGGGAGCCACCTGGGTCGGGCAGCGCACCGACACAGAAGACTTTCGCCAGGCCGTACGCACACAGGGCATACGGAACCGGCGAGACAGGACACAGAGAGCTCCCGTGCGGCGCCCGCGCCCCGGACGGCGGCACCGCGCAACGCGCGAGCCGCGGACGTCACCGGATCCGCGGCGCCCGGGAGCCTGACGGGAGATCCACCCGCATGCTCGAGCCGACCGAATCGACCGAGCCCGTGAAGGGTTCCGACGACAACACCCCCAGCGACACGCTGCCGCCACGCCGCCGCCGTCGCGCCGCCTCCCGCCCGGCCGGGCCGCCCTCGGGGAACGCCGAGGGTACCGCCGGGGCAGAGGCCACGGCGCCGGCCACAGCGGCCGGCAGCTCCGCCGACCTCGTGACGGACGAGGCGCCTGAGACAGAAGAGGCAGCTGAGACGACGCCAGCGGCAGCCGGGACGGCAGCGGCCGCGGTGACCGCCGAGGCCGCTCCCGCCCCGCGTGCGCGCCGTCGTGCCACACGCCGGGCGTCCGCCCCCGCGGGCGCGCCACAGGCCGCCGAGACGCCTGACGCCACCGCCTCCACCATCTCCGCCGCGCCGGGCGACGAGGCAGCCGAGGCCGCCACCGCCGAGACCGCCGCCGCACCGGCGGTGGAGACGCCGTCCGAGACGGCTGGAGACCCGGTCGAGACCGAGGCCGCTCCCGCCCCGCGTGCGCGCCGTCGTGCCACGCGCCGGGCCACAGCCCCCACGGGTGCGCCGCAGACGGCCGACGCCGAGGCCGCTCCGGTGACCGCCGAGACACCCGTGGCCGAAACGCCCGCTGCCGAGGAGGCCACGGACCCGGCCCCGGTCGCCGCCGCCGTGACTCCGGCCGCCGAGGAAGCCCCGGCCGCCGAGACCGAGGCCGCTCCCGCCCCGCGTGCGCGCCGTCGTGCCACGCGCCGGGCCACCGCCCCCGCCGGTACGCCCCAGGCGGAGACCGAGAGCCCCCAGGCGGAGACCGAGAGTCCGCTGGAGGCGCCCGTGGAGGCCGCCGCCGAACCCACTCGCCGTGCCACCCGGTCCAGGACCGCGCGCACCGAGACCCCCTCCGCGACCGAGCCCACCGAGGCCGTTGCTCGCGACGAGCGCAGGGAGGCCCCCGTGGCCGCCGCCGAGAACGACCGGTCCGCCGAGGCCGGGACCCCCGCCGACGCCGACGCCGACGAGGCCACCCCCCGTCGTGCCCGCCGCCGCGCCACCCGTAAGGCGGCCGGAGGCTTCTCCGCGCCCGCCCCGCGCAAGACCGCCGAGGAGGAGGAGTCGGCCCGGCGTCCCGCGCGCCCCGCCGTCGCCGTCTTCCAGGCACCGGTCTTCACCGAGCCGATGTTCCAGACGCCCGAGCGTGCCGCGGCCGCTGCGGCGGCCGAGGCCGCCGACGAGCCCGAGGAGGTCACGGAGCCGGTCCAGGAGGCCGCCCCCGTGGTCGTCGAGGAGGAGACCGGCGGGTCGCGCCGTCGCCGCCGCAGGAAGGCCGAGGAGCCCGCCTCCCCGGTCGAGCGGACCCCGGTGGAGCGTGCCCCGGAGGTCGAGGACGCCCTCGACGAGGAGCCTGTCGAGGAGGAGCCGGCGGAGGCCCTGGAGGACGCGGCCGACGGTGACGACGGCGAGGAGACCGGGTCGCGCCGCCGTCGCCGCCGTGGTGGCCGTCGCCGCCGCCGGGGCGACTCCGCGGACGCCGACGACGACTTCGGCGGCGAGCCGTCCGAGCCGGTCGAGCAGACCGGGCAGGCCGATCGTGGCGAGCGCGCCGCCCGGGCCGTCGAGGACACCGCGGACACCGAGGACACCGCCGAGCGGGCCGAGGAGGACGTCGACGCGGAGGACGAGCACGAGGAGTCCGGCGGCTCCAGCAGCAGCAGCAGCCGTCGCCGTCGTCGTCGCCGCCGTCGCGCCGGGGACTCCTCCGGCGATGCCGAGCCCGTCGGCGACAGTGACCCCGAGCGCACCGTCGTCAAGGTCCGTGAGCCCCGCAAGAAGGAGGAGCGGGCCCACGACGGTTCGGACGAGGTGCAGTCCATCAAGGGCTCGACGCGCCTCGAGGCCAAGAAGCAGCGCCGCCGTGAAGGCCGCGAGCAGGGCCGCCGCCGCGTCCCGATCATCACCGAGGCCGAGTTCCTGGCCCGCCGTGAGGCCGTCGAGCGGGTGATGGTCGTCCGCCAGAGCGGCGAGCGCACCCAGATCGGCGTCCTCGAGGACGACGTGCTCGTGGAGCACTACGTCAACAAGGAGCAGTCGACCTCGTACGTCGGCAACGTCTACCTGGGCAAGGTCCAGAACGTGCTGCCGTCGATGGAGGCCGCCTTCATCGACATCGGCAAGGGCCGCAACGCCGTGCTGTACGCCGGCGAGGTCAACTTCGAGGCGCTGGGCATGGCCAACGGCCCGCGGCGCATCGAGAGCGCCCTGAAGTCCGGCCAGTCGGTCCTCGTGCAGGTCACGAAGGACCCGATGGGCCACAAGGGCGCCCGTCTGACGAGCCAGGTCTCGCTCCCCGGCCGCTACCTGGTCTACGTGCCCGAGGGCTCCATGACCGGCATCAGCCGCAAGCTGCCCGACACCGAGCGCGCCCGTCTGAAGACCATCCTCAAGAAGATCGTCCCGGACGACGCGGGCGTCATCGTGCGCACCGCCGCCGAGGGCGCCAGCGAGGACGAGTTGCGCCGTGACGTCGAGCGGCTCCAGGCGCAGTGGGAGGACATCCAGAAGAAGGCGAGGAGCGGCGGCAGTTCGAACGCGCCGACGCTGCTCTACGGCGAGCCGGACATGACCGTCCGGGTCGTCCGCGACATCTTCAACGAGGACTTCTCCAAGGTCGTCGTCAGCGGCGACGAGGCGTGGGACACCATCCACGGGTACGTCGCCCATGTGGCGCCCGACCTTGCGAACCGGTTGTCGCGGTGGACCTCGGAGGTCGACGTCTTCGCGACGTACCGGATCGACGAGCAGCTCGCCAAGGCGCTGGACCGCAAGGTCTGGCTGCCCAGCGGTGGTTCGCTGGTCATCGACAAGACCGAAGCGATGATCGTGATCGACGTCAACACCGGCAAGTTCACCGGTCAGGGCGGCAACCTGGAAGAGACGGTCACCAGGAACAACCTGGAGGCGGCCGAGGAGATCGTGCGCCAGCTGCGGCTGCGCGACCTCGGCGGCATCGTCGTCATCGACTTCATCGACATGGTCCTGGAGTCCAACCGGGACCTGGTGCTGCGACGCCTCCTGGAGTGCCTGGGCCGCGACCGTACGAAGCACCAGGTGGCCGAGGTCACCTCGCTGGGCCTCGTCCAGATGACCCGCAAGCGGGTCGGCCAGGGCCTGCTGGAGTCGTTCTCGGAGACCTGCGTCCACTGCAACGGCCGTGGCGTGATCGTGCACATGGAGCAGCCGACCTCCGCCGGAGGCGGCGGCAAGCGCAAGAAGCGCGGTCGCGGCGGTGCCGAGCAGACCCACGAGCACGACCACGCGCACGATCACACGCCCGACCACGAGGCGGAGATCGCCGATCCGGTCGATCCGGTCGAGACGGCTGCCGAGGTCGCCGCCGAGGTCGCCGAGCCGGTCGCGCTCGCGGAGCCCGAGTTCGTACCGGACGAGGAGCTCTACAGCAGCGCCGCCGAGGCGGAGGCCGCGGCCACGCGTGGTGGCCGTTCGCGTCGCCGGGCGAGCCGGCGCGCGTCCGCTCCCGCGGGTGCCCCGAGGTCCGAGTCCCGCAGGTCCGAGCGTCGCGGCGAGGTTCCGACCGCGCAGTCCGTGACGCCGCAGGACGAGGTCGAGCGTCCCGTGCAGCAGGAGCCGGCCGCGGTCGCGCAGGCCGCGCCCGTCGCCGCCGAGGACCCGGTGGTGGAGGCCCCGGTGGCTGAGGCGCCCGCCGTCGAGGCCCCTGCCGCCGAGGCGCCCGCCGTCGACGACGCGGCTCCCAAGGGCCGTACGCGCCGTCGGGCGACCCGTAAGGTCTCGGCGCCCGCCGGTTCGCCCACGGCGGCCGAGGAGGCCGTCGTGACGGTCACCGAGCCGGTCGCCGCGCCCGTCGCGCCCGCCGAGCCCGCTGTGGAGCAGGCCGCCCGGCCCGAGCCCGCGGCGGAGCCCGTCGCGGACAGCGCCGCCCCGGCCCGTCCGAGGCGTCGTGCGGTCCGCAAGGCCACCGCGCCGACCTCGTCCGCGGACACCGCCGTCGTGGTCGTCCCGTCGTCGGCGTCGGAAGCCCCGGCGCAGGCCGCCGAGGCACCCGCCGAGGCCCCGGCGGAACCGTCGTCGGCGCCGTCCGCCGAGGGCGAGGAGGCGGCTCCGGCGAAGAAGACGGCCCGCAAGACGGCCAAGAAGGCGACCGCGAAGAAGGCCGCCGCGAAGAAGACGACGACGGCGGCCAAGAAGACGGCCGCCAAGAAGACCACGGCCAAGAAGGCGGCCAAGACCACCAAGACGGCCGCGAAGTCGACGTCGAAGAAGACCGCGGCGGCGGAGCAGCAGACGCCGTCCACCGTCACGGCCTCCACCGACGAGGACTGACGGGGTCAGGTACCACCCGGGGCGCGAGCCCCGCACGGACGCCCCCCCGGCCGGCGGTCACCCCGCCGGCCGGGGGGCGTTCGTGTACCCGCCGGGCCGCCCGCGGGTCAACGCGGCCGAGGTGCCGTCGTCACCCGTACGACTTGTTCAGTTACCTGAACCGCCGTACAAGGCACCTGTTTTGACGGGGTGTGACCTGTTTTCGGGGGCATCGAAGACATCACATTCACACCCCCGCCTCTTGGAGCACGATCACTTACCTGTAAAACTCATGCATTCATGGGTACGCACACACGCGTGCGCGTCGGGGAGGACGCTCACACGTGTCAGGGGAGGGGATCACATGGCGCGCGTGCGCCTGCAGGGCACCGGGCGGCACCGTGCTGTGAAGCCGGTCAAGGGAGGCCGTCAGGCCGTCGCGCTGGCGACGGTGCTGTCCGCGGCGGGCGTGCAGGCCGTCGCGTCGGCGGGTGCGGCGGAGGCCGTCGACAACCCCAGGTGGACCGAGGGGCCGATCTTCAACGATCCGCTCGGGACCGCCGACCAGCAGGCCGCGATCCGTACGCGGCTGATCGAGCTGACGAACTCCGCGCTGCCCGGCTCCACGATCAAGGTCGCGGTCTACCACGTCTGGGAGACCGGCGTGGTGAACGCGCTCGTCGCCGCCCGGAACCGCGGTGTGGACGTGCAGGTGCTCCTCGACGAGTCCAGTGTCAGCGACCGCCCGACCAACGCCGCGTACGGGATGCTCGCCTCGGGACTCGGCACGGACCGCACGCAGGGCTCGTACGTCGCGACCTGCCCCGTGAAGAAGTCGTGCCTCGGTGACCCGCAGTTCGGGCAGTCGATCATGCACAACAAGTTCTGGCTGTTCTCGGCGGTCGAGGGTGCCACGAACGTGGTCGTCGAGACCACCTCGAACTCCACGCCGTCCGCGCACACGCGCTTCTTCAACGACGCGCTGCTGCTGCCGAACAACCCGACGATGTACGACGCGTACGCGGACTACTTCGACACGATGGTCGCGCAGGACTGGGAGTCCTGGAACTACCGAACGGTGAGCAACGGCCTCTACAAGGCGTACTTCTTCCCGCGGGCGGGCAACACGCGGGCCACCGACACGGTGTACTCGATCCTCAACAACGTGACCTGCAAGTACAAGGACACCGCGGGCGTCACCCAGTCGACCAAGGTGCGGGTGGCGATCTTCAAGATCACCCGGTTGGCGATCGCGGAGAAGCTGGTCGACCTGAAGAAGGCCGGCTGCTCGGTGAGCATCGTCTACGCGGAGTCGGACAGCGCCAAGAGCAGCGGCGGCACCAAGGGCACCTGGGAGAAGATGCACACCTCAGGGGGCCCGACCGTACGCTGCTACAACGACGACCGGGACCCGCTGAACCCCGGCAAGAAGCTGGTCACGCCCTACATCATCCACTCCAAGTACATCCTGGTGGACGGCATGTACGACGGGGTGCGGAACAAGGTCAGCTTCACCGGCTCCGGCAACTACACGGGGC
Source organism: Streptomyces sp. NPDC002701 (assembly GCF_042889045.1). NCBI lineage: Bacteria > Bacillati > Actinomycetota > Actinomycetes > Kitasatosporales > Streptomycetaceae > Streptomyces > Streptomyces sp. NPDC002701. The sequence goes on from NZ_JBIAQL010000001.1 coordinate 467,511, forward strand.
CGGCGCTGCGCGAGAACGACGAGTCGATCGTGAAGGTCGACGACGACGCCGTGCACGACATGTACAGGGTCCACTTCGACCGGGTGACCAAGGTCGCCTACCCGGGCACCGCGGACACCACGGACCTGTGCAAGGGCGTGAAGCCGCTGCCGGCGGACGGCGAGCCCACCTAGACCGCCCGGTCGGAGGGCGGTGCGGGGCCGGTTTGACCCCCTGGTCGGGGCCCCGTAACCTTGACCCTCGGTGTGTTCACTGAACACACCACATTCCCGTAAACCTCTTCCTTCCGGTGGCTCGTGCCCTGTGTCCCGGGAGAGGCCGTCTGTCTCCTTCGGCTTCGGCGGCTGGACTGCGGGGATTCCGATTTCGAGTGAGAGTGAGATCCGCGTGTACGCCATCGTGCGCAGCGGTGGCCGCCAGCACAAGGTTGCTGTCGGCGACATCGTTGAGGTTGACAAGATTTCCACTGCCAAGGTTGGCGACACGGTCGAGCTCTCGACCCTGCTCGTGGTCGACGGTGACGCCGTGACCAGCGACCCGTGGGTGCTGGACGGCATCAAGGTCCAGGCCGAGGTCGTGGATCACCACAAGGGTGTGAAGATCGACATCCTTCGCTACAAGAACAAGACCGGCTACCGCCGTCGTCAGGGCCACCGCCAGCAGTACACGGCGATCAAGGTCACTGAGATCCCCGCGGCTGCGAAGTAAGGGACTGAGGAGAGATGGCACACAAGAAGGGCGCATCGTCCACCCGGAACGGTCGCGACTCCAATGCTCAGCGGCTCGGCGTGAAGCGCTTCGGCGGTCAGGTCGTCAACGCCGGTGAGATCCTGGTCCGCCAGCGTGGCACCCACTTCCACCCCGGCGCGAGCGTCGGCCGTGGCAAGGACGACACGCTGTTCGCGCTGGCCGCCGGTGCGGTCGAGTTCGGTACGCACCGTGGCCGCAAGGTCGTGAACATCGTTCCGGTCGCCTGACCGGATCTTTCGCGAGGCGGACCTCACTTCCCCCACGGGAAGCGGGTCCGCCTTTCGCGTGTTTCACCTGAGTAGTGATCACTGAGTCGCGTGGATCCGCGAGGATCGCCGTGACCGCGAGGTGATCATCGATGAGAGATTTCCGTACGTAACTGGAGGCACATCCCATGACCACCTTCGTGGACCGCGTCGAGCTGCATGTCGCCGCGGGTAGCGGAGGTCACGGCTGTGCCTCCGTCCACCGGGAGAAGTTCAAGCCCCTCGGTGGCCCGGACGGAGGCAACGGCGGCCGTGGCGGTGACGTGATCCTGGTCGTCGACCAGTCCGTGACCACGCTCCTCGACTACCACCACTCCCCGCACCGCAAGGCCACCAGTGGCCGGCCCGGCGAGGGCGGCAACCGCTCCGGCAAGGACGGGCAGGACCTGGTCCTGCCCGTACCGGACGGCACGGTCGTCCAGGACAAGGCCGGGAACGTGCTCGCGGACCTCGTCGGCCACGGCACGACCTACGTGGCCGCGGAGGGCGGCCGGGGCGGCCTCGGCAACGCGGCGCTGGCCTCGGCGCGCCGTAAGGCGCCCGGGTTCGCGCTGCTCGGCGTCCCGGGGGGCGCGCAGGACATCGTCCTGGAGCTCAAGACCGTCGCGGACGTGGCGCTGGTCGGCTACCCGAGCGCGGGCAAGTCCTCGCTGATCTCGGTCCTGTCGGCGGCGAAGCCGAAGATCGCCGACTATCCCTTCACCACGCTCGTCCCCAACCTCGGCGTGGTGACGGCCGGCTCGACCGTCTACACCATCGCCGACGTGCCCGGGCTGATCCCGGGGGCCAGCCAGGGCAAGGGCCTGGGGCTGGAGTTTCTGCGGCACGTGGAGCGCTGCGAGGTGCTCGTCCACGTCCTCGACACCGCGACCCTGGAGTCGGACCGTGACCCCGTCTCCGACCTCGACGTCATCGAGGAGGAGCTGAAGCAGTACGGCGGCGGTCTCGACCGGCGGCCGAGGCTGGTCGTCCTGAACAAGATCGACGTGCCCGACGGCAAGGACCTGGCCGAGATGGTCCGCCCCGACCTGGAGGCCCGCGGCTACCAGGTCTTCGCGATCTCGGCGGTGGCGCACATCGGGCTCAAGGAGCTGTCCTTCGCCCTGGCCGAGCTGGTCGCGAAGGCGCGTGCGGCGAAGCCGAAGGAGGAGGCGACGCGGATCGTCATCCGGCCGAAGGCTGTCGACGACGCCGGGTTCACCGTGGTGCAGGAGGAGGACGGGCTCTACCGGGTGCGCGGCGAGAAGCCGGAGCGGTGGGTCCGTCAGACCGACTTCAGCAACGACGAGGCCGTCGGCTACCTCGCCGACCGGCTCGCGCGGCTCGGGGTCGAGGAGTCGCTGATGAAGGCGGGGGCGCGGTCGGGTGACGGGGTCGCGATCGGGCCCGAGGAGAACGCGGTCGTCTTCGACTGGGAGCCGACGGTGATGGCGGGGGCGGAGATGCTCGGGCGCCGTGGTGAGGACCACCGGTTCGAGGCGCCTCGGCCTGCCGCGCAGCGGCGGCGTGACCGGCAAGCGGAGCGGGACGAGGCGGACCAGGAGTTCGACGACTTCAACCCGTTCTGACCCGCGCCACCCTTCCCTCCGGGGCGAGCCGTCTGTTGCCTGCGGGTCGGTGGGGGCTTGTCGCGCCGTTCCCCGCGCCCCCACATAGGGGCGCGGGGAACGGCGCGGTCAGCCCCCACCGGGGCGGCGGGGGGCGTGCGGCGGACGAGGACGGGGGGCCCGGAGTATCCGGGCCCCCCGTCCTCACTTGCTCTCCGCGGTAGCGGCTACGCGCTGACCGAGTCCTCCGCCTCGTTGGGATCCTGCGCGGCCTCCTCCGCCGCGTCCACCTTCGCCGACCGCTGCGCAGGAATCTCCGCGGCGAGCCGCGACTCCATCCGCACCCGCCGCTCGTCGGCCTTCCGGCACAGGTCGTCGATCGCCGCGTTGAAGCGGACGATCGACGGCGGGTCGGACGGACCCAGCAGGTGCTCCTTCAGCGCGGCACGGGCAGCGGTGAACTCGTCCTTCTCAGGACGGCGGACCGACTCCAGGAGGGCCGGAACCTCCTCCGCGCCGGGCGTCAGCACGACCCCGGCGGACACCGTCGGGAACCCCGTGCGGAACGCCGTCTCGGACATCCCCGAGGTGTTGGCCACCGCATACGGCTTCTCGCTCGACAGCCAGTCGGAGACGACCGACGAGACATCGCTGATCAGCAGGTCCGCCTGGTTGAAGCAGGCGAAGATGGCAGGCCGCGCCTCCGTGACGATCTGGTGTTCCCACTCGGGGAAGGACGCCCAGTACGCCTTCTCCCAGGCCAGCGTGGCCTCGGTGATGGCGGCCTCGCGGTCGCTCCGGGGCGCCCCCTGGAGCAGCATCCGCTCCATCTCGTCGGCGCTCTCCCGGAAGGCGGTGGAGGTCAGCCTGTCCAGCTCGGCCGTACGGCGCGCGAGTTCGGCGGCGGCACCGGCACCCGGACGGGCCCCCGACCGCTTGGTGTTGGCCGCGCGGATCATCGCCTTGATGCGTTCGTTCGCGGCGCCCGCGCGCGGGTCGACGGAACCGGTCATCGGGTGCGGCTTGTAGAGGAGCCGTACGCCGTCGTCGGCCAGCAGCCGCCGCACGATGTTCTCGCCGGCCAGCACCACCGACGTGTTGCCGGGGTTGCCGTCCCAGCCCTCCCAGGTGGGGGCGTACAGCACGGTCGTGAACGTGCCCGTCGGCGCCCCCGAGTACGGGCGGATCGGCGCGAGCTGCGGGCGGCCGACCTCCACGATGTCCTTGTCCTCGACGCCGACCTCGGCCAGCGCGTACCGCTCGCGGGCCGCGGGACCGGCCACCCACACCTCGTCGTACGCCTTCGCGTACGGGTTGCAGGAGGACAGCTTGTCGCTCTCGCCGTGGTTGATGAAGGCGTGCTTGACCGTGGGGATGCGCAGGACCTGCGAGGTCTTCGCGGCGTTGGCCGGGTGCAGCATCATCTTCAGCGTCGAGTTCTCCAGCGAGAACATCGTCGACACCTTCGGGAAGCAGATGACCGGCACGTCGGTGGCGTCGATCTTCTGCACCATGAACCGCTCGCGCAGCACGATCAGCGGCTTCGCGTCGATCGCGGAGACGGTGGAGAGCCACATGTTCGCCTGGTACGCGGAGGTCGTGCCGCCGGAGAAGTACATGGCGACCGTCGGCCGGTACTCGGCCAGCCACGCGTCCAGCCACTCCATGACCTTCTGCTCGCTCATGGCGCGCTTCTTCGGCAGCAGCCAAGAGGCGAGGTACACCGTGCCGCCCCCGATCAGGGCGAGGGCGAGTCCGAGGCCGACGGCGCCCCAGAGGGCGTCCTCGGTGGCCGCGGTGAGGATCAGGCCCACCGTGGTCGGGACGGAGAAGGTGAGCAGCCGGTGACCGGGGCGGCGGGCCAGGATGCGCGGCGGCGCGGCGGTCAGCCGCAGCGCGGACGCGTCGATGTTCCGGGTGACGATCGGCAGCGTGCGGGTGCGGCGGACCATGACCGCGGCGGCCTGGCAGGCGAAGTGCAGGGCGTAGAAGACGCACAGCCCGACCAGCAGCGGTGCCTGCTCGCGCGTCGGGTCGATGCCGTCGATCCGCAGGAGCCCCACCAGGATCAGCATGTCGCGCAGCAGTTGCCGGACCGTGGCGTCGAAGCGGACCTTGCCGAGCAGCGAGAGCAGTCCGGGGTCCCGGTACTGCAGGAACACGTCGAGGGCGAGGCCCGCAGCGCTCACGGCGACGAACACCGGGACGTTCGGCAGCAGAGCGGCGACGATCTGAGCCGTGAAGAGCGCGAACATCGAGAACAGCGTGAACAGCTGCACGATGCGGCGGGGGGCGAGTCCGGCGGAGGGCACGGAATGGGCTCCTGCGAGGGGTGCGGCGGATGGGGGAAGCGTGGAGGTCGGGCCTCGCCGTACCTCCCTGGGGTGTGTACGGGAGAGGCCGATCCCTGACCGTATGACTTCTGCGGGCCGCCTAGCAATCTTGCGTGAGAACTATCACCGGATATGGGTTTAAAACGACGAAGGCCCATGGGGCATGGCCTCTCGTCTCCTCCGGCCCGCCACTCCACGCGCACCGCACGTCCACGCCGCCGGCCACTCGTCACGCGTGGACGTCCGGCACGCGAAACGCGGGGGCGGCCGCCGCCCGCCGTCCCGTAGATTGCACGGACCGGGCAGGTCGGAACATTGGGGTACAGCGTGTCAGCGGCTAGGCAGGCGGCAAGCAGGCAGGGTGTCGTGGAAGCCCGCAGGATCGTCGTCAAGGTGGGCTCCTCGTCCCTGACCACCGCGTCCGGTGGCCTCGACGCCGACCGGGTGGACGCCCTCGTCGACGTACTCGCCAAGAGCCATGCGGAAGGGGCGGCCCGCGGGGCCTCGGTCGAGGGCGGTGGGGGGAGACGGGCGGGCGAGCGGGAGGTCGTCCTCGTCTCGTCCGGTGCCATCGCCGCGGGGCTCGCCCCGCTGGGACTGCGCCGCCGCCCCAAGGACCTCGCCCGCCAGCAGGCCGCCGCCAGCGTCGGCCAGGGCCTGTTGGTCGCCCGCTACACCGCCTCCTTCGCCCGGTACGGCATCCGCGTCGGCCAGGTGCTGCTCACCTCGGACGACATGAGCCGCCGCGCCCACCACCGCAACGCCTCCCGGACCCTCGACGAACTCCTCGCCATGGGCGCCCTGCCGGTCGTCAACGAGAACGACACCGTCGCCACGGACGAGATCCGCTTCGGCGACAACGACCGCCTCGCGGCCCTCGTCGCCCATCTCGTCCGTGCGGACCTGCTGGTCCTCCTCTCCGACGTGGACGGCGTGTACGACGGCGACCCCAGCCGGCCCGGTACGTCGCGGATAGCGGAGGTACGCACTCCGGCCGACCTCGCCCACGTCGACATCGGCAGCGCGGGCAAGGCGGGCGTCGGCACCGGAGGCATGGTCACCAAGGTCGAGGCGGCCAGGATCGCGGCCGCGGCCGGCATCCCGGTGGTGCTGACGAGCGCGGTCCACGCCGCGGACGCCCTCGCGGGCCGGGACACCGGTACGTACTTCCACGCCACCGGCCGCCGCTCCGCCGACCGGTTGCTGTGGCTCCAGCACGCGTCGACCCCCCAGGGCGCCCTCGTCCTGGACGACGGGGCGGTGCGCGCGGTCGTCGAGCGGCGCACGTCACTGCTGCCCGCGGGTATCGCGGCCGTGGAGGGCGACTTCAGCGCGGGCGACCCCGTCGAGCTGCGCGACGGCGGGGGGCGCGCGGTCGCCCGGGGACTGGTCAACTTCGACGCCAAGGAGATCCCGCAGCTGATCGGGCGCTCCACGCACGAACTGGCCCGCGAACTCGGACCCGCGTACGAGCGCGAGGTCGTCCACCGGGACGATCTGGTGCTGCTGCACCCGTGACGGGGCGGGGGCGCCGTGCGCCGGGCGTACGCCCGGTGGCGTACCCGCGCGGAGACCGGTGCCCGGCCGGCGGGCGGACCCCGGGCCGAAAACAGGGCGGAACGCCGGACAAAGCCCCTGCCCGGAGGTGGACCTTCGGTAAAAGCGCCACGCGGCGCCTTCCCACCTGCTCAACTTTGTCTCAGGGAGACCCCCTGAGTCCGAGCGGACCCATTGCGTAAAGGAGGCCGTCGTGAGACGAGTGCGCCCTGGGACGGCTGTGTCCCGCGGTGTTGCCGGCTCCCGCGCGGCCGGCGAGGAGCGGGCGCTCACCAGCGTCGCGGCCGGTGACACGTACGAGGCCGAGGAGCCGCAGGACCTGCCGAGGCTGTGGCACGTCACGCTCAGCGTCTCGGGCGGCGAGGCCCCGCTGAAGGAGGTCAGGCGCGGTCTGGAACAGCTCGCCCACGACCACCCCTTTCTGCTGACCAGCCGGTACGCCAACGACCATGCGGAGATCCGCTACTGGGAGGAGGCCCGCGACCTGCACGACGCGGCCGCGGTCGCGCTGCGGCTGTGGGGCGAGCACCGCCAGACCGCGAAGCTGCCGCCCTGGGAGATCGTCGGCCTGGAGGTCATCGACCGCGAGACCTACCACCAGCGGATCGCGGAGGGGTACGGGCCGCTGCCCGCCACCCCGGTGGGCGTACACCCGTTCTAGTCCGGACCGGCTCCCGGCCTCCGTGATCTCCGGGGGCGCACGCTTTCTCCGGCCATGTCAGGACCTGTCTCGCGGTGTGGGACAACGGCTGAACGCCTTCGGCGGGCGCACTAGTCTGCGTGTTATGACCACGCTCTCGCCGTACGACTCGATGTCCCCGGTCACCCAGGCCGCCTACCGGGCCAAGAACGCCGCCGCCGACCTCGCCCCGCTGCCGAGGGCCGAGAAGGACGACGCGCTGCTCGCGATCGCGGACGCCCTCGAGGTCCGTACCAGCGAGATCGTCGAGGCCAACGCCGAGGACATCGAGCGCGCCCGCGAGGCAGGCACCAGCGAGACCGTCGTCGACCGGCTCACGCTCACCCCCGAGCGGATCCGCGCGATCGCCTCCGACGTACGGGACGTGGTGGCGCTGCCCGACCCGGTGGGCGAGGTCGTCCGCGGTTCGACCCTCCCGAACGGCATCGACCTGCGCCAGGTCCGGGTCCCCCTCGGCGTCGTCGGCATCATCTACGAGGCCCGCCCGAACGTGACGGTCGACGCGGCCGCCCTGTGCCTGAAGTCGGGGAACGCGGTGCTGCTGCGCGGCTCGTCCTCGGCGTACGAGTCCAACACCGCGCTCGTCCGTGTCCTGCGCGACGCCGTCGGCGGCTCGGGCCTGCCCGCCGACGCCGTGCAGCTCGTACCGGGCGACAGCCGCGAGTCGGTACGTGAGCTGATGCGCGCCCGCGGCCTCGTCGACGTGCTCATCCCGCGCGGCGGCGCCTCGCTGATCCGCACGGTCGTCCAGGAGTCCACCGTGCCGGTCATCGAGACCGGCACCGGCAACTGCCACGTGTACGTCGACGCGCACGCCGATCTCGACATGGCGATCGACATCCTGATCAACTCCAAGGCACAGCGGCCCAGCGTCTGCAACGCCGCCGAGACGCTCCTCGTCCACCAGGACATCGCGCCCGCGTTCCTGCCGCGCGCCCTCGACGCCCTCGCCGCGGCCGGGGTCACCGTGCACGGCGACGAGCGCGTCCTCGCCCACGCCGAGGGCTCCAAGGCCACCGTCGTCGAGGCGACGACCGAGGACTGGGAGACCGAGTACCTGTCGTACGACATCGCGGCGGCCGTCGTCGACTCGCTGGAGCGGGCCGTCGACCACATCCGGCTGTGGACCTCCGGGCACACCGAGGCGATCGTCACCACCTCGCAGCAGGCGGCCCGCCGCTTCACCCAGCTGGTGGACTCGACGACGGTGGCCGTGAACGCGTCCACGCGGTTCACGGACGGCGGCCAGTTCGGGTTCGGCGCCGAGATCGGGATCTCCACGCAGAAGCTGCACGCGCGGGGGCCGATGGGGCTGCCGGAGCTGACGAGCACCAAGTACATCGTCACGGGCGACGGACACGTCCGCCGCTGACCGGACCCGCCGCCGTCCCGGGGAAAGCGTCTCGCCGGCCGGGGAGAATTTCCGTACCGTCTGCCCAAATCGACCACCCCGGTCTACTCTGGATCCGTGCCGGAGGACGTGGGGGGTACGCCGTTCCCTGACGGCTGGGAGCCCGACGACGACCGCGGGGGCGCGGACGAAGAGTTCGCCTCCGTGGTCTTCGACGAGTCCTTCGTACGGGCGGCGACGGTTCACGAGCCGACCGCCGTGGAGCGCCTCCTGGCCGCCGCGCAGGCGAGGGCGGAGGCGTCCGAGGCCGAGGCGCGCCGCGCGCACGCCCGGGGCGTACGAGGGGACGACGAGCTCTACGAAGACGGGTTCGGCCCCGACGGCCGAAGCGAGTTCGGCCATGATCCGGAGCTGGACGACCGGGACGTCCTGCACGGGGGCTACACCAACCCCGGCACGTACGGGAAGCAGGTCCGCTGGCACCGCGCCGTGGCCTGGATCCTCGCCCTCGTGATGGGCGTCGGCATGGTCGCGCTGGCCTTCGCCGCGGTCTACCGGGGCGCCTCCTCCGGCGGCAGCCGCGACCAGGTCCCGCCGCCCGCCTCCACCGGCCTGGAACAGGGCACCGGGGTGGGTCCCTCGGCCTCCGCCGACTACTCCCAGCCGGCCGTCTCCGCGGTGCCCCGCACTCCGTGAGGGACCTGCTGAGAACCTGTCAGAACTTGTCGTGCAACGGGGCGTTTACCTGAGGTCCAGGAGACCTACTCTGAAAGTATGGGCGGTCCTGGAGAGCCACCTGAGGGGACATCAGAGAGCGCCGGCGGCGGCGAGGAGGAGTACCGATCCGTCGTCTTCGACGAATCGTTCGTCCGGGCTGCCCGGCTGCAGGAGTTCTCCGCGCAGGAGCGGATCGGCGACCACACCCCGGCCGTCCGCCGCCGTCCCCCGATGCGCCGCGGCCTGTCCCGGCAGGCACTGGTCCTCGTCGTCCTGATCGCCGTCGCGTTCGGTACGGCGATCTACATGGGCGTACGCCATCCGTACCAGACCCCCGCCGCGAAGCATCCGGAACCGCTGCGGATGACCGTGATCCCGCTCGCGCCCCAGAACCGGGTGCCCGGCACGGCCGACGTGGACGACCTGTACGCGCACAGCCCCGCCGACCAGTTCCGCATCGGCGCCGAGGGCATCACCCTGCCCGCCTCCCGGCGCACCGCGCACTTCTCCGACAGTCAGGTCGTCACCGCGCTCACCACGGCGAAGGACTACCTCGTCGAGTCCTCCCTCGACCCGGACGTCCTCACCGGCGGCGCCAGCAGGCCCGTACGGATACTGCTCGACCCGCAGCAGCTCGACCAGTTCGACCAGAGCTTCCGCAGCCCCACCGCCGACGGGCGGCACGCGCCCACCGGCTGGCTGGTCCGCTTCGACCCGGCGCGCAGCGAGCTCGCCGACACCAAGATCCGGGTGCAGGGCACGCTGACCGCCGCCGAGACGGACTCCGACACGCTGGAGGTCAGCTCCGACCACACGTTCGTCTACGCGCTGCGGCCCACCGGCTCGGAGGAGGGGGCGGCGGCCTCGCTGTTCACCGTGCGGCGCGAACTGCACTTCCGGTTCGACCGCGACGACCTGCGCATGCACCAGGCCGAGCTCCTCGTGTCCTATGTCCAGGCCGGGCCGCTGGCCTGCGCCGAGGACGCGACGAACCAGCTGCGCCCGCTGCTGGCCGGAGAGACGGCCAAGGCGGGCGGCCCGGCCGGCACCGACCCCTTCGCCACGGGCAGTGCCACGGCGCTGTGCGGATCGCTGGCGGCCAGCGCCCAGCCCAAGCTGTAGCCGGCGGGTGGACCGGCCGCCCGCGATCAGGCGGTTCCGTTGGGGCTGTCGCCGTCCGGCCGGTCGGTACCCGGCCGGTCCTTGGGGGAGCCGCCGGAGCTGCCGCTGCTCGCGAAGCCGCCGAAGCCGCGCCGCACCCGGCCGCCGAGGTCGCCCGCACCGCCCGCGATGTCGTTGACCAGCTTCATCAGCGGGTCCTTGGAGTTCTTCACGTCGGTGGCGTAGCTGGCCGCCGACTGCCGGAAGGAGTCCGTGACCGAGGTGTCCCCGTCCGTGTCGCGGCGCGGGTAGTGCCCGTCCATGATCCGCTGGTGGTCGCGGGACTCCGCCCACTTCTTCAGCTCGGCCGCCCTGACCGTGGTGAACGGGTGCGAGCGGGGCATCACGTTCAGGATCTTCAGCACGGAGTCGCGCAGGTCGCCGCCGGCCTCGTACTCCTCGGCCTGCGCGAGGAACGCGTCCACGTTCATCTCGTGCAGGTGGTTGCCGCCCGCGATCTTCATCAGGCCGCGCATCGAGGCCCGCAGGTCCTGGCCGACGAGCAGGCCGGCCCGGTCCGCGGACAGCTCGGACTTGCGGAACCACTCGCGCAGGGCGGTCACGATGGCCATGATCGCGAGGTTGCCGAGCGGGATCCACGCCACGCGCAGGGCGAGGCTGGTCAGGAAGAGCAGGATCGTGCGGTAGACGGCGTGGCCGGAGAGCGCGTGGCCCACCTCGTGGCCGATGACCGCCCGCATCTCCTCCTCGTCGAGCAGCTCGACGAGGCCGGTGGTGACGACGATGATCGGCTCGTCCAGGCCGATGCACATCGCGTTCGGCTTGGGGTCCTGGGTCACGTACATCGGCGGGACCTTGTCGAGGTCCAGGATGTAGCAGGCGTCGCGCAGCATCACGTTCAGGTGGGCGAACTGGGCGTCCGAGACCCGCACCGAGTCCGACAGGAACAGCAGCCGCAGACTGCGCTCCGGGAGCAGTCCGCTCAGCGCCTTGAAGACCGTGTCGAAGCCGCTGAGCTTGCGCAGGGCGACCAGGGCCGAGCGGTCCGCGGGGTGCTCGTACGCCCGCGAGGAGATTCCCTCGAAGCGCCGGCGCTGCCTGCTCGGTACGTTCTCGTGGCTGTCTTCTGGCATGTGGTCCCCCATGCGTGTGGTTGCCTTCTGTGCCCCCGAGGCGGGGCCCAGCCTAGGCGGAGATACCGTGGACGGGCAGTACAGCGAAGGAGTAGTACGTCATGGAGCACCTCCCCGGATCCTGGCTCACCGAGGCCGCGAGCGCCGCCCAGCAGCAAGGGGCGGGCAATCTCCTCCGCGTCGTGCTGATCGTGATGGTCGTCGGCTGTGTGCTGGGTGCCTGGTTCCTCTTGCGCGGCTACAAGCGGGACGACTGAGACCCCGCCGAAGGTTCCCGCCCGGCCGGCCGGGCCCGTCCGGTCCGTTCGGGTCCAGGACGCCGACGGCCTGAACGGCGGAGTCGAAGTGATGGGGGAGCGGGCCCCCGCTTACGATGTGCGGAAGTCTTTATCCCGCCCTCCCCCACTCTCGACTCCGTTCGAGCGGGGGGACCTCCATCGGATAGGTCCTGCCGAAGATGAGCTTCCACAGCACCGCTGCCCAGTTGGTCACACTCGCCGCCGAGGGCGGGGAGCACGGCGGCAACCACGAGAGCCTCAACCCCCTGCTGGTCGGCGGTGGAGCCTTCCTGGGCCTCATGCTGCTGCTGTGGATCACCACCCGTTTCAACCGGGACCGCTGACGCCCGCGCGACAGGGCCCGCCGTCCGGGCCGGTAGGGTCTGCACGCATGGGAGAGCAGGACATGCCTACCGGTCCGGCGGACGCCACGGCACACGGCGTACGGCGTGGCACGGGGAACGGCCCGTCGAACCCGGGCAAGCGCCGCCTCGGCGTCATGGGCGGAACGTTCGACCCGATCCACCACGGGCACCTCGTCGCCGCCAGCGAGGTCGCCGTGCGGTTCCACCTCGACGAGGTCGTGTTCGTGCCGACCGGCCAGCCGTGGCAGAAGTCCGACCGCGCGGTCACCCCGGCCGAGGACCGCTACCTGATGACGGTCATCGCGACCGCCGAGAACCCGCAGTTCTCCGTGAGTCGCATCGACATCGACCGCGGCGGCCCGACCTACACCACGGACACGCTGCGTGACCTGCGGGTGCTCAACCCCGACACGGACCTCTTCTTCATCACCGGCGCCGACGCGCTCGGCCAGATCCTCACCTGGCGCGACGCCGACGAGCTGTTCTCCCTCGCGCACTTCATCGGGGTCACCCGGCCCGGCCACATACTGACCGACACCGGCCTGCCGGAGGGCGGTGTCTCGCTCGTCGAGGTACCCGCCCTCGCCATCTCGTCCACGGACTGCCGGGTGCGGGTCGCGAAGGGCGATCCGGTCTGGTACCTGGTGCCGGACGGCGTGGTGCGCTACATCGACAAGCGAGACCTGTACCGCGGCCAGTGAGCCGAGAGGGGCACCGGTGAACGACCGATACGACGCTGGGTACGGGGGCGACCCGTACGAACTCGTCGGCTACGACGAGTTCGGGCAGCCTGTGTACCGGCAGGTGCCGCAGCCGGGGCACTCTCCGCAGCACCCCCCACACGGCGAGCAGCACGCCGGGCAACAGGACGAGTACGGCTCGTACGACCCCTACGGCGGGCAGGCACAGGGCCACGGCCAGGCCGGCGGCCAGGGGGAGCCACCGTCGCAGCCGCAGGCGCCCGGGTACGGGCAGGACTACGGGCAGGGCTACGCCCAGGACTACGGGCAGGGGTACTCCCAGGGCTACGGGCACGGGCAGGGGTACGGCTACGACCCGTACGCGACAGGGACGGCGGGAACGGCGGGTACGGCAGGGGCGACGGGGACGGGACAGCCGGCGTCGCCCGTGGTGTCGTACGACACCGGTCAGCAGCAGCCGGTGTCCTCCTACGACACCGGCCGGCAGCAGTCCCATGCCGCCGGACAGACCGCCCACATCCCGCAGCAGGCCGGCCCCTCGGAGCCGCAGGCGCCCTCGCCGACGCCCACACCCTCGCAGGACGAGCCGCAGGGTGAACGCGACTACCGCACCGAGCAGTTCGCGTTCGTCGAGGAGCAGCCCGAGAACTCCGAAGACGTCATCGACTGGCTGAAGTTCACCGAGAACCGCACCGAGCGCCGCGAGGAGGCCAAGCGCCGGGCGCGCGGCCGGGTCGTCGCCCTCGTGGTGGTGCTCGCACTGGTCGCGGCCGGCGGCGTGGGCTACCTCTGGTACGCCGGGCAGCTGCCCGGCTCGTCGTCGGACTCCACGTCCGGCGCGACCACCGCGGCGGGCGCGCAGAAACGCGACGTGATCGTCGTCCACCTGCACAACACCAAGGGCAGCGGCACCTCGACGGTCCTGCTCGTCGACAACACCACCACCAAGCAGGGCACCACGGTCCTGCTGCCCAACTCCCTCGCCCTGACGGACGACGACGGCACCGCGACCACCCTCTCCAAGTCGGTCGACGACGACGGTTCCTCGGGGACGCGCGACGAGCTCGACACCGTGCTCGGGACGGACATCGAGGGCACCTGGCGCCTCGACACCCCGTACCTGAACAACCTGGTCGAGCTCGTCGGCAACATCGACATCGACACCGACACCGACGTGCCGGACCCCGAGGCGAAGAAGAAGGGCGAGGCCCCCCTCGTCAGGAAGGGCGAGGAGCAGACGCTCAGCGGCAGGATGGCCGTCGCCTACGCCACCTACCGCGCCGCCGGGGAGTCCCAGAACGCGCAGCTGCAGCGGTTCGGGCAGGTCATGCAGGGGGTGCTGCGCAAGCTGTCGTCCGACGCGCAGGCCGCCACGACCACCGTGCAGACACTCGCGCAGATCCTCGATCCCTCGCTCACCGACAAGGACCTGGGCACGTTCCTCGCCAAGCTCGCGGACCGCGCCAAGGAGGGCGAGTACAAGACGGCGCTGCTGCCGGTCCAGACGGACGGCAGGCTCAGCGCGCAGGCCGCCGACAGCGTGGTCAAGGACGTGCTCGGCGGCGCCGCGAAGAGTCCCGAGAAGGGCGCGGCCGTCGAGGTCGGCATCCGCAACGCCACGGCCGACGAGGACGCCACCGAGAAGGCCCGGGTAGTCCTCCTCAACGGCGGCTACACCTTCGTGGACGCCGGTACGGCCGATGCCGCGCAGTCGGTGTCCGAGATCACCTACGCCGACGCGGCGCGGAAGCAGGACGCGGTGGAGGTCGCCAAGACCCTGGGCCTGCCCACGAGTTCGGTGAAGAAGGGCGAGGTCACCTCGAACGCGGAGGTGTCGGTCGTCCTGGGCCAGGACTACGAGGTGGGCCAGTAGACCCGCCGGACGGACCCGGACGGACCCGGACGGGCGTGGACTGCACAGCGGCCGGGTCCGCGCGCCGACCGGGGCCGGGCGCCGGCAGGGCCGACGTGCGGACCGAGGCCGGGCGGTCCGGCTCCGGAGGCCACCGTGCCCGAGGGTGATCCATTTATCACGTGGGGTGCCGTCGGCGGTCGTGAGACCCTTGGGTATGACCCTCCGGGGTTTCCTGACCGTCTACGGAAAGCCTTGTAGTGACCGCCACTGACCGCTCCACCGAGCTCATCACCACCGCCGCGCAGGCGGCCGCCGACAAGCTCGCGCACGACATCATCGCGTACGACGTCAGCGACGTGCTGTCGATCACGGACGCCTTCCTGCTGGCCTCCGCGCCCAACGACCGCCAGGTCAAGTCGATCGTCGACGAGATCGAGGAGCGGCTGAACAAGGAACTGGGCGCGAAGCCGGTGCGTCGCGAGGGCGACCGCGACGCCCGCTGGATCCTGCTCGACTACGTCGACATCGTGGTGCACGTCCAGCACAGCGAGGAGCGCGTGTTCTACGCGCTGGAGCGGCTCTGGAAGGACTGCCCCGAGCTCGACCTGCCCGAGGACGCCAAGGCCACGCGAGGCAAGGCCGCCGAGCACGCCAAGCTCCAGGACGCGGAGGACGCCGCCGAGCTGCGCGGAGAACTTCGATGACCGCCGGCGCGGGCCGTCCCGCGGACGACAGGCCGCTGTCCGAGGCCGGCCGCAGGGCCGGGCGGGGGCGCCGCGTCATCCTGTGGCGCCACGGCCAGACGCTGTGGAACGTGGAGCGTCGCTTCCAGGGCACCACGGACGTCGAGCTCACCGAGACCGGCGTGGGGCAGGCGCGCCGCGCCGCCCGGCTGCTCGCGTCCCTGCGGCCCGACGCGATCGTCGCCTCCGACCTGAAGCGGGCGGCGCACACCGCGGGCGAGCTGTCCGCGCTCACCGGCCTCGACGTGACGCATGACGAGGGCCTGCGCGAGACCTACGCGGGCGTCTGGCAGGGCCTGACGCACGAGGAGATCATCGCCCGGTACGGCGACCAGTACGCGGCGTGGAAGCGGGGCGAGCCCGTCCGCCGGGGCGGTGGCGAGCTGGAGACCGAGGTCGCCGACCGCGCGGCCCCCGTGGTGCTCCGGCACGCCGACAAGCTCCCCGACGACGGCACACTCGTGGTCGTCAGCCACGGCGGCACCATCCGTACCACCATCGGCCGTCTCCTCGGCCTGGAGTCCCCGCACTGGGAGAGCCTCGGCGGCCTCTCGAACTGCTGCTGGTCCGTCCTCGGCGAGGGCGCCCGCGGCTGGCGGCTCCTTGAGCACAACGCGGGGACGCTGCCGGAGCCGGTGCTGGGCGACGACGACTAGGCCCTCCGGCCGGGCGGGCGCGCGTGCGCGTACACCGGCCGGAGGATCCTGGTGCGACGGGTCGCCCGTGGATCCGTCAACCCGTCGCCCCGCCGACGGGAGTGACATCCGGCCCGTGCCGTCCGGGCCGCTCCACGCCGTCCGGGCCGCTCCGTGGCCCTCAGCACCGGATTTCGCTTTCCGGCAGGTCGCAGGCTAAAGTTCTTCTTGTTCCGCCGCCGAGAACGCGAGTGGGACACCGCAAGGGGCTATAGCTCAGTTGGTAGAGCGCCTGCATGGCATGCAGGAGGTCAGGAGTTCAATTCTCCTTAGCTCCACAGGTCGAAGATCCCGTCCCCGTCAGGGGGCGGGATCTTTCGTCGTCCGACGCTGTCGCCGTGTCCCGCGCGCACTCTTCCCGCTCCGGCTTGAGTCACTTGGGGCCTCGGAGGCGTATATCTCTTCGGACGCGCTCCTCGTCCGCACGTTCGCGCTGGCCGCGACCGCCGCGGGGGGTGCCGTGTCCGGACTGGTACGCAGGCGTCGCTGACCGTATTGCTCCGGCCGTGGCAGAATCAAACGGCCGGAAGGGAGCGCGGCCCGACGGGAGGGAGTGGCGATGCCTGCGAGCATCCGCGGGAAGGCCGGCGGCCTTCCCGGATCCGAGTCCGAGGTGACACGGGACCCGATCACGCGCCTCGACTGCCCTTCCTGCGGTTCGGCCCACGTCGCTCAAGTCCTCGGGGACAACGGAGGAGTTTCCTACGTGTGCACGGCCTGCGGCCACAGCTGGAGCTGATCGATGGGTGCGCACAGGCGAAAATGCGATTGGTGCGGCAGTGGTACGCCGATCGTCCGCGACATGGAACCGGTCAACCACGACTACCAGTACTGGTGCGAGGAATGCGCGCGGGCGCTGATCATAAAAGGCGACCCCATCGAGACGTACCGCGAACTGGAGGGGGAGCCGATCTACGGCCGGCTCCTCGACGAGCACTGCACGCTCAAGCGCTTCTACTCGTTCGCGACGGCCTGAGCACGGTCTGAGGAGTGCCTGGGCGCGCCGGCAGCGGGGCGCCGTCGGCGGCAGCCGGAAACGATTTGGTGGAGCGCCGGGAGGACCGGTAATGTTGGCGTCGCCGCCGGGGAGACCCGGTGGGACACCGCAAGGGGCTATAGCTCAGTTGGTAGAGCGCCTGCATGGCATGCAGGAGGTCAGGAGTTCAATTCTCCTTAGCTCCACAGCAGTTCGAAGAGAACAGAAGAAACACCGTCGAAAGAGCGGGCCATCCGATCAGGATGGCCCGCTCTTTCGTGTGTCTCTGCGTGTCTTCGTACGCAGTGCCTTTGTACGAGGGTGCGGCCGAGCGGTGCGGCGGCCCGGGTTCCCGGGCCGCCGGTCGGGTCAGCGGCCGCGGCCCAGCGCGCGACGGCCGCCCC
Source organism: Streptomyces sp. NPDC002701 (assembly GCF_042889045.1). NCBI lineage: Bacteria > Bacillati > Actinomycetota > Actinomycetes > Kitasatosporales > Streptomycetaceae > Streptomyces > Streptomyces sp. NPDC002701. Next base: position 485,004 of record NZ_JBIAQL010000001.1, read on the forward strand.
CGCCGCCCTCGCGTACGGCGGGCAGGTTCTGCCGGGGGGCCGCCCCGCGGGTGTCCTCCTCCAGGCGCAGGGCGAGCGCGGGGCAGCGTCGTACGGCCCGCAGCGCCTTCGCCTCCGCGTACCGGGGCACCGACGCCTGGGCGACGGTCGGGAAGCCGTCCCCGCCCAGCTGGAAGACCTCCGGGAGGATGTCGGCGCACAGGCCGTGCCCGCGGCACAGCGTCCAGTCGACGTAGATCTTCTGGCGGCTCGGGCCCTGCTCCTGCTCGGGCTGGCCGCCCGGGATGCCGGTCGGCTGCTGTCCGCCCTCGAACAGCGGCAGCACGCCCTCCACGGGCCGCCCGCAGCCGTTGCCGAGGACATGCGCGGCCAGGTCGTCGGTGAACGCCTTGATGGTCGACTCCAGGAACATCGCGGAGCCGTCCGGGTGCGAGCACGCGCCGCGCCGCTTCACGGCGTTGGCGACCTGCTTGAGCGCTTCGAGGGCGGCCGGGCCGCCGCCGTTGAGGATGTCCTCCATGCCGCGGGCGGCGGCCGGCAGACCGAGGTAGCAGGGGCCGCACTGGCCGGCGCTCTCCTCGGCCAGCCACTGGGCCACCCGCAGCGACTCGCCCAGCGGGCAGGTGTTCATGCTGATCGGCAGGATCGCGCCGGCGCCGAGCGCGCCGCCCACCGCGTCCAGGGAGTTGCGCGAGACGATGGCCTCGTTGACCGTCGCGGAGTCCAGCCACTTGCCGTGGTAGCCGCCGGTCAGCACGCCCTGCGGGACCGGCGGAGCGCCGGCCAGCTGCAGGATGTAGCGCAGTGGTACGCCGGTCGGGGCCTCGATCACCATCGGGCGGGCGACCGCGCCCGAGACGGTGAGCATGACCGTGCCGGGCTCGTCGTAGAGGCCGGTGTTCCCGTAGCGCTCGGCGCCGATGCGGGCGGCGATCGCCAACTGGGCGAACGTCTCGGCGTTCGACAGCAGGGTGGGCGCACCGCCGACGCCGTTCTGCGACGCGCTGGTCTTGCGGCCGGGCGGGATCGCCGGTCCGCCGTCGATGGAGCGGACCAGTGAGGCGGCCGCGCCGGTCACCATCCGCACGGGGTTGCGCTGCACCCGGGCGCGGATGGTCGCGCCGCGCCGGTTGGTCAGACCGCGCTCGGAGAGCGCCGCCTCCATCGAGCGCTGGGTGGACTCGCGGGTCACGCCGACGACCAGGGTGCGGGCGCCCAGCGCCTCCGCGACCAGCAGGGCGCCGTCCAGGATCAGGTGCGGGGCACGGTTGATCATCACCGTGTCCTTGCGGCAGGCGGGCTCGTCCTCGCTGCCGTTGACGACGACCACGGGACGTACGCCCCGGCGGATCGCCGCCTCCGCGACCGCCCGCAGCTTCTTGTGGAACGGGAAGCCGGCGCCGCCGCGGCCCTTCAGGTTGATCCGTTCGGAGAGCTGCGCGAGCTGCTCACCACCCATGGGCTCGAGCGGCCCGTGCACCTTCAGGTGCATGGGCAGGTCGAGTCTCTCGACGAGGTCGAAACCGGAGGTGAGCTGGGGAAGGCCCACCACTCGGACTTCGGGGACGTCGGGAAGGGCCTCGTTCACTAAAAGCCTCCGGAAGGGGCGTTCCAGGGTTCGCCGTTGCGCGGTGCCTCGAAGGAACCGGGCAGCGTTTCAGTGGCGGGACCGCTGTTGTACGTGTCGTTCGGGTTGTACGTACCGAGGGGGTCGTTCGTCTCACCGGTGTTGTACACATCACTCCCGCCGTACGAGGCGGTGCCGGGGGGAGGGGTGTCGTACGAGACGGCCTGGAAGGTCCCGGTGTCGGAGACGGGCTGGAAGGTTCCGGTGTCGTAGTTCGGCGTCTGGGTGGGGCGCGGCGGGGCTTCGTAGAGCGGCGGCGACGGGGACGGCCAGCGGGGGCCGCCGTCGACGCGCGGCATCGTCTCCGTGGGCTGCACGTCCATCGGGACCTGCATGGGCCGGGTCGGGTCGACGGCCAGCGGGTCCTGCGCGCGCGGGCTCGACGTGGCCCGATAGGCGGCCGCGAAGCCGCCGGTGTCGGTGAGCGACCCGGTGTCGGTGAACGAGGCGCCGGTGTCCTGGAAGCCGGCGAGCTGGGACGCCCCCCGCTGCTGGGGGATCGGCTGGTCGGGGAAGCCGGGCCGCCCGCCCCGCGGGATCTCGGCGGCGCGGCGCCCCGGGAACTCCTCGCGGAACGGCCTGGTGTTGTTGCCGTTGTCGAGCAGCGCCAGGACGCGCCTGGCGACCTTCCGCTTGAACGGCAGCGGGGCGGCCCGCAACGCCAGCGCGCAGATGACGGCGACCAGGGCGAGGCCGTAGAGGATCACGAAGATCGGCTTGGCCTCGCGCCCCGCGAAGAGGCCGTGGATCAGCGCCGAGCACCAGGCGGGGTAGGCCAGCATGTGCACCGCGCGCCAGCGGGCGGCGACCTGTACGGGGGACGCGAACGCGCTGCGCAGCGCGCCGGTGAGAGCGGTGAAGACCATCAGCAGGCCGGCCAGGGTGCCGAATCCGATGAGGCCGCCCGTGCCGCTGACGCCGAGGCCGAAGGGGACGACGGCCGCGATCGCCGAGGTGTGGTCGAGCGCGAGCTTGACCGAGACGTGCAGCAGCAGGAAGCCGACCGAACTGACCGCGGTGGTGCGGTGCACGGCCTGGGCGATCAGGCGCTGACGGGTGTTGAGGAAGACCCGGTCGGTGGCGACGAGCCCCCAGAGCACCGAGAGGGTGAGGGCGACGAGCGACAGAACGCCCGCGCCGAAGTTGAGGAAGTCCCTGAGTCCGTCACCTCCGATCACGACGACGAGGGGTATCAGCAGCAAGACGGCAGCCGTCGCCCCGCCCTGGACCGAGCGACTCGGCCGGACGAGCGAGCTGTTGTTGCGGCGAGAGTTCATGGGGGCAACTCCGAACAGTTCGGGAAAGCGGTCCCGCTGCCGCACTCTAGGTCGAGCCATACCGAGGAGTACGAGGTTTGAGTTATATCGCTGTTATCAAAGAGCGGTGAGGGAGCTGTGATGTCCCTTAGCGGCCCTTACGCGAAGTAACCTTTGACCTTCGTCCAGCTTTTGCCGACCTGGCGTGCGAGCGACACTCAGTGCCGGAGCGTAGCCGAAAGCGCGTCGCGGCCCGCTCGGCCGCTGCGGTACCCTGACGTCATGCGTGCCGTACGCCTTCTGCTTAGTGAGCCGCGCTGATCACACCCGGTCGCCGGAAAACCGCGACCGGCATCGGCGCGGCGTCCCCTCCTGTGCGAGGGGTTTTTTCATTTCCTGAGCCGTTGGCGAAGACGATCGATGGAGCTTTGAGGATCATGAGCGAGACGAATACCGCTGCCGCCTCCGAGGTGGCCGCGCCGCACCGCTACACGGCCGCCATGGCCGAGCAGATCGAGGCACGCTGGCAGGACGTCTGGGACGCCGACGACACCTACGCGGCACCCAACCCCAAGGGTGACCTGGCGGGCGATCCCGACCTGGCCGCCAGGCCCAAGAAGTTCATCATGGACATGTTCCCGTACCCCTCCGGTGCGGGCCTGCACGTCGGCCACCCGCTGGGCTACATCGCCACCGATGTCTACGCCCGGTACCAGCGCATGACGGGCCACAACGTCCTGCACACCCTGGGCTTCGACGCCTTCGGCCTGCCCGCCGAGCAGTACGCCGTGCAGACCGGCACACACCCGCGGGTGTCCACCGAGGCCAACATGGCCAACATGAAGACCCAGCTGCGCCGCCTGGGCCTGGGCCACGACAAGCGCCGGTCCTTCGCGACGATCGACCCGGACTACTACAAGTGGACCCAGTGGATCTTCCTGCAGATCTTCAACTCCTGGTACGACACCGAAGCCGGCCGGGCCCGCCCGATCGCCGAACTGGTCGCCCAGTTCGAGGCCGGCGAGCGCCCGGTGCCCGGCGGACGCGCCTGGAGTGAGCTGTCTCACGCCGAACGCGCCGACGTCCTGGGCGACCACCGCCTGGCCTACGCCTCCGACGCGCCCGTCAACTGGTGCCCCGGCCTGGGCACCGTCCTGGCGAACGAGGAGGTCACCGCGGACGGCCGCTCCGAGCGCGGCAACTTCCCCGTCTTCAAGGCCAAGCTACGCCAGTGGAACATGCGGATCACCGCGTACGCGGACCGCCTGCTGGACGACCTGGACGCCCTGGACTGGCCCGAGGCCATCAAGCTGCAGCAGCGCAACTGGATCGGCCGCTCCGAGGGCGCCCGTGTCGACTTCCCCATCGACGGTGACGCCATCACGGTCTTCACCACACGCCCCGACACCCTGTTCGGCGCCACCTACATGGTGCTGGCGCCCGAGCACCCGCTGGTCGAGAAGTTCACCCCGGCCGGCTGGCCCGAGGGCACCCACGACGTCTGGACGGGCGGCCACGCCACTCCGGCCGAGGCCGTCGCCGCCTACCGCGCCCAGGCCGCCTCGAAGTCGGACGTCGAGCGGCAGGCCGAGGCCAAGGACAAGACGGGCGTCTTCATCGGCGCGTACGCGACCAACCCGGTCAACGGCGAGCAGGTCCCCGTCTTCATCGCCGACTACGTCCTGATGGGCTACGGCACCGGCGCGATCATGGCCGTACCGGCGGGCGACCAGCGCGACTTCGAGTTCGCGCGCGCCTTCGAGCTGCCGATCCGCTGCGTGGTCGAGCCCACCGACGGCCGCGGCACCGACACGTCGACGTGGGAGAACGCCTTCGCGTCGTACGACGCGCAGATCATCAACTCCGCGAACGACGCGGTCTCGCTGGACGGCCTGGGCGTCGCGGAGGCCAAGGCCCGCATCACCGAGTGGCTGGAGCGCGAGGGCGTCGGCCGCGGCACCGTCAACTTCCGGCTGCGCGACTGGCTGTTCAGCCGCCAGCGCTACTGGGGCGAGCCCTTCCCGATCGTCTACGACGAGGACGGCATCGCCCACCCGCTGCCCGAGTCGATGCTGCCCCTGGAACTGCCGGAGGTGGAGGACTACTCGCCGCGCACCTTCGACCCGGACGACGCGAACACGTCCCCCGAGACCCCGCTGTCCCGCAACGAGGACTGGGTGAACGTCCAGCTGGACCTGGGCGACGGCCGCGGCACGCGCGCGTACCGCCGCGAGACCAACACCATGCCCAACTGGGCCGGTTCCTGCTGGTACGAGCTGCGCTACCTGGACCCGCACAACTCCGAGAAGCTGGTCGACCCGGAGGTCGAGCAGTACTGGATGGGCCCGCGCGAGGGGCAGCCGCACGGCGGCGTCGACCTGTACGTAGGCGGCGCCGAACACGCCGTGCTGCACCTGCTGTACGCGCGCTTCTGGTCCAAGGTGCTGTTCGACCTGGGCCACGTCTCCTCCGCGGAGCCGTTCCACAAGCTGTACAACCAGGGCATGATCCAGGCGTACGTGTACCGCGACAGCCGTGGCATCGCTGTACCGGCCGCCGAGGTGGAGGAGCGCGACGGCGCCTACTACCACCAGGGTGAGAAGGTCTCCCGGCTGCTGGGCAAGATGGGCAAGTCCCTGAAGAACGCGGTCACCCCGGACGAGATCTGCGCCGAGTACGGGGCGGACACCCTGCGCCTGTACGAGATGGCGATGGGTCCCCTGGACGTGTCGCGGCCGTGGGACACGCGCGCGGTGGTCGGCCAGTTCCGGCTGCTGCAGCGGCTGTGGCGCAACGTGGTCGACGAGACCACGGGTGACGTCACCGTCGTCGACGCTGCGGACGCCGACATCGACGTGGAGACGCTGCGGGCCCTGCACAAGGCGATCGACGGTGTACGCCAGGATCTGGAGGGCCTGCGCTTCAACACCGCCATCGCCAAGGTCACCGAGCTGAACAACCACCTGACCAAGGCGGGCGGCCCGGTGCCGCGCACGGTGGCCGAGTCGCTGGTGCTGCTGATCGCGCCGCTGGCCCCGCACATCGCCGAGGAACTGTGGCGCAGGCTGGGCCACACCGACTCGGTCGTCCACCGGGACTTCCCGGTCGCCGACCCGGCGTACGTCGTGGACGAGGCCGTGACCTGCGTCGTACAGATCAAGGGCAAGGTCAAGGCGCGCCTGGAGGTCTCCCCGTCCATCTCGGACGAGGAGCTGGAGAAGGTCGCGCTGGCCGACGACAAGGTGGTCGCGGCGCTGGACGGGGCGGGTATCCGCAAGGTCATCGTGCGGGCGCCGAAGCTGGTGAACATCGTTCCGGCGTAGCCGTGTCCGGGCCGGTCGCCTCGGGCCGGTCGCATGGGGCCGGTCGCCTCGGGCCGACCGGCTCCGGGTGATCCCCTAAGGGCAGGTTGGGGGTTCCTGTGGAACCCTCGGCCTGCCTTTTCCGTTTACCGTGAAAGGGTCGGCAGGCCCCGGACAGACCACCCGATGACACCGCACCCGATGACGCAGCACCGAGAGGACCCTCATGGAAGCCGTGGTCGCCATCGTCGCGCTGCTCTTCGTGCTGTTCGTGGCACTGGGCGTGTATGCCACGGTGAAGGCGGTGGGCGCCGCCAAACGAGGCGTGGACCGCACCGTCGCGCAGGCCCGCCGCACCGTCGAGGACCACACCCTCCGCGCGAAGACCTTCGCCCAGCCGGGAGCGCAGGGTCAGCTCGCCCAACTGCGCCTCTCCCTGCGCACCTCGATGCGGGCCACCCAGGACGCGCTGCAGGCGGGCGTTGCCGAGGACGAGTCGCTGAAGGAGTCCCTGGCCCTCTTCGACCGGCTCAGCGCGCACGGGCACGAGCTGGACGGCGAGTTGAAGAGGCTGGAGCGCGAACCGGACCGGGCGCGCCTCACCGAACGCCTGCCCGCGCTGCGGGAGCGCACCGAGCAGATCACGAAGTCGGCCGACGCACTGCGCTGGGCGGCGCGCGACCGCGCCCAGCGCTTCGGGGGCGACGACCTGGACTCGCTCAGCACGCAGATCGACATGGAGGCGGGCGCCCTGCGGCACTGGACGACGGAGCCGTCTGCCACGCCGGCGACCGAGCCCGGGCCCGGGCGGACGGCGGACCGGACCGCCGCCCCGTCCCCGCCGCCGTGGCCGGAGGCACCGGGTGCCGCCGACGGCCGGCAGACCTGGCCGGAGAACGCCGAGTCGCGCGGTGCCGAGGAGCCCGCCCGGCCCGCGATCGACGCGCCCACCCGCCGGCCCTCCTATCCCTGGGAGAAGAAGCCCCGCCCCGAGAGCACGACTTGATCCCGCCGGTCCGGCCGCAGGCGCCAGGGGCCGGGCTGCCGTCCACGTCCCCCGACAGGTAACCTCCAGCTCATGTCCCGCCATGTCGCGATCGTCACCGATTCAACGGCCTACCTGCCGCCGCGGACGATGGAGCGCCACGGCATCACCGCGGTACCCCTGACCGTGGTCCTGGGCGACCAGGCACTCGAGGAGGGCACCGAGATCTCGGCCCGCTCCCTGGCCCAGGCCCTGCAGAAGCGGCGGTCCGTCACGACCTCCCGGCCCAGCCCCGAGGTCTTCGCCGAGACCTACCGCCGCGTCGCCGGGTCCGGCGCCACCGGCATCGTCTCGCTCCATCTCTCCGCCGAGTTCTCCGGCACGTACGACGCGGCGGTCCTCGCCGCGCGGGAGGCTCCCGTACCCGTACGCGTCGTGGACACCGGGATGGTCGCGATGGCCCTCGGCTTCTGCGCACTGGCCGCCGCCGAGTCCGCGGAGACGGGCGGCACGGTCGACGACGCGGTCGCGGCGGCGGAGAAGCGGGCCGCGGGCACGTACGCGTACTTCTACGTCGACACCCTCGACTATCTGCGCCGGGGCGGCCGGATCGGCGCGGCACAGGCCCTGTTCGGGTCCGCGCTGGCCGTCAAACCGCTGCTGCAACTGGACGGCGGGCGGATCGAGCTCCTGGAGAAGGTGCGTACCGCCACCAGGGCCATCGCCCGCCTCGAAGAGATCGTGGCCGACCGGGCCGGGAACGCCCAGGTCGACATCGCCGTCCACCACCTCGCCGCGCCCGACCGTGCCTCGGCGCTCGCGGAGCGTCTGCGGGCTCGGGTCCCGGGGCTGGCCGACCTGCACGTCAGTGAGGTCGGAGCGGTGATCGGGGCGCACACCGGGCCGGGGCTGCTGGGAGCGGTCGTCTCTCCTCGGTAGCCCTGGTAACTCTGGTAGCCCGTCGAGGGTTCGTGTCGGCGAGTGCCACGCGGTCCGTGCCGGCGGGCGCCGTGTCCGTGCAGGTGGGTGCCGTGCGTGCGGTGGCTCGTTCGGGTGGCGGAGTTGTCCACAACCGGGCGGTAATCCACGGGAATTGGGCAAGATCATCGGGGATCGGGTGGCATGCCCGATCCTCGACGCATGACACTTCGATCATCAACACGTTCACGGACCACGACAGCCACCAGCGGACCGGGCCGAGGCCCGGCTTCCGACGGACGTACGCGACACCGCCGACGGCCCCACCACGGCGGGTCCCGGCGCCGGGAGGCCGCGGCGCAGGCGCTGCGCCTGCGCGCGGAGACGCTCTTCGCCGAACGGACGAGGGTGCGCGGGGAGTCGCGGCACGGGCCGCCGGTGGATTGGGGGGCCGAAGGTGAGGTCCCGGGTCATGAGGGTGAGGGTGAGGGTGCGAGGGAGGGGGAAACCAGGACGGGCGAGGTCCTGGCCGGGACCTCGTGGCGGGAGCGGGCCGGGTCCGCCGTACGGGACCGCATGCCCCTGTGGCTGCAGTCCAGGTGCGGGCTGGAGCGCAGGAGCGTGGCCGCGCTCACGGTGGTGCTGGTCGTCGCCGCGGTCCTGGCAGCGCAGCACTTCTGGACGGGGCGGACCCAGCCGGTCCGGGCCCCGGAGATCGTCCGGGCCGCGGTGCCCTACGGGGAGGGGGACGAGGCCGGACAGAAGCCGGCGTCGGGAACGTCCGCTGCCGCTCGGTCCCCCGTGGGTGCGGCCGGCGCCGCGATCATGGTGGACGTCAGCGGCAAGGTGCGTGAGCCGGGTGTCCACCGGCTGCCGGCCGGTTCCCGGGTCGCCGACGCGCTCAAGGCCGCGGGTGGCGTCCGGCCCGGCACGGACACCGCCGGCCTCAACCGCGCGCGGTTCCTCGTGGACGGTGAGCAGGTGGTGGTCGGAGTCCCGCCGACGGTGGCGGGGTCCGGTGCGACCGGGGCCTCGGGCAGTGCGGGTCCGGGCGGTGCGGGTCCAGGGGGAGCGGGTCCGGGGGCGGCCCCCGCCGCGCCGGTCGCCCTCAACACGGCCACCCTGGAGCAGCTGGACACGCTGCCCGGCGTCGGGCCCGTCCTCGCGCAGCACATCATGGACTACCGCACCCAGCACGGCGGCTTCCGTTCGGTGGACGAGCTCCGTGAGGTGAACGGCATCGGAGACCGCCGTTTCGCCGACCTGCAGAATCTCGTACGGCCATGAGGGGCCGGGGGGTTGGGAGCGCGACGGCGACGGCGGCGGGGGTTGCTCGGGTGCCGGTGCCGGTGCCGGTGCCGGTGCCCGAGCCGGGGCTGGGGCTGGGGCTGGGGCTGGGACCGGGGTCGGGGTCGGGATCGGGGCCCGAGTCTGGATTGGGGCCGGCGCGTCGGCCGGCTGTGCATGCCCGCTCCGGCAGTCCGCTCGGTGCCGCTCATCCTCGCCAGGAGGGCCCGGCGGATCTGCGGCTGGTCCCGCCGGCCCTGGCGGCGTGGGCCTCGGCGGCGGTGGCGTTGGACGCACCGCCGGGATGGATCGTCGGCGCGGCGGGTGTCTGTGTGGCCGTGGCCGCCCGGCTCCTGATCGCGGGGCGCGGCCGTACGCGGGACGCGCCGCCGGCCCGGCTGCTCCGGTCACCCCGTGCGCGTGCGCCCGCGAACGCGGCCGGAAGCCGGTTCGCCACTTCGTGGTGGGGGAGGTGGCGTTCCTGGACGAAGGCGTCCGTCGCGGCCGTGCTGCTCTGTGCCGCGGCTGCGGCCGCCTCCGGTGCGTTGCACGGGGCGGATCTGCGCCGGGGCCCGATCCCCGGGCTGGCGCGCCAGTACGCGCAGGTGGTCACCGAGGTGGAGGTCACCTCGGACCCACGGCTCACCCGTCCCCGCATCAAGGGGAACCAGGCCGCCCCGGCCGCGATCCTGCTCGACGCCAGGGTCCGCCGGGTCGAGAAGCCGGACGGGACGGTGGCGCGGACCCGTACACCGGTGCTGCTGATCGTGGACGCGGGCCGGGGCACGGGCCGGGGCGCGGCCCGCGCTCGGGCGGAGTCGCCCTGGCTCGCCCTGCTGCCCTCCACGAGGGTGCGGGTGACGGCACGTGTCGTGCCCGCGTCGCAGGGCGGGGACCGGATCGCGGCGGTGCTCCGGGTGCGCGGCAGCGCGCCACCGAGGGTGGTCGGGCAGCCGTCCGGCACACAGCGGTTCGCCGGGGAACTGCGGGGCGACCTGCGAGCGGCGACCGACGGCCTCGACCCGGACGCGCGGGCGTTGCTGCCGGGCCTGGTGGTCGGGGACACCTCGCGGATCCCGCCGGAGCTGGACGAGGCGTTCAGGGCGACCGACCTCACGCACATCCTGGCTGTCAGCGGGGCCAATTTCACGATCGTGCTCGCTCTGCTCATCGGGCCGCCGGGCCGGGCGCAGCGGATCGAGCGCCGCGGACTGGCGCCCCGGCTCGGTCTCCCGCTGCGGACGACCGCTCTGTGCGGGGGCGCGCTCACGCTCGGCTTCGTGATCGTGTGCCGGCCGGATCCGAGTGTGCTGAGAGCAGCGGCCTGCGGATCGATCGCGTTGCTGGCGATCGCCACGGGACGCCGCAGATCACTCGTCCCGGCGCTGGCCACGGCGGTGCTCGTGCTGGTGCTGTACGACCCGTGGCTGGCCCGGAGTTACGGCTTCCTGCTGTCCGTGCTCGCCACCGGCGCGCTGCTCACGCTGGCACCACGGTGGAGTGCGGCGCTCCGTGGGCGTGGGGTGCCACCGAGAGTGGCCGAGGCGCTGGCGGCGGCGGGCGCCGCGCAGGCGGTGTGCGCACCGGTCGTCGCCGTCCTGTCGGCGCGGGTCAGCCTGGTGGCGGTGCCGTGCAACCTGCTCGTGGAGTTCGCGGTGGCGCCGGCCACGGTGCTGGGCTTCGCGACCCTGCTCACGGCACCCTGGGCGATGCCCGTGGCGAAGGCGCTGGCGTGGTGTGCGGGCTGGCCCGCCGGGTGGATCGCGGACATCGCCCGGGCGGGGGCCGCCCTGCCGGGTTCGGGGGTGGACTGGCCCGGGAGCTGGACCGGTGCGCTGCTGCTCGCCGGTGCCGTCGTCGGCGTCGTCCTGGTCGGGCGCAGGCTTCTGCGGCATCCCTGGCCGAGCGGTGCCTGTGCGATGCTGCTCCTGCTGGTGACGGTGCAGCCGCCCCCGCTCACCCGGGTGATCACGGGGTGGCCGCCGCCCGGCTGGCGGTTCGCGATGTGCGATGTCGGCCAGGGTGACACGACGGTTCTCGCGGCCGGTGACGGCAGCGGTGTGGTGGTCGACGCAGGCCCGGACCCGATGCTGGCCGACCGGTGTCTCAGCGCGCTCGGGATCACCCGGATCCCCCTCGTCGTGCTGACGCACTTCCACGCGGACCATGTGGCGGGGCTGCCGGGCGTGCTGCGCGGGCGTTCGGTGGGCGCGATCGAGACGACGGGTTTCGCGGAGCCGTTCGATCAGGCGGAGTTCGTGTACCGGCAGGCGGCGGCGCGGCACATTCCGGTGACGCGGGCGGTGGCGGGAGAGCGGCGCCGTACGGGCGGGCTGGACTGGCAGGTGCTGTGGCCGCCGCCGAGCCCGGTCCCGGGACCGGAAGGCCCGAACGACGCGAGCGTCACCCTGCTCGTCCGGTCGGCCGGTCTGACGATACTGATGCTCGGAGACCTCGAACCCCCCTCCCAGCAGGCGTTGTTGCGATCCCCGGCCGGGACCGCTCTGGACGCCGTGGACGTGCTCAAGGTCGCCCACCACGGGTCTGCCTACCAGGACCCGGAGCTCATACGCCGGGCGGCGCCGCGCCTCGCGCTGATCTCCTGCGGCGCCGGCAACCCCTACGGACATCCCGCCCCGAGCACGGTGGCGGCACTGGAAGCAGGGGGCGCGCAGGTGCTGCGCACGGACGTGGACGGTGCGGTAGCTGTGGGAGGAGGCGACGATCGCCTGCTGATCACGCGAGACTGAGGGTATGAAACCCGCACAGGTCGATGCCTACCTCCGCCGGATCGGCGTCACCCACCCCGCCTGGCCCACCGCCGACGTACTCCGTGAACTCCAGCTGCGACACCTGTTGACGATCCCGTTCGAGAACCTGTCGATCCACCTCGGCGAGGAGATCGTGCTGGACGAGAAGCCTCTCCTGGACAAACTGGTGGGCGCCCGCAGGGGCGGCTTCTGCTACGAACTGAACGGGGCGTTCGGCGCACTGCTCAAGGCGCTGGGCTTCGACGTGACACTGCTGGCGGGGCGCGTGTACGGGGAGGATGAGCGGCTCGGGATCCCGTACGACCATCTGGCGCTGCGGGTCAGGACGGTGGACGGGGGTGACTGGCTGGCCGACGTCGGCTTCGGTTCGCACAGCCACTACCCGCTGGCCTTCGGGGAGCGGGGTGAGCAGGTGGATCCGGCCGGCACGTTCCGGGTGATCGTGGCCGGCGCGGATCCGGCCGGGGTGCGGGGGAGCGCCGGGGAGTTCGGGGACCTGGAGGTGGTGCGCGACGGCAGGTCGAAGTACCGGCTGGAGACGCGGCCCCGGGTGCTCGGGGACTTCGTGGCCGGGGCCTGGTGGCACAGCACCTCGCCGGCGTCGCACTTCACGCGGTCGCTGGTCTGCTCACGGGTCACCGAGGATGGCGGGCGGATCACGCTCAGCGGGCGGACGTTCACCCTCACGGACCCCGACGGCGTGAAGGAGACGGCGGATCTGGCGTCGGACGAGGAGGTGTTGGAGGTGTACCGGGAGCGGTTCGGGATCGTGCTGGAGCGTGTCCCGGTTGTCCGGAAGGCGACGTCTGAGGAGAAACCGTAAACGGAACGGCCAATTCGGGCTACTCGTGCGTAGTACCAGCACATGTGCTGGTTTCCCTCGATGTGTCGTGTGTTGCCTCGAAAGTCGCATCGGTGGTCGAATACCTCCCCAACAACGAGTGCTTACACCGTGTGTGTTGACGCGAGGGTGGGTCGCAGATGGTCGGCAGCTGGTTGGGGAACCGTACGAACCGGGCGCAGGCGGCGGGCAATCTCGCCTCGGTGCCGATGCCGGCCGGTGCCGGGGTGCTCGGCTGCCGGGTGCTGGACCCGGTCAACCAGCCGGTGCCGGACGCGGAGTTCGTCGTCACGGACGCGGCGGGCCGCAAAGTGGTCGGCGGGGAGCTGGATCCGTTCGGGTCCTTCCTCGTGACGGTCCCCGCCGGGGAGTACCGCCTCGCGGTGTCGGCCGAGGGGTACGCCCCGTACCGGGGGAACGTCACGGTGGCCGACAGCGAGGTGGCGGCCCTCGGCGACGTGACGCTGAACCTCGCTCCACCGCCCGCGTTACCCGAGCCGGGGGACTGGGAGATAGAGCCCACCCACTCCTCGATCGGCTTCACGGCGCGGCACATCGGGCTGGCACGGGTACGCGGCCGGTTCAACACCTTCGCGGGAATCGTGCGGATGGACGAGAACGTGGAGCGCTCGGCCATGCACGTGGTGATCGACGCGTCGTCGATCGACACCAACGTCGGGATGCGGGACGGTCATCTGAAGTCCGCGGACTTCCTGGACGTGGAGCGGTTCCCGACGGTGGAGTTCTACAGCGACCGGTTCACGCACCGGGGTGGCAGCCGGTGGGGGGTCACCGGGGCGCTGACGTTGCACGGGGTGACACGGACGGTCACGCTCGACACGGAGTACCTCGGGGTGGGCAACGGCGCGGAGGGCGAGGTGCGGGCCGCCTGCCGTGCCACCACCGAGTTGCGGCGCGACGACTTCACGATGAGCTGGCAGTCGATGCTCGCGCGGGGGATCGCCATGGTCGGGACGAGCATCACGGTCGACCTGGACATCCAGATCGTCCCCAAGGGCTGACCGCCGGGTGCCCCTGTGCGGGGCCTCGTGCCCGTGCCGGAAAATGGTCGTGTGAGCGACGTGAGACATGTACTGGTGCTGCCCGACCGCGACGCCGCTCAGGAGGCGGCGGAAGGGCTCAGGGAACGGTTCGCCCTCGACGAGGAGCCACAGCTGGTACGGGACGCCCTGGCCGGCGAGGACGACGCCGAGGACGCCCAGTGGCTGCTCGTGCTCCGGGACGAGGACGGGCGGCTCGACGCCCGGGAGCTCGACGAGTTCGCGGGGGAGTGGGACGGCTGGCGCGAGGAGCCGTAGGGAGTCCGCAGGGGTGTAGCCGCGGGCCCGTTGTCGGTGGTGCGTGGGATGCTTGGCGCGATGGCCAGGAACTCTGCACACGACAATCCGCTCGCTCCCGTCACGATCGCCGTGGGACAGGAGGACCTCCTGCTCGACCGTGCCGTGCAGGAGGTGGTGGCCGCGGCGCGCGCCGCCGACGCGGACACCGACGTACGCGACCTCACGTCGGACCAGCTGCAGCCGGGCACGCTCGCCGAGCTGACGAGTCCGTCGCTCTTCGCCGAGCGCAAGGTCGTCGTGGTGCGGGGCGCGCAGGATCTGTCGGCGGACACGATCAAGGACGTGAAGGCGTACCTGGCTGCTCCGGCCGAGGAGATCACGCTCGTGCTGCTGCACGCGGGGGCGGCCAAGGGCAAGGGGCTGCTCGACGCCGCGCGCAAGGTGGGGGCGCGGGAGATCGCCTGTCCCAAGATGACGAAGCCGGCGGACCGGCTGGCCTTTGTGCGCGCTGAGTTCCGGGCGCTGGGCCGGTCGGCGACGCCGGAGGCGTGCCAGGCGCTCGTCGACTCGATCGGGAGCGACCTGCGGGAGCTGGCCTCCGCGGTGACCCAGCTCGCGGCGGACGTCGAGGGGACGATCGACGAGGCCGTCGTCGGGCGGTACTACACCGGACGGGCCGAAGCCTCCAGCTTCACGGTGGCGGACCGGGCCGTCGAGGGGCGGGCGGCGGAGGCGCTGGAGGCGCTGCGGTGGTCCCTGTCGACCGGGGTCGCCCCCGTCATGATCACGAGTGCGCTGGCGCAGGGTGTGCGGGCCATCGGGAAGCTGTCGTCGGCGCGGGGTGGGCGGCCGGCCGACCTGGCCCGTGAGCTGGGGATGCCGCCGTGGAAGATCGACCGGGTTCGGCAGCAGATGCGGGGGTGGACCCCGGACGGGGTCGCTGTCGCGTTGCGGGCGGTGGCGGAGGCGGATGCGGGGGTGAAGGGGGGTGGCGACGATCCTGAGTACGCGCTGGAGAAGGCTGTCGTCGCGATCGCCCTCGCGGCGCGGGCCCGACGGGGGTAGTCGTTGCTGGGCCCGGTCGGCGCCGCCGGTCCCGGTCAGCTGACCGGTCCGCCGGCCCACCGACGTGGTCGGGCCGTCGGTCCACCGGGCGGCTGGGCTCCGGGTGGCCCCGTGGGCCGTTGCCCGACACCGGTTCTCGCCCCCGCCGCCCCTACCCGTTCCCATCCCGTTCCTGGGGGCTGCGCCCCCCCCAGACCCCCCTGTCGCGCTGCGCGCTCGTCCTCAAACGCCGGACGGGCTGAAGATTGGGCGCCGCCCGTCAGGCGGAGAACCACGAAACCCCGGCCACCCGTCCTGGAAGGGACGGCGGTCGGGGCTCGGGTGGTGCTGGACCCGTACCCGCGTGGCGAACGCAGGCCGCGTACGAGTCGGTGTGCCGGTCGGGAGCGGAGAGAGAGGGCCCGCTCGGGTCCTTCCGGCGATTCGATCGGTGTCCGATCAGTTTTCGATCAAGGTGAGTGCTGGGCCACGGGCCCCGCGCTCGGCAGAGGTTCAGCCCTTGAGGGTGGCGACCTTCGAAGCAAGCGCCGACTTCTTGTTGGCGGCCTGGTTCTTGTGGATGACGCCCTTGGAGACGGCCTTGTCCAGCTTCCGCGACGCCTCGCGCGCGGCAACCGTGGCCTTCTCGACGTCACCCGCGGCAGCGGCCTCGCGGGCCTTGCGGATCGCGGTCTTCAGGGAGGACTTGACGGCCTTGTTGCGCAGCCGGGCCTTCTCGTTGGTCTTGATCCGCTTGATCTGGGACTTGATGTTCGCCACGAATGAGCCTTCTCAGGTTCAGGCGCACAGGACGACAGGTCCCGTGTGCCGGTGATTTTTCTTGGTGATTCCGCGTGATGCCGTGTAATTCCGCGTGTCTCCTGCAGAGAGGGCACGAGACACAGCTGTCCACGGTAGCAGTCGCCCCGCGGACGGCCCAAACCGGTCGCACGCCGCCGCCCGTGGGACCATGGAGCCTACGTATCGATCCGACCCGAGGCGACAGGCGCCTCAAGAGACAGGACCCTGCGTGCCCGCGATCCCTAACAACGTGCCCGAGCCGAGCCGTACCGACCCGGCGCTGCTCCGCAACTTCTGCATCATCGCGCACATCGACCACGGCAAGTCCACGCTGGCCGACCGGATGCTCCAGCTGACCGGGGTGGTCGACCAGCGGCAGATGCGCGCTCAGTACCTCGACCGCATGGACATCGAGCGCGAGCGGGGCATCACGATCAAGTCCCAGGCGGTGCGACTGCCCTGGGCCCCGACCGCCGGGGACAGCAAGGGCGAGACCCACATCCTCAACATGATCGACACCCCCGGGCACGTCGACTTCACGTACGAGGTGTCACGGTCGCTCGCCGCCTGTGAGGGCACGGTCCTCCTCGTCGACGCCGCCCAGGGCATCGAGGCGCAGACCCTGGCCAACCTCTACCTGGCGATGGAGAACGACCTCACCATCGTCCCGGTGCTGAACAAGATCGACCTGCCGGCCGCGCAGCCCGAGAAGTTCTCCGAGGAGCTGGCCAATCTCATCGGCTGCCAGCCGGAGGACGTGCTGAAGGTCTCGGCGAAGACCGGCATCGGCGTGGACGCGCTCCTGGACCGGGTGGTCCGTGACGTCCCGGCGCCGGTCGGTGTCGCGGACGCGCCCGCCCGGGCGATGATCTTCGACTCGGTCTACGACTCGTACCGCGGTGTGGTGACGTACGTCCGTGTCATCGACGGGCAGCTCAACAAGCGCGAGCGCATCAAGATGATGTCGACCGGCGCCACGCACGAGCTCCTGGAGATCGGCGTCTCGTCCCCCGAGATGACCCCGGCCGACGGCATCGGCGTCGGCGAGGTGGGTTACATCATCACCGGCGTGAAGGACGTCCGTCAGTCCAAGGTCGGCGACACGATCACCAGCAAGGACAAGGGCGCCACCGAGGCCCTCGGCGGGTACAAGGACCCGAAGCCGATGGTCTTCTCCGGTCTCTATCCGCTGGACGGCTCGGACTACCCCGACCTGCGCGAGGCGCTGGACAAGCTGCAGCTGAACGACGCGGCGCTGGTCTACGAGCCGGAGACCTCCGCGGCCCTCGGTTTCGGTTTCCGCGTCGGCTTCCTCGGGCTGCTGCACCTCGACGTCATCCGTGAGCGCCTGGAGCGCGAGTTCAACCTGGAGCTCATCGCCACCGCGCCCAACGTGGTCTACCGCGTGATCATGGAGGACGGGAAGGAGCACACGGTCACCAACCCGAGCGAGTTCCCCGAGGGCAAGATCGACAAGGTCTTCGAGCCGGTCGTCCGGGCCACGATCCTCGCTCCCAGCGAGTTCATCGGCTCGATCATGGAGCTCTGCCAGACCCGTCGCGGCACCCTCCTCGGCATGGACTACCTCTCCGAGGACCGTGTCGAGATCCGCTACACGCTGCCCCTCGCGGAGATCGTCTTCGACTTCTTCGACAACCTGAAGTCCAAGACCCGCGGGTACGCCTCCCTGGACTACGAGCCCACCGGCGAGCAGGACGCCTCGCTGGTGAAGGTCGACATCCTCCTGCACGGCGACCGCGTCGACGCGTTCTCCGCGGTCACGCACAAGGACGCGGCGTACGCGTACGGGGTGCGGCTCGTCGCCAAGCTGCGCGAGCTGATCCCGCGCCAGGCGTTCGAGATCCCCGTGCAGGCGGCCATCGGCTCCCGGGTGATCGCCCGCGAGACCATCCGCGCCATCCGCAAGGACGTCCTCGCCAAGTGCTACGGCGGTGACATCTCCCGTAAGCGGAAGCTGCTGGAGAAGCAGAAGGAGGGCAAGAAGCGGATGAAGATGGTGGGCTCTGTGGAGGTTCCGCAAGAGGCGTTCATCGCCGTGCTGTCCAGTGACGACAGCGGCGGCGCCGGCAAGGGCAAGAAGTAGCCCTCAGCAACCATCGGGTCAGGCCCGAATCCGTGGGCCCGTCGTGCTGTCGCGCGGCGGGCCCGCGGTGTCCACGGACTGCCCCGTTCCGCCCACGCTCTGTGCGAAGTGACAGGCCGCCGCCTCTTACGCACCGGGCGGACGGGCTTTACTCTGATCACCACTCGACGTTACTCGCGAGTTAAACAACGACCGCAGCCAACCGCAACGAGAGCCGGTCACACGAGCTGTCGCGGGCCCCGGAGGATGTCGTGAGCGACACACAGACCCTGATCGAGAACCGTCCGCCGTCCGTGGCGGCCCTCTTCCTTGAGCGCGTTGCGGCGACGCCGGACGCGGAGGCGTACCGCTACCCGGTACCCGCCGCCTCGGGCGTGGGGCCCGACGAGTGGAAGTCGCTGAGCTGGGCGCAGGCGGCCGACCGGGTCTACGCGATCGCGGCCGGTCTGATCGAACTGGGTGTGCGGCCCGAGCAGCGGGTCGCGCTCGCCTCCTCCACCCGCGTCGAGTGGATCCTCTCGGACCTCGCCATCATGTGCGCCGGCGCCGCGACCACCACCGTCTACCCGTCGACCAAGTCCGACGAGTCGGCGTTCATCCTCTCGGACTCCGGGAGCAGGGTGCTGATCGCGGAGGACGCGGAGCAGCTCGCCAAGGCCCGTGAGAAGCGTGCCGAGCTCCCCGAGCTGACCCATGTGGTGGTCATCGACTCCACCGGTGTCGAGTTCTCCGACGAGGAGGGCGACTGGGTGATCGGCCTCGCGGAGCTGGAGCAGCGCGGGGCCGCGTACCTGGAGAAGAAGCCCGACCTGATCAAGGACAAGGTCGGGGCGATCACCAAGGACCAGCTCGCGACCCTCATCTACACCTCCGGCACCACCGGCCGCCCCAAGGGCGTCCGGCTGCCGCACGACAACTGGTCGTACATGGCGAAGGCCATCGCCTCGACCGGTCTGGTCGGCCGGGACGACGTCCAGTACCTGTGGCTGCCGCTCGCGCACGTCTTCGGCAAGGTGCTCACCTCCGGCCAGATCGAGGTCGGGCACGTCACCGCCGTCGACGGCCGCGTGGACAAGATCATCGAGAACCTGCCGGTCGTGCAGCCGACGTACATGGCCGCCGTGCCGCGCATCTTCGAGAAGGTCTACAACGGGGTCGCGGCCAAGGCCCGCGCGGGCGGTGGCGCCAAATACAAGATCTTCCAGTGGGCGGCCGGGGTGGGCCGCGAGTACGCGAAGGTCACGCAGGACAACTTCCGCCGTACCGGGGTCGCCTCCGCGCCCTTCCCGCTCTCCGCCAAGCACAAGGTCGCGGACACGCTCGTCTTCGCCAAGATCCGGGACGCCTTCGGCGGCAACCTCCGCGCCTGCGTCTCCGGCAGCGCCGCCCTCGCGCCGGACATCGGCTACTTCTTCGCGGGCGCCGGCATCCACATCCTGGAGGGTTACGGACTCACGGAGTCGTCCGCGGCCTCCTTCGTGAACCCCGGCGAGGCGTACCGCACCGGCACGGTCGGCAAGCCGCTGCCCGGCACGGAGGTGCGGATCGCGGACGACGGCGAGATCCTGCTGCGCGGCCCCGGCATCATGGAGGGCTACCACGGGCTGCCCGAGAAGACCGCCGAGGTCCTGGAGTCCGACGGCTGGTTCCACACCGGCGACATCGGCGAGCTGTCCGCGGACGGCTATCTGCGGATCACGGACCGCAAGAAGGACCTCATCAAGACGTCGGGCGGCAAGTACATCGCGCCCGCCGAGGTCGAGGGCCAGTTCAAGGCCGTCTGCCCGTACGTCTCCAACATCCTCGTGCACGGCGCCGACCGGAACTACTGCACCGCGCTCATCGCCCTGGACGAGCCGTCCATCCTCGGCTGGGCCGCGGACAACGGCCTGGCGGGCAAGCCGTACGCCGAGGTCGTCGCCGACCCCGCGACGGTCAAGCTGATCGACGGCTATGTCAGGACGCTCAACGAGGGTCTCCAGCGCTGGCAGACCATCAAGAAGTTCCAGCTCCTGCCGCGCGACCTCGACATCGAGCACGGCGAACTGACCCCGAGCCTCAAGCTCAAGCGCCCGGTCGTGGAGCGCCAGTACGCACACCTGATCGACGAGATGTACGCGGGCACGCGCGAGGCGTGACCCTCAGGGCCCGGCGGGGTCACAGACCCCGCCCCCGGCGCATCTCGCGGAGCAGGTCCTCCATGTGGCGTACGTGCCGGCGCAGGCCGGCCACGTCGGTGAGGCCGCCGGCGGACAGGCGGGTCTCGATCGCGCGCAGCCGGTCGGCGAGTTCGTCGAACTGCAGCTGCTCGCGGGCGAGCATCCGTTCCAGCTGCCGGTTCTTGCGGTGCAGATCGAGGAAGACGGTCACCTTGGCCCGCAGCACCCAGGGGTCGAACGGCTTGGTGAGATAGTCGGCGGCTCCGGTCGCGTACCCGCGGAACGCGTAGCCCGCGTCGGAGTCCGTGCCGGTCAGGAAGATGATCGGTACGTCCTTGGTCTGGTCGAGCCGCTTGATGTTCGCGGCGGTCTCGAACCCGTCCATGCCCGGCATCCGGATGTCGAGCAGGACGACCGCGAAGCGCTGCCGCAGCAGCGCCTTCATCGCCTCCTCACCCGAGCGGGCGCGTACGAGCGGTTCGTTGAGGGACCCCAGGACGGCCTCCAACGCGACCAGGTTGTCCTCCATGTCGTCCACGAGGAGGATGCTGGCGCGCTCGTCGGTCGATGCCTCAGTGCTCATGGTGATCGATTGCCTGCCTCATCGGTTCGGCGGTGGGAAGGCGGGCTCCTCCGCAGTGCCGGTTCCCGTGCTGACGGCCGCGGCGGAGCCTTCCTGTTCCTGCGCGTCCTGCTCCCGCGCGTCCTGTCGCTCCACGTCCTGCTCTGCCGCGTCCTGTGCTCCGGCGTCCGTTCCCTCGGGGTCCAGGAGGGCACAGACGACGGTCAGCAGCTGATCGACGTCCACCGGTTTGGGTACGTAGTCGTTCGCACCGCGCGCGATGGACTTCTCACGATCTCCCGGCATCGCCTTGGCGGTGAGGGCGACGATGGGAAGTCCGCTCCAGCGCGGGGTGCGGCGGATGACGGAGATGGTCTCGTAACCATCCATCTCCGGCATCATGATGTCCATGAGGACGAGTGCGACGTCGGAGTTGCGCTCCAGGGTCTCGATGCCCTCGCGCCCGTTCTCCGCGTACAGGACGGGCATCCCGACCCGGCCCAGGACGTGGGTGAGCGCGAAGACGTTGCGGATGTCGTCGTCCACGATCAGCACCCGCCGGCCGGGCAGGACCTGACCCGCGCGGCCCGTCCGCCACTCCTCCAGCTTGGTGGGCGTGGGCCAGCTGTCATCCTGGTCGTGGACGCTGAAGGGCCCGGTGTCCACCTGCTCGGGCTCGGGCACGGACAGGGACAGCGGCCGGTCCTCGATGCCGGGCCCGGTCGGGTGGCCGGGGGCGACGACGGGCACGTACAGCGTGAAGGTGGACCCCTTGCCCGGCTTGCTCTCGGCGATGATCCGGCCGCCCAGCAGACCCGCGATCTCCCTGCTGATGGAGAGGCCGAGGCCGGTGCCGCCGTACTTGCGGTTGGTCGTGCCGTCGGCCTGCTGGAACGCCTCGAAGATCACCGGGAGCTTCTCCGGGGCGATACCGATGCCGGTGTCGGACACCGCGAACGCGATCACGTTGTCGCTGTTCTCCCGGGTGAAGTGGGGCTCGGGGTCCCTGACGCGGTTGACGCGCAGCTCGACGCGGCCCGACGAGGTGAACTTGATGGCGTTCGACAGCAGGTTCCGCAGGATCTGCTGCAGCCGTTGCTCGTCCGAGAACATCTCGCGCGGTACGTCCTCGCCGACCGCCACCTCGAAGGCGAGCCCCCGGTCGATGGCCAGCGGCCGGAAGGTGGCGTGCACGTAGTCGAGCAGCTTGATCAGCGGCAGCTTCTTCGGGCGTACGTCCATCCGGCCGGCCTCGATCTTCGAGAGGTCGAGGATGTCGTTGATGAGCTGCAGGAGGTCGGAGCCCGAGCGGTGGATCGTCGTCGCGAACTGCACCTCCTGGTCGGAGAGATGGCCGTCCGGGTTGTCGGAGAGCAGCCGGGCGAGGATCAGCAGCGAGTTGAGCGGGGTGCGCAGCTCGTGCGACATGTTCGCCAGGAACTCCGACTTGTACTGCGACGAGGTCGCGAGCAGCGCCGCCTTCTCCTCCAGTGCCGCGTTCGAGCGCTGCAGCTCCGCCTGCTGAGACTGCAGTTCGTCCGAGCGGTCCTGGAGCTGGATGGCGAGGCGCTGGGACTCGCCGAGCAGGGACTCCGTGCGGGAGTTGGCGATGATGGTGTTGATCGCGACGCCGATGGTGTTCACGAACTGGTCGAAGAACGCCAGGTGGACATCGGAGAAGCGGGAGAACGAGGCGAGCTCGATCACGCCGAGCAGCTTGTCCTCGAACGGGATCGGGATGATGACGACGCTCGCCGGGGCCGCTTCGCCGAGGCCGCTGTTGATCTTGATGTAGTCCGGCGGGGCCTCCTCCACCAGGATCCGCTTCTTCTCGCGCGCGGCCTGCCGTACGAGCCCGTGGACCGGCATGCTGACCGTGTCGACCGTCGCGCTCTGCGCCGACCCGTACCCCGCGATGAACGCGAGTCCCTTGGTGGGCAGCGCGGTCTGCCGGGTCGTCTCGTCCTCCTCCGGGTCGGCCAGGAAGAAGGCGCCGTACTGGGCGTTCACCAGCGGGGTCAGCTCGCGCAGGATCAGGTCGGCGACCTCCATCAGGTCCCGGTGGCCCTGCATGAGGGCGGCGAGCCGCGCGAGGTTCGACTCCAGCCAGTCCTTGGCGCGGGTCGTCTCGCGGAGGTTGGCCACCATCAGGTTGATGTTCTCCTTGAGCTCGTCGACCTCGCCCTGGGTCTCCACCGTGATGGAGCGGGACATGTCGCCCTGGGCCACCGCGGACGCCACCTCGGCGATCGCGCGGACCTGGGTGGTGAGGTTGGAGGCCAGCTCGTTCACGTTGGTCGTCAGACGCTTCCAGGTGCCGTACACGCCCTCGACCCGTGCCTGGCCGCCGAGCTGCCCCTCGGAACCCACCTCGCGGGCCACCCGGGTGACCTCGGAGGAGAACGACGACAGCGTGTCCACCATGGTGTTGATGGTGGTCTTCAGCTCCAGGATCTCACCGCGCGCGTCGACGTCGATCTTCTTCGACAGGTCGCCCTGGGCCACCGCGGTGGCTACCTGCGCGATGTTGCGGACCTGCGAGGTCAGGTTGTCCGCCATGTAGTTGACGTTGTCGGTGAGGTCCCGCCACACACCGGAGACGCCGAGGACCTGGGCACGCCCGCCGAGCCTCCCGTCGGTGCCGACCTCGCGGGCCACCCTCGTCACCTCGTCGGCGAAGGCGCGCAACTGCTCCACCATCGTGTTGACGGTGTCCTTCAGCTCCAGGATCTCGCCGCGCGCGTCGACGGTGATCTTCTTGGAGAGGTTGCCGTTGGCGACGGCCGTGGTCACCTGGGCGATGTTGCGCACCTGCGAGGTGAGGTTCAGGGCCATGAAGTTGACGTTGTCGGTGAGGTCCTTCCAGACCCCGGACACGCCCCGCACCTGGGCCTGACCGCCCAACTGGCCCATCGTGCCGACCTCGCGGGCGACACGGGTGACCTCGTCGGCGAAGGCGGAGAGCTGGTCGACCATCGTGTTGACGGTCAGTTTCAGTTCGAGCAGCTCGCCGGTCGCCTCCACCGTCACCGTGCGGGTCAGGTCGCCGCGCGCCACCGCCGTGGTCACCAGGGCGATGTCACGGACCTGGGCGGTCAGCCGGGACGCCATCGTGTTGACGGCCTCGGTCACGTCACGCCAGCTGCCCGACAGACCGGTCACCTTGGCGCGCCCGCCGAGCCGCCCCTCCGTTCCGACCTCCCGCGCCACCCGTGTCACCTCACCGGTGAACAGGGACAGCTGGTCGACCATCTTGTTGACGGCCTGACCCAGACGGCGCAGATCGCCGCGGAGTTGACGGTTCCCGTCGTGCAGGTCGACCCGCTGGGTCAGATCGCCGCCCGCCACGGCGTCCAGGACGCGGGCCGCGTTGGCGGCCGGCGCCACGAGGGCGTCGAGCAGTTGGTTCACGTCGTCGATACGGGTCGTCCAGTGGCCCTGGCCGGGGCTCGCGGTGAGCCGCTCGTCCAGCCGGCCGTGGCGCACGATCTCCCGGCGCACCCGCTGGGCCTCGGCGTTGAAGTGCAGACTCCGGTCGACGATCTGGTTGAACACCGTCCCGAGCTCGGCCGCGATGCCGTACCCCGTCTCGGGGACCTTGCTGAAGTCGCCGTCCCTGGCGGACGTCATGGCGGCGAGGAGCGGCCGTAGATCGGAGGCCCGGACCTGCCCGTCGCCGAGCACATGCATAGCACTGTTCTCGTTCATGGTGGCCCACTTCGGTAACTCGGTGCTTATGGGCGTGGTCAGTCTGTCACTGTGGCGGGATCGCCTGAGGCGTATTCGTCCGAACTGCTCAGGGAGTCGCACAGTGGGGGCCATTCCGACGCAACGAGAGTCCGAGTCCCGTGCTCCTGGAATCACGGTACGCCCGCACACGGTGGCGCGTACGACGTTGCCCGGTCACCCCTCCGCGCCGGGCGAGGCCCGTGGATTCGTCCGTTCGACGCTCGCCGGGTGGGCCGAAATCCCGTTGCCCGAAGGGGAGTTGATCTCGGACCGGCTCGTCGGTGACGCGCTGGTGGTCGTCAGTGAACTCGTGACGAACGCCGTGGTGCACGCCGGCACGGACGTGGAGCTGCTGTGCCGCCTCGACCGCTGCACGGAGGACTGCTCGGTGGCGGCCCCAGGGGCCAGGGACACCGCGCGGACGGGTCCGGAACCCGCCGGGACGGCCTCCCCCGCCGAGGAGCCCGGGGCCGCGGGCGCGCCCGGCGTGGTGAGCTCGTTCGTCATAGAGGTCTCCGATCACCACCCCGAGCGCGTCGTACGCGACGACGGTGCCGAGCGCCCGCACGACGCCGTCGAGTACGGCCGCGGTCTGCGGCTGGTGTCGGCGCTCTCCGACGCCTGGGGCATCACCTACCGCACCGGCACCAAGACCGTGTGGGCGCGGCTGCCCGTCGAGGGCGCCGCGTCCGTGGCGCGGACGCGGGACCCGGAGAAGAGCGGGAACGCGGAGGCGACAGGAACCACCGGAGCGACAGGAACCACAGAGGCGACAGGAGCCACGGAAGTCACGGCGGTCACGGAAGCGACGGGCCGCACCGGCGCCTACCGGGGCGAGCGCGCCCCGCCGTGGGGGCAGGCCGCCGAGATCCCCGCCCCCGCGCCCCGGCACAGCGTCCAGGACCAGGACTGGCTCCACCGCGGCGCCCTCTCCTTCCTCGCGGAGGCGTCCGACCTCCTCGCGGGGCAGCTCGACGAGGACCTGGTCGCCGCGCTCACCGGGCAGCTGCTCGTGCCGCGGCTCGCCGACTGGTGTGCGGTGTGGCTGGAGGACGAGGCACCGGGCCGCTCCGACGGGGGCGTCGTCGGCGGACCGCGGCTCGCCCGCGTCTGGCACGGCAGCGAGAACCGCATGGAGGAGATGCGCCGGTACCTGGAGAAGGACCCGCCTCGGCTGCCCGAGTCGGCGCGCTCCCGGCCCGTACCGGTGCCCTGGCCCGCCGAGGCGCTGGGCGCGGCGGAGGACGGGGCGGCCCTCGCGTACCGGCTGATCGCGGGTGGCAGACCGCTCGGCACCCTCGTCATCGGGCGGGCCGGGCAGAACCACTTCCCCGACGAGATCACCGGGCTCGTCGAGGACCTCAGCCGCCGCGTCGCGCTCGCCATCGGAGCGGCCCGCCAGTACGCGCGCCAGGCCACCATCAGCCGCGTACTGCAGCGCGGGCTGCTGCCCGGCGCGGTCGCCGAGATCCCCGGGGTGCGCAGCGCGCTCGTCTACGAGCCGTGCGACAAGGGCGGACCCAGCGGGGACTTCTACGACCTCTTCCCCGCAGGCGACGGGCGCTGGTGCTTCGCCCTCGGGGACGTCCAGGGCAAGGGGCCCGAGGCGGCCGTCGTCATCGGCCTGGCCCGGCCCTGGCTGCGGCTGCTGGCCCGCGAGGGATACGCGGTGCCCGACGTCCTCGACCGGCTCAACCAACTGCTCCTCGACGACGCCACCGAGACCGCGGACGCGGCGGCCCGCGCCCTGGTGGCGGACGGCGGCGCGGGACTCGGCGACGACGGGCCCCAGACGCGCTTCCTCTCCCTCCTCTACGGCGAGCTCGTGCCGGTCGAGGGCGGGGTGCGCTGCACCATGGCCTCCGCCGGGCACCCGCTGCCGCTGCTCCTGGAGGCCGACGGGACGGTCGGTGAGGTGGCCCGGCCGCAGTCGCTCCTCGGCGTCTTCGAGGACGCCGGCTTCGACTGCGGGACCTTCACCCTGCGCTCCGGCGACAGCATCCTCTGCGTCACGGACGGCGCGACGGAGCGGCGCAACGGCCACCGGCAGTTCGACGACGACAACGGACTCGCGGCCGCGCTCGCCGGATGCGCCGGACTGAGCGCGGACCTGATCGCCGAACGGATCCGGCGGCTGGTGCACGAGTTCGGCGCCAGACCGCCGGAGGACGACCTGGCGCTGCTGGTGCTGCAGGCGGAGTAGCCGCGGGGCGGGCCGGGGCGGCGCAGGGCGGGCGCGCGGCGGGCGGGCGCCGACCGGAGGAGGCACATCCGTGCGTACGGGACAATGGGAGACATGCCTTCCGCACTTCCCGACGGCGAGCCCGTCCCCGACGACGGGGCGCTGCCCGCGCACGCCCTGGCCGGCGCGGCCGACCGCCCGCTCGGGTTCTACCTGCACGTCCCGTACTGCGCGACGCGCTGCGGCTACTGCGACTTCAACACGTACACGGCGACCGAGCTGCGCGGCTCGGGGGGCGTGCTGGCCTCCCGTGACAACTACGCCGAGACCCTGACCGACGAGGTCCGCCTCGCCCGCAAGGTCCTCGGCGACGACCCGCGGCCCGTCCGCACGGTCTTCGTCGGCGGCGGTACGCCCACGCTGCTGGCCGCCGACGACCTCGTACGGATGCTGGAGGCGATCCGGGCGGAGTTCGGGCTCGCGGACGACGCGGAGATCACGACGGAGGCGAACCCGGAGTCCGTGGACCCGGCGTACCTGGCCACCCTCCGGGCCGGCGGCTTCAACCGCATCTCCTTCGGCATGCAGAGCGCGCGCCGGCACGTGCTCCGGGTGCTCGACCGCACCCACACCCCCGGACGGCCCGAGGCGTGTGTCGCCGAGGCCCGCGCGGCCGGCTTCGACCATGTGAACCTCGACCTCATCTACGGCACGCCCGGGGAGAGCGACGACGACTGGCTCGCCTCGCTCGACGCGGCGATCGGTGCCGGGCCCGACCACGTGTCGGCGTACGCGCTGATCGTCGAGGAGGGGACGCAGCTCGCGCGGCGCATCCGGCGCGGCGAGGTGCCGATGACCGACGACGACGTCCACGCGGACCGGTACCTGATGGCCGAGGACCGCCTGTCGCAGGCGGGCTTCTCGTGGTACGAGGTGTCCAACTGGGCCACCTCCGAGGCCGGCCGGTGCCTCCACAACGAGCTGTACTGGCGCGGGGCCGACTGGTGGGGCGCCGGGCCCGGCGCCCACAGCCATGTGGGCGGGGTGCGGTGGTGGAACGTCAAGCACCCGGGGGCGTACGCGGGGGCGCTGGCGGCGGGGCGGTCGCCTGGCGCCGGGCGTGAACTGCTCTCGGAGGAGGACCGGCGGGTCGAGCGGATCCTGCTGGAGCTGCGGCTGGCGGAGGGGTGTCCGTTGTCGTTGCTGCGGCCGGAGGGGCTTGAGGCGGCTGAGCGGGCGCTGGCGGACGGGCTTCTGCAGGCTGAGCCGTACGCGGCGGGGAGCGCGGTGCTCACGCTGCGGGGGCGGTTGCTGGCGGACGCGGTGGTGCGGGACCTGGTGGACTGACGGGGTTCTCCTCGCCCCCGCCGCCCCTACCCATTCCCGTCCCTTCTGGGGGCTGTGCCCCCAGACCCCCCTGTCGCGCTGCGCGCTCGTCCTCAAACGCCGGACGGGCTGATTTTTCAGCCCGTCCGGCGTTTGAGGACCGGGGGTTCGGGGGCGGTGCCCCCGAGGTCGGGACGGGTAGGGGCGGCGGGGGCGAAGGTCACTCGGGAGCCGTGACGAAGTCGATCAGTTCCTCCACGCGGCCCAGGAGCTCCGGCTCCAGGTCGCGGTACGAGTGGACCGAGCCGAGGATCCGCTCCCACGCGGCGCCCGTGTTCTCCGGCCACCCCAGCGCCCGGCACACCCCCGTCTTCCAGTCCTGCCCCCGCGGCACGCGGGGCCATCCCGGGATACCCACGGACGCGGGCTTCACGGCCTCCCAGACGTCGATGTAGGGGTGGCCCACGACGAGCGCGTACTCGTCCGTGACGGCCTCCGCGATACGCGACTCCTTCGTGCCGGGGACCAGGTGGTCCACGAGGACCCCCAGCCGCGCGTCCGGACCGGGGCCGAACGCGTCGACGATCGCGGGCAGGTCGTCGATGCCCTCCAGGTACTCGACGACGACGCCCTCGACGCGCAGGTCGTCGCCCCAGACCCGCTCGACCAGTTCCGCGTCGTGGCGGCCCTCGACGTAGATGCGTCCCGCGCGGGCCACCCGGGCCCGCGCTCCGGGCACGGCGACCGACCCGGAAGCCGTACGCGTGGGGCGTACCGGCCCGGCGGACGGGCGTACGAGCGTCACCACGCGCCCCTCCAGCAGGAACCCGCGCGGCTCCAGCGGGAACACCCGGTGCTTGCCGAAGCGGTCCTCCAGCGTCACCGTCCCCGCCTCGCAGCGGAGCACGGCACCGCAGAACCCGGTCCCGGGCTCCTCGACGACGAGCCCCGGCTCCGCCGCGACCTCGGGCACGGGCTTGGGCTTCTTCCACGGAGGGGTCAGATCCGCTGAGTACTGGCGCATTCGGATGACGATAGGAGAAGGGCGCGGCCGGGCGCGCCGACACCCCCCGCGACACGCCGGAACAGCGCTCACGGCACGTCGAAACGCCGCGCCAGCGCGTCCCGTTGGGCCCGTACGAACGCCGCGTCCACCACCGCACCGTGACCGGGCACGTACACCGCGTCCTCGCCCCCGAGAGCCAGCAGCCGGTCCAGGGCGGCCGGCCAGTGGGAGGGCACGGCGTCGGGACCCGCCTGGGGCTCGCCGGACTCCTCGACCAGGTCCCCGCAGAAGACGATCTCCGGGGTACCGGTTCCGGCCACCAGGACCGCCAGGTCGTGGCGGGTGTGTCCGGGACCGACGTTCGCCAGCAGGACCTGCCGGCCCCCGCCCAGGTCGAGCGTCCACTCGCCGGAGACGAGGTGGCGCGGCCGGACCAGGAGATCCGCCGCCTCGGCCGCCTCGTCGGGGTCGGCGCCGTTGCGTACGGCGTCGGCGCGCAGTTCCTCCCGCTCGTGGCCGAGAACCCGCTCGGCGCCCACCGCCGCGAACACCTCGACCCCGGCGAAGGCCGCCGCCCCGAAGACGTGGTCGAAGTGCGGATGCGTCAGCGCGAGGTGCGTGACCCGCCCGCCCCCGAGCAGCCGCCGCGCCCGCGCGCGCAGCCACGCGCCCTCCCGCAGGCTCGATCCCGCGTCGACCATGAGCGCCGCGTCCTCGCCGACCACCAGCCCGGCGGTGCAGTCCCAGACCGGAAGCCGGCACCGCCCGACGAACGGCGACAGCTCCTCCCAGCCGGACTCGCCGCGCTCGGCCCCTTCCCAAGTCACCTTCATGCGCCGACGCTAGCGGCAGAGACGCCTGCATGTTCCCGACAGAGCGGGACAGCCTTGTACACGTCGCCGCACCCGGTGTGCCCGTCGTCGTGACATCGCAGGCCCGCCCTTGCCCGGCCCGTACCAACCGGCCGTACACTTGGCCGGGGATGCTGGCACTCGCGCGCGCTGAGTGCCAGACGACAGGCACCGAAGACGACCGATGACCGCGGCGAGGACCACAGACGGAGGTGTGCGCGATGCTCAGTGAACGCAGGCTCGAAGTGCTGCGCGCCATCGTCCAGGACTACGTGGGCACGGAGGAGCCGGTCGGCTCGAAGGCGCTGACCGAGCGCCACCGGCTGGGTGTGTCCCCGGCGACCGTCCGCAACGACATGGCGGTCCTGGAGGACGAGGGGTACATCGCCCAGCCGCACACCAGTGCCGGGCGGATTCCCACGGACAAGGGCTACCGCCTCTTCGTCGACAAGCTCGCGGGCGTCAAGCCGATGACCGCGCCGGAGAAGCGGGCGATCCACCACTTCCTGGACGGTGCCGTCGACCTCGACGACGTCGTCGGGCGGACCGTGCGGCTCCTCGCCCAGCTCACCCGGCAGGTGGCGGTCGTCCAGTACCCCTCGCTCACCCGCTCGACCGTGCGTCATGTGGAGCTGCTGTCGCTGGCCCCGGCCCGCGTCATGCTCGTCCTGATCACGGACACCGGCCGGGTCGAGCAGCGCATGGTGGACTGCCCGGCCCCCTTCGGGGAGGCGTCCCTCGCGGATCTGCGCGCGCGGCTCAACAGCCGGATCACGGGGCGCCGTTTCGCGGACGTCCCGCAACTGGTGCAGGATCTCCCCGACGCCTTCGAGGCGGAGGACCGGGGGACGGTCGCGACGGTGCTCTCCACCCTGCTGGAGACCCTCGTCGAGGAGACCGAGGAGCGGCTGATGATCGGTGGCACCGCCAATCTGACGCGCTTCGGACATGACTTTCCCCTCACCATCCGTCCGGTCCTTGAGGCGTTGGAGGAGCAGGTCGTGCTCCTCAAACTGCTGGGTGAGGTAAACGATTCGGGCATGGCCGTACGGATCGGTCACGAGAACGCCCATGAAGGACTCAACTCCACGTCCGTCGTCTCGGTCGGCTACGGTTCGGGCGGCGAAGCAGTCGCCAAACTCGGCGTCGTCGGACCGACGCGCATGGATTACCCCGGAACGATGGGAGCGGTACGAGCGGTGGCACGGTACGTAGGACAGATCCTGGCGGAGTCGTAAGTGGCCACGGACTACTACGCCGTACTCGGCGTGCGCCGCGACGCGTCCCAGGACGAGATCAAGAAGGCATTCCGGCGGCTCGCCCGCGAGCTGCACCCGGACGTCAATCCCGATCCGAAGACGCAGGAGCGCTTCAAGGAGATCAACGCCGCGTACGAGGTGTTGTCGGACCCGCAGAAGAAGCAGGTCTACGACCTCGGCGGCGACCCGCTGTCCCAGGCGGGCGGCGGTGGCGCGGGCGGCTTCGGCGCGGGCGGGTTCGGGAACTTCTCGGACATCATGGACGCGTTCTTCGGTACGGCGTCGCAGCGGGGCCCGCGGTCCCGCACGCGGCGCGGCCAGGACGCGATGATCCGCCTGGAGATCGAGCTCGACGAGGCGGCCTTCGGCACCACGAAGGACATACAGGTCGACACGGCCGTCGTCTGCACCACCTGCAGCGGCGAGGGCGCGGCGCCGGGCACCTCCGCGCAGACCTGTGACATGTGCCGCGGCCGCGGCGAGGTGTCGCAGGTCACGCGGTCCTTCCTGGGCCAGGTCATGACGTCCCGGCCGTGCCCGCAGTGCCAGGGCTTCGGAACGGTCGTCCCGACGCCGTGCCCCGAGTGCGCGGGCGACGGACGGGTGCGCTCGCGCCGGACCCTGACCGTGAAGATCCCCGCGGGTGTCGACAACGGCACGCGGATCCAGCTCGCGGGCGAGGGCGAGGTCGGCCCCGGCGGCGGCCCCGCCGGTGACCTGTACGTCGAGATCCACGAGCTGCCGCACAACATGTTCCAGCGGCGCGGCGACGACCTGCACTGCACGGTCACCATCCCGATGACCGCGGCGGCGCTCGGCACCAAGGTCCCGCTGGAGACGCTCGACGGGCTCGAAGAGGTCGACATCCGTCCCGGCACGCAGTCCGGGCAGTCGATCCCGCTGCACGGGCGCGGAGTCACGCATCTGCGCGGCGGCGGGCGCGGCGACCTCATCGTCCACGTCGAGGTCATGACGCCGACGAAGCTCGACCCCGAGCAGGAGCGGGTGCTGCGGGAGCTGGCCCAGCTGCGCGGCGAGGAGCGGCCCACCGGGCAGTTCCAGCCCGGCCAGCAGGGATTGTTCTCCCGGTTGAAGGACGCGTTCAACGGCCGTACCTGAGCGGTGTCCGCCGGGCCCGCCGCGGCATGTCCCGGTGGCGCGTGCCCGGCGGAAGGCCGGATTCGGACTTGTACGGAGGACGTGACAACATGCCGTCATGTCCTCCGCGCTGACCGATCTTTTCCCCCTTCCGATCGTGCAGGCCCCGATGGCGGGCGGCGTCTCCGTGCCGCAGCTCGCCGCGGCCGTGTCCGACGCCGGAGGGCTCGGCTTCCTCGCCGCCGGGTACAAGACGGCCGACGGCATGTACGAGGACATCAAGCAGCTGCGCGCCGCCACGAACCGGCCGTTCGGCGTGAACCTGTTCATGCCGCAGCCGGAGTACGCCGACCGGGCCGCCGTCGAGGTGTACGCCCACCAGCTCGCCGGTGAGGCGTCCTGGTACGAGACGGAGCTGGGCGATCCCGACAGCGGACGCGACGACGGTTACGAGACCAAGCTCGCCGTCCTCCTCGACAACCCGGTGCCGGTCGTCTCCTTCCACTTCGGCTGCCCCAGCCGTGACGTCCTGGAATCTCTCAGCCGGGCCGGCACCCTGACCCTGGTCACGGCCACCACCGCCGAGGAGGCGCAGGCCGTGCAGTGGGCGGGCGCCGACGCGGTCATCGTGCAGGGCGTCGAGGCCGGCGGCCACCAGGGCACCCACCGCGACAACCCCGAGACCGACGGCTCCGGCATAGGGCTGCTGTCGCTCGTCGCACAGGTCCGCGAGACCGTGCAGATCCCGATCGTCGCGGCCGGCGGCATCATGCGCGGCAGCCAGATCGCCGCCGCCCTGGCCGCCGGCGCGAGCGCCGCCCAGCTGGGCACGGCCTTCCTCGCCACCCCGGAGTCCGGCGCCAGCGCCGTGCACAAGCAGGCGCTGACCAACCCCCTCTTCGTCCGTACGCAGTTGACGCGGGCGTTCTCCGGCCGGCCCGCGCGGGGGCTGATGAACCGCTTCATGCGCGAGCACGGGCCGTACGCGCCCGCCGCCTACCCCGAGGTCCACCACCTCACCTCCGCACTGCGCAAGGCGGCCGCCAAGGCCGGGGACGCGCAGGGGATGGCCCTGTGGGCGGGGCAGGGCCACCGGCTCGCCCGCGAGCTGCCGGCGGGCCAGCTGGTCGAGGTGCTGGCGGCCGAACTCGCCGTCGCCAGGACAGCGTTGTCGGACGGGCCGGGCGGGGGCGTCGGGCGGTGACCGCGCCGGTGTTCGTGGTGGACGAGGTGCCGGGCGCCGGTGAGTTCGTGCTCGGCGGGCCCGAGGGACGGCACGCCGTGTCCGTGAAGCGGCTGCGGGCCGGCGAGGCCGTGGTCCTCACCGACGGGCTCGGCCGCTGGGCCGACGGTGTCGTCAAGGCGGCCGAGGGCAAGGACCGGCTCGTCGTGACGGACCTCCACGAGGTGCACGAGGAGCCCGTGCCCGCGCCCCGGATCACCGTCGTGCAGGCCCTGCCCAAGGGCGACCGCGGTGAACTCGCCGTCGAGACCATGTCGGAGACCGGCGTCGACGTCATCGTCCCCTGGGCGGCGGCCCGTTGTGTCACGCAGTGGAAGGGCGAGCGCGGGCTGAAAGCGCTCGGGAAGTGGCGGGCCACCGCGCGTGAGGCGGGCAAGCAGTCGCGGCGGGTGCGGTTCGCGCGGGTCGCGGACGCGATGACGACGAAGCAGGTTGCTGCGTTTCTCGCCAACGCGGAGTTCGCCGCGGTGCTGCACGAGGACCGGGAGTACCCGGCCCTGCCGCTCGCGACGGTCGCGCTTCCCGCGGCGGGGGAGATCGTGCTCGTCGTCGGGCCCGAGGGCGGGGTGTCGCCCGCGGAGCTGGAGATGTTCACGGGGGCCGGGGCGAAGGTGTGCCGGCTGGGGCGGAGTGTGCTGCGTACGTCTACTGCGGGGACGGCGGCGGGGGCGCTGCTGCTTGGTCGTACGGGTCGTTGGGCTTAGGTCCCGACCCCTGTCCGGGGGCTGCGCCCCCGGGCCCCCGCGGTTGCGCGTCCTCGTCCTCGTCCTCAGACGCCGGACTGGCTTGGGAGTTCGGCTGCGGGTTCGGTGGGGGTTGGGTGCGCGGTTCCTCGCGCCCCTGGCGGGGCTCTCCCGTGTGTGAAGCGTGGCTGCATGCGGTCTTCCGTGGGGCGGTGGGGAGTGGCACGCTGCCGTGCATGGGGGCACTGAGGCGTATACGGCACCGCGGGCCGGTCATGGCGGTCACGGCCGTCGCGGCCGCGTTCGCGCTGGTCGCGTGTGAGCCGGGCGACGGCATCAGCACCGCGGCCGTGGCGATCACCACCGACCAGACAGGTACCCGCGAGCTGGAGAGACGGGGCGTCGACGTGCAGTGGCTCACCTGCACCGCCTCGTACGGCAACAACGGGCAGAGCGCGGGAGCCTCGCCCAGCGTGCGCGGCGTGGCGGACGTCGACTGCATGGGGGAGACCGGCGACGAGCAGGAGATCAGCATCAAGGGCAAGGTCACGCAGGAGGTCAACGGCACCTGCGTACGCGGAGACCTCACCGCCAGGGTGGGCGGCAAGGAGCGGTTCCGCGTGAACGTCCTGGGCAACTGCCGGGCCGGCACGCCACCGGTCGGCAACAGGACGACCCCGCCGCCCGCCGATCCGGGAGCGACCGTCACCGTCACCGAGACCGTGACCCGGTACCCGCATCCCGGGTGCTCCTGCTACGAGGGGAAGTGACCCGGGCGGCGCGGCGGCCGACCGGGCGAAGTGATCGAAAGCTCTGGTCGCGGACGGGGCGACTGCATAGGGTGATCGGGTGACACAGCCCGCATCCGCAGCAACCGC
The DNA here is from genome assembly GCF_042889045.1 of Streptomyces sp. NPDC002701. Lineage (NCBI taxonomy): Bacteria > Bacillati > Actinomycetota > Actinomycetes > Kitasatosporales > Streptomycetaceae > Streptomyces > Streptomyces sp. NPDC002701. The sequence continues at coordinate 520,217 of NZ_JBIAQL010000001.1, forward strand.
CGCGTCCGCCGCCTTTTCCGGAGCGTCCGAGTCGTCTGCGTATCTCCGGTATCCGCACCTGCACGGCGAGTTGCTCGCCTTCACCGCCGAGGACGACGTCTGGGTCGCGCCGCTCGACGGCGGCCGCGCCTGGCGGGTCAGCGCCGACAACGTCGCGGTGAACCACCCGCGCATCTCCCCGGACGGGACGGCCGTCGCCTGGACGTCGACCCGTGACGGCGCTCCCGAGGTCCATGTCGCGTCCGTCGACGGCGGTGCCGCCAAGCGCCTGACGTACTGGGGCAGTTGGCGGACCCAGGTGCGTGGCTGGACCCCGCAGGGCGAGGTCCTCGCGCTCAGCACGCAGGGCCAGGCGAGCCTGCGCCGCAGCTGGGCCCGGGCCGTCCCGCTCGACGGCGGACCCGCGACCACCCTGCCGTACGGGCCCGTCGGCGACGTGGCGTACGGCCCGGGCACCGTACTGCTCTCCGCTCCCATGGGGCGCGAGGCCGCCTGGTGGAAGCGCTACCGCGGCGGCACCGCGGGCAAACTGTGGATCGACCGCGAGGGCGACGGGGAGGCCGGGGAGTTCGTACGGCTGCACGCCGACCTCGACGGGAACCTGGAGTATCCGTCGTGGGTCGGCGACCGAGTCGTCTTCCTCTCCGACCACGAGGGCGTGGGGGCCGTGTACTCCTCCCTCGCCGACGGGTCGGACCTGCGGCGGCACACGGGCATCGACGGCTTCTACGCCCGGCACGCCTCCACCGACGGCACCCGCGTCGTGTACGCGTCCGCCGGGCAGCTGTGGATCCTCGACGACCTCGACGGGGCCGAGCCGCGGCGGCTCGACGTCCGGCTCGGCGGACAGCGCGTCGACCTGCAGCCCCATCCGGTGAACGCGGCGCGCTGGTTCGGGGCCGCCGCCCCCGACCACACCGGACGCGGCAGCGCGGTCTCCGTGCGCGGAGCCGTCCACTGGGTCACCCACCGCTCGGGCCCCACCCGCGCGCTCGCCGCCGAACAGGGCGTACGGGCCAGGCTGCCCCGCACCTTCCGCGCCGACGGCGAGGAGCACGTGGTGTGGGCGACGGACGCGGAGGGCGACGACGCGCTGGAGTTCGCCCCGGCGACCGGCATGGCACCGGGAGCGACCCCGCGCCGGCTCGCCGCCGGACAACTGGGGCGCGTCCTCGGACTCGCGATGGCCCCCGACGGCAGCCGTGCCGCGGTCGCCTCGCACGACGGCCGCGTGCTGCTCGTCGAGCGGGAGACCGGCGAGGTCCGGGAGGTCGACCGCAGCGAGGACGGCGAGGTCACCGGGCTCGTCTTCTCACCCGACTCGGCCTGGCTGGCCTGGTCGCACCCCGGCCCGCGCCCGCTGCGCCAGCTCAAGCTCGCCAACACCGCGGACCTGTCGGTGACCGAGGCGACACCGCTGCGGTTCCGCGACTACGCGCCCGCGTTCACCCTCGACGGCAAGCACCTCGCGTTCCTGTCCGCGCGGTCCTTCGACCCCGTCTACGACGAGCACGTCTTCGACCTGGCGTTCGTCGGCGGCTCGCGGCCGCACCTCATCACCCTCGCCGCGACCACGCCTTCGCCCTTCGGACCGCAGCGGCACGGCCGGCCCTTCGAGGCACCCGACAAGGACGAGACGCCCGACAGCGAGGGCTCACCCGCCACCCGCATCGACCTCGACGGGCTCGGTGACCGCATCGTGCCGTTCCCCGTCGAGGCCGCCCGCTACACGGGGCTGCGGGCCGCCAAGGACGGACTGCTGTGGCTGCGGCACCCGGTCCGGGGCGTCCTCGGGGCGTCCCGCGCCACCCCCGACGACCCGGACCCGAAGACCGACCTGGAGCGCTACGACCTCGTCCAGCAGCGCATCGAGCACCTCGCCTCGGACGCCGACGGCTTCCTGGTCACCGGCGACGGCAAACGCATCCTGCTGTGGACCGACGGCAAGCTGAAGGTCGTACCGAGCGACCGGCGCGCCTCGAACGACGACGGCAGCGACACCAACATCACCGTCGACCTGTCGCGCATCCGCCAGATCGTCGACCCGGCCGCCGAGTGGCGGCAGATGTACGACGAGACCGGCCGTCTCATGCGCGACAACTTCTGGCGCCCCGACCTCGGCGGCACCGACTGGGACGGTGTACTGGACCGCTACCGGCCCGTCCTCGAACGGGTCGCCACCCACGACGACCTCGTCGACCTCCTCTGGGAGGTGCAGGGCGAACTCGGCACCTCGCACGCGTACGTCATGCCGCGCGGCGGGTCCGGCCACGGGGACCGGCAGGGGCTGCTCGGCGCCGACATCTCCCGCCACGAGGACGGCCCCCGGGGGACGGCGCAGTGGCGCATCGACCGCATCCTGCCGTCGGAGACCTCCGACCCCGACGCGCAGTCACCCCTCGCCGCGCCCGGTGTCGCGGTGCGCGCCGGGGACGCGATCGTGGCCGTCTCCGGGCAGCCCGTCGACCCGGTCGCGGGACCGGGACCGCTCCTCGTCGGCACCGCGGGCAAGCCCGTCGAGCTGACCGTCTCCCCGGCGGGCGGCGGAGATCCGCGGCACGCGGTGGTCGTCCCGGTGTCCGACGAGGAGCCGTTGCGCTACCACGCGTGGGTCGCCGACCGGCGGGCCTACGTGCACGAGAAGTCCGGCGGACGGCTCGGGTATCTGCACGTGCCCGACATGCAGGCGCCCGGCTGGGCGCAGATCCACCGCGACCTGCGGATCGAGGTGGCCCGGGAGGGGCTGGTCGTGGACGTCCGCGAGAACCGCGGCGGGCACACCTCGCAGCTCGTCGTCGAGAAGCTCGCCCGGCGGATCGTCGGCTGGGACCTCGCGCGGGGGATGCGGCCGACGAGCTATCCGGAGGACGCGCCGCGCGGGGCCGTCGTCGCGGTCGCCAACGAGTTCTCGGGCTCGGACGGGGACATCGTCAACGCGGCGATCAAGGCGCTGGGCATCGGGCCCGTCGTCGGTACGCGCACCTGGGGCGGAGTCATCGGGATCGACAGCCGGTACCGGCTGGTCGACGGGACGCTGGTCACCCAGCCCAAGTACGCGTTCTGGCTGGAGGGGTACGAGTGGGGGGTGGAGAACCACGGGGTCGATCCGGACGTCGAGGTCGTCCAGGCGCCCCAGGACCATGCCGCCGGGCGAGACGTCCAGCTCGACGCCGCGATCCGTATCGCGCTGGAGGCGCTCGAGGAGAGCCCGGCGAGGGCTGCGCCGCTTCTGCCGGGGTTGTGACGGGCGGTTCTTCGGGTGCGGGTGCGTGGGCGCTGGTCGCGCAGTTCCCCGCGCCCCTGAAAAGCGGGCGCTGCCCGCACCCCCCGTATGGCGACGGGGCGGTCGGTACCATGCCGGGGCAACGATCATCCAGCGAGGAGGCCGGACAATGGCAGGGGAACCGCAGGACGACTGCTTGTTCTGCAAGATCGTCGGGGGGAAGATTCCCGCGACCGTCGTCCACGAGACCGAGACCACTCTCGCCTTCCGGGACATCAACCCGCAGGCGCCCACCCACGTCCTGGTGATCCCCAGGGTCCACCACCCGGACGCGGCCTCCCTCGCCGCCGCGGAACCCGCGATCCTCGCGGACGTCGTGCGCGAGGCCGGTGAGGTCGCGGCACAGGAGAAGCTCGACAGCTACCGCCTCGTCTTCAACACCGGCAGCGGGGCAGGACAGACGGTCTTCCACGTGCACGCCCACGTGCTGGGCGGCCGCGGACTGCAGTGGCCTCCGGGATAGACGCGCGTGTCCGTACGTGAACTGGTGGTCCTCGGGACCGCCAGCCAGGTTCCCACCCGGCACCGCAACCACAACGGCTACCTGCTGCGCTGGGACGGCGAGGGCATCCTCTTCGACCCCGGCGAGGGCACGCAGCGGCAGATGCTGCGGGCCGGGGTCGCCTCGCACGACCTGCACCGGATCTGCGTCACGCACTTCCACGGCGACCACTCGCTGGGCCTCGCCGGGGTGATCCAGCGGATCAACCTCGACCGGGTGCCGCACGAGATCAGCGCGCACTACCCGCGCTCCGGACAGAGGTTCTTCGACCGGCTGCGGTACGCGACCGCCTACCGCGAGACGGTCGCGCTGACCGAGGCCCCGGTGGACGCCGACGGGGTGCTCGCGGCCACGAAGTCGTACACCCTCCAGGCCCGCAGGCTCTCGCACCCCGTCGAGTCGTACGGGTACCGGCTGGTCGAACCCGACGGGCGGCGCATGCTGCCCGAGCGGCTCGCCGCGCACGGGGTCGGGGGACCGGACGTGGGGCGCATCCAGCGGGAGGGGACGCTCGGGGACGTCACGCTGGACGACGTCAGCGAGGTGCGGCGCGGGCAGCGGTTCGCGTTCGTCATGGACACCCGGCTGTGCGACGGGGTGTACGCGCTGGCGGAGGGCTGCGACCTGCTCGTCATCGAGTCGACGTTCCTGGACGAGGACGTGCGGCTCGCCGTCGACCACGGGCACCTCACCGCCGGGCAGGCGGCGACCGTGGCGCGGGACGCGGGGGTACGGCACCTGGTGCTGACGCACTTCAGTCAGCGGTACTCCGACCCCGAGGAGTTCGAACGGCAGGCGCGGGCCGCCGGGTTCAAGGGGGAGCTGACGGTGGCGCACGATCTGCTGAGGGTGCCGGTTCCGAAGCGTCGGTGAAACACCCGTACCATTCTTCGATGCCCATCCCCAAAGCTGAACTGCACCTGCACATCGAAGGCACACTGGAGCCCGAGCTCGCTTTCGCTCTGGCCGCCCGCAACGGGGTCGCGCTGCCCTACGCCGACACGGAGACGCTGCGCAAGGAGTACGAGTTCTCCGACCTGCAGTCGTTCCTGGACCTGTACTACGGGCTGATGGCCGTGCTGAGGACCGAGGACGACTTCGCGGACCTCGCCGACGCGTACCTCGCGCGCGCCGCCGCGCAGGGCGTACGGCACGCGGAGATCTTCTTCGACCCGCAGGCGCACCTCGCGCGGGGCGTGGGGATGGGGACCGTGGTGGAGGGGCTGGGGAGGGCGCTGGACCGCGGCGAGGCCGTGCACGGCGTCTCCACCCAGCTGATCATGTGCTTCCTGCGGGACGAGTCCGCGCAGTCCGCGATGGAGACCCTGGAGGCGGCGAAGCCGTACCTGGCGCCGCACGGGCCGATCGTCGGCGTGGGGCTCGACTCCGCCGAGGTCGGGCACCCGCCGGCGAAGTTCCGCGCGGTGTACGAGGCCGCGGCCGCGCTCGGTCTGCGCCGGGTCGCGCACGCCGGTGAGGAGGGGCCGCCCGCGTACATCACCGAGGCGCTCGACGTGCTCGGGGCCGAGCGGATCGACCACGGGCTGCGCTGCGTGGAGGACCCGGAGCTGGTGGCGCGGCTGGTGCGGGAGCGGGTGCCGCTGACGGTGTGCCCGCTGTCCAACGTACGGCTGCGGGCCGTCGACGTGCTGGCGGAGCATCCGCTGCCCGCGATGCTCGACGCGGGGCTGCTGTGCACGGTCAACTCCGACGACCCCGCCTACTTCGGCGGGTACGCCGGGGACAACTTCGACGCGGTGCGCGCGGCGCTGGGGCTGTCGCCCGAGCGGCTGCGCGAGCTGGCCCGCAACTCGTTCGTCGCGGCGTTCCTCGAACACGACGAGGAGCGCCGGAACCGCTACCTCACCGAGGTCGAGACATACGAGTTCCCGTAACCGGACGCACCGCAAAAGATTGCGCAGTTCCCCGCGCCCCTTTCGGGGGCGCGGGGAACTGCGCAATCTTTTGCGGTCACGGCGAACCCGCAGAGCCCGCCGGCGTGTCACCGTCAAGGCCACAGCGGAGCGTCTGGTGCACACTGGCCTGAAAACGCACCACTCAGGGGAGCGCACCGTGACCGCGTCCAACGGGAAGGGACCGTACCGACAGGCCCCGTTCGACCCTCTCGCCGAACTGCGCCGCCCCGACGACCCGCCCTGGGACGTCTACCTCACCGGCACCGTCTTCCTCGACATCATCTTCACCGGCCTCGACTCCGCCCCGGTCCGGGGCACCGAGTCCTGGGCCCGCGGCATGGGGTCGAGCCCCGGCGGTGTCGCCAACATGGCGACCGCGCTGGCCAGGCTCGGCCTGAAGACGTCCCTCGCGGCGGCCTTCGGGGACGACCACTACGGGGAGTACTGCTGGGACGCCCTGGAGCAGGGCGAGCACATCGACCTCTCCGCGTCCCGTACCGCACCCGGCTGGCACTCCCCGGTGACCGTCTCGATGGCGTACGAGGGCGAGCGCACCATGGTGAGCCACGGCCACGAGCCGCCCCCTGAGGAGCCCGCCCCCGACTGTCCGCCCCGCGCGCGGGCGGCCGTCGCCTCGCTGACGCCCGGCACGAGCGCGCACTGGGTCGCCACCGCGGCGAGCAAGGGCACCCGCGTCTTCGCCGACGTCGGCTGGGACGACACGGGACGCTGGGACCTCGCCGGACTCCCCGACCTGCGGCACTGCGAGGCGTTCCTGCCGAACGCCGAGGAGGCCATGCGGTACACGGGCGCCTCGTGCCCGCGTGCGGCCGCGCACGCGCTCACCGAACACGTACCCCTCGCCGTCGTCACGCTCGGCGCCGAGGGCGCGTACGCCGTGGACCGCCGGACCGGCGAGACCGCCGAGGTCCCGGCCATCGAGGTCGAGGCGATGGACCCGACCGGCGCCGGGGACGTCTTCGTCGCCGGGTTCGTGACTGGCACGCTGGCCGGCTGGCCGCTCGCCGACCGGCTCGCCTTCGCGGGCCTCACCGCCGCCCTGTCGGTCCAGGAGTTCGGGGGCTCGCTGTCCGCCCCCGGCTGGTCGGAGATCGCCGCGTGGTGGCGCAAGGTGCAGTCCTACGACGACCAGGATCCCGCCGCGCTCGGCCGCTACTCCTTCCTGGAGGCGCTGCTGCCGCGGACCACCCGGACGTGGCCCCTGAGACGGGCCGTACCGACGATCGGGTTCCGCAGCCCCGCATGAGGGCACAAGAGGCACACCCGGTGACCTCTGGGGCCACAGGTGCCACAGGTGCCACGGAAAAGTCCTACGGCGTTGTCGGTGGCCCGACGTACTCTTGGGAGCACAAGGCTGCCGTACCGGCAAGCGTGCCTCACCGAGGAGGATGAGCGGCCTTCAGAGCCGGCCCATGACGCAGACACCCACAGCTCACACCCCCGCGCAGGGGCAGTCACGAGCGCAGTTCACCGTCCCCGCCAAGCACCCCATGGTGACCGTGCTGGGATCCGGGGACGCCCTCCTGCGCGTGATCGAGAAGGCTTTCCCGGCGGCCGACATCCATGTCCGGGGCAATGAGATCAGCGCCGTCGGCGACGCCCGTGAAGTGGCACTCGTCCAGCGCCTGTTCGACGAGATGATGCTGGTGCTCCGCACCGGACAGCCGATGACGGAGGACGCGGTGGAACGCTCGATCGCCATGCTGCGGGCGACTGAGAACGGGGAGGGTGACGGCCCGGAGACACCGGCCGAGGTCCTCACCCAGAACATCCTGTCCTCGCGAGGCCGCACCATCCGCCCCAAGACGCTCAACCAGAAGCGGTACGTCGACGCCATCGACAAGCACACCATCGTCTTCGGCATCGGTCCCGCCGGTACGGGCAAGACCTACCTCGCCATGGCCAAGGCCGTGCAGGCCCTGCAGTCCAAGCAGGTCAACCGCATCATCCTGACCCGCCCCGCGGTGGAGGCCGGAGAGCGGCTCGGCTTCCTGCCCGGCACGCTCTACGAGAAGATCGACCCGTACCTGCGCCCGCTGTACGACGCGCTGCACGACATGCTCGACCCGGACTCGATCCCGCGGCTGATGGCGGCGGGCACGATCGAGGTCGCGCCACTGGCCTACATGCGCGGCCGGACGCTCAACGACGCCTTCATCATCCTGGACGAGGCGCAGAACACCAGTGCCGAGCAGATGAAGATGTTCCTCACCCGGCTTGGTTTCGAGTCGAAAATCGTGATCACTGGTGACGTGACACAGGTCGACCTGCCCAGCGGGACGAAGTCCGGTCTGCGTCAGGTCCAGGACATCCTGGAGGGCCTCGACGACGTCCACTTCTCCCGGCTCACGTCCCAGGACGTCGTACGGCACAAGCTGGTCGGCCGTATCGTCGACGCGTACGAGAAGTACGACAGTGAGAACGGCACGGAGAACGGCACCCACAAGGGCGCCCGTACCAAACGGAAGTAGACCAGCGCGACCATGTCGATCGACGTCAACAACGAGTCCGGAACCGAGGTCGACGAGCAGGCGATCCTCGACATCGCCCGCTACGCCCTCGCGAGGATGCGCATCCACCCGCTCTCCGAGCTCTCGGTGATCGTCGTGGACACCGACGCCATGGAGCAGCTGCACATCCAGTGGATGGACCTGCCGGGCCCCACCGATGTCATGTCGTTCCCGATGGACGAGCTGCGGCCGCCCACCAAGGACGACGACGAGCCGCCGCAAGGGCTGCTCGGTGACATCGTGCTGTGTCCGGAGGTCGCCGAGCAGCAGGGCAAGGACGCCGAGACGCAGCACTCCATGGACGAGGAGCTCCAGCTCCTCACCGTCCACGGGGTGCTGCACCTGCTCGGCTACGACCACGAGGAGGCCGACGAGAAGGCCGAGATGTTCGGTCTGCAGGCGGCCATCGTGGACGGCTGGCGTGCGGAGAAGGGCCTGACCGGCCCCTCACCGGCTCCGACCGTCTCATGAGCCCGCAACTCGTCCTGGGCGCCGTCGCGCTCGTCGTGGTCGCCTGGCTCGCCGCCTGCGCGGAGGCCGGTCTCGCGCGCGTCTCCAGCTTCCGCGCCGAGGAGGCGGTCCGCTCCGGGCGCCGCGGCAGCGGCAAGCTCGCCCAGGTGGCCGCCGACCCGACGCGCTATCTGAACGTGGCGCTGCTGGTGCGCGTCGCCTGTGAGATGGCCGCCGCGGCCCTCGTCACGTACGCGTGCCTGAAGGAGTTCCCGGAGACCTGGGAGGCGCTGGCCGTCGCCATCGGGGTGATGGTCCTCGTCTCGTACGTCGCGGTCGGTGTCTCACCGCGCACCATCGGCCGCCAGCACCCCCTGAACACGGCCACGGCGGCGGCGTACGTGCTGCTGCCGCTCGCCCGGATCATGGGGCCGATCCCGCCCCTGCTCATCCTCATCGGCAACGCGCTCACCCCCGGCAAGGGCTTCCGGCGCGGTCCGTTCGCCTCCGAGGCGGAGCTGCGGGCGATGGTCGACCTCGCCGAGAAGGAGTCGCTCATCGAGGACGAGGAGCGCCGGATGGTGCACTCCGTCTTCGAGCTGGGCGACACGCTGGTCCGCGAGGTGATGGTCCCGCGGACGGACCTGGTGGTCATCGAGCGGTACAAGACCATCCGGCAGGCGCTCACCCTGGCCCTGCGGTCCGGTTTCTCGCGCGTCCCCGTCACCGGGGAGAGCGAGGACGACGTCGTCGGGATCGTGTACCTGAAGGACCTGGCCCGCAAGACCCACATCAGCCGGGACGCGGAGAGCGAGCTGGTGTCCACGGCGATGCGGCCCGCCGCCTTCGTCCCGGACACGAAGAACGCCGGTGACCTGCTGCGCGAGATGCAGCAGGACCGCAACCACGTCGCCGTCGTCATCGACGAGTACGGCGGCACGGCCGGCATCGTCACCATCGAGGACATCCTGGAGGAGATCGTCGGCGAGATCACCGACGAGTACGACCGTGAGCTGCCGCCCGTGGAGGAGCTCGGCGACGACCGCTACCGGGTGACCGCGCGGCTCGACATCGGCGACCTCGGCGAGCTGTACGGCTTCGAGGCGTACGACGACGAGGACGTGGAGACGGTCGGCGGACTGCTCGCCAAGGCGCTGGGCCGCGTGCCCATCGCCGGCGCCTCGTCGGTGGTCGAACTGCCCGACGGCCGTGAACTGCGGCTGACGGCCGAGGCGTCGGCCGGCCGGCGCAACAAGATCGTCACTGTCCTGGTCGAGCCCGTCGAGGCCGTCGCACCGGCCGATGCCGAGGAGGAGAAGCCGGAGTGACCCCGCGGGAGCTGCGCGCGCTCTGCCTGTCCTTCAACGCCGCCGTGGAGGAGTTTCCCTTCAACCCCGAGACCTCGGTCTTCAAGGTGCTGGGGAAGATGTTCGCGCTCAGCTCCCTGGAGGCCACCCCCCTCACGGTCAACCTGAAGTGCGACCCCGAGGACGCGGTGCGGCTGCGCGGCGAGCACGAGGGCCTGATCGTCCCCGGCTGGCACATGAACAAGCGCCACTGGAACACGGTGACGGTCGGTGCCGCGGAGGGGACCGGCGCCGCCCTCCCGGACCGGCTGGTCCGGGAGCTCGTCGAGGACTCGTACGACCTGGTGGTGGCCGGCCTGCCGAGGGCCGAGCGGCTCCGGCTCGACCGGCCCTGAGCCCGGCGCCGGCGGCCGAGGGCTTTCGCCGGCCCCGACCGGGTGCGCGACCGGTGGCGGGGCCGGTGTCACCGGGCGAGGACGTACAGGCCGGTGCCCGCCGTGCCGGCGGCGGTGAGGACGAGCGAGGCGCAGGCCGCGTGCCACTTCAGCAGGGTCCGCCGCAGCACGGCGTGGCGCGCCTCGTACTCCGCCCGCAGCCGGTGCGCCCGGTCGGCGGTGACCTGCAGCGCCTGCCTGGTCAGCCCGAGGCGCTGCTCGACGTAGTGGCGCGACAGGTCTTCGGCCTGCGCCGTGGTGAGCCAGGGCAGCCGGGCGCACAGGGCCGTGGCCTCCAGTCGTGCCTGGTCCCGTTCGGCCCGCAGCAGGAGATAGCCCTCCACCTCGTTGGCCAGCGCGGCGCCCGGCCGGTCCGGCCGGCCGGACGAGCGGCCGGGGATCACCGCGGTTCGCCCTTGTGGCTCTCGGCGTCCACCGCGTCGCGCTTGCCGAGGTTCTCGTGGTGCTCGTGGTGGGCCAGCCGCGGATGGTGGAGGTCGAAGGCGGGGGATTCGGAGCGGATCCTCGGCAGGGTGGTGAAGTTGTGGCGCGGCGGCGGGCAGGAGGTGGCCCATTCGAGGGAGCGGCCGTAGCCCCAGGGGTCGTCGACCTCGATCTTCTTGCCGTACTTGGCGGTCTTCCACACGTTGTAGAGGAAGGGGAGGGTGGACAGGCCCAGGAGGAAGGCGCCGATGGAGGAGACGGTGTTGAGGGCGGTGAAGCCGTCGGCGGCCAGGTAGTCGGCGTAACGGCGGGGCATGCCTTCGGCGCCGAGCCAGTGCTGGATGAGGAAGGTGGTGTGGAAGCCGACGAAGAGGGTCCAGAAATGGATCTTCTCCAGGCGGGTGTCGAGCATGGTGCCGGTCATCTTCGGCCACCAGAAACTGAATCCGCCGAACATGGCGAAGACGATGGTGCCGAAGAGGACGTAGTGGAAGTGGGCGACGACGAAGTAGCTGTCGTGGACGTGGAAGTCCAGCGGCGGTGAGGCGAGCAGGACGCCGGTGAGGCCGCCGAAGAGGAAGGTCACGAGGAAACCGGCCGCCCACAGCATGGGAGGTTCGAAGGAGATCGACCCTTTCCACATGGTGCCGATCCAGTTGAAGAACTTGACGCCGGTGGGGACGGCGATGAGGTAGCTCATGAAGGAGAAGAAGGGCAGCAGGACGGCCCCGGTGGGGAACATGTGGTGCGCCCATACGGTCACGGACAGGCCGGTGATCGAGATGGTGGCGCCGATCAGTCCCATGTAGCCGAAGATCGGTTTGCGGGCGAACACCGGGATGATCTCGGTGATGACGCCGAAGAAGGGCAGCGCGAGGATGTAGACCTCGGGATGGCCGAAGAACCAGAAGAGGTGCTGCCAGAGGATCGGTCCGCCGTTCGCCGGGTCGAAGATGTGCGCGCCGAACTTCCGGTCCGCCTCCAGGGCCAGCAGGGCCGCGGCCAGCACGGGGAAGGCCAGCAGGACCAGGACCGAGGTGAGCAGCACGTTCCACACGAAGATCGGCATGCGGAACATCGTCATGCCGGGGGCGCGCATGCAGATGATCGTGGTGATGAAGTTGACCGCGCCCAGGATGGTGCCGAAGCCGGCGAGGGTCAGGCCCATGATCCACAGGTCACCGCCGACGTAGGCGGTGCGTTCGCCGCCGCTGAGGGGGGTGTAGGCGGTCCAGCCGAAGTCGGCGGCGCCCTGGGGGGTGAGGAAGCTGGAGAGGACGATCAGCCCGCCGAAGAGGAACAGCCAGTAGGAGAACATGTTCAGGCGGGGGAAGGCGACGTCGGGGGAGCCGATCTGCAGGGGCATGATCGCGTTGGCGAACCCGGCGAAGGTGGGGGTGGCGAACAGCAGCAGCATGATCGTGCCGTGCATGGTGAACGCCTGGTTGTACTGCTCACTGGAGAGGAACTGCAGCCCGGGCCGGGCCAGTTCGGCCCGTACCGCCATCGCCAGCACCCCGCCGATCAGGAAGAACCCGAAGGACGTGATCAGGTAGAGATGGCCGATCTTCTTGTGATCGGTCGTGGTCAGCCAGGAGATGATCATGCGGCCTCTACTGCGCCGCCCTTCGACCGGCACCAGCGTGACCGGTTCCGTCTCAGCAGTCATCGGGTCCCCTAATCCATCGAAATGCCGCATCCAGGTATCAAGGTTCCGTAAACACCCTGGCATCGCACGCTGACGCGCTGTGCAGTACGGAGCGCATGCCGTGTAACCAGATGCCGTGGGGGCACACGCGCCTTTCGCGGGCGTCTTCGGACGGCTGCCGCGCGAGGGGCCGGCGGGCCTTCGTATGCTCTGGACATGACCGACAGCACCGACAGCACCGGCGGCGTCAGCGGCATCGGCAGCGCCGCGCTCGACCCCGAGGACCGGAAGATCGTCACCCTGGCGCGTGCCGCCCGGGCCCGCAACGGGGTGCCCGAGGGGGCCGCCGTGCGGGACGGCAACGGGCGTACGTATGTGGCGGGCACCGTTGCCCTCCCCTCGCTCGGGCTCAGCGCGCTGCGGACCGCGGTGGCCATGGCCGTGGCCTCCGGGGCGACGTCGCTGGAGGCGGCGGCCGTGGTGACCGAGGGGGAGTCCCTGCCGGACGAGGACCTCGCGGCGGTACGGGATCTCGGCGGGGCGGCCACGCCGGTGCTGCTCGCGGGGGTGGACGGGGCGGTGCGTTCCACGGTGACCGCGGGCTGACGGCGTCCGGCGGAAGAATCACCCCCGTTTCTCTTGCAATCCCCAGTCGCCCGCGCATCAATGGACGCCAGCCCTTCCGACGGGCCGTCAGATCTGTGTCGTCAGCGAGGCCCGCCGGCCGGCCCCACCCGGCAATTCCCGTACAAGGGAAGGGAATCCCATGACAGCCAAGCGACTCGGAATCGGCGCGGCCCTGGCCGCCGGCACCCTTGCCTCGGCCCTCGCCCTCGCCCCCGGCGCCGCCGCCGTCGTCCCCCAGACGGCCACGATCGTCGCCGACTGCGGCGTCTACGGTGCCGGGACGGCCACCCTCACGGCCACCCAGGACGGCACCGCCGCCACCCTCACCGTCACCTCCTCGATCACCGCCCCGCTCGCCCTCGCCGAGGACTCGATCGCCTCCACCCTCACCCTGGTGAAGGCCGGCGGCGGCACGACCGCCTTCACGGGCACCGAGAACCCCGCGATGGCCGCGGGCGACAGTGTCACGGTCGGCCCGCTGGCCGGCACCGTCGCGGCGGGCGACAGCCTGGAAGCCTTCGGCGGGTCCCTGGAGATGGTGATCTTCGGCATCACCGTCACGTGTACGGCGCAGGGGCCCCAGGCGCCGGGCCCGTTCGTCTTCGAATGAGCCCCGCGGGGTCAGAGGGCGTCGGGGCCGCGCTCATCGGTCCGTACCCGGACCACCGTCTCCACCGGTACCGCCCACACCTTGCCGTCGCCGATCTTTCCCGTCCGTGCGGCCCGCACGACCGCCTCGATGACGGGCTCGGCGTCCGCGTCGTCCACGACCACCTCGATACGGACCTTCGGCACGAGGTCGACGCGGTACTCGGCACCGCGGTACACCTCCGTGTGGCCGCGCTGGCGCCCGTAGCCGCTGGCCTCCGTGACGGTCAGCCCGTGCACGCCGATCTCCTGGAGGGCGTTCTTGACCTCGTCGAGGCGGTGCGGCTTGACGATCGCGGTGATGAGCTTCATACCGGGGCCTGGCCTTCTGCGGGGCGGGAGGGGGGTGGGGAGGGGGTGACGGACGTGATCGTAGGCCGTCGTCGCGTGCGCCGTAAGGGCCGGCTCCGAAGGGCGCCGGGGGCCGGGTCCGGATCCTGGTACGGCGCGTGTCCGACGATCAGGGACAATGGGCGCCATGAGCGTTCGTACCCAGTCACCCGAGCCGCCGGAATCCTCGGAGTCCCCGGAATCCTCGGGGGCATCCCACCGCGCGGGCTTCGCCTGCTTCGTGGGCCGCCCCAACGCGGGCAAGTCCACCCTCACGAATGCTCTGGTCGGCCAGAAGGTGGCGATCACCGCCAACCAGCCGCAGACCACGCGGCACACGGTGCGCGGCATCGTCCACCGGACCGACGCCCAGCTGATCCTGGTGGACACCCCGGGGCTGCACAAACCGCGCACGCTCCTCGGCGAGCGGCTCAACGACGTCGTCCGCACGACGTGGGCCGAGGTCGACGTGATCGGTTTCTGCCTCCCCGCGAACGAGAAGCTCGGTCCCGGTGACCGCTTCATCGCGAAGGAACTGGCGTCCATCAAGAAGACGCCGAAGATCGCGATCGTCACGAAGACCGACCTCGTGGACAGCAAGACCCTCGCCGAGCAGCTCATCGCCATCGACCAGCTCGGCAAGGAGCTCGGCTTCGAGTGGGCCGAGATCGTGCCCGTCTCCGCTGTCGCCGACAAGCAGGTCGACCTCCTGGCCGACCTGCTCGTGCCGCTGCTGCCGGAGGGGCCCGCCCTCTACCCCGAGGGTGATCTCACGGACGAGCCCGAGCAGGTCATGGTGGCGGAGCTCATCCGGGAGGCCGCGCTGGAGGGGGTGCGGGACGAGTTGCCGCACTCCATCGCCGTCGTCGTCGAGGAGATGCTTCCGCGCGAGGACCGGCCCGCGGACAAGCCGCTGCTCGACATCCACGCGTTCGTCTACATCGAGCGGCCCAGCCAGAAGGGCATCATCATCGGGCCCAAGGGGAAGCGGCTGAAGGAAGTCGGGATCAAGTCGCGCAAGCAGATCGAGGCACTGTTGGGGACGCCGGTCTTCCTCGACCTGCATGTGAAGGTGGCGAAGGACTGGCAGCGGGACCCTCGCCAGCTGCGCAAGCTGGGGTTCTGAGGCTTTTTCCTCGTCCCCTGCCGGGTCCCGTGCCGGGCTTCGTGCCGTGCTTCGCGCTCGTTCTCAGCCGCCGGACGGGCTGGAAGACCCCTGTCGGCGTTGCGTGCGCAGTGCCTCCCGCAGCCAGTGGTACGACGCCTTCGGGGTCCGCTCCAGCGTCTCGAAGTCGACGTGCACCAGGCCGAAGCGGCGCGCGTACCCCTCGGCCCACTCGAAGTTGTCGAGGAGCGACCACACGAAGTATCCGCGGACGTCGACGCCCTGCTCCGACGACGCCCGGTGCAGTGCCCGCAGGTGTCCGTCCAGGTAGGCGATCCGCTCCTGGTCGTCGAGCCCTTCGTACGAGCATCCGTTCTCCGTGATGACGACGGGCGGGAGCCGGTCGCCGTACCGTTCGCGGAAGTCCACCAGCAGTTCCGTGAGGGCCTCCGGTACCACCGGCCAGCCGAAGTCCGTGACCGGATAACCGTCGATCTCCCTTACGGAGAAGGGGAGTTCGGCGGGCATGGTCAGTCCGCCGAACTCGATCTCCGAGCCCTGGGGCGCGCCCACCCTCGTCGGGGCGTAGTAGTTGATCCCGTACCAGTCGACCGGCTCTGCGATGATCTCCAGGTCGGCCGCGACGTCCTCCGGGCCGCCGGGCATCAGCTCGCCGATGCCCTCCGGGTACCGCCCCAGCAGCACCGGGTCCGCGAACAGGCGGTTGAGCAGCAGATCGTAGAAGCCGGCCGCCTCCAGGTCCGCGGGCTCCCGGGAGGCGGGCCAGGTCGGGCCGTGCGAGTTGGCGATGCCGATGTCCGAGACGCCGGCGGCGCGCAGGGCCTGGACGGCGAGGCCGTGGGCCAGCAGCTGGTGGTGGGCCACGGGCAGGGCGTCGAAGAGCAGCCGCTCGCCGGGAGCGTGTGCGCCCAGGGCGTGGCCCAGCAGGGTGTGTTCGGCGGGCTCGTTGAGGGTGATCCACTTGGTGATCCGGTCACCGAGCCGGGCGGCGACCCTGGCGGTGTACTCGGCGAAGCGTTCGGCGGTGTCCCGCCGCAGCCAGCCGCCCGCCTCCTGGGCCGACAGCGGCAGGTCCCAGTGGAAGAGGGTCGGGACCGGGCGGATGCCGGCGGCGCACAGCCCGTCCGTCAGGCGGTCGTAGAAGTCCAGGCCGCCGGGGGCGTTCACCCGTGGCCAGGAGACGGAGAAGCGGTACGCGTTCACGCCGAGGGCGTGCAGGAGGGCTATGTCCTCGGGGTAGCGGTGGTAGTGGTCGCAGGCCACCTCGGCCGTCGAGCCGTCCTTCACCCTGCCCGGTTGGGCGGTGAACGTGTCCCAGACGGAGGGGGTGCGGTGGTGGGTGGCGCCCTCGATCTGGTGGGCCGAGGTGCTGACTCCCCAGAGGAAGTTTTGTGGGAACGGGGGGAGGGAGGGTGGGGTCGGGGGTGTGGGTTTCGTTGTGGTCGCCGGGGGTGCCGTGTTCGCCATGCGCGCGATGATCCGTATGCGGGTCAGGGGAGTCAACGGGTTCGGGGGCGGGTGCGGGTTCGTTGTGGCTGGTCGCGCCGTTCCCCGCGCCCCTAAAAGATTGCGCCGTTCCCCGCGCCCCTAAAGGACTGCGCAGTTCCCCGCGCCCCTAAAGGGCTGCGTCCCCCGCGCCCCTTAGACGTGGGGGGTGCCCTCTTTTAGGGTTTTTGTTATGAGGGATTGTTGGGGGGGTGTCAGGTGGGGGTCTGCGCAGTGGATTGTTCTGTCGTCGACCGTGATCTCGTAGGCGAAGCCGTCCGGGACGCCCATGGGGGGCGTGCCCCGGCCGGTGGCGATCACCTGCTCGGCCAGGGCGTGCCACTCCCGGGCGTCGGGGCGCCCCGAGGTGTCCACCTCGGCGTGCCGCTCGATGCCCGCGAATCCGCCCGTGCGTCTCACTCGAATACGCATGGGTCCCTGTCTAGTACGGGAATCACCTGGTCGGTACCCCCACCTGTTCCCACGCCTTCGTGACGGCCTGAAGTTCCTCCCCCTCGCCGTACGAGGTGCGGGCCTTCGCCAGGGTGAGGGTCGCGAAGTCCGTGAAGTCAGCCTCCGAGTCCAGCTCGCCGCCGGTCAGCACGTCGTACCAGATCTGTCCGGCACGCTCCCAGGCGTGTCCGCCGAGCGCGTTCGCGGCCAGGTAGAAGGCGTGGTTGGGGATGCCGGAGTTGATGTGCACGCCGCCGTTGTCGCGGCCGGTGCGGACGTAGTCGTCCATGGTGGCGGGCTGCGGGTCCTTGCCGAGCACGTCGTCGTCGTACGCCGTGCCCGGGGCCTTCATCGACCGCAGGGCCGTGCCCGTGACGCGTGGGGCGAGCAGGCCCGCGCCGATCAGCCAGTCGGCCTCGGTGGCGGTCTGGCCGAGTGTGTACTGCTTGATGAGCGAGCCGAAGACGTCCGAGAAGTGCTCGTTGAGCGCGCCCGGCTGGCCGAAGTACGTGAGGTTCGCCGTGTACTGGGTGACGCCGTGCGCGAGTTCGTGGCCGATGACGTCGACCGGGATGGTGAAGTCGAGGAAGATCTCGCCGTCACCGTCGCCGAACACCATCTGCTCGCCGTTCCAGAACGCGTTGTTGTACTCCTCGCCGAAGTGCACGGTCGCGGACAGCGGGAGGCCCTCGGCGTTGATGGAGTTGCGGTGGTACGTCTTCGAGAACAGGTCGAAGGTCGCACCGAGGCCGGCGTAGGCGCGGTTGACGGTGGCGTCCTTGCCGGGCTTGTCGCCCTCGCCGCGGACCTTCTTGCCGGGGAGGTCCTGCCGGTGCTTAGCGTCGTGGATCGTGCGGCTGGGCTTGTCCTCGGCGGCGCCGCTCGGCGGGGCGAGGGCGGGGGCGCCCAGCACGGTGGTCAGCCGGCGGTGGGTGCGCTCGAAGGCGTCGTGCTCCAGGGTGCGGCGTGCCTTGGCGGCGAGCGTGGGGTCCTCGGCCTGGGCCAGGGTGTCGAGGACGTGCGGCGGGACGATGGTGCAGAAGACGGGCTCGAAGCCCCCGTTTGTCGTCATGCCCGGCACGATTGCACTGCGTTACCTGCCTGTCACCAGGGGCAACCATGATTGGTGAAATAGGTCGATAAGGGGGATGAGCGCATCCGGTTTCGTGTACGGCGACCGCGCCCGGTGGCTGATCGCGCAGTTCCCCGCGCCCCTGGGCGGCGTCGGCCCGCGCCCGAAGTGCGGCGTGGAGGCGGGGCGGCCCCTTCAGGGGCGCGAGGAACTGCGCGATCCTTGAGGTGCGCGTGCGACGGCGGGTGCGGTGTTCGTTCCAGGGGCCCGGGGAACTGCGCAATCTTTTGGAGGGTGATGCCTCGTCCCGCATAGTGATACGGGGGGCCGCCCGTGTCGTCACTCCGATACCATGCGGAGCATCATGCGTTTCGGGCTGCTTCTCCTTAGCTGCCGCGGCGAGGGCCTGTAGTCGAGGCCGACCCCCTCCCCGCGGAGTTCGGCGTTGCGCCGTCGGCCGTCCCTCGGACCTCCCACCGTCCCGAGGATCGAACGGACCCAGAGGAGCCCTCGCATCATGGCCAACCGCCAGCAGCCCACCTCCATGCCGATCCACCGCTACCACCCGTACGACCAGGTGGACATCCCCGACCGTACGTGGCCGGACAACCGGATCACCGTCGCCCCCCGCTGGCTCTCCACCGACCTGCGTGACGGCAACCAGGCACTGATCGACCCCATGTCGCCCGCGCGCAAGCGCGAGATGTTCGACCTGCTGGTCAAGATGGGCTACAAGGAGATCGAGGTCGGCTTCCCGGCCTCCGGCCAGACCGACTTCGACTTCGTGCGCTCGATCATCGAGGAACCGGGCGCGATCCCGGACGACGTCACGATCTCCGTACTGACGCAGGCCCGTGAGGACCTGATCGAGCGGACCGTCGAGTCGCTGAAGGGCGCGAAGCGCGCCAACGTCCACCTCTACAACGCCACCGCGCCCGTCTTCCGCCGCGTCGTCTTCCGCGGGTCCAAGGACGACATCAAGCAGATCGCCGTCGACGGCACGCGTCTGGTGATGGAGTACGCCGAGAAGCTGCTGGGCCCCGAGACGGCCTTCGGCTACCAGTACAGCCCCGAGATCTTCACGGACACCGAGCTGGACTTCGCCCTGGAGGTCTGCGAGGCCGTCATGGACGTCTGGCAGCCGGGACCGAACCGCGAGATCATCCTGAACCTGCCGGCCACCGTGGAGCGCTCGACCCCCTCCACGCACGCGGACCGCTTCGAGTGGATGTCGCGCAACCTGTCCCGTCGCCAGTACGTCTGCCTGTCCGTGCACCCCCACAACGACCGCGGTACGGCGGTCGCGGCCGCCGAGCTGGCGCTGATGGCCGGCGCCGACCGCATCGAGGGCTGCCTGTTCGGCCAGGGCGAGCGCACCGGCAACGTCGACCTGGTCACCCTGGGTATGAACCTCTTCTCGCAGGGCGTCGACCCGCAGATCGACTTCTCGAACATCGACGAGGTCCGCCGCACCGCCGAGTACTGCAATCAGATGGAGGTCCACGCCCGCCACCCGTACGTCGGCGACCTCGTCTACACCTCCTTCTCGGGCTCCCACCAGGACGCCATCAAGAAGGGCTTCGACGCGATGGAGGCCGACGCGGCCGCCAAGGGCGTCACGGTCGACGACATCGAGTGGGCCGTCCCGTACCTGCCGATCGATCCCAAGGACGTCGGCCGCTCGTACGAGGCCGTCATCCGGGTCAACTCCCAGTCCGGCAAGGGCGGTATCGCGTACGTCCTGAAGAACGACCACAAGCTGGACCTGCCGCGCCGGATGCAGATCGAGTTCTCGAAGATCATCCAGGCGAAGACCGACGCCGAGGGCGGCGAGGTCACGGGCAAGGACATCTGGGCGGCCTTCCAGGACGAGTACCTGCCCAACCCGGCCAACCCGTGGGGCCGCGTCCAGGTCCGCAACGGCCAGTCCACGACGGACAAGGACGGCGTGGACACGCTCACGGTCGAGGCCGAGGTGGACGGCGCCGAGACCACCCTGGTCGGCACCGGCAACGGCCCGATCTCCGCGTTCTTCCACGCACTGCAGGGCATCGGGGTGGACGCCCGGCTGCTGGACTACCAGGAGCACACGATGAGCGAGGGCGCCTCCGCGGTGGCCGCCTCGTACATCGAGGTCGCGATCGGCGACAAGGTGCTGTGGGGGATCGGCATCGACGCGAATACGACACGCGCGTCGCTGAAGGCCGTCGTCTCCGCCGTCAACCGCGCCACACGATAGGGCCGTTCACCTGGGTTTCTCCGGTCCCGTCCGCCTCACAGGCGGGCGGGACCGCTGCGTTTATCCAGCCATGTCGACGACTGGCCCCGCACGGGGTACTGACTCCGCATCGACAATGTGGCTAACATCACGCCAACGCGGCGATGTTGCCGTGGGGTTACGGAGGTGCGAACGTGCTGCCAGGATGGGGTAGAAACGGCCGGTTTGTCCGTGTCGGCAGTGTGGGCGTCTCTCGCATCCTCGGAACCAGGACGGCGTGGACCACCGTCGGTGACGGCGAGTTCTTCTGCCCGGGCTGCGGAGGCGACCGCAACTACCAGCGCCTCACCGGCCGCCGCCGCTTCACCTGCCTCGGTGTCCCGGTCCTGCCGCGCGGCGAGACGGGTCCCGTCGTGGAGTGCGCGGCCTGCGCGCACCACTACAGCGCGGACGTTCTCGACCACCCGACCACCAC
The DNA here is from genome assembly GCF_042889045.1 of Streptomyces sp. NPDC002701. Lineage (NCBI taxonomy): Bacteria > Bacillati > Actinomycetota > Actinomycetes > Kitasatosporales > Streptomycetaceae > Streptomyces > Streptomyces sp. NPDC002701. The sequence goes on from NZ_JBIAQL010000001.1 coordinate 541,166, forward strand.
CCGCTTCTCGGCGATGCTCCGGGACGCCGTCCACACCGTCGCCCTCGCAGTGCTGGCCGCGGGGGGTACGTGCGCCCGTACGTCGCTGGAGACGGCCGCGGGCGCCGTGCGCTCGGCGGGCTTCGACGACTGCACGGAGGAGCAGCTGGCCGCGCTCGTGGAGGCACTCGCCGCCGACACCGGACGGATCTTCGGCGAACCGTGCGGGCCGGGACTGTCCATAGAGCTGCACGAGGCGCTGGACCCGCTGGCCCCGCATCTCGCCCCCGCCGGCCGTGAGGCGATCCTCCTCCAGGGGGCGCGGATCGCCCTCGCGGACGGGCCGTACACGCCCGCCGAACGGGAGGCGCTCACGACGGTCGGTGCGGCGCTCACGATCTGCGCCGACGATGTCACGCGCCTCCTGACGGCCGCCCGAACGCCGTCCTGACCGGCTCCCGCCGTCCGTGTCCTGACCTCTCCATCCGTCCTTGTCCTGACCGCTCCCGCCGTCCTCTCCGCTCCCGGCGTCCTCGTACCGCCGGGACGGCGTACGTTCCGGATCCGCCACCTCCCTGTCCCGCGGGCGTTGTCCCTCCGCAGGGGCATTGCCCTGTCCCATGGTGCGCACTGGTTTCACCTGGGACATCCCACGTCCCATGTCCACTTCTCCTGTAAGGATGAACCGTGGTCCTCATGAGCCGCCCTCGTCCGACCGTCCTGGGCGCCCTCGCCGCCGTCGCGGGGCTCACCGCCGCACTCGTCTCCACGGGGACCGCCGTCGCCGCGCCCGCCGCGGACCGGCCGTCGCGGGGGTGTGTCTCCTCCGTCCCCTTCGTGGCGGGGCAGAACGGCTACGACACGTACCGCATCCCCGCCACCGTCCTGACCAGGACCGGTGCGCTGCTCGCCTTCGCCGAGGGCAGACACAACGGCGCCGGGGACACCGGCAACATCGACGTCGTCCTCAGACGGTCCGGTGACGGCGGCTGCACGTGGGGGCGGCAGTCCGTCGTCGCGGCCGGCGGGGGCGACACCCGCGGCAATCCCGCGCCCGTGGTCGATCCCCGTACCGGCAAGGTCGTCCTCCTCACGTCCTACAACAGCGGTGCTGTGACGGAGGCGCAGATAATGCGGGGCGAGGTCACGGCCGAGCAGAGCCGGCGGGTCTTCGTGCAGACGAGCAGGGACGACGGGCGCCGCTTCGACGCGCCCCGGGAGATCACCACCGCCGTGAAACGGCCCGGGTGGCGGTGGTACGCCACCGGGCCCGGACACGCGGTGGCGCTGACCCGGGGGCCGTACGCCGGGCGCCTGGTCGTCCCGGCCAACCACTCGGCCGCGCCGCCGGACGGCTCCGCCGACACCGGGCAGGAGGCCAGGTACTACGGGGCGCATGCCCTCTACAGCGACGACGGGGGCGTGACGTGGCGGATCGGGTTCGTGGACGACTCGTACGACGGGGTCGACAACGCGAACGAGAGTGCGGTGGCGCAACTGCCCGACGGGCGGCTGTACTTCAGCTCGCGCGACCAGAACGGGAGCAGTGCGGGGAACCGGCTCGACAGCTACTCCAGTGACGGGGGTGTCACGCTCGACCGGCCGTACCGGGTGCAGCCGACACTCGACGCGGTGCCTGTCGTGCAGGGGAGTGTGCTGCAGGTTCGGGGGCGGGCCGGTGCGCCGCTGCTGTTCTCCGGGCCGTCCGTGCCGACGGTTCGGCAGTCCATGGCTGTGTGGCGCAGTGGGGATCGCGGGGTGAGTTTCACCAGGGCTCGGACGCTGTCCTCGTTGCGGGCCGCGTACTCCGACCTCGTCCAGCTGAGCTCCGACAGGGTCGGGCTCCTCTACGAGACGGGGGTGGCGGGCCCGTACGAGAGGATCGAGTTCCGCCGGCTGGGGCTGGGTGAGCTGCGGGGGTAACGCCTTTTTCGCCCCCGCCGCCCCTACCCATTCCCGTCACTGCTCGGGGGCCAGCCCCCGAACCCCCGGTCCTCAAAAGCCGGACGGGCTGGATTTTACAGCCCCTCCGGCGGTTGAGGACGAGCGGGCAGCCCGACACCCGGGGTCAGGGGGCGCAGCCCCCAGGGTTGGGACGGGAAGGGGCGGCGGGGGCGGAGAAAGCCCTACAACAGACCGGCCCCCGCCAAGAACTTCCCCACCACCGCGACCTCCTCCGTCGACAGCGGCACCTGCGGCTCCGCCGTGGCCGGGCACGCGATGATCCCCCGCAGATGCAGCGCGGCCTTGAAGGCGCCGAGCGCCGACGAACCGCCCCCCATCCGGAACGTCGCAGCCCCCACCCGCACCATCCCGAACAACGCGCACAACCGCTCCTGCTCGGCCCGGGCCGGCTCCCACTCGCCCGCGCGGCACAGCCGGTACAGGCGTACGTACCCGGCAGGGTCGACGTTCGCGAGCCCCGGGACGGCCCCGTCCGCCCCCATCGCCAGCGCGGAGTCGACGACGAGCTCGGACCCGGTCAGCACGCTGAAACCGGAGAGGGCGGGGTGCGCCCGCGCCCCGGTGACGACGGCCCGGAAGTTGCCCTCGTCGCCGCTGGAGTCCTTCAGCCCGGCCAGCACCCCCTCCGCCGCCAGCTCCAGCACCAAGTCGGCGCCCAGCTTGGAGTGGACGCCGACCGGGAGGTCGTAGGCGAAGACCGGCACCGGGGAGCCGGCCGCGACGAGGCGGAAGTGGCGGGCGATCTCGGCGGGGTGCGTGCGCGTGTAGAAGGGGGCCGTCACGACCACGGCGTCGGCGCCCGCGTCGGTGACGTACCGGACGTGGTCGAGGACGCGCGGGGTCGTCATGTCGATGGCTCCGGCCAGGACCGGGACCGCGCCCGCCACGTGGCGGACCACCGTCTCGACGACGAGGCGGCGGTCACGGTCCGGCAGGTGGGCCGCCTCGGAGGAGGTACCGAGGACGAACAGGCCGTGCACCCCGCCCTCCAGCAGATGGTCGACCAGTCCGGTCAGGGAGGGGACGTCCACCTCGCGGTCCGGTGTCAGGGGCGTGCAGACGGGCGGTACGACACCGGTCAGCGGGGCGGGAAGGGTCATCAAGGCTCCCTCGGGATGTCGGCCATGGCGGTGGCCTCCGGTACGGCGGTGACGGCCTGGGCGACCAGGTCACGGGTCGAGAGACCGTCCTGCACAGGATGGTGGCAGCGGTAGCGGTGCCCGAGTGTCGACGCGGCCGCGAAGTCCGGCATGGCTTCCGCGCACACCGCGTCCGCCCGCCAGCAGCGGGTGCGGAAGGGGCAGCCGCTCGGCGGACGGGTGGCCGAGGGCACGGGGCCCACCAGGGGGATCGGGTCGATGGGGTCCAGCAGGCCGGGCGTCGCCGAGAAGAGGGCGCGGGTGTACGGGTGCCGGGACCGGTCCGTCACCTCGTCGGTCGGGGACTCCTCGACGATCCGGCCCAGGTACATCGTGATGATGCGGTCGCTCATCCTCCGTACGGTCTGGATGTCGTGCGAGACGAAGACGAGGGCCAGGCCCAGGCGTTCCTTGAGGTCGAGGAGGAGGTTGAGGATCTGGGCGCGGACCGAGACGTCGAGCGCGCTCGTCGGTTCGTCGGCGACGACCAGGTCCGGGTCGAGGGCCAGCGCCCGGGCGATGGCGACCCGCTGCCGCTGTCCGCCGGACAGCTGCCCGGGGAGGCCGTCGGCCAGCGCCCTGGGCAGCCCGACGAGGGACATCAGCTCGCGGACCCGGTCGTCCCGCTCGCGGGGGGTGCCGCGCTTGTGCACGTCCAGGGGGTCGCGCAGGATCTGGCGTACCGTCAGCCGGCGGTTCAGGGCCGTCGACGGGTCCTGGAAGATCATGCCGCAGCCGGCGCCCACCGTGGTCCGCCGCTCGTCCGGTGCCATCGTCCACAGGTCGCCGCCCCGCAGGGACACCGTCCCGGACGTCGGTCTCTGCACTCCCACCAGGACCTTGGCGAGGGTCGACTTGCCGCAGCCGGACTCCCCGACGACGCCGACCGTCTCACCGGGCGCGATGGTCAGACCGGCGCCGGTGAGGGCGTACACGCGGTCCCGGGCGAACAGGCCGCCGCTGCGCGCCTTGTGGACGACGTGCACGTCGGACAGTTCCACGAGGGGGGCCGCGGGAGGGGTCGGGGGACGGCCCGTGAGAGAGCTTGCCGGTCCGCTCATGTCACGGCCTCGCTTCCGTCGGTCCGGCCGGCCCGGCCGGGGTCGTGGTCGTGCCGGTGGTCAGCGGGATCGCCGGGTGGTGGCAGGCGACCTGGTGGTGGGACGCGCCCGCCAGCCGGGGCGCGTTCGCCCGGCACACCTCCGTCGCCATCGGGCACCGGTCGGCGAAACGGCAGCCCGCGGGGAAGTCGGCGGGGGAGGGCACCACGCCCTTGATCTGGGTCATCCGCTCCGCCGCCGACTCCAGCGACAGGACGCTGCCGAGGAGACCGCGCGTGTAGTGGTGGGACGGCGACTCCACCAGGTCCGCCGTCACGCCCGACTCGACGATCTGGCCGCCGTACATCACGACCACCCGGTCGGTGACGTCCGCGACGAGCGCCAGGTCGTGGGAGACGAGGACGAGCGCGAAGTCCAGCTCGGTACGCAGCCTCAGCAGCAGCTCTATGATCTGCGCCTGCACGGTGACGTCGAGGGCGGTCGTGGGCTCGTCGGCGACGATCAGCCTGGGTTCGCGGGAGAGCGCCATCGCGATCAGCACGCGCTGGCGCTGGCCGCCGGACAGTTCGTGCGGGTAGCTGCGCAGGGTGCGTTCCGGGTCGAGGCCGACCAGTTCGAGGAGTTCGGTGCCCGTGCGGGTGCCGCCCCGCCTGACCACCTGCTTGAGCTGCGCGCGGATCGTCATCGCCGGGTTCAGCGACGACAGGGCGTCCTGGTAGACCATCGCCATCTCGTGGCCGAGGAGCCTGCGCCGGACACGCATCGGCTCGCCGACCAACTGCCGCTGGTCGAACCGCACATGGCCGCGGACCCGGGCGCCCTTCGGTTCCAGGCCCATCACGGCGAGGGCGGTGAGCGACTTGCCGCAGCCGGACTCGCCCACCAGGCCCAGGACCTCGCCGGGCTGGACGTCGAAACTGATGCCGTCGACGATGTCCACACCCCCGTGGCGGGCGTCGAAGCCGATGGCCAGGTTCTCGACGCTCAGCACCGGCTGCCGTCCCTGGGGCAGGGGGCGGGCCCGGCTGCGGAGCCGCTGGGCCGCCTCCGTGAGACCGGGCAGCTCCAGGACCTTCCCGCTGCCGGGCTCGGGCGCCTCCAGGCGGTCCTCCTCCTCGCGCGCCGCCACCTCGCGGGCCGCGGGCGCCGCCCACGCGTCCGAGACGCCCTCGGAGAGGATGTTCAGGGAGAGCACGGTGACCAGCATCAGCAGGCCGGGGAACACGGTCGCCCACCAGCCGCCGGTCAGCACCATGTTCTTGCCGTCCGCGATGACACTGCCCCAGGACGGGTCCGGTGGCCGCACCCCCGCGCCGATGAAGGACAGTGACGCCTCGAAGACGATCGCCTCGGCGACCTGCACGGTGCAGAAGACGAGGACGGGAGCGGCGCAGTTGATGGCCACGTGCCGCCACACGATGTGCGGGGTACGGGCACCGATGACCCGCTCGGCGGTCACGTAGTCCTCGCCGTACTGGTCCATCACGTTGGCCCGTACGACCCGCGCCATCGGCGGCATGTAGAGGAACGCGATCGCGCCGATGAGGATCGGGATGCCGCCGCCGAACACGGCGACGAAGACGGCCGCGAGCGCGATGCCGGGAAAGGCCATGACGATGTCGAGGCCGCGCATCAGCGTCTCGTCGACCGACTTGCGCGAGGTCGCCGCGATCGCGCCGATGACGGCGCCCACGACCAGCGCGAGGGCGGTCGCGCCGAGGCCGATCGCCAGGGACCAGCGGGCCCCGTACATCAGCCGGCTGAGGATGTCCCGGCCCAGGCTGTCCTGCCCCATCCAGTGGGCGCCCGACGGGGCGCCCTCGCCGTTGCCGTCGTCGACCAGCGGCGACTGTTCGAGCGGGTCGTGCGGGGCGACGAGGGGGGCCAGCAGGGCCGTGAGGACGACGATCCCGAGGACGACGACGGCGATCCGCGAGATCAGGGGCAGCCGGGTGAATCCCCTGAGGCGGACACCGGGCAGGGAAAGGGCGTCGGTGAGCCGCTTCCGGTACATCAGCATCATGCCTCGGCACTCCTCAGACGCGGGTTGACCAGCAGGTAGAGGATGTCGATGACCAGGTTCACGACGACGAACCCGAAGGCGATGGTGAGGACGCCGCCCTGGACGACGGCCGGATCACCGTTCTTCACGGCGTCGATCATGAGTTTCCCCATCCCCGGCAGGTTGAAGATCGTCTCGATGACGACCGCACCGCCGAGCAGGTAGCCGACGCGCAGTCCGAGCACGGTCAGCGGGTTCATCAGGGCGTTGCGCAGGACGTTCCGCCCGACCACGACCACCGGGGGCAGCCCGCTGCCGATGGCGGTCCGCACGTAGTCCTTGTCCAGTTCCTCGACCACCGCCGTACGGACGATCCGGGTGAGCTGGGCGGCGACCGGCAGCGACAGGGCCAGCGCGGGCAGGGTCATGGTCTTCAGCCAGCCGGTGAACGAGTCGGCCGGGTTGACGTATCCGCTGGTCGGGAACCAGCCCGCGTCCACGGCGAGGTACTGGATCATCAGCAGCGCCAGCCAGAAGCCGGGGGCCGCGACGCCGGTCAGCGAGACGACGCGGATCAGCTGGTCGGGGAAGCGGTCCCGGTAGATCGCGGCGGTGATCCCGCCGAGCAGCGACAGCACCACCGCGATGCCGAGGCCCAGGAAGGTCAGCTGCATGGTGAGCGGCAACGCGGTGGTGACCTGGTCGACCACCGGCGCCCTGGTCAGCGCGCTGACCCCCATGTCGCCCCGGACCAGGTCCCCGACGAAGTCGAAGTACCGCACCGGGAACGGGTCGAGCAGTCCGTTGCGCTCCCGGAAATCGTGCAGTTGCTGCTCGGTGGGGTTCGCGCCCTGGAAGTAGGCGGACGCCGGATCACTGTCCGAGAACCGCATCACGACGAAGACGAACAGAATGATCCCGAGCATCAACGGAACAAGGAGAACGATCCGCCGAATCATCATCCGCACAACCGCAACCACGGTTTATGTCTCTCCTCACTGCTGCCGGCGACCCGTCACACAACCCTCAGACCCACTTCGCCTGCAGCACGTTTATCCCCGGATAGGGCTGGGCCCGAACCCCCGTCAGATCCTTTGCGTCCCAGGCGGTGATGAGCTCGTTGTGCACCACCGGATAGATCACCGCATTCTCGGCGACGACATCGATGTAGTCCTGAGTCATCGTCTTCTTCTTTTCGGTGTCCGGTTCACGGGTGGCCTGGTCCATCCGTTTGAAGAGATCCTTCGCCACGGAACTCCCCTCCCAGCGGGCATACCGCATCCAGGTGTTTCCAGGCCCGTAGTTGTAATGCATGATCAGATCGGCGTCCAGGCCGAACTGATTGGGATTGGACGCGGCGGCGACGACCTGGAAGTCCTTCTTCTGGTCGAGTTTCGTGAAGAGCGCGGCGGTCTCCTGCGGCTCCAGGGTCGTCCTGACGCCGATCGCGTCCCAGGACGCCTTGATCGTCGGCAGGCAGTCGACGATCCAGCTCACGTTGACCGCCATGAGGCTGACCTTCAGCCCGCTGACCCCGGCCTCCCGCAGGAGCGCCTTGGCCTTGTCCGGGTCGTATCCGTAGACGGTCTTCGCCTTCCGGTACGTCGGATTCGCCTCGTTGAGATACGACGACGCCGGTTTCCCGTGCCCGCGCAGCGCGGCCCGGATCATTTTCTCCGTGTCGATCGCGTAGTGCAGTGCCTGCCGTACCCGCACGTCGTCGAACGGTTTGTGGGCGGTGTTGAAGAGGAGGAAGAGGTGGTTCATCCCCGCCCCGCCCTCGACCTTCATCCCGCCCTTCTCCAGCTGGGAGATATTGGCGTAGGGGATGTTGTCGGAGATCTGCGCACCGGCACTGGAACCGGAGATCTTCGCGACCCGGGGTGCGGCATCCACTATCGTCAGCCAGTTCATCTTCTTGAACGCGGCCTTTCTCGGCCCGTTGTAGTCGGCGAACGCCTCGAAAGTGGTGTTGGACTTCGGGTGGTGGGCGCTCTGCCGGTACGGTCCCGAGCCCACCGCCTTTCCCGTCGTCGCCTCGTCCAGCGCCCCCGGTTTCCCGAACACGTGCTTCGGCATGATCTTCGCGAGTGTCAGCCGCTGCGCCCCGTCCGGGAAGGGGAACTTGAGGACGAGCTCCACCGATTTCTCGTCCACCTTCCGCACCTCCTTGAGCCAGGACGCGAAGAAGTTCTTGGCGAGGGTCGTCGTCTTCGGGTCCAGTACGCGCCCGTAGGTGAAGATCACGTCGTCGGCGGTGACGGGCTGCCCGTCGTGCCACTTCGCGCCCCCGCGCAGCGTGAACCTCCAGGTGGTCGCCTGCAGATCCGCCGGGACCTCGGTGGCCAGGGCCGCGTACGGCTCGCGGCTGATCGGGTCGGTGTCTAGGAGCCCCTCGTAGATGTGGTGGTTGGCGGCCATGGAGAACGCCGAGGCCGTCATCAGCGGGTCCCAGCTCTGGTCGTTGCCGTAGCCGATCACCGCGGTGAGTGTGCGGTCGGCGCCCTCGCCCCCGTCACCCGTCTCGTTCGTGGACTCCGGTCCCGACGAGCAGGCGGAGAGCGTCGAGGCGATGGTGGCGGCCGCGCCGAGCGCGCCGGAGTACTTCAGGAACGACCGGCGGTGCAGCGCCGGTGCGGGGGTCGCGTCGCGCACGGTTCCTCCAGCAAGGAGTGGGAGATACGACGTCCTACGTCATAGGTGCAGCGTGACGATAGGAGGGGCCGGGAGGGCGGTCAAGGGAACGCGCACGAATGCCGCTTCTTCCAGAGGTGCGACCAATGTCGGCCCGCCGATCACGAAGTTGACGGACGGTCAACCGTCGATTGACGCGAATCCTGTCGGGAGGTGGGACGTGGGATGTCCCTGCCGCGTACGATGCGGCGCATGTCTGAGCGGCGCGCATCCGACGGCTCCAGGGGCGATCCCAGGTGCTCACCCTTCCCGGCGCGCTCCGTCCGCGAGCGACGGGTGAGCAGCCGGATCCAGCGCGAGGTCATGCAGCTGATCCTCGACCGCGGACTCCGGGCCGGCGCGCCCCTGCCCACCGAGTCCGAGCTGATGGAGTCCCTCGGTGTCAGCCGCAACTCCGTGCGCGAGGCGCTCAAGGCGCTCCAGGCCCTCGACATCGTGGAGGTCAGGCATGGGTACGGCACCTATGTCGGCCAGGCGTCGCTGACGCCGTTCGCCGACGGTCTGACCTTCCGCACGCTGGCCCGCCAGGGCGACGACACGGGCGCGCTGGCCGAGGTGCTCCAGGTCAGGGAGGTGCTGGAGGAGGGGCTCATGCGCCGGGTCGCGGGGGCTCTGTCGGACGGGGAGCTGGACCGCCTGGAGGGTGTCGTGGACCGGATGGAGGAGGCGGGGCTGGCCGGCCGCCCGTTCCCCGAACTCGACCGGGAGTTCCACGAATTGCTGTACGCGCCGCTCGGGAACGCCCTGGTGCCGCAGTTGCTGGGCGCCTTCTGGACCGTGTTCCGGCGGGTCTCCGGTGTCCGGGGCTGGACGGACGATCCGGCGCCCGAGGTCACGGTCCGCCGCCACCGTGACATAGTCGTCGCGCTGCGGGCGCACGACGTCGAAGGGGCGCAGAAGGCCATGGCGGACCATTTCCGGGGGATCGAGGCGAGGGCCGCCCAGGAGTCACGGGGGGTCGGATGAGCGCGGGATGGGACGAGCGGGCGGCCGGCGTGCTCCGGCTGCCGTCCGGGCGGCTGGTGAGGGGCCGGGGACTGCGGCGGGAACTCGACCCGCGGTCGCTGCCCCCGACGTACGGGGTCTACCTGCTGGGCAAGGAGCCGCCCGAAGTGCCCTGGGAGAGCCGGTGGTTGCGGTGGCCCGACTTCCGGCTGCCCCGGGACCGGGCGGAGGCGCGGAAGGTCCTGACGCAGACCTGGGAGCGGGCCGCGGACCCCGCCGAACGCGTGGAGATCGCCTGCGGGGGCGGCCGGGGGAGGACGGGCACGGCCCTGGCCTGTCTGGCCGTCCTGGACGGCGTGCCGCCCGAGGAGGCCGTGCGGTTCGTACGACGTGACTACGACCGCCACGCCGTCGAGACGCCGTGGCAGCGCACGTACGTACGCAGGTTCGGAGGGTGACCGGAAGTCCCTCCTCCGTACCCACGCTCATCCCTTGGTCGGGGTGCCGTAGACCATCGGCCGACAGCCGGGCCGGGCGCCCCTCACCAGACTTGCGGCATGACGCAGAACACGGGGAAGACCGAGGACACGGGACAGCGCACCGCGGACGTCGCGGGGATCAGCCGCGCGCGGTTCATGGCCGGCGCGGCGGCCGTCGGGGCCGGCGTGGCGGCGGTCCTGCCGGCGGCGCCCGCCGCGGCCGGCAGCCGCCGCGAGCAGGCGCCCGGCGGACCGCGGCGCCGCGGTCCCGAGCGCCGCGGGCTGACGCACCGCGGGATGGTCTACACCGTCGGGGCCGGGGAGACCCCGGGCACGGCGTGGAGCGAGCGGCGGATGCGCGGCGACATCCGGGTGATCGCGCACGACCTGCACGCCGACACCGTCGAGGTCACCGGCGACGGCGTCGAGCGCCTGACCGCCACGGCGGACGAGGTCGCGGAGCGCGGACTGCACGTGTGGCTCCAGCCGACACTGGGCGACGTACCGGAGAAGGACATCCTCGAACACCTGGCGGAGACGGGGCGCCACGGGGAGCGGCTGCGGCGTCAGGGCGCGCGGGTCACCCTCGCCGTGGGGTGCGAGTTCTGGCTGTTCGTGCCGGACATCGTGCCGGGAGCCGATGTCCTGGAGCGGATCGAGAACCTGCGGAAGGGCACCTTCGACCTCGTGCGGATGCAGCGGCGGCTCGCCGCGTTCACCACGAAGGCGGCGGGGGTCGGCCGGTCGGTCTTCCGCGGCAGTCTCAGTTACGCCGCCGCACAGGATCCGGCGTTCGAGAACGTCGACTGGAACCTCTTCGACATCGTGGGAATCGACTATTACTCGTATTTTCCCCGGCGGGCGCAGTACGTGAACGAATTGCGTACGTTCCTGCGCTGGGGCAAGCCGCTCGCGATCACCGAGTTCGGCACCTGCACGTTCGCCGGCGCCCCCGAACAGGGCGGGATGGGCTGGGACGTGGTCGACTACGGCAAGACACCACCGGAGATCAAAGGCGGAGTGGTGCGCAGCGAACGCGTACAGGCCGCTTATCTCACTGATGTCCTCGACGTCTTCGAATCGATGAACCTGTACGCGGCAATGGCGTTCGAGTTCGTCACCCCCGACTCCCCGCACCGCCCCGACGACCCGCGGTACGACCTCGACATGGCGTCCTACGCCGTCGTCAAGCCCCTCAAGGACCGGCCCGACGACCCCGGCTCCGACTGGCACTGGGAACCCAAACAGGCTTTCCACGCGCTCGCCCGGCAGTACGGACGACACCGCCCGGACGCCGCGTATAAGAATCCCCAGTAGCAAAAACTTCTCTTCGGGCAATGTCGGGTCTTGACCTACAAACGCCGTCGTCAATACTTTCGGCGGCGTTACGCTCACTCATTTGCCGCGCACCCGAGTAAGGATGGGCGCGTTAGCGACATATGACGAAAGCACAGCCTCTCGGCGCTCCGGCTCACGCCCGCGTGGTGCACAAGAACCTGGCCGCCTCCCCCGCGGTGGTGATGGGCCGGTACATCTACACACCGGCCTCGGCCTATTCGGCGCCGGGCGCCCGTGGCACCTTGCACGGAGACGGAAAGCCGGTGGAACTGCAGGTTACGGAGCCGCTGCTGGGTGAATTCCTGGCGTTTCTGAACAGGGCGCAGTCCGACCTGGACCAGCGGTGGAGCGCCCAGGGGCGACCCGGTGGCAACGTGGCCTGTGTCTGAGGGGGGAAGGTTCTCGATGAACGACGACTACGCCCACCTCTTCGTTCCGACGGACCAGCCCGGTGCGTATCGCCCGGGGGTGGGCGGCGGGCGCCACCGCGGCCCCGTCGACATGCGGTACGAGGCTCCCCCCGCGGATCCCCTCGACTCGGGCTGGGATCCCGTCGAGGAGATGACCTACCTCTTGCAGGACGCCGTGTCGGCGGAGCAGGCCCCCGCCGTGCCCCGGCCGCGCAGTGGCGGGTCGCCCGGCGTCGGCCTCACCGGCGACCCGATGGACAACCTCGCCACCATCACCGCCGAGCTGCCGCCCATCCGGTCCCACCCTTCCGGGCACCGGAAAGTGCGCGTCCGCAAGGTCCGCTTCACCTGGCTGCAGACCGTCAGCTTCCTGATCGCCGCGCTCGCCGCCGTCATCGTGTCGATGGTGAGCGTCTTCGGCGGGATCGTGTCCTACGTCCCCCTGCGCCATGTCGCGTCCCACACGCAGAGCGGCACGGCCGTCTGGTGGCCCCTGCTGGTCTACGGGCCCTGGATGATGGCCTCGCTCTCCATCCTGAGGGCCGCGCTGCACCAGCGCCGGGCCGCGCACTCCTGGTTCGTGGTCCTGGTGTTCTCCTCGGTCGCGATGGCGCTCTGCGCGGCCCAGGCCGACCGGAGTTTCACCGGCATCGCCGCGGCCGTCCTGCCGGCGCTCGCGGCGCTGTCCTGCTTCCAGCAACTCGTCCGCCAGATCACGATGACCCGGCCGCCGCGCCAGAGTCTGCCGCGGCACCGGCTGCTGACCAGCACGGCCCCGCGGCCCGTGCTGCCCGTCACGGGCGACACGGCGGGCGCGGACGGCCCGGCCGCACCGAAGTGACCTCAGCGGTGCGGCGCCGCCAGGGTGCCGACGAACTCCGTCCAGGCGCGGGACCCGATGAGCAGGACGGGTCCCGCGACGACCTTGCTGTCCCGCACCGGCACGAGACCGGGGACTCCGTCGGCGACCTCGACGCAGTCGCCGCCGTTGTCGTCGCTGTAGGTGCTCTTGCGCCAGCGGGCTTTGGTCAGGTCGAACTCGCGCATCGTCTGTAGTCCTCAGCCGCCGATGTGATCAGGGCCAGGGACGCCTCCGGCGGCAGCGCGGCGGCCCTGAGCAGATCGTATGTCCCCTGTACGCGCTTCACCAGGGCCGGATCGTCCAGCAGATTCCCCGAATACACGGCTTCTGTATAGACGGCCGGCGGCGCGTCCGCGAACTCGAAGAGCCTGACCATCCGGCCCATCAACGGGTATGCGCCGACTGCGGTGGGCAGCACCTGCACCAGCACCTTTCGCTGACGCGCGAGCCCTGTGATGTGTTCCAACTGCTCCGCCATGTCGCCTCCGTCGCCGACCGGGATGCGCAACACCTGCTCGTGCAGGATCACCCAGTACACGGGCCGTGCAGCGGCGGCCAGAATTTGTGCCCGCTCGATGCGGGCAGCGACCTTCTCCTCGATGTGAGCGTCAGTGGCGAAGGGGTTGCCGGCCAGCGTCACCACACGCGTGTACGTGGCGCTCTGCAGCAACCCCGGTACGAGCGTCGGTGCGAACTCGCAGATCTTCGTCGCCGTCCGCTCCAGTTCGACGACCTCCGCGAAATAGTCCGCGTACCGCCGGTCGTCAATCAGCTTCCGCCATGTGCGCTCGAAAAAGCCGTCGGTTTGTAGGGCGTCGTCAATCCGGTCCGCCACATCCAACTGTGGTTTGCGAATTGCCTGTTCGAATTGCCCGATGTAGCCGCCCGACACGAAAACGCGATAACCCAACTCCGCCTGGGTCAGTCCCGCCTCCTCCCGGTGTCTCTTCAGCTCGGTTCCGAAGAACTCCCAAGCCGCCTGCCGTGAACCGTTGGCCATGGAAAACCCCCTGGTAGTCCACCTGTACTGCACCGGCGTTGCTGAGCGTAGAGGTCTTCCGAAGTCTAAGCGGGAGGTGTCACGGTGTAGAGGAAAAGCGTGAAACCCAAAGGGAAGGGAAACACCGTGAAGGCTGCCCACCAGGGACGCGACGCACGGCACTCGACGGCCTGTGTCGAACAAGCGGAGGAAACGGTGAAAGAATTGCGCGAAGCACTAGCGGCCGCAGGAATTAAGTTGCCGACACTCCGGATCGACCCGGCAACCTTGGCGCGGGAGGCACCGTGCCCCCTCGTGGAACTGGGCCGGTGTTCCGTCGAGACGGCGGCCCGGCTCGCGGCGGTGCTCGGATGAAGCCGACGATCGGGACGTACGTCGTCGACACGCGAACCGGGCGGGTGGGCAGGGTGATGGGGCACGAGGGACCGTACGTACAACTGAGGCCGTACGGCGGCGGCAGGGAATGGGACTGCGCACCGGACGCCGTCCGGGGAGCCACCGTGGCGGAGCGGCTCAGCGCGGCGACGGCATACGCCAACGCACGCAGTCGGGGCGAGGTCCCTTGACCGCGCGCCCCAGAACCGTCCCTTCCCTCGGAACCCGGCCTCCGGCAGGTGATCGGGCACCCCGGCCACGTCCACGGACTCCGTACGCGAGAATGGGCCCATGAGTCTGTTCCGCGACGACGGCATCGTGCTGCGCACCCAGAAACTGGGTGAGGCGGACCGGATCATCACGTTGCTCACCCGCGGTCACGGGCGCGTACGGGCCGTGGCGCGGGGCGTGCGCCGGACCAAGTCGAAGTTCGGCGCCCGCCTCGAACCGTTCTCCCACGTCGACGTGCAGTTCTTCGCCCGCGGGAGCGAGCTGATCGGCCGCGGGCTGCCCCTGTGCACACAGAGCGAGACGATCTCTCCGTACGGCGGCGGGATCGTCACGGACTACGCCCGCTACACCGCCGGGACGGCCATGCTGGAGACGGCCGAGCGGTTCACCGACCACGAGGGCGAGCCGGCCGTCCAGCAGTACCTGCTGCTGGTGGGCGGGCTGCGCACCCTCGCCCAGGGCGAGCACGAGCCGCACCTCATCCTCGACGCGTTCCTGCTGCGCTCGCTCGCCGTGAACGGCTACGCGCCGAGCTTCAACGACTGCGCGCGCTGCGGGATGCCCGGGCCGAACCGGTTCTTCTCGGTCGCCGCGGGAGGTTCCGTCTGCGTCGACTGCCGGGTGCCCGGCAGCGTCGTACCCTCGGCGGGGGCCCTCGAACTGCTCGGCGCGCTGCTGACAGGGGACTGGGCGGTCGCGGACGCCTGCGAGCCGCGGTTCGTCAGGGAGGGCAGCGGCCTGGTGTCGGCCTACCTGCACTGGCACCTGGAGCGTGGACTGCGCTCCCTGCGGTACGTCGAGAAAAGCACCTGAGCAACAGCGGTACCTGACTTTGAGGGAGACGAGAAGCAGATGGTGGTACGCGGGATCCTGGGGCGCCAGCGCCGCGAGTACAAGACGCCGGAGCCGCACCCGTCCGGTGCCCGCGCGCCCAAGCTCCCCGGTGAGCTGATCCCGAACCACGTGGCGTGCGTGATGGACGGGAACGGGCGCTGGGCCAAGGAGCGGGGGCTGCCGCGTACCGAGGGCCACCGGGTCGGGGAGGGCGTCGTGATGGACGTCCTCAAGGGCTGCCTCGAACTGGGCGTGAAGAACCTCTCCCTGTACGCCTTCTCGACGGAGAACTGGAAGCGGTCGCCCGAGGAGGTCCGCTTCCTGATGAACTTCAACAAGGACGTCATCCGGCGCCGGCGGGACGAGATGGACGAGCTCGGGATCCGGATCCGGTGGGTCGGGCGGATGCCGAAGCTGTGGAAGTCCGTCGTGCAGGAGCTGCAGGTCGCGCAGGAGCAGACGCAGAAGAACGACCTGATGACCCTGTACTTCTGCGTGAACTACGGGGGGCGGGCGGAGCTGGCCGACGCGGCGCGGGCGCTGGCCGTGGACGTTGCCGCCGGGAAGCTGGATCCCGACAAGGTCAACGAGAAGACCATCCAGAAGTACCTGTACTACCCGGACATGCCGGACGTCGATCTGTTCCTGCGGCCGAGTGGTGAGCAGCGGACGTCCAACTACCTGATCTGGCAGTCGAGTTATGCGGAGATGGTGTTCCAGGACGTGCTGTGGCCGGACTTCGACCGGCGGGATCTGTGGCGGGCGTGCGTGGAGTACGCGTCGCGGGACCGGCGCTTCGGTGGGGCCGTGCCCAACGAGGACCTGCTCGCCATGGAGGCGGACATGAGGGGCCGCCCGGAAGAAGCCTGAGCCCCCTCCGGCCCGCAGCTGAAAGATTGCGCAGTTCCCCGCGCCCCTGAGAAGTGCCGGGTGCGGGTGCGTCGTGGCTGATCGCGCAGTTCCCCGCGCCCCTAAAAAACTCCCCGCGCCCCCTGCTTTCTTGGGGGCGCGGGGAGGGGAACTGCGCAATCTTTTGGCTCGGGTCCCAGCGGGGCGCACCCGGGGTCAGGGCGAGGTCACTGCCCCCTGGCCGCGCGCAGCGCACTCCGCGCAGGTGCCGAAGATCTCCACCGTGTGGGCCACGTTCACATACCCGTGTTCCGAGGCGATCGCCTCCGCCCACTTCTCCACCGCGGGCCCCTCGACCTCCACGGCCTTGCCACAGACCCGGCACACCAGATGATGGTGGTGGTCCCCGCTCGCGCAGCGGCGGTACACCGACTCACCGTCGGACGTGCGCAGCACGTCGACCTCACCCGCGTCCGCGAGGGACTGCAGCGTGCGGTACACCGTGGTGAGCCCGACGGAATCCCCCTTGTGCTTGAGCATGTCGTGCAGGTCCTGCGCGCTCCGGAACTCGTCGACCTCGTCGAGCGCCGCCGCCACGGCGGCACGCTGCCGGGTGGAACGGCCCCGAACGGGCGGTCCAGCAGTCGTCACCGTTGCCTCCAAACGTCTGCGGCTGTGCCGGGCCATTGTGCCAGCCCGAGCTGGGCGCGGTCAGACGCCGACCTTCCCGGTGGGCTTCCGGCCGGCCGGAATGACACATTCCGCCGGGTCGCCGGCCTCCTGTGCCGCGACCCGCGCGGCAGCCCGCGCCCGCCGCCTGGCCAGCGGCGTCGCCGCCACCGTGAGCAGCACGAACGCCCCGATGGTCAGCAGCACGATCGTCGCGCCGGGCGGCACGTCCTGGTAGTACGACGTGACCGTGCCGCCGATGGCCACGCTGACCCCGATGGCCACCGAGATCGCGAAGGTGGCCGCGAAACTGCGGCTGAGCTGCTGGGCGGCGGCCACCGGGACCACCATCAGCGCGGAGACCAGCAGCAGCCCCACCACGCGCATGGCGACCGTGACCGTGACCGCCGCGGTGACGGCCGTGAGCAGGTTCAGGGCGCGTACGGGCAGCCCCGTCACCCGGGCGAACTCCTCGTCCTGGCTGACCGCGAAGAGCTGCCGCCGCAGCCCGACCGTCACCAGGACGACGAAGGCCGCGAGGAGACAGATCGCCGTGACGTCCGACTCCGACACCGTCGAGAGCGAGCCGAAGAGGTACGAGGTCAGGTTGGCGTTGGAGCCGCCCGGCGCGAGGTTGATGAACATCACACCGCCCGCCATGCCCCCGTAGAAGAGCATCGCCAGCGCGAGGTCGCCCCGCGTCTTCCCGTACCAGCGGATCAGCTCCATGAGGACCGCGCCGAGCACGGAGACGGCGGTCGCCATCCACACGGGGGACCAGGAGAGGAGGAAGCCGAGGCCGACGCCGGTCATCGCGACGTGGCCGATGCCGTCGCCCAGCAGGGCCTGGCGGCGCTGCACGAGGTAGATGCCGACGGCGGGGGCGGTGATGCCGACGAGGACGGCGGCGAGCAGGGCCCGCTGCATGAAGGCGTAGTCGAGGAATTCGAGGTTCATGGCGTCAGCTCAGCAGTCCCGTCCGGATCGGTTCGGCGTCGTGGGCCGCGTGGGGGTGTACGTGGTCGTGGCCGGGCAGTGCGTGCTGGCCGACCGCCCGCGGGGGCGGGCCGTCGTGCAGGACGCAGCCGTCGCGCAGCACGACCGCGCGGTCGATCAGCGGCTCCAGCGGGCCCAGTTCGTGCAGGACGAGGAGGACGGAGGTGCCCGCCGCGACCTGCTCCCGCAAGGTCGCCGCGAGCACCTCCTGGCTGGCCAGGTCCACGCCCGCCATCGGCTCGTCCATGATCAGCAGTTCGGGCCGGGAGGCGAGGGCGCGGGCGATGAGGACGCGCTGGTGCTGGCCGCCGGAGAGGGCGTTCACGGAGTCCTTGGCGCGGTCGGCGAGGCCCACCAGCTCCAGGGACCGCCGGACGGCCTCGCGGTCGGCCTTGCGCAGCACGCCGAAGCGGGCCCGGGACAGCCGCCCGGAGGACACCACCTCGGTCACCGTGGCGGGCACCCCGCCCGCGGCGGTCGTGCGCTGCGGTACGTACCCCACGCGCGCCCAGTCGCGGAAGCGGCGCCGCGGGGTGCCGAACAGCTCGATCTCGCCGCCGGTGACGGGCACCTGGCCGATGACGGTGCGCACGGCGGTCGACTTGCCGGAGCCGTTGGCGCCGAGCAGTGCGACCACCTCACCGCGGTGCACCGTGAGGTCGATGCCGCGCAGGACGGGGCGCGAGCCGAGTTCGGCGGTCACTGAGCGCAGGGATATGACAGGGTCCCGAAGCTGGTCAGCCGTCATGGCTCATGCCTTCCGTCAGTGCGTACCGCGTCCGCGTCACTTCGCGCCGAGGGCCTTCTCCAGCGCCGCCAGATTCGACCGCATGACCTCGAAGTAGTCGTCGCCCTCGGACTTGTCGGTGATGCCCTCAAGGGGGTCGAGTACATCAGTCTTCAGACCCGCGTCGTCGGCCAGGGTCTTCGCGGTCTTGTCCGAGACCAGTGTCTCGTAGAAGACGGTGGTGACGCCGTCGGCCTTCGCCTCCTGCTGGAGCTCCTTGACCCGGGCGGCGCTCGGCTCGCTCTCGGGGTCCAGGCCGGAGATGGACTCCTGGGTCAGGCCGTAGCGCTCGGCGAGGTAGCCGAAGGCGGAGTGGTTGGTGAAGAAGACCTTGGAGTCGGTGTTCTTCAGCCCGTCCTTGAACTCGGTGTCGAGGTCGCCGAGTTTCTTCGTCAGCGCCTCGGTGTTCTTCGCGTAGTCCGCCGCGTTGTCCGGGTCGGCCTTCTCCAGGGCCTTGCCGACGCCCTCGGCGACCTGGGCGTACTTCACGGGGTCGAGCCAGATGTGCGGGTCGAGGGCGGACTCCTCCTCGCCGGCGTGCTCCTCCTCGGCGGCGTGCTCCTCCTCGCCCTCGTGGGAGTGGCCCGCGCCGCCGTGGTCCTCCAGCTCGGTCAGGGTGGCCGCGTCGACCTTGGTCTTGATGCCGGACTGGGCGACCGCCTCGTCGACCGAGGGCTGGAGGTTCTTCAGGTACAGGACCACGTCCGACTCCTGGAGCTGCGCGGTCTGCTTGGCGCTGATCTCCAGGTCGTGCGGCTCCTGGCCGGGCTCGGTCAGGGTGCGCACGTCGACGTGGTCCCCGCCTATCTGCTCGGCGAGGAACTGCATCGGGTAGAACGACGCCACGACGTCGAGCTTCCCGCCGCTGCCGGCGCCCGCCGCGTCCGAGTCGGACGAGCAGGCCGAGAGGGTGCCGAGACCGAGGGCGGTGGCCGCCGCGATCACGGTGGCGGATATGTGGCGTCGTCGTACGTTCATGACAGTCATTTTCAATGATTCTGGAAACGATTGTCAATAACTGGCCTTGTGATCTGGGCTTCATCCCGGTATGGGACGGGTGGGGCGGTGGCGGTTGGCCGGGACCGCCAACCGATTTGATCCGGGGGGCGGGGCCGCCGGTAATCTGAGGCATTCGCTCTGAAGCGCTCCGTCAAAGTTCGCCCGTCGTCGTAATGAAGAGAGCACCGTGGCCGCCGACAAGATCGACACCATCGTCAGCCTGAGCAAGCGCCGTGGCTTCGTCTACCCGTGCAGTGAGATCTACGGCGGCCAGCGGGCCGCCTGGGACTACGGGCCGCTGGGTGTCGAGCTCAAGGAGAACATCAAGCGTCAGTGGTGGCGCTACATGGTGACGTCGCGCGAGGACGTCGTCGGTATCGACTCGTCCGTGATCCTGGCGACCGAGGTCTGGGTGGCCTCCGGTCACGTCGCCACGTTCTCCGACCCGCTCACCGAGTGCACCTCCTGCCACAAGCGGTACCGCGCCGACCACCTGGAGGAGGCGTACGAGGCCAAGCACGGCCGCCTGCCCGAGAAGGGCCTGGCCGACCTCAACTGCCCCAACTGCGGCAACAAGGGCACCTTCACGGAGCCCAAGCAGTTCTCCGGCCTGCTCTCCACGCACCTCGGCCCGACCCAGGACAGCGGCTCCGTCGCCTACCTGCGTCCCGAGACCGCGCAGGGCATCTTCACCAACTTCGCCCAGGTCCAGCAGACCTCGCGCCGCAAGCCGCCGTTCGGCATCGCGCAGATGGGCAAGTCCTTCCGCAACGAGATCACGCCCGGCAACTTCATCTTCCGCACCCGCGAGTTCGAGCAGATGGAGATGGAGTTCTTCGTCAAGCCGGGTGAGGACGAGAAGTGGCAGGAGTTCTGGATGCAGGAGCGCTGGAACTGGTACACCGGCCTCGGTCTCCGCGAGGAGAACATGCGCTGGTACGACCACCCGGCCGAGAAGCTCTCGCACTACTCCAAGCGCACCGCCGACATCGAGTACCGCTTCCAGTTCGGCGGTAACGAGTGGGGTGAGCTGGAGGGCGTCGCCAACCGCACGGACTACGACCTCTCCGCGCACTCCAAGGCGTCCGGCCAGGACCTCTCCTACTTCGACCAGGAGGCCGGCGAGCGCTGGACGCCGTACGTCATCGAGCCCGCGGCCGGTGTCGGCCGCGCGATGCTGGCGTTCCTGCTGGACGCGTACGTCGAGGACGAGGCGCCCAACGCCAAGGGCAAGATGGAGAAGCGGACGGTGCTGCGGCTCGACCCGCGGCTGTCGCCGGTGAAGGTGGCCGTGCTGCCGCTGTCCCGCAACCCGGAGCTGTCGCCGAAGGCCAAGGGCCTCGCGACGGCGCTGCGGCAGAACTGGAACATCGACTTCGACGACGCCGGTGCGATCGGTCGTCGCTACCGTCGTCAGGACGAGATCGGTACGCCGTTCTGTGTGACCGTCGACTTCGACACGCTTGAAGACAACGCGGTGACCGTGCGGGAGCGGGACTCCATGAAGCAGGAGCGGGTGTCTCTCGACCAGATCGAGGGGTACCTCGCCAGTCGGCTGGTCGGTTGTTAGTCGCTCCGCGAACGGTGCGGTAGTCGCTCCGCGAACGGTGCGGTAGTCGTTCGACTGCGGGGCCGTCGTGGCTGGTCGCGCAGTTCCCCGCGCCCCTTGGTGGGTAAGCCTTGGCCCCCTCACGCAGGTGAGGGGGTCGAGGCTTTTCTGTTGCCGTCGACATGACAGCTGACAGATATTGAAATCTGTCAGCTGTCATGTCAGGGTGGGGGGACCACTTCCGCACGGACGTACAGGAGTTTCAGATGCTCACTCGTTCCCTCGGTACCACCGGGCCCCGGGTGTCCGCTCTCGGGCTCGGGTGCATGGGGATGTCCGCCTTGTACGGGGAGGCCGACCGGGAGGAGGCCGTCGCCACGATCCATGCCGCGCTCGAAGCGGGCGTCACCCTGCTCGACACCGGGGACTTCTACGGCATGGGGCACAACGAGATGCTGATCGGGGAGGCGCTGCGGAGCGCCCCGGCCGCCCGGCGTGAACAGGCGCTCGTCAGCGTGAAGTTCGGCGCCCTGCGTGATCCCGCGGGCGCCTGGTCCGGGTACGACGGGCGGCCCGCCGCGGTGCACAACTTCGCCGCGTACTCGCTGCAGCGGCTCGGGGTCGACCACATCGACGTCTACCGCATCGCGCGCGTCGACCCGGACGTCCCCATCGAGGAGACCGTCGGCGCGATCGCCGAACTCGTCGAGAAGGGGTACGTACGGCACATCGGGCTGAGCGAGGCCGGCGCGGGGACCGTGCGCCGGGCGGCGGCCACCGCGCCGATCGCGGACCTGCAGATCGAGTACTCCCTCATCTCGCGCGGCATCGAGGACGAGATCCTGCCGGCCACCCGTGAACTGGGCATCGGCATCACCGCGTACGGCGTGCTGTCGCGCGGCCTGATCTCCGGGCACTTCACCCAGGACCGGCAGCTCGCCGCCAACGACTTCCGGGCCCACAGCCCCCGCTTCCAGGGCGAGAACCTCCAGCACAACCTGAACCTCGTCGAGGCGCTGCGGAAGATCGCCCAGCAGAAGGGCGTGTCCGTCGCACAGATCGCCATCGCCTGGGCCCTGTCGCGCGGCGAGGACATCGTGCCGCTGGTCGGCGCCCGCACCCGCGAGCGGCTGACGGAGGCTCTCGGGGCGCTCGACGTCGTCCTCGAAACCGCCGACCTCACCGCGATCGAGGACGCCGTACCGGCCGGGGCGGCGGCGGGCGACCGCTACCCGTCCGCGCAGATGGCATACCTCGACAGCGAGCGCTGACGACACCGCCGGTACGGTCATCATCATGGCAACCACCGAGATCCTGACCGCCGAGCGCATCCTTGAGGCGACCGAGGAGGTGCTGCGCCGCCACGGCCCCGCGAAGGCGACCGTGGTGGACGTGGCCCGGGCGCTCGGCGTCAGCCACGGCAGCGTCTACCGGCACTTCCGTACGAAGGCCGCGCTGCGGGAGGCGGTCACCAAACGCTGGCTGGACCGTACGTCGCAGACCCTCGAAGGCATCGCCGCGCAGGACCGTGACCCGGAGGCCCGGCTGCGCGACTGGGTCACGGCGCTGTTCACGGCCAAGCGCCGCAAGGCGGGCGACGACCCGGAACTGTTCGCCACGTACATGGTGCTGACCGGGGAGAGCGGCGAGGCGGTGGGCGAGCACATCGCCGGCCTGACCGGGCAGCTGACGACGATCATCCGGTCCGGCGTCGACTCCGGTGCCTTCGCCACCGCCGACCCGGCCGCCACCGCCCTCGCCGTCTTCCACGCCACGGACCGCTTCCACGACCCGTGCCACGCCCGCGAGTGGGAACAGCCGGGCATCGAGGGCGAGTTCGCGGAGGTCGTGGACCTGGTGGTGCGTGGGCTGCGCGCCTGACCGCCCGCACGCCCGCGCTGCGTCGCGCCTTCTAGGCTCCCGTCGGGTCCACCGTCGCCTGGTGTGCCTCCGCGAGGTGCTCCTCGGCCTTGAGCCAGGGCAGGAACTGGGCCGCCTTGCGCCAGCCGCACGTGTCGCATCTGATCGTCCGCTGCACGCCCGAGCGTTGTACCCGTACGACGTGCTCGCGGCCGTGCTGGTCCCAGCGGCTCACCTTGCTGGTGTTGATCTGCAGCATGACGCCTCCTGGTGGTCGCGCACCGCTTGCGCGCGCTAAGGAGTGTGCAGCAAGAACAACATCAACGGGGGGCGGGACGGGGTGAGTTCTGTGCGCATCGGTCCGGGGAGCCGGGGGAGGGCGTGGCGCGTCCGGGCGGGTCAGGTGATCTCGCGTGGCAGGCGCAGGCTCAGCGCGGTCGTCAGGAGGACACCGGCGAGCTGGACGAGCAGGGTCGTCGTCAGGGCCTGGCCCATGCCCCGTCCCGGGACCAGGGAGAGGAACAGGGTGCCGAGGGTGGCCACTCCCAGGGCCAGGGCGGACTGCTGGACGGTGATCATGACGCCGCTGCCCACTCCGGCACGGGCCGCGGGGACCTGCGAGAGGATGACGCGGAAGAGGACCGGCAGCTGGAGCGCCTGCCCGGCGCCCGCGACGATCAGACCCGGCCAGAGTCCGGGACCTCCCAGGTGTGGCCAGGAACTCCACACCGTGACGGTGAGGACGCCCACGCCGACCGCCTGGAGCACCCCGCCCGCGGTCACCACGCGCGTTCCCCAGCGGGCGATCAGCCGTGGGCCCAGGAGCGACGCCACGAAGAAGGCCACCGCCATCGGTACGAGGGCGAGGCCCGCGCGGACCGGGCTCAGGCCCGCGCCCTGCTGCAGCGCC
The DNA here is from genome assembly GCF_042889045.1 of Streptomyces sp. NPDC002701. NCBI lineage: Bacteria > Bacillati > Actinomycetota > Actinomycetes > Kitasatosporales > Streptomycetaceae > Streptomyces > Streptomyces sp. NPDC002701. The sequence goes on from NZ_JBIAQL010000001.1 coordinate 565,099, forward strand.
ACCGCGATGACGAACATGAAGCCGCTGAAGCCGACGGAGAAGGGGACGATCATCACCAGGCCGCGGCGCAGGGGCACGTCGGCGAAGAGACCAGGCGGGACCAGCGGGGTGCGGCCCCGGCGTTCCGCGCGGCGTTCGACCAGGTAGAAGGCCGTCGCGGCGACGGGGAACAGGGCGAGGGACAGCCAGGTCCACAGGGGCCAGCCCGCCGCCCGGCCCTCGGTGAGCGGGGCGAGCAGGGACACCAGGGCCACGGCCAGCAGGACCGTGCCGGGGACGTCCACCGGCTGCGGGTGCTGCGAGCGGGTCTCGGGGACGGCCCTGGCGGCCAGGAAGAGGCCCAGCAGCACGACGGGCACGTTCACCAGGAAGACCGCGCGCCAGCCGGTGCCCGCGATGTCCGCCGCGACGAGGACGCCGCCGAGTATCTGCCCGGCCACCATGGAGAGTCCGGCCGTGGCCCCGTACAGGCCCATCGCCTTCGCGCGGCGCGGGCCCCGGGTCGCCGACTGGATGGTGGCGAGGACCTGCGGGAGCATCGCCGCGGACGCCGCGCCCTGGGCGACGCGCGCCGCGACGAGCGTCCAGGCCGTCGGTGCGAGGCCGCAGGCCAGCGAGGTCAGTCCGAAGGCCACCATCCCGCCGAGGAACAGCCGGCGCCGCCCGAACATGTCGCCGAGCCGGCCGCCGAGGACGAGCAGCACGGCGTACGCGACTCCGTAGCCGGCGACGACGAGTTCCAGTACGGCCTCGCCCGCGGCCAGGTCGTGGCCGATCGTGGGCAGGGCGACGTTCACGATGAAGAAGTCGACGAGGGGCAGGGCCGCGCCGAGCAGCACGGTGAACAGCCCGAGGGCGCCGAGCACGGGTGGACCGGTCACGGAGCGCGCGGTACGGGGAGACAGGATTTCGGTCACCGGTCGATCGTGCTCCCGCACCCAGACGGGTACCAGAGTCTTCTTATCCTGGTAGAAGGACTACCTGGCAACAGGGTCCGTGGGGCGGCAGGCTGGAGGCATGACGACCATGGCCGAGAAGGTACGGGAGCGGGAGCCCCTGGCTGCCGGTGTTCCTCCGCGCGGGCCGGACGAGCGGGTCTCGGGGGAGTCGGAGATCCGGCGGCACGAGCTGGCCGCGTTCCTGCGGCACCGGCGGGAGCACATCACGCCCGAGCAGGTGGGTCTGCCCCGCGGCAGCCGGCGCCGCACGCCCGGTCTGCGGCGGGAGGAGGTCGCGCAGCTCTCCGCGGTCGGCGTCACCTGGTACACATGGCTCGAACAGGCCCGGGACATCCAGGTGTCCGTGCAGGTCCTCGACGCGCTCGCGCGCAGCCTGATGCTGGACTCGAACGAGCGGGCGCATCTCTTCCAGCTGGCCGGCGCGGTCGATCCGACGCCGGCCTCGCGGTGTACGACGATCACGCCGGCGCTGTTGCAGACGCTGGAGCAGCTGGAGCCGCTGCCGGCCTGCATCCAGAACAGCCGGTACGACATCCTCGCGTACAACCGCACGTACGGGCGGTTGCTGTGCGACCTCGACGAGGTGCCCGCGGAGGATCGCAACTGCATGCTCCTCGTCACGACGAACGAGCAGTGGCGGTCGTCGATCGTGCTGCTCGACGAGACGGTGCGGTTGATGGCCGCGAAGTTCCGGGCGGCGATGGCGGGGCATCTCGCCGATCCCGCGTGGAAGATGCTGCTCAAGCGGTTGTGCGCGGAGTCGGAGGAGTTTCGTGAGGTGTGGGAGCGGCATGAGGTGGTGGGGGCGCGGAGCAAGACGAAGCTGTTCGACAACCGGTACGTGGGGCGGCTGACGCTCGTCCACACGGATCTGTGGCTGGGGCCGGTGGAGGGGGCACGGCTCGTCACGTACGCGCCGACGGACGGGGAGTCGCGCGAACGGCTGGAAAGGCTGCGGTTGCTTGGTGGGGGCTGCTAGCCGAGTGCGGTGGTGTGGTGCGGGCCGGTCGTGCCTGGTCGCGCAGTTCCCCGCGCCCCTTAAAAGATTGCGCCGTTCCCGGCGCCCCTGGGGGAGCTGGGGTGCGGTGGTGTGGTGCGGGCTGGTTGTGGCTGAGCGCGCAGTTCCCCGCGCCCCTGAAGGGCGGATCGGGGCGCAGCCCCGTTTCTAGGGGCGCGGGGAACTGCGCGATCGGCCTCCGCGGACCCGCAGGTGGGTCAGGCCGGGGCTGATTCTCGGGGGGACGGGGAGCGTAGGCGGTCGGCCGTGCGGGCCGCGGAGCGGCGCGCCCAGGGACCGCTCGTCGCGGCGCCCACGAGCAGCACCACCAGCCCGCACCCCGCGACGATCCACCACGCGGGACGCGCCGCCGAGACGAACGTGTCCCGGTAGGAGGAGGACCCCACGCCGGAGGCGAGCACCGCGCCGATCACCGCGACGCCCAGCGTCTGGCCGATCTGACGGCTGGTCGAGGCGACGGCGGCGGCCACCCCGGCCTGCGCCCGCGGCATACCGGACACCGCCGTGTTCGTGATCGGCGCGTTCACGAAACCGAAGCCCAGCCCGAACAGCACGTACCCGATGACGAGCGTCACGTTCGCCGTCTCCGCCTCGAACGCCGCGAACAGCACCCCGCTCACCGTCATCGCCGTACCGGCGACCAGGAGGGAGAGACGGGGACCCCGGCTGCCGACCAGGCGGCCCGACAGCGGCGCGCAGACGAAGGTCATCGCCGCCATCGGCAGCATCCACAGGCCGGCGTGCAGCGCGCTCAGCCCCCGCACGTTCTGGAGGTACAGCGTCGAGAGGAAGAGGAATCCGCCCAGCGCCGCGAACGCGCTGACCGCCACCACCGTCGCCCCACTGAACGGCGCCGACCGGAAGAAGCGCAGGTCGATGAGAGGTTCGTCGCGGCGCGGCTCGTACCGGAGGAGGGCGACCAGCGCGGCGAGCGCGATCCCGCCGAAGGCGAGGGTCCGGCCGGCGCCGGAGTGCGGCGCCTCGATGATCGCGTACGTCAGGGAGGCGAGCAGCACGATCACCAGGAGCTGGCCGACCGGGTCGGCGCGGCGGGCCTTCGGGGCGCGGGACTCGGGCACGTACCGGAGCGTGAGCAGCAGCGCGGCCAGGCCCACCGGCAGGTTGATCCAGAAGATCGACCGCCAGCCGACCGAGTCCACCAGCAGGCCGCCGACCAGCGGGCCCGCGGCCATGGATATGCCGACCACGGCACCCCAGACACCGATCGCGCGGGCGCGCTCGCGCGGGTCCGTGAACGTGTTGGTGATGATCGACATGGCGACCGGGTTCAGCATCGAGCCGCCGACCGCCTGGATCATGCGGAAGGCGACGAGCGATTCGAGGTCGGGCGCGAGCGAACAGAGCACCGAGCCGACGGTGAAGACGACCAGGCCCGCCATGAAGACCTTCCGGCGGCCGATGCGGTCGGCGGTCGAGCCGGCGAGCATCAGCAGCGCGGCCAGCACCAGCGTGTACGCGTCGATCGTCCACTGCATGCCCGCCAGGCTCGCGTGCAGGTCCTTCTGCACGGCGGGCAGGGCGACGTTCAGGACGGTGTTGTCGAGGCTCACGATCAGCAGACTCATGCAGCAGATCGCGAGCACCAGCATGCGCCGGCGGGGGCTGAGCTCAGGCATGCGTACCAGCGTACGCCCATGTCGGTAGTGTCCCTAACTAACGACTATCGCCCACGGGTCCGCGTACGTGACAATGGGGGAATGTCCACGCTCACGTCCACGCCCGCACCCGCGGTGAACTCCGCCCTCCGGATCGGCCCGCACACCGTCCGACCGCCCGTCGTGCTCGCCCCCATGGCGGGGATCACGAACGCGCCCTTCCGCACGCTGTGCAGGGAGTTCAGCGGGGGCAAAGGGCTGTTCGTCAGCGAGATGATCACCACGCGGGCGCTGGTCGAGCGCAACGAGAAGACGATGCAGCTGATCCACTTCGACGCGTCGGAGACGCCGCGCTCGATCCAGCTGTACGGCGTCGACCCCGCGACCGTCGGCAAGGCCGTCCGCATGATCGCGGAGGAGGGTCTCGCCGACCACATCGACCTGAACTTCGGCTGCCCCGTCCCGAAGGTGACCCGAAAGGGCGGTGGCTCGGCGCTTCCCTACAAGCGGCCGTTGCTGCGGGCGATCCTGCGGGAGGCGGTGGCCGGGGCGGGGGACCTGCCGGTCACCATGAAGATGCGCAAGGGCATCGACGACGACCACATCACGTTCCTCGACGCCGGGCGGATCGCGGTCGAGGAGGGTGTGACGGCGATCGCGCTGCACGGGCGGACTGCCGCGCAGCACTATGGCGGGACCGCGGACTGGGACGCCATCGCGCGGCTCAAGGAGCACGTGCCGGAGATTCCCGTGCTGGGGAACGGTGACATCTGGTCGGCGGACGACGCGCTGCGGATGGTACGGGAGACCGGGTGCGACGGGGTCGTGGTCGGGCGGGGGTGCCTCGGGCGGCCGTGGCTGTTCGGTGACCTGGTGGCCGCGTTCGAGGGGCGGGCGGGGGATCGTGCGCGGCCGACTCTTCGTGAGGTGGCGGAGGTGATGGTGCGGCACGCGACCCTGCTCGGGGAGTGGATCGGGGACGAGGCGCGCGGAGTGATCGACTTCCGCAAGCATGTGGCGTGGTATCTGAAGGGGTTCGCGGTCGGGTCGGAGATGCGGAAGCGACTTGCGGTCACTTCGTCGCTGGCCGAGCTCTCCGAGGGGCTGGCGGAGTTGGATCTGGGGCAGGCGTGGCCGGTGGGGGCGGATGGGCCGCGGGGGCGTACGTCCGGCAACAACAGGGTTGTCCTACCGGACGGGTGGCTGAAGGATCCGTACGACTGTGCGGGGGTCGGGGAGGAAGCGGAACAGGACACCTCCGGCGGCTGAACACGTACCGCGGCCGGCCCGCAGGCCCAGTGGGCTGAGACCGTCGACCGTGTGCGGGCCGCCTGTGGCCGATCGCGCAGTTCCCCGCGCCCCTGAAGGCCCCGGTGGCCTGAGGCCGTCGGATGCGTGCGGCCCGGTTGTGGCTGGTCGCGCCGTTCCCCGCGCCCCTGATGGGGCGGGGCCCGTTTTTAGGGGCGCGGGGAACGGCGCGCTCAGCCCACGCCGGGCCGCACTCGGGGAGATACGCGGACCACCCCCCGTTTTCAGGGGCGCGGGGAACTGCGCGACAAGCCACAGGCGGGCCGCACCCGGGGTGATACGTGAACCCCCTCCCCCCGGCCCCCCGGCGAACCCCCGGAGGGGCTACGCTCCGCCGACTGCTGTCAGGAGTGCCAGTGGTGACGCCGCCGAGCGGGACTCGCGGACGCACGCGTGGGGGTACGGGACCGGCTCCGGGTGGGTCGTGCGGGCGTAGCCCGCGAGGACCTCCGGAAGCCGGTGGCCCGCAGCCGTGGCCGCGTCCACCAGCGCGTGGGCGACCGTACGGGCCTCGTCATGCAGCCCGTACCGCGCCAGCCCCAACGCGATCAGCGCGTTGTCGTGCGGCCACACCGAGCCCCGGTGGTAGGAGAGGGGATGGTAGGCGGGCTGGCCCGCCGCGAGCGTCCGTACGCCCCACCCGGAGAAGAAGTCCGGTTCCAGCAGCCGCCGCCCCACCAGCTCCCCGTACTCCTTGTCCAGCAGCCCGGACCACAGCAGATGCCCGGCGTCGGACGCGAGCGCGTCGACGTGCTTCCCGTCGCCGTCCAGGGCGAGCGCGGGAAACGCGCGGTCCGCCATCCAGAAGTCCCGCTGGAACCGGTCCCGCAGATCCCCCGCGGCCTGCTCCAGCAGAGCCGCGTACACCTCGTCGTCCCACACCGTCCGGGCCAGGTACGCGGTACGGCGTAACGCGTCGTACGCGTATCCCTGCGCGCCCGCCGCCGTCACCGGACCGGTCGGCCGGCTGCCGTCGCCGGAGCAGATGGCGCCGGGGGAGTCCTTCCAGTTCTGGTTGGCGAGCCCGCCCTGGTCCGCGCGGTAGACGAGGTAGCCGCGCGAGGTCAGCCCGCCGTGGTCCAGCATCCAGCCGATCGCCGCGCGGGCGTGCCGCTCCAGCCGGCGGGCGAGCGCCGCGTCCCCGGTCTGCTCGACGTACGCGCCGAGGAGGACCAGGAAGAGCGGGGTCGCGTCGACCGAGCCGTAGTACCGCCCGTACGGCACCTGCCCGAAGTGGGCCAGCTCCCCGTGCCGCACCTCGTGCACGATCTTGCCCGGCTGGGCCACCGTGCCCGCGCCGACCTCGGTCGCCTGCGCCGCGGCGAGCGCGGGCAGCGTGGCGGCGGCCAGCCGGGGCCGGTAGGGGAGCGCGAAGAGGGAGGTGAGGAGGGCGTCGCGGCCCAGGAGCGTGAGGAACCACGGGACGCCCGCCGCGGGGACGCGCAGGTCCTCGCCGTCGGGGCCCTTCGCCGGTACCTGCAGCGCCGCCAGGTCGGACAGCCCGCGCGCGCACGCCGCCGCCAGCTCGGGCCAGCCAGTCGGGAAGGGCACGCCCTCCGCGAACTCCCCCTCCAGCGCGAGGAGCCGGTCGTTCGCGGCGGCCGGGGTGAGCGGCACCTCAGGGTGCGGGGCCCCGTGCGGGCGCGCCGCCACCCGCAGGACCAGCTCGGTCGACCCGTGTGCTTCCAGGTCGAAGCTCCACACGAGGCGCCGCGCGCCCGTGCCGGTCTCCTCGACACCGTCGGGCGGGGGCTCGCAGGTGACGGTCGTCCAGGACCGCCACTCACCGCGCCGGTAGCCGAACTCGACCCCGTCGTCCCGGATCTCGCGCGAGCGGACCGCGCCGGTCTTCGCGTACGTCCGGTGGTCGGAGCGCAGTTCGAACTGGTCCGTGAAGTCGGCGTCCGCGGTGACCGCGATCCGTATCGTCGTCGGCACCGGTCGGTTGCTGGTGATCCGCAGCGACTCGACGAACGAGCCCTCGGAGACCGCCTGTTCGCGGAAGAGCGTGTGGGCGGGGGGTTCCTGCCGGCCGCCGCGCGGCACGAGCACGCAGCGGGCGCTGTCGCCGTCCGTGACCGGCGACAGCGCCTCGGGCACCGCCCCGTCGACGGTCAGCTGCCAGCGGCTCAGATGCCGGGCGTCGCGCACGAACAGCCCGTCGGGAGCGGAGTGCGAACTGCCGCCGCGCACCCCGCTGATGTCCCCGCCGTCGCCCACGGCCGCGAACGTCCCGCCGTGTACGAGCAGATGATGCCGGTCCGTCATCGCAGGTCCCCTCCCTTGGCGCCCTCGTCGAACGTCTCCGTCGTGCGGTGCGCCACGCCGGGCGCCCCGTGCAGCAGGTCCAGCGCCAGCGCCGCGGTCCAGCTGAAGCCGAGCGCACCGCATGGCTCACCGGTGTACGGGTCCACGTACTCGGCGAACCCGGACGCGTCCGCCGTCTCCAGCAGGGCGCCGCGCAGTCTCCGCGCGGGTGCGTGCTCCCCGTGCAGCCGGAGTCCGCGCTCCACCAGCCAGTTGGTGTTGAACCAGGCCGGCCCGCGCCAGTACCGGTGCGGGTCGAAGGCGTGTCCGGTCAGGTCGTAACTCGGTACGAGCCGGGCCGGGCCGCCGAGCCCGAAGTGCGGTCCCCGCAGCGTCCGTACGAGGGCCCCGGCCGCCGAGCGGGGGAGCGCCGGCAGGATCAGCGGGACGAGACCGGAGACGCCGCGCTCGGGGATCAGCTCGTCCGTGCGCACGTCCCGGCAGAAGAACATGCCCTCGGCCGGGTCCCACAGCCGGTCCACCAGCGCGGCGGTCAGCCGCTCCGCGCGCGCGTGCCGGGCCGTACCGGTGGCCCCCAACTCCCGGGCGATACGGGCCAGTGCGTGCTCGGACGCGATCAGCAGCGCGTTGAACGCCGGGTCCTCCACCGCGAAGCCGGCGGCGCCGTCCTCGTACCCGCCGTCGCGGTAGTCCGTCGCCAGCCGTACGTACCGGCCGTAGTCCAGGTCCGTCGGCCGGTCCTCGGCGGCGCCGTGGTCCAGGTCCGCGCGCCGGAAGGAGCGGGCCGGGGCGGGGGTGACCCGGGAGAGCGGCGCGTCCCAGCTCGGGGCGTTGTCCATGCCCTGCTCCCAGGGGTGGACCACCGAGGCGAGGCCGCCGCCGCCCAGGTCACGGCGGTGCAGCAGATAGCGGTGCCAGGCCGCGAGGCGCGGGTACACACGGGACAGGAAGGACCGCGACCGGGACAGACCGGGGTCCGCGGTGTGCACCAGCCACGCGGCCAGCGCGTGCACCGGTGGCTGCACGATGCCCGAGGTCTGTACGGTGCCCGGGGCGCCCGCCGCCCGCCCGGCGGTCGAGGAGCGCCAGAAGTCGGGGCTCGGGAAGTACGCGTCGAGAGGGACGGAGGGGCTGAACACGATGTGCGGGATCCGGCCGTCGCCCCACTGCGCGTCGAGCAGCGTCTCCAGCTCCGTCTGGCCCCGCAGCGGCGACAGGTGCCGCAGCCCGATCGCGATGAACGCCGAGTCCCAGGACCACTGGTGGGGATACAGGCTGCGCGAGGGCACCGTGGACGTGCCCGTCCAGTTGCCGTTCAGCACCTCCGCCGCCCTGAGGTGCAGCGATCCCGCGCGGCGCACCGGATCGTATACGGCCGCGCCGGGCCGCCCGCGATCGTGGTGCGTGGTGCGTGGTGCGGTGAGCTGGGTTGTGCGGTCCACTCAGGTCTCCCCGAAGACATGCGGCCGACCAGTTCGGCATTGACCACCGTAGAGTTACGTCTATTTAACACGCAAAACTCAATATGTAATGCAGAGTTGGTGAACGCAAGGGGTGTGTATGACCGGGACCAGCGGGAGGAGCGGCATGACGGCCAGAACCGGGGGGCAGCCCAGCTCCGGTGACCTGCTGGAACTGGTGCGCAGCGGACGCGCCACCACCCGCGGGGAGTTGCAGCAGATCGCCGGGTTGTCCCGGGCCACGGTCGGACAGCGCCTGGACCGGCTCTTCCGGGCCGGCTGGCTGCGCGAGGGCGCCGCGGGGCCGGTGGATTCGCCGCTCGGCGGACGCCCTGCGGTCCGCCTGGAGTTCGACGACTCCCACGCCGTCGTCCTCGCCGCCGACCTCGACACCCGGCACGCGCGCGCCGCGGTGCTGTCCCTGACGGGTGAGCCGCTGGCCGAGCACGCCGGGCCGCTGCGCATCGATGACGGGCCGGACGCGGTCCTCGGTGAACTGGGCCGCTGGTTCGCCGAACTGCTGGAGAAGGCCGGGCATCCGGCGCGCGAGGTGTGCGGCATCGGGCTGGCCGTGCCGGGACCCGTCGACACCGACACCGGCCGGGTCGTCCAGCCGCCGATGATGCCCGGCTGGGACGGCTACGACATACGGGGCCGCCTCACCCGCGCCTTCACCGAGCACACGGGCGCCGGCGCCGTCCCGGTCCTCGTCGACAACGACGCCAACCTCATGGCGTACGGGGAACAGCGCACCGCCCACCCCGGCTGCTCGGCGTTCGTCCTGGTGAAGGTGTCCACCGGTATCGGGGCGGGGGTGGTCGTCGGCGGCTCGCTCTACCGGGGCATCGACGGCGGGGCCGGGGACCTCGGGCACATCCGGGTCCCGGCGGGCGCCGACGCGCTGTGCCGGTGCGGGTCGTACGGCTGCCTCGCCGCCGTCGCGAGCGGGGGAGCCGTGGCGCGCCGGCTGGCGGAGGCGGGGGTGCCGGCCGCGTCGGGCTCGGACGTGCGGGACCTGCTCGCCGCGGGGCACCCGGGCGCGGCGGCGTTCGCGCGGGAGGCGGGGCGGCACGTCGGTGACGTCCTGGCGACCGTGGTGACCCTGCTCAACCCCGGCGTCCTGATGATCGCCGGGGATCTGGCCGGAACACCGTTCCTCACCGGCGTGCGCGAACTGCTGTACCAGCGGGCCCTGCCCCGCTCCACCGCTCACCTGGACGTGGTCACCTCGCGGCTCGGCGACCGGGCGGGCCTGGTGGGAGCCGGTGCGCTGGTGGTGGAGCACCTGTACGCGCCCGAGCGGGTCGAGGAGCGGCTGCTCGCGCTGGGCGTCTGAGGCGGTGTGACGCCGGTGTTTCCCGCCGGGAACGGATCGCGCACGAGGGTCCGCATGGTGAAATCCCGGCGCCTCCGACGGCGTGATTCTCGCCACGCCTGATCAGGGTTTCGCTCAGATGAGCGGAAGATGGGCGGCTGCACTTCTCAAAGGATGGCACTCAGTGCCATCCTGGTGATCATTTACGAGATGAACTCAGACGTGTCATCAGCCGCTCAGGTGAGCGGCTTTCGGTGATCGCGTACGGGGTGCCGTTCAAGAGGTGAACGCTGTAGGCCCCACCGGCTTACCTTCCTTTGACTTTCGATCTGCTGGCGGACGAGTGGTTACAGCCGTATGACGCACAAGTGGACGTACCCAGGCGCCTTCGATCTGGGTATGTTCCCCGTCGTCAGGGCAGCCACCGCGTCCTCGAGGAGTCGAGACCCGTGTCGGAAAACAAAGATCCCCACGTAGCCGAGAGCGGCGACAGCGGCGTCGAGTCCGTGAAGTTCGTCTATGACTTCGCGGAGGGCAACAAGGACCTCAAGGACCTCCTCGGCGGCAAGGGTGCCAACCTCGCCGAGATGACCAACCTGGGCCTCCCCGTCCCTCCCGGCTTCACCATCACCACCGAAGCCTGCAAGACCTACCTCGACAGCGGCGACGAGCCCGCGGCACTGCGTGACGAGGTGAGTGCGCACCTCGACGCCCTCGAAGCCACCATGGGCAAGAAGCTCGGCCAGTCCGACGACCCCCTCCTCGTCTCGGTCCGCTCCGGCGCGAAGTTCTCCATGCCCGGCATGATGGACACCGTCCTGAACATCGGCCTCTCCGACCGGTCCGTGCAGGGCCTCGCCCAGCAGGCCGGGGACGACCGCTTCGCGTGGGACTCGTACCGCCGGCTCATCCAGATGTTCGGCAAGACGGTCCTCGGCATCGACGGCGACCTCTTCGAGGAGGCGCTGGAGGCGGCCAAGCGCGCCAAGAAGGTCGAGGTCGACACCGACCTGGAGGCGGCCGACCTGAAGAAGCTCGTCACCAGGTTCAAGAAGATCGTCAAGGCCGAGGCGGGCCGGGACTTCCCGCAGGACCCGCGCGAGCAGATGGACCTCGCCATCCACGCGGTCTTCGACTCCTGGAACACCGAGCGCGCCAAGCTCTACCGCCGCCAGGAGCGCATCCCGCACGACCTCGGCACGGCCGTCAACGTCTGCTCCATGGTCTTCGGCAACCTGGGCCCCGACTCCGGCACCGGCGTCGCCTTCACCCGTGACCCGGCCTCCGGACACCAGGGCGTGTACGGCGACTACCTGCAGAACGCGCAGGGCGAGGACGTCGTCGCGGGCATCCGCAACACCGTCGCCCTCGCCGACCTGGAGCAGATCGACAAGAAGTCGTACGACCAGCTCATGGAGATCATGGCGACGCTGGAGAACCACTACAAGGATCTCTGCGACATCGAGTTCACCATCGAGCGCGGGCAGCTGTGGATGCTCCAGACCCGCGTCGGCAAGCGGACGGCCGGCGCCGCCTTCCGTATCGCCACCCAGCTCGTCGACCAGGGCGTGATCGACGAGGCCGAGGCGCTGCAGCGCGTCAACGGCGCCCAGCTCGCCCAGCTGATGTTCCCGCGGTTCGACGACGGGGCGAAGGTCGCGCAGATCGGCCGGGGCATCGCCGCCTCACCGGGCGCCGCGGTCGGCAAGGCGGTCTTTGACTCGTACACGGCCGTCAAGTGGTCCCGGTCCGGCGAGCAGGTCATCCTGGTCCGCCGCGAGACGAACCCCGACGACCTCGACGGCATGATCGCGGCCGAGGGCATCCTCACCTCGCGCGGCGGCAAGACCTCCCACGCGGCCGTCGTCGCGCGCGGCATGGGCAAGACCTGTGTGTGCGGTGCCGAGGAGCTGGAGGTCGACACCAAGCGGCGCCGGATGACGGTCCCCGGCGGCCACGTCGTCGAGGAGGGCGACGTGATCTCCATCGACGGCTCCAGCGGCAAGGTGTACCTGGGCGAGGTCCCGGTCGTCCCGTCCCCCGTCGTGGAGTACTTCGAGGGCCGTATGCACGCGGGCGCCGACGACGCGGACGAACTGGTCGAGGCGGTCCACCGGATCATGGCCTTCGCCGACCGCAAGCGCCGCCTGCGGGTGCGCGCCAACGCGGACAACGCCGAGGACGCGCTGCGCGCCCGCCGCTTCGGCGCCCAGGGCATCGGCCTGTGCCGTACCGAGCACATGTTCCTCGGCGACCGCCGCGAACTGGTCGAGCGGCTGATCCTCGCCGACACCGACGCCGAGCGCGAGGAGTCCCTGAAGCAGCTCCTGCCGCTCCAGAAGCAGGACTTCGTGCAGCTCTTCGAGGCGATGGACGGCCTGCCGGTCACCGTCCGCCTCCTGGACCCGCCGCTGCACGAGTTCCTGCCCGACATCACCGAGCTCTCGGTGCGGGTGGCCCTCGCGGAGGCCCGCCAGGACCCGCACGAGAACGAACTGCGGCTGCTCCAGGCCGTCCACCGGCTGCACGAGCAGAACCCGATGCTCGGCCTGCGCGGCGTACGCCTCGGGCTGGTCATCCCGGGCCTGTTCACCATGCAGGTACGGGCGATCGCCGAGGCCGCCGCCGAGCGCAAGAACGCCAAGGGCGATCCGCGCGCCGAGATCATGATCCCGCTCGTGGGCACGGTCCAGGAGCTGGAGATCGTCCGGGACGAGGCCGAGCAGGTCATCGCCGAGGTGCGCGAGCAGTCCGGGGTGGACCTGAAACTGGCGCTCGGCACGATGATCGAGCTGCCGCGGGCCGCGCTGACCGCGGGTCAGATCGCGGAGGCGGCCGAGTTCTTCTCCTTCGGCACCAACGACCTGACCCAGACGGTGTGGGGCTTCAGCCGGGACGACGTGGAGGCCAGCTTCTTCACGGCCTACCTGGAGAAGGGCATCTTCGGGGTCTCCCCGTTCGAGACCATCGACCGGGACGGCGTCGGCAAGCTCGTACGCGACGCCGTGACGGCCGGCCGCGAGACACGGCCCGACCTCAAGCTCGGCGTCTGCGGCGAGCACGGCGGCGACCCGGAGTCGGTCCACTTCTTCCACGAGGTGGGGCTCGACTACGTCTCCTGCTCGCCGTTCCGCATCCCCGTCGCACGGCTGGAGGCGGGCCGCGCGGCCTCGTCCTCGCAGGGCAGCGACCACCGGTAGCCCGGTCCGCAGGACCCGGGACCGTGATCCGCCCACCCACCCTCACCGACGGATCACGGCCCCGGTGCACGAAGAGGAGAAGGGGCGGCACCTGTGCGGAGGTGCCGCCCCTTCGCCGTGCGCCGACGTGTGCCGGGTCCGCCGGTGGTCAGCGGGTCAGGCGGGTCAGCGGGTGTCGCGGCGCCTGCGGACCGTGAACAGCACGCCGCCCCCGGCCAGCAGGACGGCCGCGCCGCCGGCGGCGAGGTACGGGGTGGCGCCGCTGCCGCCGGTCTCGGCCAGGTCGGTGGTCTCCTTGCCGGTACCCGTGCCGGTGCCGGTACCCGTGTCCGTGCCGGTGTCGGGGGAGTCGTCCCCGCCCTGGTCGCCCACGGGAACGAAGTCCGCCGGCGGCTTGTCGCAGCCGACGCCGTCCTGGTCGCGGTCCAGGTTCGCGCCGTAGTGCTCGTCGCCCTTGGCGATGTTCGCGTACCCGTTCTCGTACGCCTCGGTGCAGTTCTGGAACGGGTGCAGGCCGTCGTGGGCCTCGGCGGTGGCCGGCAGGACGGCGAGCGCGAGCGCGGCGAGGACCGCGGCGGCGGGCTTGCGGATCTGGTTCACGGGGAGCCCCTCATTTTTTGTCCCGATATCCGTATGCATGATCACTGAGAGGCGATCAGTCGGATTTGAGGTGACGAAAGTACGAGAGGGGCCGTTGGTGCTGCGGCGGAATGACGGACCCGTGATGCGAACGTGACGTGACCGGACGGTAGCTCTCCGCTCATGGGCCCGTCATCTGTAAAGCCGGCGGGAGGACTACGAGCGGAACGGGCCCCTCACCTCGTACGTGATGCCGCCGGACGAACTGCCGCTGGTGCCGCGCTGGCTGGAGAAGTAGAGGCGGGTGCCGTCGGGGGAGAAGGCCGGGCCGGTGATCTCCGAGCCGGACTGCCCGTCGATGCGCAGGAACGGGGCGATCACGTCGTTCGGCGTGATGACGCAGATTTCCATATTGCCGCCGTCCTCGGCGACGAACAGGTCGCCCGAGGACGTGCCCGTGATGTTGTCGACGCCGGTCAGCGGTGCCGTGCCGGAGGTCACGAGCGAGTCGTCGTACGCCAGCTCGTAGGTGTTGTCCGTGAGGTTGAGCTGCCAGACGCGGTTGTCACCCTTGGTGGTGAACCAGACCGTGTCGTCGGCGTAGTAGCAGCCCTCGCCGCCGTTGAACTTCTTCGAGCCGGAGACCTGCGTACGGGTCGTGGTGGGGGAGCCGTCCGGGTCGGGCACGTTCGCCCAGCTGAAGGAGCCCGAGGTGGCGGTCCCGGCGACCAGGACCTGGAGGGTGCCCGCGGACAGGCTGCCCCAGGTCGTCGGCACGAAGCGGTAGAGGCAGCCGTTCGTCTCGTCCTCCGTCAGGTACACCACCTTGCGCACCGGGTCGGCGGCGGCCGCCTCGTGCTTGAAGCGGCCCATGGCGTCCCGGCGCACCGACGCGTTCACACCCCACGGGTCGGTCTCGTACACATAGCCCAGGGACACCTCCTCGCAGGACAGCCAGGTGTTCCACGGAGTCCTGCCGCCCGCGCAGTTCTGCCGGGTGCCGGACAGGATGCGGTACGCGCCCGTGATCGCGCCGGCCGACGAGAACTTCACCGCGCTCGCACCGCCGGACGGGTTGATCTCCGAGTTGGACACGTAGATCCAGCCCGTGCCGTCCGCGTAACAGGCCCCGCCGTCGGGGGCGCTGTGCCAGGTGTACGAGGTGCCGGAGACCTGCTGGCCCGATCTGGCGATCACCCGGCTGGTGAAGCCGCTCGGCAGCCGGACGCCGTTCGCGTCCGCCGGGCCGAGTGCCCCGTACGGGCCCGCGCCGGGCTGGGCGGGCGCGGCGTGGGCGGCGCCGCGCCACAGGGTGCCGCCGAAGGCGGCCGACGAACCACCGAGTACGGCCGCGCGCAGGAGAGTACGACGTTCCACTGTCGCTCCAAGGGGGTACCGAGGCTGCCCCGTCCGCCGGTCGGGGACGGGGTCGCGCAACGCCGGAGCCTAGAAGTGCGGGGTGGACGTACCGTGGCCGCGTGGTGACATACGGACGTCACCCCTCGTCAGACCTTCAGGGCGTCGTACGTGACACCCGTCAGCCGCTCCGACGCCTCCCACAGCCGCCGCCCCGCCGTGTCGTTCCGGGTCCATCCGGCGCGCGACGCCTTCGCGGGTGAGCCGCGCCGGCCGAGGACCGACGGGCCGGTGAAGGAGTCCGGGCGGACACTGGGGGCCGTCGCCGCGTACAGGGTGGGCAGGGCGCCCGCCTCCGGTGACAGGGCGAAGAAGCGGCTGCCGGCGTCCATGAAGAGCTCCGCGGCCCTGCGGCCCTCCATCTTCGGGCCCGCGGTCATCAGGTTGGTCGCGGCGTAACCGGGGTGCGCGGACGCCGCCACCAGGTCGGAGCCGGTGGCGGCCAGCCGGCGGGCCAGCTCGTGCACGAACAGCAGGTTGGCCGTCTTCGAGCGTCCGTACGCGATCCAGCGCCGGTACGGGCGCTCGCTGTGCAGGTCGTCGATGTCGATGTTCGCCAGCCTGTGCAGGGCGCTGGACACGCTCACCACCCGCGCGCCGGGCGTGGCGAGCAGCGCCGGCATCAGCAGCCCGGTGAGCGCGAAGTGGCCGAGGTGGTTGACCCCGAACTGCGTCTCGAAACCGTCCGCGGTCCGGCCCTGCGGCAGCGCCATCACGCCCGCGTTGGCGACCAGCAGGTCGAGCCGGTCGTCCGCGCCCCGGTACGCCGCCGCGAACTCCCGCACGGAGCCCAGGTCCGCCAGGTCCAGCGGCCTGAACCGCACATCGGCGCCCGGTACCTCGCCGCACAGCCGGTCGACGGCCGCCCCGCCCCGCCGGTCGCTGCGGCAGGCGAGCACGACCCGCGCGCCCCGCCGCGCCAGCTCCCGGGCGGTGACGTACCCGATCCCGCTGTTGGCCCCGGTGACGACGGCGGTACGTCCGCGCTGGTCGGGAACGTCACGCACGTTCCAGCCGGTCATGACCTGGCTCCCTCCCGCACGGCGCCGCCCGGTGGGGGCTGGTCGCGCAGTCCCCCGCGCCCCTGACGGGGCGCGAGCTGCCAGCCTAGATGCCCCGGTAGGGGCGCGTGGAACGGCGCGACCAGCCACATCCGGGCCGCACCCGGCAACGCCCCGGGCGGAGCCCTACCCCACCCGCACCTCGTACGTCGCCAGGCGTACCGACTCGTCGTCCAGGCAGAGGCCCGACGCCAGGTCGAACCGCTGCTTGAGCAGCGGTGAGGCGACGAACGGCCGCCCCTGGTGGGAGCCGGTGAGACCGCGGGAGAGGACGGCCGCGCCGGAGAACGGGTCGCGGTTGTCGATGGCGTACAGCCGCCCCGAACGGTCCATGAACAGCGCCACCTGCCGCCCGTCCGGCAGCAGCGCGGCCACCCCCCGGCCGGGGAGCAGCACGGACAGGTCGCACACGGCGAACCAGTCGTCGCCGGTGCCGGTCGTGCCGGTCGCTCCGGCAGGCCGGAGCCGGACCGTGAGCGTCGTCGTCTCGGGGGCGAGCGTCATCGCTGGGCGCTTCCTTCCAGGGGGCGGGTGCCGATGGTCAGCAGCGGCAGGTCGGGCTTGATCTGGTCGCGTTCGGGGACGAAGCCGACGACCGGGTCGGGGGTGTCCGGCGCGTTGACGAAGGAGACGAAGCGGGACAGCTTCTCGGGGTCGTTGATGGTCTCGGCCCACTCGTCGCGGTAGGCGGCCACGTGCGCCGTCATCAGCGACTCCAGTTCCTCGCAGATGCCCAGCGAGTCGTCCACGACCACGTCACGGACGTGCTCCAGGCCGCCGGGGATCCGCTCCAGCCAGGTCGAGGTGCGCTCCAGGCGGTCGGCCGTGCGGATGTAGAACATCAGGAACCGGTCGACGAGCCGGATGAGTTCGGCGTCCGACAGGTCCTGGGCGAGCAGGTCCGCGTGGCGCGGGGTCGCGCCGCCGTTGCCGCCGACGTACAGGTTCCAGCCGTTGGCCGTGGCGATGATGCCGAAGTCCTTCGACTGGGCCTCCGCGCACTCGCGGGCACACCCCGACACCGCCGACTTGAGCTTGTGCGGGGAGCGCAGTCCCCGGTAGCGCAGCTCCAGGTCGATCGCCATGCGCACGGAGTCCTGGACGCCGTAGCGGCACCAGGTCTGCCCGACGCACGACTTGACCGTCCGCAGCGACTTCCCGTACGCGTGCCCGGACTCGAAGCCGGCGTCCACCAGCCTGGCCCAGATCAGCGGGAGCTGCTCGACGCGGGCGCCGAACATGTCGATCCGCTGACCACCCGTGATCTTCGTGTAGAGGCCGAAGTCGCGGGCCACCTCGCCGATCACGATGAGCTTCTCGGGGGTGATCTCGCCGCCGGGGATGCGCGGCACGATCGAGTACGAGCCGTTCTTCTGCAGGTTCGCGAGGAAGTGGTCGTTGGTGTCCTGGAGGGCGGCCTGTTCACCGGCCAGGACGTAGCTCTCGGCGCCGATCGTGGGCGCGAGCGAGGCGATGATCGAGCCGACCGTGGGCTTGCAGACCTCGCAGCCGTCGCCGCCCCGCGCGCCCTCGCGCCCGTACCGGTCGAGCAGCTGCTGGTACGAGGAGACGCGCAGGGCGAGGACGATCTCGTACAGCTCCTCGCGGGTCTGGGAGAAGCAGCCGCACAGGCCCTTGTCGACCTCGACGCCGCCCGCCTCCAGTTCGGAGGTGACGAGCTGGCCGAGCACCTTGACGCAACTCCCGCAGCCCGTACCGGCCTTGGTGCACTTCTTGACCTCGGGGACCGTCGTGCAGGAGTGCTTGGTGACCGCGCCGCGGATCGCGCCCTTGGTGACGTTGTGGCAGGAGCAGATGATCGCCTCGTCCGGCAGGGCGGACGGCCCGAGCTGGACGGGCGCGCCCGCGCCCGCCGGGAGGACGAGCTGCTCCGGGGCGATCGGGGGCACCGAGCCGGTGAAGGCCCGCAGGGTGCCGTACGCCTCCGCGTCGCCGACCAGGATGCCGCCGAGCAGCTCCCCGCCGGGCCCGATGACCAGCTTCTTGTACGTGCCCGAGCGGGAGTCCGCGTAGACGACGTCGAGGCAGTCGCCGGCGGTGCCGTGCGCGTCGCCGAAGGAGGCGACGTCGACACCGAGGAGCTTCAGCTTGGTCGACAGGTCGGCGCCGGTGAAGGAGGCCGCCTCGGCGGAGTCGGTGCGGGCGGCCCCGTCGGCGGCGATCGTGGCGGCGGCCGTCTCGGCCATCTCGTAGCCGGGGGCCACCAGTCCGTACACCCGGCCGTCCGCGGCGAGCGCGCACTCGCCGATCGCGAAGACGTGCGGGTCGGAGACCGTACGGCACTGCTCGTCGACGCTGATGCCGCCGCGCTCGCCCACGGTGAGCCCGCTGTCGCGGGCGAGCTGGTCACGGGGGCGTACGCCGGCCGAGAACACCACCAGATCGGTGGCGACCGTGGAGCCGTCGGAGAGCTTCATGCCGGTCACGGCGCCGTCCTCGCCGGTGACGACCTCCTGGGTGCCCGTGCCGGTGTGGACGGTCAGGCCCATGTTCTCGATGGTGCGCAGGAGCGCCGCGCCGCCGCCCTCGTCGACCTGGACGGGCATCAGCCGCGGTGCGAACTCCACGACGTGCGTGGCGAGTCCGAGCCCCTTCAGCGCGCCGGCCGCCTCCAGTCCGAGCAGCCCGCCGCCGACCACGGCGCCGGTCGTCGCCCGCGCCGTCGCGTACTCCTCGATGGCGAGCAGGTCCTCGATCGTGCGGTAGACGAAACAGCCCTCGGCGTCCTTGCCCGGTACGGGCGGCACGAACGGGAACGAGCCGGTGGCGAGGACCAGCGTGTCGTAGCCGACGACCAGACCGGAGCGGGCGGTGACCTTCCGGGCGGCCCGGTCGACGCTCTCGGCCGGGTCCCCGACGTGCAGCTCGATGCCGTGGTCCGCGATGAACCCCGGGTCCGTCACGGACAGTTCGTCGGGAGTGCGGCCCGAGAAGTACGAGGTGAGCTGCACGCGGTCGTACGCGGGACGCGGCTCCTCGCACAGCACGACCACGCGGTGCGTGGCGGTCAGGCCGCGCTCGGCGAGCGCTTCGAGGAAGCGCTGGCCGACCATGCCGTGGCCGACGAGCACGATCGTGGGGCGGGGGCCGGTCCCCACAGGTGCGGTCGTGGACATCAGGAGCCTCCATCGTTGGTGAGCAGGTGGAGCAGCGGGGCGCCGTCCGCGGGGAGCGGCTCCGCTCCCTCCCAGGCGCGGGCGAGGGCGCCGACGGTGCCGAGCTCGCCGACGAGGACCCCGCCCACCAGGCGGTCGTCGCGGACGACGACCTTGCGGTAGGTGCCGCGGGTCGCGTCGGTGAGCTGGATGACGTCGTCACCGGGAAGCGGGGTCTGCTCCCCGAAGGCGGCGAGGTCGAGGGGGCCGCCGGAGCCGAGAGGGCCGCCGGAGCCGAGGGGACTGCCCGGGGAGAGGGTCAGCCGGGTGAGGGCGCGGGTGCCGCCGTAACCAGCGGCGCCCGCCGCCGCGGTCCCCGCCAGCAACCCCGCCAGGACGTCGGCCTGTTCGAGCGCGGGGGCGGCCAGGCCGTAGACCTGGCCGTCGTGCTGCGCGCAGTCCCCGATCGCCCGGACGTGCGGGTCGGAGGTGCGCAGCTCGTCGTCGACGATGACGCCCTTGTGCACGGCGAGACCCGCGTCCTGGGCGAGACCCACGCGCGGATGCACCCCGCAGGCCAGCACCACCAGGTCGGCGCCGAGGGCGTACCCGTCGGCCATCTCGACCGAGCGGACCGCACCCTCGACGCAGCGCACACCGCGCACCCGGCTCTCGGTGTGCACCTCGACGCCGAGGTCCTCCAGATGCCGCAGCACCAGCCGGGAGGCCGACGGGTCGAGCTGACGTTCCATCAGGCGCTCGCCCTGCTGGGCCAGCACCACCTGCGCGCCGCGTTCGGCGAGCGCGCGGGCGGCCGAGACGCCGAGCAGCCCGCCGCCGATGACGACGGCCCGGGTGTCCTGCCGCACGGCCTGCGAGAGGCCCAGGCAGTCGTCCATCGTCCGGAACGCGTGCACGCCCGCAGGCAGCTCGTGCCGGCCGGGCCCGAACAGGCCGCGCAGGGGCGGGAGCACGGGGTTGGAGCCGGTGGCGAGGACCAGGGTGTCGTACGCGATCACCGTGTCGTCGGCGAGGTGCACCTGCCGCTCCGTGCGGTCGACGCGCACCACCCGGCCACGGATCAGCCGCTCGGGCGACGGGAGGGAGATGACCTCGGGGGCGTACCGCCCCGCCAGGACCTCCGCGAGCAGGACCCGGTTGTACGGGGTGTGCTCCTCCTCGCCGACGAGTACGGCGGACACGCCGAGCTCTCCGAGCCTGCGGGCGAGACGTACGCCCGCGAGGCCGGCGCCGATCACCACCACACGCGTATTCGAGGTCATGTACGGCAGCGTGCGGTGCGGGTGTTACCCGGCCGCATCACGACTGTTTCCCGCGGGGAACGCTGCCCTCAGCGGGAGCCGGGTCCGGATGTGAGGGGTTCGGTCAACCGAACCCCTGGCTTCCGTGCGAGCACCATCGATCGCCGGGCCGGGACACGGCAGGCTGGTCGCACCGGATCACGCCGGATCACGCCGGAAAGACTCGGACGGAGGAGCGGACATGGGCCAGGAACCCCGGCCGGACGTCGTCGGCAGGCACGTTCTCGACGGACGGGTCCGCGCCGTGGGCCGGACGGCCGGCTCCTTCGCGGCCCGCGCCGCGGCCACCACCGCGGGCCGTCCGCTCGCCGCCTTCCGCCCGCGGGCCCTCGCCGCCCTGCTCTACTCGGTGATCGCGTTCCCGCTCGCCCTCGCCGGGTGCCTGCTGACACTCGCGGGGCTGCTCGTCGGCGGGGTCCTATCCGTGACCACGCTGGGGCTGTGGATCCTCGCCCTGACCGTGCGGGGCGCGCTCGCGCTCGGGGCGCTGCAACGGTTCCTGGCACGCCGGCTGCTGCGCATGACGATCGAGGAGCCGCCCACCCCCACGGCACAGGGGGTCCTCGGCCGGCGGCGGGCTCTGCTCCTCGGCCGGACCAGCTGGCGGGCCGTCGGCTGCGCGCTCGGCGTGCCCGTCACGGCGGCGCTCGCGTACGCGACGGCCCTCGGCGCGTACGGATACGGGATCCAGGCGGCCCTGCACCCGCTGCTCAAGCGGTGGAACCACCACACCGTGCGGGACGGGGACTCCGTACGGCAGGTGTCGCTTGAGGTCTTCGGCTTCCAGCTCGACTCCTGGCCACGATGGCTGATCCCGGTGGCTGCGGGACTCCTGCTCCTGTCGGCGGCGCCCTGGCTGACCCGCCACGCCCTCACCCCGCACCGCCTGCTGCTCGCCGCCACGCTCGGCCCGAGCGGCGCGGACCGCCGCATCCGCACCCTGGAGGAGACCCGCGCCCAGGCCGTGGACGACGCGGCGGCCACCCTCCGGCGGATCGAACGCGACCTGCACGACGGGACCCAGGCCCGGCTCGTCGGGCTCGCCATGCATCTGACCATGATCCGGGAGCTGATCGGCGCGGACGCGGACCGCGCACAGCTCCTCACGGTCGTCGACACCGCCCGGGGCAACGCCAAGCAGGCCATCGCCGACCTGCGCCACCTCGTCAAGGGCATCCATCCGCCCGTACTGGACCAGGGCCTGGACACGGCCCTCGCCACCCTCGCGGCGGACGTGGCGCTGCCCGTCGGGGTCTTCGCGGACGTCGGGTCTCCCCGTCCGGCGCCCGCCGTGGAGTCCATCGCCTACTTCTGCGCGGCCGAACTCCTCGCCAACGCGGCCAAACACAGCGGTGCGCCGGGTGCCACGGTGCGGGTGACGGCACGCGACGGACTGCTCCGGCTCCGCGTCCGCGACGACGGCCGCGGGGGCGCGGCGATCGGCGCGGGCTCGGGGCTCACCGGCCTGCTCACCCGGGTACGGGCCGTCGACGGCACACTCACCTGCGACAGCCCGCCGGGAGGGCCTACGGTGGTCACCGTCGAACTGCCGTACTGAACCGCAGTACCGCAGTACTGAGCCGCAGTATTGAACCGCCGTACCGGACCGTCGTACCGACCACCACGAGGGGCACATGCGCGTTGTCATCGCCGAGGACTCCGCCCTCCTGCGCGACGGCCTGGTGCAGCTCCTCCAACTGCGGGGCGTGGAGGTCGCCGCGGCCGTCGGGGACGCCGACGCGCTGCTGACCGCCGTGGCCGAGCACCGCCCGGACGCCGCCGTCGTCGACATCCGGCTGCCTCCGACGCAGACGGACGAAGGGCTCCGGGCGGCCGTACGGCTGCGCGCGGACCACCCCGGCACAGGGGTGCTGATCTTCTCCCAGTACGTCGAGACCAAGTACGCCGCCCAGCTCCTGGGCACCAGCCCGGGCGGCGTCGGCTACCTCCTCAAGGAGCGGGTCGTCGACATCGGCGAGTTCGTGGACGCGCTGGAGCGGATCGCCGCCGGCGGGACCGCGCTCGACCCCGAGGTCGTCGCCCAGCTCTTCGGCGCGAGCCGCCGCGCCACCGCCCTGGACGCCCTCACACCCCGCGAGCGCGACGTGCTCGCGCTGATGGCCGAGGGGCGGACCAACCACGCGATCGCCGCGTCCTTCACCGTCTCGGAACGGGCCGTGGAGAAGCACATCGCCAACATCTTCGGCAAGCTCGGCCTGCCGCCCTCCGACACGCAGAACCGGCGGGTCCTCGCGGTCCTGCGCTACCTGGAGACGACGGGCTGACCCCCCGGGGCGACCGTCCCGGCTCCCGGCCGGGCCCCGGAAGCTCAGAAGTCCCTCAAGCTTCACGGGATCCATGGACGGCACATCTACCTCGTCCATAGGGTCGCGATCATGCCCGACATCTCACTGACCATGATCGTCGTCCTGTGCCTCGCCGCGCTCGCGGCCGGCTGGATCGACGCGGTCGTGGGCGGCGGCGGACTGCTCCTGCTCCCGGCGCTGCTGCTCGGGCTGCCGAACTCCGGCTCGGTCGCCCAGTACGCGCTCGGCACCAACAAGGCCGTGGCGATCGTCGGGACGACCGGCGCGGCGGTGACGTATGCGCGCAAGGCACCCGTGGACGTCGGCACGGCGGTACGGATCGGCCTCGCGGCGCTCGCCGGCTCCACGGCCGGGGCCTTCGTCGCCACCGGCATGAGCACCGACATCCTCAAACCGGTCGTCATGGTCGTCCTGCTGGGCGTCGGCACCTTCGTGATCCTGCGGCCCGCCTTCGGTACGGCGCCCTCGACCGAGCCCGTCACCCCGCGCCGCGTCCTCGCGGCCATCGGGCTCGGCGGCCTGGGCATCGGCTTCTACGACGGGCTCATCGGCCCCGGCACGGGTACGTTCCTCGTGCTGGCCCTGACCGCGCTGCTCCACCTCGACCTGGTGACGGCCTCCGCCACCGCGAAGATCGTCAACTGCTGCACCAACGCCGGCGCCCTCGCCACGTTCGCCTGGAAGGGCACGGTGTTCTGGCAGCTGGCCGCGCTGATGGCCGTGTTCAACCTCGTCGGCGGCATGGTCGGGGCGCACACCGCGCTCAAGAAGGGCAGCGGATTCGTCCGGGTCGTGCTGCTGACGGTGGTGTTCGCGCTGGTGGCGAAGCTCGCGTACGACTTCTGGCGCTGAGCGCTACCGGCGGGCGGGACCGGAGGCGGCCCCCGCTGCCGGACGGCTGCCGGTGAGGTGGGCGAAGACGACCACGTTGCCCTGGTAGCCGGTCACCGCCGACCAGCCGCCCCCGCAGGTGATCACGCGCAGCTCCGGACGCCGTGCCGCTCCGTACACCTTCTCGTCCGGGAAGTCGCGGGCGTCGTACACCTCGACCGCGTCGACGGAGAAGAGGGCGACGCCGCCGTCCCGGCGCCCGACCTCGATCGTGCTGCCCTTCTCCAGGGCGCCGAGGCGGTAGAAGACGGCGGGTCCTTCGGCGTTGTCGACATGGCCGGCGACGATCGCGGTGCCCGTCTCGCCCGGCGCGGTACCGGCCTCGTACCAGCCGGCGAGGTTCTTCCTGGCCGCGGGCGGCACGTCGAGGCTGCCCTGCGGGGTGAGCCCGAGGCCCATGAGGGGGGCGTCCACCCGGATCGAGGGGATGCGGACGCGGTCCGGCGGCGAGTGCGGCAGCGCGGTGGCGGCCGGCCGGCCGACGTGCCCGCCCGCACGGGCCTGCGCGGCCGACGGCTGGGGCGGCGTGTGCGTCTCCGCGCCCCGGTGCAGCAGCCAGGTGCCGCAGAGCAGGGCGACGAGGGTGGCCGCGGCTATGGAGATGTTGCTGAACGGGCGCACGTGAGCCGCCTCTCGGTTCTGTACGGCTGTGGGGGTCCCGCGTCCCCCTCCGGGCCGCGAGGGGCGTCGGGCCGGGAGGGGGAGGGGACGGCGGTACCGGTGGACAGCGGAGGGTGTCCGTCAGATCCCGTCGCCTCTCGCCCGGCGATGCAGGAGCCAGGTACCGCCCGCGGCGGCGACGGCGAGGGCCGCCACTCCCGCCGCGGTCTGCACGGGGTCGGGGCCGAGTGCGCCGCCGACCCCCGTCTTCACGCTTCCCCGCGGGGTGAGCCCCGGGCTGCTCTCCTGGGTGGAGGTGAGCGTGACGACCAGGTCGGCCGTCATCCGCAGGCCGCTCGAACAGCGCGCGACGATCTCGTACGTGCCCGGCTGCGCGGACGGCGGCACCTCGAACAGTCCGACCGCGGCGCCCTCGTGCGCGCTGGGGACCAGGGTGAAGCTGCCCGCGCCGACGGCGCCGGCGTCACCCGACACCGCGTCGTTCGCCCCGCATGCCGCCGTGTTCACCGTGACCTCGGCGCCGGGCGCGACGGTGGCCGGGTACAGCTCGATGGACCCCGCGCCTGCCCCGTACGCGGGGGCCGCGCAGAGGCCCGCCGCGGCGACGGCGAGAGCGGTACCGGTCAGCAGACGGGCTGTGCGCATCGTGCTTGCTCCTCCGAGGGTTCCGTACGTGGTCACGCCCTGCCCTCCCGAGGTAAGTGGCAGTCGAGGGCGTACGCCTCCTGATGTCACGTCAGAAGTGCGGTGAACGGGTGTCGGACGGAGGTCCCCGTCGCGCCACCCGGAGACGTTCCAGCAGGTCAGCGGTGTGACGGCGAGGTGCGGGCGAGAAGAACCCGAAGAGAGCGGGCGGCACGTGTGAACGGGTGACCGGGTCCGGGGCTTGACCTCAAGTTAAGTTGAGATGTGAGGCTCGCGGCCATGAACCCCACCACTGACGTTCCTGTCCCGCTCAAGGTCGCCGTCATCGTCGGCAGCAACCGGGAGGGCCGCTTCGGTCCTGTCGTCGCCGACTGGCTGCTCGGCCGGTTCCGTGAGCGCGACGACCTCACCGTCGAGGTCGTCGACACGGCCGACGCCGCGCTGCCGACGGCCCTGTCCCACTCCCCGTCCCCGGAGGTGACCGCGGAACTGGCGAAGGTCACGCCGAAGCTCGCCGGGGCGGACGCCTTCGTCGTCCTGACCCCCGAGTACAACCACTCGTTCCCCGCCTCGCTCAAGGGCCTCATCGACTGGCACTACGAGGAGTGGCGCGCCAAGCCCGTCGGCTTCGTCTCCTACGGCGGCGTCTCGGGCGGCCTGCGCGCCGTCGAACAGCTCCGCCAGGTCTTCGCCGAGCTGCACGCCGTCACCGTCCGCGACACCGTGTCCTTCCACAACGCCGGCGCGTCCTTCGACGACGCCGGCCGGCACCGGGACCCGTCGGGCCCGGACGCGGCGGCGAAGGCGATGCTGGACCAGCTGGCGTGGTGGGCCTTCGCGCTGCGCGACGCCAAGGCGGTGCGCCCGTACGGGAGTTGAGCGGGCGCTGAGGGGGGAAGCCGAGGGGGAGCCGTGCCGGCTATGCGTCGTCGGCGAGCGCCTCGGACACCGCCCGATGCGCCACGGCGGCGAGCACGGGGTTGGTGACCCGGTAGTGGTGCTCCGCCGTCAGCCCGAAGTACAGGGCCCAGCCCCGGCCGCGGGCCCAGGTCGCGTCATCGACGCCGGCCGCCTCGCGGAACAGGGGGCGGGTCTCGGAGGTGAACACGGCCCAGGCGGCGAGCACGTCGGCCGCCGGGTCGCCGGTGCCGAGGCCGCCGAAGTCGATGACCGCGCTGAGCCGGCCCCCACGGGCCAGCAGGTTGCCGGGCAGCAGGTCGCCGTGCAGCCAGACGGGGGCGCCGGTCCACCGGGGCAGCCGCAGGGCGTCCTCCCAGGCGGCGGTGGCGGTGTCCCCGTCCAGCGTGCCGTCCGCGCCCAGGTCGCGGATGGCGGCGCGGACGGGGAGGTCGTCGGTGAGGGGGCCGCCACGCCAGGACGGCGGACCATCGGCGGCGTCGACCCCGCGCAGGGCCGCGACGAACCGTCCCAACTCGGCCGCCGCTCGGGCGAGTTCGGCTTCCCCGGTGAGCGGTGCGTCGTAGATGTTCTCGCCGTCCAGCCAGCGGAAGACGCCCCACGGCAGCGGGTACCCCTGTCCGGGTGCGCCCTCGGCGAGCGGTACGGGGACGGGCAGCGGGAGGTGGGGGGCGAGCCGGGGGAGCCAGCGCTGCTCCTTCTCCACCTGGCCCGCTCCGCCGGGCTGCCGCGGCAGGCGTACGACCAGGTCGTCGCCGAGCCGGTACATGGCGTTGTCGGTCCCGGCCGACACCACCTGCTGCACCGGCAGCCCGGCCCACGCGGGGAACTGCTCACCGACCAGCCGCTCCACGAGCCCGGCGTCGATGTCGAACTCGCCGGGATTCATCTTGGCCGCGGGCGCCATGGGTCTCCGTGGGGTGGGGATGAGGGGCAGGGGGTGGGGGAGGGCTGGGCCGGGACGCCGGGTGCGACCGCGTCGTGGCCGCCCGCGCAGTTCCCCGCGCCCCTGACGGACCCCGACCACCCGAAGCGTAACCACCCACCCACCCCACCAGCCCCAGACGGCCCCGTCAGGGGCGCGGAAAACGGCGCGCTCAGCCTTCGCCCCGTCAGGGGCGCGGGGAACTGCGCGATCAGCCCCCCACCGGCCCGCAGCGCCCCACCGGCCTCAGACCACCCCCACCGGGCCGAAGGCCACCCCACCGGGCCGAAGGCCACCCCACCGGGCCGAAGGCCACCCCCCGGTCGGCTAAGGCCGCTCCAAGCGCACCGCGCACGCCTTGAACTCCGGCATACGCGACGTCGGGTCCAGAGCCGGATTCGTCAGCGTGTTGGCACGCCCCTCGCCCGGCCAGTGGAACGGCATGAACACCGTGTCGGGCCGGATCGCGGAGGTGATCCGGGCCGGTGCCACCGCCCGCCCGCGCCGGGACACGACCGCGAGAGGCTCCCCCTCCACGGCCCCCAGCCGCTCGGCCAGCCGGGGATGCAGCTCCACGAAGGGACCGGGCGCGGCGGCGTTCAGCTCGTCGACGCGACGGGTCTGGGCGCCCGACTGGTACTGGGACACCACCCGGCCCGTGGTCAGCAGCACCGGGTACTCGTCGTCGGGCTCCTCCGCCAGCGGCCGATGGCTCACGGCCACGAACCGGGCGCGGCCGTCCGCGGTGGCGAACCGCTCCAGGAACAGACGCGGCGTGCCGGGATGCACCCCGCCCGGACCGGCCCCGAGACCGGGTCCGGGTCCGGGACCGGTCCCGGGTCCGGGACCGGTCCCGGGTCCGGCGGACTCCGCCGCCGCACCCTCCGCCGGACACGGCCAGAACACCCCGTTCTCCTCCGCGAGGCGCCGGTACGTGATGCCCGAGTAGTCGGCGGGCCCGCCCGCACTGGCCCGGCGCAGCTCTTCGAAGACCTCCTCCGGGTCCGTGGGGAAGCCCTTCTCCACCCCCAGCCGGTCGGCCAGCTCGTGCATCACTTGGAGGTCGCTCCGGATGCCGTCCGGAGGCGTGATCGCCTGTCGGCGCAGCAGGACGCGGCCCTCCAGGTTGGTCGTCGTGCCCGTCTCCTCGGCCCACTGGGTGACGGGCAGCACGACATCGGCGAGCTCGGCGGTCTCGGACAGCACCACGTCGGCGACGGCCAGGAAGTCGAGCGAACGCAGCCGTTCCTCGATGTGCGCGGCCCGGGGCGCGGACACCACCGGGTTCGAGGCCATCAGCAGCAGCGCGCGGATGTCCGTACCCATGGCGTCGAGCAGCTCGTACGCGCTGCGCCCGGGCCCCGGCAGCGCGTCGGGGTCGACACCCCACACCTCGGCGACGTGCCGCCTGGCGGCCGGATCGTCGAGCTTGCGGTAGCCGGGCAACTGGTCGGCCTTCTGCCCGTGCTCCCGCCCGCCCTGCCCGTTGCCCTGCCCGGTGAGGCAGCCGTACCCGGAGAAGGGCCGCCCCGGACGCCCGGTCGCCAGACACAGGTTGATCCACGCGCCGACCGTGTCCGTGCCCTTGGAGTGCTGCTCGGGCCCGCGCGCGGTGAGCACCATCGCGGACTCGGGCTCACAGAACATGCGCACGGTCTCCCGGAGCTGCGGAACGGACACCCCCGTGATCCGCTCCACGTACTCCGGCCAGTGGGCCATCGCCGCGGCCCGCGCCTCCCCGAAGCCGCTCGTACGCTCCTGGATGTACGCCTCGTCCGTACGCCCCTCCGCCACCACCAGGTGCAACAGGCCGAGCGCCAGCGCGAGATCGGTGCCCGGGCGGGGCGCCAGATGCAGGTCGGCCTGCTCGGCAGTGCGCGTGCGACGCGGGTCGACGACGATCAGCTTGCCGCCGTTCTCCCGCAACTCCGTGAGGTAGCGGAGCGCCGGCGGCATGGTCTCGGCGAGGTTGGAGCCGACGAGGATCACGCACCCCGTCCGCGGGATGTCCTCCAGCGGGAAGGGCAGCCCCCGGTCCAGGCCGAACGCCTTGATGCCGCCGGCCGCCGCGGACGACATGCAGAAGCGTCCGTTGTAGTCGATCTGCGAGGTGCCCAGCACGACCCGGGCGAACTTGCCGAGCGCGTACGCCTTCTCGTTGGTCAGCCCGCCCCCGCCGAAGACCCCGCACGCGTCCGGGCCGTGCTCCGTACGCGTACGGGACAGCCCCTCGGCGATCCGGTCGAGCGCCTCGTCCCAGCCGGCCGGCCGCAGCACGCCGTCCGACGACCGGATCAGCGGGGAGGTCAGCCGCACCCGGGAGGAGAGCAGCGCGGGCGCGGTGCGGCCCTTGCCGCACAGGGCGCCCCGGTTCACCGGGAAGTCGGCGCGTTCCGTCACCTCGACCGCGCTGCCGCCGTCCTCGCCCGGCACGGGCGTCAGATTCATGCCGCACTGCAGGGCGCAGTACGGGCAGTGGGTGGGCGTCACGGAGGTCTGCATACGACTCAGCGTGCGTCGCACGTGTTACGCGGCGCGACGCACCCCGTTACGTGGCAGGCACGGGGACCTCCCCGCCCGGCCGGGACGGCCGTGAGGGCCGCCCCGACAGCGACGGCTGCGGGGGGGGGGGGGGGGGGGGCCCCCCCCCCGCGCCCCCCGGGCGCCCCCGCCCCCCCCCCCCCCGGCGGCGGGGGCCCCCCCCCCCACACCCCCCCCCCCCCCGGGCCCCCGC